>PDZV01000003.1 GCA_002753135.1 Magnetococcales bacterium WMHbinv6 | reverse complement strand
GTAGCAGGTTCCGTCGTCGCGGGCTCGGTCGTGGCTGGTTCCGTCGTAGCAGGCTCAGTCGTCTCTGGTGCAGTGGTACCTGATGGTGGTTTTTGGTTGGATGGAGTTTTTGTGGTCGATTGCGGTGCTACTGGTTGACGATTTGAGTTGGACTCTTCCCTACTCGCAGGATATTCTGGATCCTCTGTTTTGGTAGTGTAACTATCTTGATACCCGATCGGCGATGTGTCATGCCCAAACTCAATCGGCTCAAACACGGGCTCTTCTGTCGGTGGGATCGGTACTGGAATTTGTTCCCGCCCGTCAGGGTTGGTCACCGGCGCAACTTGATCGAGAGAACCTTGCTTATCGATAACCAGCTCGACCGCCGCATATAATACTGCTTCCGAAGCATGGACATCTTTGGATACCTCTACAACACCCACTTCGGGCTGCAGATTGGCCAAGTCGGAATATTCATTGGCCTCCAGACGAACCGACTGGATCAATTCACTCTGATCCGCTCCGTCCGACATTTGTGATGCAGACAGATCGAGCAGTTCCGCAGCCTGTTGTTGCTCTGTTGACGGCTTGAAACTGCTATCTGTAGCACTTTGTTGACCAGTCTCGGTATCGTTGACTGATTCGGCCATGTTGATTACTCCTGCAGCGTTATAGTTCTCGCTAAATAGCGTATTTGCCTGAATCGAAACCTGCTATTGCCTGTTTACGCAACCTAACTATCCAGATAATTTATTCTTTTGTTGTGTTACAATTTGTTGCATTACTGCTTTTTGCTGCGCAAAATCAGGGCATACTACTCATACTGTACGATAGTATAATGATTAAAAAAAGAATTACAACACCGAAGTGGGGTTATCCTCCGTTCGTTATAGGATAACGTCATCCTGGTAAAATTAATCGGAATCCCAGGTCATCCTTTCCCGTATCCGGGTAGGTTCCCCCTCGGTAGGCAGAGCGCACCAAGTCTGGTGATGATTGCCAAGAACCACCTCGTTTGATGCGGTAGCCGATCGCTGTCCGATGAACCGGATTGCGCAATTTTGCCTGCATCGTGCTGTAAAATCCTTCATCATACCTATCCAGGCACCACTCCCAAACATTGCCGTGCATGTCATGCAACCCATAATAGTTGGCGGCAAACATCGCGCAGGCGGTTGTGCCTTTACGATAGATACCCGTCTCTCCGCCTCCATACACGGCACCACCGTAATAATTTGCCTGATCGGTACGAATGGTCTGCCCAAAAGAAAATGCGGTACTGCCTCCGCCACGGCAGGCGTATTCCCATTGGGCTTCAGAAGGCAAGGAAAACGGTAAACCAGTACGGCGCTGCAACCATTGTATATAGGCGTTGCTGTCAAACCAGCTCACATAGACCACGGGATGTTGATCTGTTTGTGCAAAACGGGTTTTGCGCCAGTTATAGGCATCCAGCCGTTTTTTTTCTTGTTCATTGTTGCGTAATGCAAATTGCATGCGTTCTTGATCCGTTTGATACAGGGCCTCTTCGACAAATTGTGCAAACTGGCTGCGCATCACCGGAAAGCGCCCCATCCAGAAACCATCCAGTTCGACCCGATGGCGCGGCAATTCCCGTGCAAACCATTTATTGAATGCCGCTTCATCCATCTGTTTACGCAAGGTTTTTGTCTCTTCATCCGATTGGCCCATCAGATATTTGCCTCTCGGTATCCAACAAAATTCCATTCCGGTAATTGGTTCTCGCCAACGATCGCGAATTTTTTGTGACTCCGAACCGTTTGCGTTTTGTTCCTTGGCAGTCACCACCTGGTGGCGGTCTCGTTCTTCCCAATGCTGTCTGGCGACACGCAGGGCTTGAGTGACGGCTGCCATGGTAGCAAAACGTTCTCCAGAAGGGGTGCTGGAGGAATCGACAGTGGCGGATGGTCGTTTTTCACATAGACACATTTCAATAATTTTGACGCATTCCGGCATCAATTGACGGGTCTCTTCTGACCATTGCGGACCACCTTGTTGGCGCAATTTGGGCAGCATTGGTTTCAAATAGTCATACCCTTCGACCGGCCAGCGTCCTTCCAGAACAAACATGCCAATCATGCCAAAACCATAAATCAGAATGGGCTCGTCAATCAGAGTAGCGGATCGGTTTTGCAATTCAGGAGCCATATAAAAATCGGTGGTGATAACCCGATGGTAATCGGCCAACCGCGCTTCACAGATACCGCCCAGGTCAATCAATGCCAGTTGGAAAGGTCCATCTGGCATACCGTTGACCATCACGTTTTCCAATTTCAGATCGGTAACCATCAATCTGGCATCTTCGAGCAACCTTTGCAGTACGACGGCCAACTCGATCAGCAAGGCGTAGCGACGTGCTGGTGTTAATTGTTTTTCCCGTGCTAATGTTTTGACACAGTCATACAGATCATAGGGCCAATAATCCATATAGACCAATCCATAGATAGCGATCGGATCCTGTTCGTCATGCGCATGCCAAGCATGAAAAGCGCGGATGCGCACCAAACTGGCGTGATTCAGACGGTCCCAATTGTGCAGCAATTGTCGCCATTCATGGGATTCTGTCCAACCGGGTTCTGATTCCGCACTGTTTTCCTTATTACGCATTTGCAGGGGAATGATCTTGACGGCGACTTTGGCAAAGGTATCGGCAAGCAGGAACACCTGGCCAAAACTTCCTGAGCCCAACAGGCGTACCATGCGAAGTGTCGGTGTAAACTGGCGAATGATCTGTTCTGCCTGTGCTGGTGCCAGATCAACTTGACTGGGCATCGTTACTCCTGCCACATCCGGGCTGACAAAGCGGTGCGAGGCCCATTTCCCTCTGGAATACGATCTTTTTCCAGCAGAGTCAGCCAAATGGCACTTCTCACCATTTCATTGTTAAAAGAGATCTCTCGTTCGTTATCGTTTTCGGCAATCGCCAACAAACCAATTTTGACGAGATAATCGACAGCGGCTTCCACGGTTGGAGTAGGATGAATATCCAATCGATACAAGTGAGTTAAACGGATACGTCCATAGGCAGCGATGGCCCGCACCACACGCCAGTGAACGGCAACCGTATCCAATCGACCCAAAATCAGCCCCAAAAGGGTATGGGGAAAAAGATCCAGGAGAGTCTGTTGTTCTGGAACGGCGTATCGGGAAGCTTGTTGCAACAATTCTGTGGCAAAGAGGGGGACACCGCTTGACCATTGACTCATCTGTCGGCGCAATGGATCACCTCCAGAAAGAGAGGGTTGCAGCGAGCGCAACAATTGATGGGTTGCGCGTAACGACAAGCGGCTCAAAGAGAGGGTAGAGACAATCCGACTGCCGGGAAAAAGGCGCAACCAGGAACGACGGGTCACACCGATCAGCCACACTTTGCTGCCATTACAGGCTTCGGCCAATTGTGGAAACAGGGCCAAGGTTGCGGCATCTGCCCATTGAAGATTATCCAGCACCACGACAGTCGGGTGGTTGCTGGCACGCAGCAGGGTTGTCAGCAAGCGGACCAACTCCTGTTGCTGTGCGGCGGTCTGGGTTTGTGGTGTTGCATCGGGCGATTGCCAATCTGTATGGCACAGTTGTTCCAGCAGCAGTTCTCCCGAGGCTGCCAGGGAGGGATAATGGGTGTGCAGCCAATGGGTCATATGTGCTTTTTGGGTGGCTTGATTCCATTCCGGTTGGCAGTGACTCAACTGCGCCAACAGGGTGGACAGGGGGTACCAGCTTATCTGTCCGGCCATGCTCCGGCACTGACTTTCCAGCCACAGCCACTCTGGTTGTTGATCCAGATGCCGGCGCAGTTCTTGTATTAATCGTGTTTTACCAAAACCGGCTTCTCCAACGATCACCAGGCTTTGACCGTTTCCGGAACGGACCTGTTCGGCCATATTCAGCAAACTCTGCCATTCGGATTCCCGGCCAAAGAGGGGGGCTGCCGGTAACAGATCAGGTTGCCGGAACGAATTTTTCCCTGATAATCCCACTGCCGCCCGCACAGCCTCTCCTTCGGGAAAAAAGGCGCTGGGAATCCCGTAACGCAAGGCATGATAGCGAATGATCTCTTTGCTTTCCGAAGAAAGGTGTGGCTGGCTGTCATTGCTGCAGGCGACAGGTGTTACCAGACAGGGGTGAGAGAGCAGTGTGCCATGTAAAATGGTTTTGCCACTATCAATCGATACCACCACTTCACCGCTGATGACACAGATGCGTAACGGAATCGGTTCACTGAGGCAGGCGAAAACGGGATCAAGCAACATACGGCGATGGATCCAACAGGCAGCGCAAGCAGCGCGTTGGGCATCCTCTTCCCGAATATTGGGCAAACCGAATAGAAGGATAAGGCCACCTGGAATCGTTTGCACCAGTCCGGCAAAATGGTGTGCAGCCTGTTCACAGAGATGGCGCAAGGTGCGATTGAGTTGACCGAACAGGCCGCTGCCCAAGCGGTGCATCATGCTTTCGGTGACCCAAAAACGGGCAACGACCAGAGTGATGGGTTGGATGGCTGAGGCAAAATGGAGGGTGTGCGTTGCTTCGGCGTAATGGGTTTGTTCGTTACGCAGCCATTTTGCTGGTGACACATTTTCTGAGGCAGTCGACTGTTGGGACAACAAGCCCATTTTGGCGGCCATCGTTCGGTTGCGCACATTCAAATGGCGAAAAACGGCGACCAGATGTTGTTTGACCGTACCCTCCGAAATACCCAACTGATCGGCAATTTCCCGGTTGGATTTACCACCCTGCACCAGATGCAAAATTTCCCGCTGTCGGATCGTCAATGTCTGCAAAGCACTTTCCGAAAGATCGGGCGGATCCGGGCTGGAAATGGGACGGTTTTCCATGCAAGTCGATCCAATAAATACTGTTCATTAATAGGGCATCAGGGTTGCACGATCTCTTCGATACGTTCACCCTTGACATTGTTCGGCAATAAGAGCGGTTTCAGCAAATAGGCCAAGATGGATCTTTCACCGGTTTTGATATCCACTTCGGCGCTCATTCCGGGTAAAATCGGGTATTGAGGCGCACCGACAAAACGGGCATCTGGACGAATAATGCCACGATAAAATGGCCGTTTTTCACCTGATCCTTCCGTCGCCTCCGTGGAAGGCGACACCGACAACAACAATCCAGCTACCGTACCAAAACGACCGAAATCATAGCTGTTGACCTTGATCGCCACCGGCAGATCAGGACGCACAAAGCCGATATCCTTGGGTGAAATACGCACTTCCAACATCATTTCCGATTCCGAAGGAACAATTTGCATCAGCAGATCACCACCCTTGACCACTGCACCAATTGTCTGGGTGCGCAGTCCCTGCACCGATCCGGATACGGGCGTGCGAATTTCCATCAAGGCACGCCGTTCCTGTAATCGCGTCAACAGTTCCTGGGTTTGGGCAATATCGCTGTTGACCTGTCCCAGTTCGTCACTGGCCTGTTGTCTGGATTCCGCTTCCTGGGTACGCCGTCTTTTTTTGACTTCGTCCAGCGCCTGGGTTGCTTTTTCGTACTGGTTTTGCAGGCGGTTCAACTCCGCTTGCGAGCTGAGGTAGGTTCGTTTGGCATTCAAGCGGGTTACCTCTGCCACCAATTTTTTATTGGCCAACTCTTCCTGCAAGGCCAACATTGCCCGATCGACACCGACACGCCCTTCCGCAGTATGAATCAGGTTGGCCAGTTGTTCACACTCTGTTTTTTTCTGCAACAACTGTGTATCGATCACCGATAAACTGCTCTCTCGCGAGGCAATCTGGCTGCGCAACAGGGAAGCCTGATCGCGGACCAAATCGCTGTACGCGGTGTCGACGCTGGAAAAATCGGCTTCGCTACCACTCAACAGGACTTGTAAACGAATCCGCCGTGTCTGCAATCCCGCCATGCGGGCCATGGCCTGTTTTTCGTCGGCATCGATAGGTGCATTACTGAGTTGCAATAACAGATCCCCCTTTTCTACCCGATCTCCCTCCTTGACAGCAATGGACGACAGAATACCCGCCTCTGAAGATTGAACACGATAGACCAAACCCTGGGGAACAAACTGGCCGTTGGCTTTCACCGCCTCGTCGATCCGTGTCACGGTTGACCAGAGGACAAACAAAAAGGTCAAAAACAGGGTCAAGATCAATCCCAAACGCACCTTCCAAGAGATCACTGCCTCTTCCAGGGTAACGGCGTCCGCAAAGCGGTGAATGGATTGACGGGGTATCATGGGCAGTAACCTGAATAATCCTCTGGTGCAGATTATACAAAATTTTTCGACAATAATTTTTTGATTTCGTTGGGGGGGCCTGATCCCCGCAAGTAGCCGGAATCCAGATACAAGACAATATCGGCCATCTGCATGTGACTGGGTCGATGGGTGACGATAAAGACGGTGGTAGAACCACGCAACCCTTCGACCGCATCACGAAACAACTGTTCACTGTCCCCATCCAGATTGTTGGCAGGTTCATCGAACAGGGCAATACGTGATTTTTTCAGATAGACACGCGCCAGGGAGAGGCGTTGTTTGAAACCTGCGGACAAGGAGGTGGAGCGGCTTTCGTCCAGGCGGGTATCAAAACCGTTGGGCATGGCCCGAATTTCCGCCAACAAACCGGCTTTGGCGGTGGCTTCTTCCAGCTCTTCATCGCTGGCGACCGGATTGACCAGGCGCAGATTTTGTGCGACTGAACCGAAGAAAATGTCACAGTTTTGCGGCAGATAGCTGATCGCTTGCCGCAAGGCAATGGGATCGAGCTGACGGATATCTTCATCATCAATCTGGATACTTCCTGCTTGCGGGGTATACAATCCCAGCAGCAGCTTGATAAAGGTCGATTTGCCGGAACCATTGGCTCCGATGACGGCAACCACCGATCCAGGAGGAATCTGGCAGTTGACACCCACCAGAGCCGGTTCAGCATCGTTGGTGTAGCGGAAGGAGACGCGGGAAAACACAACGGAACCCTTAAATTGCAGCTCGCCCCGATTGGTGGTGGTATGTTGATCCCTTTCCCCTTTGATCTCCATCAGGCGATCGACTTGCGACAGGCTGCTGAAAATCTGCACCATACGGGAAATACCCAGAAAGGTGGTTTGAATCGGGGCAAGGATACGCCAGGTCAACATCATGGCGGCCACCACCGAACCGGCGCTTTGCGTTCCGGTCAGGACACCTCTGGCGGTCATGGCCATCACACCGATGGAAGCGGCCATGGTCAAGACCTGTGCCGAGGCGGAAAGAATGGTTGTCAACTGTGCGACATAAAAGTTGGCCAGGATGGCTTTACCGGAAAGTTCCCGATAGCGGTCATACCAGGTCTCACTCGCGTGGGCTCCTTGGATGACAGGCAGATTGGCGAAGGATTCGGTCAAAAACGCTTGTCGTTGCGATTGCAACCGACCCGAAAAGGAGGTATGGGTACGCAGAATCGGCACCAGTACGGCACCGACCAGCAGCAAAGCGGCAATCAGCAGAATCATGAACAGAATGACCCCCGGGCTGATCACCCACAAAACGACAAGGAAAAACAGTGTGGTCGGCGCATCGTAATAGAGAACGGCCAGGTTACCGGTAAACATCTCCCGGATCACTTCCAGCGATTTGATCCGCGCCACCTGGACACCAACGGCCACCCGTTCGGTAAAAGGGGCAGGCATGGCCAACAAACGTTCCAGAATGCCTGCACCCAGAATGCGTTCGGCTTTGGCACCGATATAAGCCAGAACACGGGCCCGTTGAAAACGCAATCCTGCATCCAGAGCGATGGCGACCACCGTGCCGGCCATCAGGCCCAGAATCATGGAACGGGAACCGCTGGGAATAACACTGTCATAGATGGCCATGTTGAACAAGGCACTGGAAGTGGCCATGATATTGCCAACCAGCGTGACCACCATGGTCAACCAGACCAACGAGCCGAAACGAAACAGC
This sequence comes from Magnetococcales bacterium WMHbinv6, assembly GCA_002753135.1. GTDB lineage: Bacteria > Pseudomonadota > Magnetococcia > Magnetococcales > Magnetaquicoccaceae > Magnetaquicoccus. Next base: position 180,036 of record PDZV01000003.1, on the reverse strand, counting down.
TGCGATGAGATCCAACTTTTTGGACGTGCAGAGTCCTGTCCGGGTGGAATAAAGAAGTAGGCCCGTCCGATCATGTTGCCGTTGATTGATTTGACGATGCCGTCACTGCCATCAAAAATTTCAATCCCCCCCTGATCGCTGGCACCCAGCACCACCATGACCTGATCCGGCTTGCGTCCGACAAAGACAAACGGGGCACTGCGCAGATCGAGTCGTTCCAGATAGGCCCATTCGGAACGGTGGGTATAATGCAGATTCATCATGGTGTTACAAAAGTCGGTCACATCCATGCCACCGCCCGCAATGGTGGTTCCAGAGGCAATTTTCTGCGTATTACCAAACAGATGTGGCAATGCTTCGGCAACCTGCCGTGCTGATCCCTGCCAGTGCAACGCATCCAACAAACCACGCAGGCAACGGGTAAAGGCGCTTTGATGCGGCATTCGTTCGACAAACTCCTGCCATGTTGTCTGTTTGGGGAGCTCTCTATGTTCTGGCTGTTCCTTTTCTACCAATGCCTGGGCATTGCTCTCTGTTGCTGACTGGGATAGCGCAAAGGCGTCCCGATAATCGGCAAGCGGTTCCAAACGTCCATCGATCAGACGGAAAACCCGATCCGCCAGGCGCAACAGCGAAGGACGCCAGGAGACCAGCACAATCGTGCAGTCATAACGATCTTTCAGTTGCACCAGACTGTCGCGCAGCAGGCTATCCCCGGCTGAGTCGATGGCCATATTGGCTTCATCGAAGAGCAGCACCTGTGGGGTCATGGCCAGGGAGCGGGCGATGGAAATACGCTGCACCACACCTGCCGGCAAAGATTCCGCCGCGCCATCCCCCACGATGGTCTGGTACCCCTTCGGCATGCGGGCCACAGAGATATCCAAACCCAACAATGTGGCCATTTGCATGGCCACTTTTTCCAACGATTCATCAAACATGGTGATGTTCTGCAGAATCGTGCCACTGAACAGGGTCCCTTTTTGCGGCACATAGGAAAGGGCATTGATAAAGGCTTGCGGAACCTCTGCAACGGCTTCACCGTTATAACGCAAAACGCCGGATGTGGGCATAACCCGACCGGCCAATAACTGCAACAACGTGGTCTTGCCGCTGCCACTATCGCCGATAATGGCAATGGTCTCCCGATGGCGCACCGTAAGAGAGACATCATTCAATACCGGTCTCTTGCCGGTAAAATTGACGCTCACGTTGGCCAGTTCAAAGGAAAACTCTTTGGGCAGATAACGATGCACCTGGCGCGACTGACCAGAAGATTGGCTGCTTATTTTGACCGGAGGTTTGGCTGGCGGGGAGGGAAGATGTAATAACTCGTTGACATCACGACGGGCAATCCGGATCGTCTGCAAGCGGGTCCAGCCACCGACCAAGGTTTGCAAGGGTTGAAACATGCGCCCGGCGAGCATGGTGCAAGCTGCCAGGCCACCGGTTGTCAGGTCGCCATCCATCACGGCGATGGCACCAAAAGTGACCACCAACGCGGTATTGACCTGGGACATGAAAGAGGAGAAGGTGGGCAGGACCACGCCACGGAAAATAATTTCACGGGTTTTTTGGGCGTGAGAGTTTTGCAACAACTCATAGCGGCGCAGCATCAGTGACTCCATCGCCATGGCTTTGACCGTATGCACCCTGGCCAAAGTTTCGGTGATAAAACCGATGCGACGCATCATGGATTTGCTGTCGTCATCCAACGCTTTGCCCATCTGCATGCCGAGGCGGTAGGAGATGGCGGTGACCAGCACAATGGAACCGATCGGGATGAAGGCCAGATGTCCACCCAACTGCAACAACAGCACCAGATACAGTATCAGGAACGGCAGGTCAAAAAGCGCCAAAAACAGTTGCCCGGAATAGAGTTCTCCCACCATCTGAATGGCACTCATCCGCTCCTGCAACTCGGAACCGGCCTCTCTGAGTTGCCCTTTGCCGGAGGCAAACAACAGACGACGGAATATTTCACAACCGGTCACATGTTCATAGCGGGCACCGATCCAGCCGGTATAATAAGAACGGAACCAACGCAGCACCGCTTCCAGCAACAGGGCACACAAGACACCGATGACCAGAATGGTCAGGGTGGTCTCCCCCTGGTTGGGAATGATACGGTTATAGACCTGCAACAAGGAAAGCGGGACGGCAAGGCCGATGATGTTGATCATCAGCGAAAGCGCTGCCAATATAACCAAGGTACCATGCAGCTTACTGCCATCCAGTGAGAGCCAGTCGCGCCAGTTCAACATCGTCGGCTCTCTCCGTAGGCGGGTCGGGTTTGCAGAGATAACATGCGCTCACCTTACCAGTCAGCCATTTTCCAGACCCCCAACCAGGCCCCGTGTTGCCCATCTGGCAACAGTTGACGCGCTGGAGGTAAGGAAAAGGGAGGAGCCGTCAAGTCGACCGGTCGCCATTGACCGGCTTCAATATCGCGATTTTTCTTATCGGGAAAAGTGGTTGCCAACAAATAGCGGGTTTCGCTCTGTTTCAGATTGCGCAACGTGTCGCTGACCAGGGCATTGGGCAGATGGGTCAACAGGTTACGGCACAACACCGCATCGCCACGCGGCAGACGATCCCGGCTCATATCGGCCACATTGAAAAAATGGTTTTTGCGATGGCTGTACAACACACGATTGCGTTCGATCAACCCCGGCACCATATCGAAGCCCAGATAGAGTTCCAAATCGGTGGTAATGTCAGCCAGCCAGACCAGATCACCGCAACCGGCATCGACCAGTATGCGCACGCCCAACTCCTTGAACAAATCAGCCATGGCTTGCCGCAAGGTAAGTGTTGCCTCCCAACTGGAGCCGGGACCGCTGCGTGTATCCCATGCCTTCCACAGATTTTCGTCATAAATCTGGGTAAACACCCGTCGCATACTCCATGCGCTGTCAGTTTCTGCCGGCAGCAAGGGAAATTGACCATCGGCTGCTCGGGCACCGATACGTTGGCGGACAAAATCCACATCGGCAAAGGTTTCATATTCGCTCAGGGTTCTCCGTTGCCCCAAACCGTACTGATCCAGCTCACGCAGGGCCTCTGCATCCTGATCTTCCGCTCGCGGGGTCGCCAACAGATGGCGCAGGCGCACCATCGCCCGGCGATTGATCACGCTCCAATCGGTATGATCGCTCCAGTGGCGGCGGCGTCCCCGATCGGTATAATCGTGGTAAAGAATCACTTTGTTGGGACAAAACAGATCATAACCATGGGTCCACAAGCGCACGCCCATGCTGACCTCTTCACCATGAAAATAGAGATAAGGATCGTAGGGCACTTCGCGGAGGATTGCGGACGAGGCAAAAACAAAACCGGCTCCGATAAATGCCGTCGGTACCGGTTGTTGCGGTACGTAGGGGCGAGGCAACCCTTTGGCTTTTGGCATCAAGATACCTGCATCGTTAAAACGGCCTGCCGTGAGTATCGGCAATAGATCTGCCGACAACGTATCGGGCGGCTCATAGCGAATCGGATGGGTGGTCAACACTGGCTTGACCGCAGGACAGGTGGATAGCATTGCCAACAACAACTCATCCCATCCGGGTGCAAAACGGCTGTGACTATCAATTTGCAGGTGATATTCCTCGTTTTGCCACAACTCGCGCTGGATACGGCTGCGGGCCCAACAGGCACCCATGCTGCTGGCAGCATCCACCTGAACACCGCGCACCTGCTTGGACCAACCCTCCGGTACATGACACCACTCGGCGGGATCCTCCGGGGCCACCTGCCACAACACCCCTGCGAAGACCCGCTGCGGATGGCGGGCCTTGGCAAACATATCTTGCAAGGTCCAGGGGGTTTCGCTGTCCCGGTAGCTGGCCACCGATACAAAAATGCGTGCCTCGGACAGGGGGAGAGAGGAGGTTTCCATTGTTGTCTACCGTTCGTTGAATCCGCCGCTGGTGGAACGCATCAAGGCAACCATCATCCCTTTCAAAATGGTTTTTTCGCCGAGAAGAATATCGATCTGTGCCTGCATGCCGGAGGTGATGGGATATTTGCCGGGTTGATCGCCAACATAATATCGGCTCAAGGAGACGCCACCCCGATAATAGGGGGCCCCCTGTTCATCCAACAAAACACTGGAGGAAAGGGTGGCCAATTTGCCGGAAACCGTACCGAAACGAGAAAACTCATAACTGCTGATCTTGACCACCACGATCTGGCCGATAGCAACGCGGCCAATATCATTGGGTGGAATACGCGCCTCTACCTCCAGATAATCCTCAACCGGCACAATCCGCATCAACAACTCGCCTGATTGTATCACCGTACCGGGAATATGAACTTTTAATTCTTGTACAATGCCGCGCACTGGTGCCTTTACTTCCGTACGTTCTACACGATCCACCATCTTTGTCAATATTTCTCTCACCTGTGCGCTTTCGTTGACCAGCACGGCCAGTTCATCGTTGGCGGCCTTATAGGTATCGGCGATGGTTTTTTTGCGTCTCTGCTGAACTTCCTGCAAGGCAGCCTGTTGATTTTCTATCTGTTTTTTAAAGCGTTCTATCTCACCCTTGGCGACGATATGGGCACGGACCGTCTCCAGATAGATCAGACGGGAAATGGCCTGCTGCTCCACCAGCTCTTTGCGAATTTTGACCAACTCTCCGGTCACCTCATACTGTTTACGTGCATCGGCCAGCTCTCCTTTGGCCTGGTCAATGTCGGCCTGTCGCTGGGCAATTTGACTGTCTAGAACGGCTAAATTGTTTTGCAGGGAGATTTTCTGATTTTGGTAGACCTCCCACTGCTCGGCATAGAGCGGATCTTTTTGCAGGGCGATGATATACTCTTTGGCCCGGTTACCTTCGGCCAGAAAAGCGCGCAAACGTAAAGCACGGGCTTCCAGCCCACGCAGTTGCGCCATTGCCTGCTCACGCTCAGGGACACTCAAATTGCTGTCCATGCGCAACAACACCTGGTCCTTTTCGACCAACTGGCTCTCCTCAACCAAAATTTCGGCGACAATCCCACCTTCCAGATGTTGTACTGTTTGTACCGAATTTTTGGGAATGACCTGCCCTGGTACATGTGCCACCTCCTTGACACTGGTGATGGCAGACCAGCTCATCAGCAATACCATAGCGCCAATAATCAGAACCAATGTCTCCCGAATCAAAGGAGGCGCACCAGTTTCCTGAATATTGCCCATATCCGCCAACACCCGAATCCGGGTGGTGTTAAGTATTGACTTATTGGCAGCCATAAATTACATAATTAACCGTGGCAGTTGACGATCCGGTAAGCGGACACTTATATACATCCTATCAGTGTCAATTTATCAGTACAAGCTGTTCGCTCTGATCGACTCGGTAAAATTTAGGCAATTTCCAGGCCAATCAACGGAACTTCTTGAATGTTCGCCGTTATCGGATCATACCATGCGTCAGGAACCGATGCCGCCTCTACTCTTATCCCGATCTCCTCAACGGTGGTGCCACCCTTTGATTGCTTTATACCGTCAGCATCCCCGGAAATGGTCCTGTCTGTTGGCTTGTGCTGCCAGCCTGTGGGCACAGCCACTGCTGGGGGCCCCTCCCACCCCGGAAGTACAGATATTTTGGGCTGCTGTTGAGAACGGGTTGGCCCGCAGTCCGATTGTACAACGCCAGTCTGCTGTATTGCGCGCTGCCCGTGAGGTCGATCCGCAAAGCAGTTCCCGTCTGTTGCCCACGGTCGATGTCAACGCTTCGACCGTTCTGGATGAAACCACCTATTATCGCCGCTTGAATAAATATTCACATAATGAACCCACCCAGGTCACGTTGCGGGTCAATCAACCACTGTTCAACTATGTCAACCTGCTGGGACGTGAACAGTCGCTGCCGCATATCGATGCCGCTGTCGCGGATTTGGAATATGCCCGTCAGGATATGGCGGTGCGCATTGCCACCCTGATTTCCAACTGGCTGGAAGCCCGTGAAGTTTTTGAACTTTCCGAAAGTTATACCCATGTCACTGCCCGGCATGCCCGCATTGTGGCCTTGCGTTTCAAGGCCGGCGAATCAACGGAAACCGAAGTGCATGAAGCCGATTCCCGGGCCCTGCAAGCCGAAGCGGCACGCACCAATGCCCGCAATGTCATGGATAAAGCGGCGGCATCCTTTGCGGAAGTGACCGGTGAATTGCCTCCGGCGCGTATCGTGCTGCCGGAGTTCAAATGGCAGGAACCACCGCAGTTTGAAGAGCGTCTGGCAGAAATGATCGAATCACGTGCTGACATTCGTGCGGCACGGGCCAAAATGGAAGAGGCCGCCATCGCCACCAAAATGCGCCGTGCCGAACATGCGCCAACCCTGCGTTTTACCTACACAGCCAGCCGCACCTGGAATACGGAAATGAGTGGGACCGGAACCTCTTTTAAAGAGGATTCGGACAATCAATCCTCCATGTTGGTTTTGGATGTACCGATCTACAGCGGCGGCATGATCACCTCGCGGACACGCCAGGCGCAAGCAGAGTGGGAAAGTCTGGTGGCCGATGTCGATCGTTTACGCCATCTGGCGTTACGCGAAGCCCAGGAGGCCCGCATGGATATGACCAACCTGAAGTTGGCCATCGAATTTCAGGAGCGGGCTTTACGTTCCAATCAAAAGGCTTTGGCCGGTCTTCAGGATGCATTTTTGGCTGGAACACGCACCATTTTGGAGCTGCTGGATACCCAGTATGAAACATTGACCCTGCAAACCAATCTGGTACGCAGTCGTTATCAGCACCGGTTGGCCCGCATTCGCCTGTGGGCGGCGATGGGATGGCCGTTGCTACCAGAGCATGCCTTGGATATTGTTGCTGAAAGCGGCGCAGGCGTCGGCCAGAGCGACAATCATCACCCACCATCCACTGCCTCGGCAGGCCAGAAGATCCCGAAACCATCGGCAGCCAAAAAGAGTGGTGCGCAGCCACAGGCGGCAAACACGGAACAAAAGGCACAGGTCAAGGAGTTTGACCTGACCGAGCCCTCCGCTGTCGACTCCAAACTGTCTGCGCTGGGTGATGTGACCATCTCTGGCACGGAAAATCGGTTGCTTGCCGCCCTGGCCTCTCCCTCACCTTTGGCCCCCCTGCCAGAGACGGCAGGCAGGCACTCTCCGGAAACGGAGGTCAGAGAAAACATCACTGCCGCCATGCCGCTCTCTGCCGGAGCGATCGAATCGGTTATTCCGTCTGTTTCTGACAAAACCCGTCCGTTATTGCCGGAATCTGGTCTGCGACCGGAATCGATCTTGCACCGCTTGCCGGTGGCCGAAGGGGAAAAAGCGGCAGACAGCGAAGGCCATTGCGCCCCTGCTCCCCGCGCCGATGGGGTGGAGAGCAACGGCAGCTGTCGTGAGGGTCCGTTCCTGCTGACCCCGACCGACAGCACGCTGCCCAAGATGGGCTGGGGTCCCTATTATGCCTGTATCGGCATCTATCCGGACCGGGAGAGTTTGCGTCCCATCGAACAGACCTTGGCAACACATGGGGTCTACAGCCGTTTGCAAACTGCCCGGACCTGGGATAACCGTTTTGTCTTGCGCATGCTGGTTGGCCCGTTTGCCGATTTTACCGATCTGACCCACGCACGGCAGATCATGCGCAGCTGGATTCCGCTCACTGCCGGTTGGGTACGCAACCGGGATTGGGCACCGGTTCTGCAAGAGGGGTGGAGCAGCGGCGATCGATCCGGTGCCACGACCGCTTTGCAAGCCTTGGAAAAAACTTCAGAAGATGCGATGGCTGCGGTCGCAGGCAGCGCTGAGGCAGAGCAATCGGCCTTCAAAGCCAGCGGTCCTTTTTATGCGGCACCTCCCGATCAAGCCACCAACCAACCCGATCATGGCCCACGGCATCCTTTTGTGTCGGAGGGACCCTTTTTTGTCCATGCCGGGGCCTATCTGACCGAGGAGGAACGGGACGGCGTCATCCGCAAGTTGGCTAAAGCACCCAACCTGAACCAACAGGAGGCCGATGACAAAGAGCCCCCCACCTGGCAGACAACGATGATGGACAAGCAACGGGATACGGTGCGGGCTCCACAAGGCACAGAGATTCATCGGGTTTTGGCTGGCCCCTTTGCCAGTCATGAAGAGGGATTGCGCGCCCGGCGTGCCATCCAGAAGGAGAGCGGCATCTTAACCGGTGCGGTCGACAATCCCCGTTGGCAAGATCACCAGAACTGCCCGCACGAAGCCCTGCTCTGGGCTGCCGACGGTGACGAACGCACCGCCTGGACCAACCGCACCGAACGGGTCCGCGCCGTCGGCATCCACGACGGCATCAGCACCCTGCATTGGGAAGAGCTGGAACCACCTGCCACCTCGGAAACAGAACTGGCGACAAAGAAACAGTAGTTTGCCTTTGATTGATTTTGAATTAATGACCAGGCGACGCACTAATAGTTGCGCCAAGGTTGATGCAAGCGTCAATAAATACGCGCAGACTTGCAAGATGATCTGTTTCATGAATTCTTCTGATTAATTCAGACAAATAGTGTTCATTTTGCGTCTCACCAGGATTTCTTTTCGTATAGGACATATTTTTTTCAGCAAGCATCTTTTTCAAATAATATTCATGATAGTCAGCATGCGTACCAACAAATTCATTTGGTTTTGGTAAATCTTCAGGATCGTCATGCAGAACAGAATAATGTTGGAGACATTGACGTAGATCTGTACTGATTGGATTGCGTGAAACAATCTTGCGATTGCCAAGCAACCAAGTTTCTATGCAGCGGTTTTGGATAATGACAGAACAACTCATTTTATTAAAAAAATTTGGTTCCGATCTTAGTATAATCTCTTCGATAGCAGACTTTTTTGTGGCCAATGCATCCTCTTCTGCATCAAAACAAATAAAAATATGATCAATAGCAAGATGGCTGTTTGTGCTGAGATCTTGAGTAGCACTAGTAATAAATTGTTCACTGGGAGGATACCCTTCGGAAGATATTATGTAAAAATTATCATTGCTAATATCTTCGAGTTTTTCTACTGCGGTAAGCCCAGGAAAAAGGATCTGAATCCAAGCCTTGTACAGCTTTTTTTCACTCCTTTTTCCTTCTACAAGAAAATATAAATTCATCGAACACCCTCTTTATATGCATCCGAATTAATCAGCAGATAAAAACGATCTATGGTTGATTTGGTTTGCAGGGCCGGGACATCTTCTGCGTCCACTGTGGAGATGTCATTGCCTGAGCGGGTTACCAACTTCCAATTTGTCCATGGAATATTGTTAATGACATAGGGATGATGACTGGTCAGGACAAATTGAAGATCTCCCGCCCTTTCTATTATCATTTTAGCCAATTGTGGCAGGCAGTTTATGCCAAGATTGTTTTCAAACTCATCTACCAGAAAAATGGAGCCTTTTGGGGCCAGGTACAACTCAAGCAGAAAATACAGCGTCCTCAGCATCCCATCGGAAATACTTGGCCCGTCTATCCATTCGGCAACATCCTTTTCTTTGATAACAACTATCCATAAATCAACAGGCCCAACGATATTTTGTGGAAAATACTCCTTGGCGCTGACAATTTTAACATCCTCGACATAAGGAAATATATCGATATAATCGCGCACGATTTCAGAAAAACGATCTGGAAAATAATCCTGAAGTGCTTTTGCGCGAACGAGCAAAGGCACAGATTTTTTTGACTGCAGTGCAACAAATGATTCTGACAACAAATCATCTTCTAAACGCGGATGTTCCATATACCAGGTTGGGTCTCTATCGCTTACTAAAATGTTCTGCAAAGCCTGGTGCAATGGTGCAATTTCCGTCTCTTCAGCGAGCAAGGTAATTGCACTTTCAGACCATTTCAATTTTGGCAATGCAGCACCTTTGTATTCAAACAACTCTTTGGAGTGGTCGCGAAACACAATGGCTTCACCATCAATTTTGATACTCTCCTCAAGAAATATTTCGTCATTTTTCTGGTTATCTTTTACAGATGCTGATTGTATTTCAAGATATTGCTGATTTTTTTTATCCGAGGAGGTTTTTCCCTCCCACAAATATTTTTTTCCATCAATATTAAAAACTGTTTTCCACTTCATACCAGGTGCCTTTTTGGCATGGTTTAGTCCAACAGCACGAACAAGATGGAGAAAACTAATTATCTTGGTTTTTCCAACACCAGAAACACCTACAAGCAGTGTCAACTGTTTGAAGTGAGTTTTTTGCAAATGCAAAGAGCCAAAAGAGGCTTCTACGGAGAACAATATCATAAATTTTGTTATTCCTTAACGGGTGAAAAAACCAAAAAAACGGAAGAAAAACAATAAAAATCATTTATGCTCCGCTCAATATTGAGCTGTATCACATTATTCTACACGTGTCAACGATTTTTTTACAACTATTTGTAATTGAATATTTATTCCACACCGAAGATACCGATAATGATTCATTGCTACAAAAATTCAAATTTGCGAAAAATCAGTTACATTTTGCAATCTTGCAAAAAACACTCAATTTTTAACTTTATAACTTCCAACGCCATCGCGAGTGTGCTTCAATGAGAGGCTTTTTTTTCCTCATCCACTCTTTTCCGGACCCAGAAAAAGCATGGCGATGGCGGCGGCGCGTTCAGGTGAGCAGGAGGACGATTTTTCTTTGGAAGAACGCTATCAACGCGCTCTGACAGCAAAAATTATGCGCAATGCCGTGCTGGAGACCATTGTGGAGTCGCTCAGCATGGCCCGGCAGATTGAAGTGATGCTGGAAATTCTTTTTGCGGTGCCTTGGCTGGCCCGTCACAACCGGGGCATTCTGTTTCTGGTCGATGAGTCGGCCAATCAATTGATTTTGGCCGGACATAAAAATGTTCCTGAGTCGTTGCTCAATCAGTGTGCCCGTGTCACGCTGGGCGAATGTGACTGCGGCAACAGCGCGCAAAGCCGTGAAACGCAGTTTTCTTCCACCGCGTTACACGCAACACACTGTGCCGGTTTGCCACCCCACAGCAGCTACCGGGTACCTTTGCTCTTTCATGGCCGTTTGCTGGGATTGTTGACCGTCTATCTTGTCGAAGGGCACCCCTATCTGCCGGACGAAGAGGCTTTTCTGACCGCCATCGCCGCCCCGATCGCCATGGCTTTGCATCATCGCCTGCGCGAGGAACAACTCCGCAAGGCGGAAGCCAAAATTCGCCATTTGGCCTATCATGATGTGCTGACCGGTCTGCGCAATCGACAATCTTTTGATGACATTATCGACAGCGTCTATCAAAAATTGCAAAAACATACCCGGCGCGGCAACGATGCCTGGCAAAACAGCGCCTTTTTGGCCATTCTGGATATTGATCATTTCAAAAGGGTCAACGATACCTACGGCCATCTGATCGGCGATGAAGTGTTGGTCACCTTTGCCCGTTTGATGGAAAAAACCTTTCGTGAGCAGGATTTTGTCTTTCGTTTCGGCGGAGAAGAGTTTGTTGTACTGCTGGTCAACTTGACAGAAGAACAAGCCTTTGCGGCCCTGGAACGGTTTCGGCAAACGGTGGAAAGCCACGCTTTTCCACAAGTCAATCGGGTGACCGTCAGTCAGGGGGCCATTGAAATCAAAGTCAATGAAATGCCAGGTACTCTGATGGAAAAAGCGGATAAGGCGCTCTATTTTGCCAAACAAAATGGTCGCAATCAGGTCCGCTTCTATCAAAAACTGGTTGCCGATGGGGCGATCGAAGAGAGCGACTTTGGCACGGAAGATAATGTGGATCTGTGGTGAGCAACAGCTCCAGCAACCTCTTCAGCGTTTACTCTGTCCGCTTGCCTGCCGCAGCCGTTCTGCCAGCCAGGTGCTGTTTTCCGACTCTTGATAGCGCTCTTCCTCTTCCACAGCCAGACAGGTCTGCCGCCAAAACTGTTGCCGTGTGGCGGCATCGCTGATCGTCTCTTTTACCCGCTGCCGCCAGTTGCCAAACAGTTGCGCCAGATCCCCCCAGCCTGGCTCCAACCAGCGCTCCAGACGCTCCTTGAGCAGGCGCGCCAGGGCCGGGGAGAGACCGCCAGTACTCACCGCCACGGTCACCTCGCCCCGACGTACCACCGCCGGCACCAAAAAACCACTGCTGGCCGGATCATCCGCCGAATTGCACCACAACCCCCGTTCTGTTGCCCAGGCCCCGATCTGCCGATTCAACACCTGGTCACTGGTGGCGGCAAAGAGTAAATGGGGGCGCGGCGCTTCATCCAACACCGCTTCGTGAAACCATTCCGCCCGATGCTGCAAGCCACCTTGTGCCACCCAGGCGGCCAGATCCGGATGCAATTCGGGGGCAAGAACGGTCAAACGGGCACCACTCTGCCGCAAACCACTTAATTTGCGCCAGGCCACCTGACCTCCACCAATGCAAAGAACATTGCGATTCGTCAATACCAGTTCCGTCATGTAACCAACCATGTTATGCTCCTTATTGAAGGTCAAGGTGGGAAAACACCCATCGGCATACGACCAGCACAGTTCAGCAACCTGTCGAGGCAGAAACGGGAGAGCATGACCGAACGCAACATTGTCATTCGTGGCGCACGCGAACACAACCTGAAAAATATTGACCTGGAACTGCCACGTAATGCCCTCACCGTGATTACCGGTGTCTCCGGTTCCGGGAAATCTTCACTGGCTTTCGACACCCTTTCCGCAGAAGGTCAACGCCGTTACGTTGAATCGCTCTCCGCCTATGCCCGGCAGTTTTTGAGCCTGCAGAACAAGCCGGATGTCGATTCGATCAGCGGTCTTTCGCCCTCCATCGCCATCGAACAAAAAAGTACCGGACGCAACCCCCGCTCCACCGTGGGTACGGTCACGGAAATTCACGATTATCTGCGCCTGCTCTTTGCCCGGGTTGGCCATCCTCACTGCCATGGTTGTGGTGATCCGATCAGCAGTCAAACCGTCAGCCAGATGGTCGATACCTTGATGGCCATGCCGGAGCGGACCCGCCTGCTGATTTTGGCACCGATTGTTCGTGGTCGTAAGGGAGAACATCGCAAAGAGTTGGATACACTGCGCAAACAAGGTTTTACCCGCATTCTGCTCGACGGTGAAACCTATGAACTGGACACGCTGCCCGCCATCGACAAACAGGCACCCCACACCCTGGAAGCCTTGGTTGATCGCATCGCCATCAAACCCGGCATCGAATCCCGTCTGGCCGACTCTTTGGAAACTGCCTTGAATCTGGTGGATAATCTGGCGATGAAAAGCACCGGCAGTCGCAGCAGCGGTGTGGCCGGCGGTGCCAGCCGGGGCCAGATTGTGCGCATTCAGGTGGTCTCGGAGCCGGCCCACGAACTGCTTTTTTCTACCCAACATGCCTGCATTCGCTGCGGTATCTCCTATCCGGAAATTGAACCCCGACTCTTCTCCTTCAACAATCCGTTCGGTGCCTGTCCGGAGTGTGACGGTTTGGGAACACGGGCCTTTTTTGATCCGGAACGGGTGGTGCCCAACCCGCGTCTTTCCCTGCGCCAGGGTGCGGTTTCGCCGTGGGCCAAACCGACGGCGCAACTGGCACAATCGACCCTCTATGCCATCGCCGCTCATTTTGGCTTTGATATTCATACCCCCTGGGAGGAGTTGGCGGAAGAGGCCAGACATATTGTCATGCACGGGGCCGGAGCGGAAAAAATTCGTTTTCACTATCAGGGCAGTAAACGGCGTTTTTCTGCCCTGCGCACCTGGGAGGGGGTGCTGCCCTTATTGCAAAAACGGTATCTGGAGACCGATTCGGAGGAGATTCGCGAAGAGTTGGGCCATTATCGTTCCACCCAGCCCTGTCCGGCCTGTCAGGGACAACGGCTGCGCAAAGAGGCGCTGCATGTGCGCATTCAGCAACAGACCATCGCCAGCCTGTCGGCGTGGCCGCTGACACAGGTGGTTCAATTCATTGAACAACTGACTTTATCGCCGCGAGAGCAGGCCATTGCTGCCCGCATTCTGCGCGAAGTCGACAACCGCTTGGGTTTTTTGATCGCCGTCGGACTCGATTATTTGAGCCTGGACCGAGCAGCTGCCACCTTGTCGGGCGGGGAGAGTCAACGCATTCGGCTGGCCAATCAGGTTGGTTCCGGCTTGACCGGGGTGTTGTATATTCTTGACGAGCCAAGCATCGGTTTGCATCAACGGGATAACCAGCGCCTGTTTGCCACCCTGCTGCGCCTGCGTGATCTGGGCAACACCATTGTGGTGGTCGAACATGATGAAGAGGCGATACGTGGTGCCGACTATGTGGTCGACATGGGCCCCGGTGCCGGCGAACACGGCGGCCATATTGTGGCCCAAGGAACACCGGCACAGATCAGCCTCCATCCCGACTCGCTGACCGGTCACTATCTGAGTGGGCAACGGGCCATCCATCTGCCGACGCACCGTCGTCCAGCCCAGAGTCAACCCCAATTGCAGCTGCAGCAGGTCACCACCCATAATCTGCAGGCCATCGATGTGGATCTTCCGTTGGGTGTTTTTACCTGTGTCACCGGCGTCTCCGGTTCGGGAAAATCCAGTCTGATTCTGGACACCTTGTTGCCCGCTCTGCAGCAGCGCCTGCACAACAGTGCCGGCATGCCGGGCGGGCGTCTGCAACGGATCAGCGGTTTGGAACATCTGGATAAAGTGATCCATATCGATCAATCACCGATCGGTCGCACGCCCCGTTCCAATCCGGCAACCTATACCGGCCTGTTCACCCCGATCCGCGAATTGATGGCCTCGGTACCCGAAGCGATGGCCCGTGGCTATACGGCGGGACGATTCAGTTTTAACGTCAAGGGTGGTCGTTGTGAAGCCTGTGCCGGTGACGGTCTGGTCAAAATTGAGATGCACTTTTTGCCGGATATTTTTGTCGAGTGCGATGTCTGCCACGGCAGCCGTTATAACCGGGAGACGCTGGAAGTACGCTACAAAGGCAAAACCATTGCCGAAATTTTGCACATGACCGTGGATGAAGCGATGCTTTTTTTCCAGGCCATCCCGTCGATACAAGGCAAATTGACCACCCTGATGGAGGTTGGCCTGGGCTACATCCGTTTGGGACAGGCGGCGACCACCCTCTCCGGCGGCGAGGCGCAACGGGTCAAAATTGCCCGCGAACTGGCCAAACGGGCCACCGGACGTACCCTCTATATACTCGACGAACCGACCACCGGACTCCATTTTGAAGATATTCGCAAGCTGCTGGAGGTGTTGCAACGTCTGGTCGATGCCGGCAACACCCTGGTGGTGATCGAACACAATCTGGATGTGATCAAAACCGCCGATTGGATTATTGATCTGGGACCAGAGGGAGGCAGTAACGGCGGTCGCATCGTGATGACCGGCACCCCGGAAGCCTGTGCCGCCCATCCCGCCTCCTGGACCGGACACCATTTGCAACCGCTTCTTGCCGTACAGGGCAGTGCCAACAGATCGGCAGCCGACACTGCTCCCGTCATGGCAAAAATCCATTGATGTTGACATCGAAAAATGATTATGTTAACATCAGTTAGAAATAAAATGTATCGATTTTGCAATCAGATCTCTTACCAGACAGCCTGCTGTGTTGCCTGCTCCCTCGGCAGGGTGCTGCGCGCCGGTCCGTCCACCCCGGCAGATGACCGGATAACCGTCTGATCACGACACTACAGGGGGGGTTTGTGTCCACTCAGCCATCGGCTTCTCTGCTGGATCGGGAAAACGCCTTGCATCGTCCCATCTTATGGCCACTGTTCGGCACATTTGTCGCTTTGTTGCTGCTGTTTTTGTTTGCCGCCTACCTCTTCGATACCACTTTGGCCGACTATCTGCAGCAACAGGGTACACGTGATCTGGTACAAAAACTGGAGTTGACCCGTTACCATCAACGGATCACCCAACAAGCCTTGCTGATCATCGCCATTACGGCGCTTTCCGTGATTGTCTTGGGGGTGTTGCTGCACCACCTGTTGCGCCGTACCGAACGAGAGATTCAACAAACTGCCATCGACCAGCAACAGAGCGAGTCCGGTTTGCTCAACAGTCGCGCCTTGCTACACAATACCCTGGAAGCTCTCGGTGATGGCATTCTGGTCATCGGAGCCGATCACACCTTTCGCCACGCCAATGCCCAATTTTTCTCTCTTTGGCAGATCGACGACAGCAACCGGCACTCCATGCAGACCATTGCTGAGGCGATCCGGCGGCAATTGTTGGCAGCAGAACCGTTTCTGCAGTTGCTGCAGCACCCCCCCACGGCCCAGACCCATCAGGGTGTTTTGCAGTGTCACACGGGGCAGGTATTGGAATATCATTCGTTTCCTGTGCCGTGTGCGGAGGTGCGTTGCGATCAAGTATGGGTTTTTCATGATAAAACCCGTCGTGCGGCCATGGAACAACGGGAAGAGCGTGCCCTGCAGTCGCGCATTGCCATCAGTGCTTTGTTGGAAACCGGCATGGCCTCACTCTCCCTGGAAGCCCAGTTGCATGCCGCCCTGGAGATTATTTTGGCGGTTCCCTGGTTATCTTTGGAATACAAGGGTTCCATTTTTTTGATGGAAGAAGGGGGCGAACATCTGGTGATGGCGGCGCAGCGTGGTTTGTCTGAACAACTGCTCAGCCGGTGCGCCCAGGTGCCGATGGGTTACTGTTTATGTGGACGGGCCGCCCAACAGCAAGAGACCCTTTTTGCTGCCCATGTGGATGAGCAGCATCAGGTTCGTCTGCCGGATATGCAGCCGCATGGTCATTATTGTGTGCCGATTCTGTTGTGCGACCGTTTGGTTGGTGTTCTCAATCTCTATGTGCCGGACGGCTACCAGCGCAATCCGGAGGAAGAGGCCTTTTTGACCACCATCTCCTATACGCTGGCCAATTTGATCGAACGCCGGGTTGCCGAGCAGGATTTGCTGGAGTTGCGCACAACCTTGGTCGACACCCTGGACCATATGATCACCGAAGAACCGCATGCCCTGCCAGGCAGGCGTCGTTGGCGCGAGAAGGCCCCACGCAAGCGGAAGAAAAAAACCAGCACACGGCAACGGCAACCGCACCGTTGGCTGGCCATTTGACAATGGCACCACGCCGCACCTGATCGTTAACGCTCCTGACGATACAGCGTCTTCAATGAATTGAATACCAGATTTTCATAACTGATACGAATTCTGAGCAGTAAAAAAATATTGTGCAGATAGATTAAAAAATCTTCATTCGACTTGGTCAGGCAATGATCGATCATAATCAACAAATGGCTGTCGGACAAATTGGCATTTTTCAACAAATCAATCGTAGCAATCATATCTTTGTTTTTTGCGACATAGTGATCGCTCTTCAACAACGGATATAAACGAGATCCTTCCAGGCAAAAATGGTCTTCCAATGCCGCACGCAGAACAAGCAGCAACTGGATCAGTTCTTCCCGGCGTATGATGGTATCCATTTTTTCCAGCAATTGCAGCACCACAGCATGTTCCTGCTGCACCACATCAAGTACATCTTGCACAACGATCAGACCCGCATATTTTTCGTGGCGGTCTTCCATCCATCACTCTCCGATGAAAAATGTATCACCATCCTGCAGTGGTTAACAGAAAAAGTCAGCGCCAGTCAACCGCAGCAGATTCTACTGGATACCATATTTTTCCATTTTGCGGTAAAAGGTGCTGCGGCTGATGCCAGAGAGTACGGCGGCCTTTTTTTTGTTCCAGTGGGCCGCTTCAAGGGCGCGTAGAATGGCCTGTTTGTCGTTTACGGTCGAGGCGGCAGTGCCATGCGGCAGTATGAGGTCATCATCGTCGCCATGGGCATCGGCCAGACTCGGATCAGCACAGGGTCGGCCAACCAGCATGGTGGCTGGCAAATGTTTGACCCGAATCAACCCCTGTCGGCAAACAACAAAGGCATGTTCCACAGCATTTTCCAGTTCGCGAATGTTGCCCGGCCAACGGTACTGCAGAAAAAGTTCCATCACCCCTTCCTGCACCCCGACGATTGATTTGCTGTACTTGTGATTGAATTTTTGGATGAAATGGTTGACCAGCAAGGGAATATCTTCCAGCCGTTTGCGCAACGGCGGCAGATGAATTTCCACCACATTCAGACGAAAATAGAGATCTTCGCGAAATTTGCCCTGGCGAATCAATTCGGCCAGATTTTTGTTGGTGGCGGCCACCACCCGCACATCCACTTTGATGGTACGCACATCGCCAACCCGTTCCAGTTCCCTCTCCTGCAGAATACGCAAGAGACGGGTTTGCATCGACAGGGAGACATCGCCGATTTCATCGAGAAAAATGGTGCCACCGGTGGCCACTTCAAAACGGCCTGGGCGATCTTTGACCGCTCCGGTAAATGCCCCTTTGACATGACCGAACAGTTCGCTTTCCAACAAATTTTCCGACAAGGCCGAACAGTTGACCTTGACCAGCGGACCATAACTGCGCGACCCCTTCATGTGCAGGGCCTCGGCAACCATCTCCTTGCCGGTGCCGGACTCGCCAGTGATCAAGGTGGTGGTATCCATGCTGGCCAGAGATTCGATCAGGTTGTACACCTCCTGCATGGCCGGACTGCCGCCGATAATGCGGTAAAAATTTTGTCTTTTGACAGTTGATTCGCTGATTTCGGTCAACTGGGAACGATCAAGAACCACCGCCACGGCACCATGGCAATGTCCCAACAGATCGATCAGGGGTGTGGCCGAAACGCGAATTTCGGTCCCGGCCTCTTCGCTGAGGGTGCAGCGCAAGGGCACATTCAATTCTGCCTTCAGGTTGCTGATAACCTGGCGTAACAGTTCGGCCAACTGGGGAATACATCCCTCTCGTTCCGTCTCCAGGGAAAAGCCGACCGATGCCGCCGAAACAAAACGGCAATGGGTACGCGCCGCCGTGTTGACGCTGCGTACTTTGAGACGCCGATCAACGACGATAACCGCCTCTTGAATACCGATGGTGACCGCATTGAAGGCTTCATGCAACAGAAACCCTTCCAGCCGGAAAGAGGCCATGTGCAACATGCGCATGACCAGATCCCGCAGCACCGACCAGGGATACCAGACCATTTCATCGGTCGAAGCAGGCAGCCCACCGCCGGGTTGCAGAATGGTCAACCGCTCTTTCTTGCTGTCCACCGCCACCATGGAGACCGGATGCCCCCGATCAAAATAGCAGCAGACACCCCCCTCTTTGTACCCCTTGATGGCCTGGGCACCGACGATGACCAAACCAATCGGTTCCTGTTTGACCAGGGCCGCCACGGACTCTTTGCTGGTCACTGCCTTGACCGGTGCAAGCGTATCCAATAATTGCCGAATACGTTGTTCCAGCGTCACATCCATCTCCGCCAACAGCACCGTATAGTGTGTCAGGAGGGGTTCCATTTTTTCGCTGGCCATCGCTGCTCCACTAGGTTTTTGCCTTTTCACCTGTTAACTTGCGGTATTATGCAAACCTGGAGTGGCTTTGTCACGGTCTCCTCACCACTCTGCCTGCACCTTGGGGCTAAAGAGAGAGTGTCCCACTGTCCCAATGAGACACTCTGTCTCACCGGTGATACACACACTGTGTCTCATAATGCACCAACGGCGACGACACGCAACAGAAAAATGGTTTCTCTGCCGGGCACCCCATGCGAGAGAAATTATTTTTTCTTCTATAATCAATATATTATAAAATTCAATGAACTTTTTTGCCCTGCCATATCAAACTGGCATGCGCTATGCGCTATGAAAGACAAGCAACAACCTCCACAAAACCATCCGCAGGATGGCGAGAGTGGGTAGCAGAGTGACACAAAAGTAGAATCGCAGGCAATTGAGGAGAAAAAAGATGGACGCCAAGAAAGTTGGACTTACCGTTTCCCTGATGACAGCAGCCGCGGTGGTTGCCATGATGGGCATGGGGGGCAACACTACCGCCTCGGTCAACAATGCTTTATCCATTGCTGCTATGGATGGCGACGTGGCCACAGTCCAAACCCTGCTGGCGCGTGGTTCGGATGTGGAGGCACAAGGTCGGATGCAGATTTCGCCGTTGACATGGGCGGCAGATAACGGTCATCTCGAAGTGGTCAAAACCCTGTTGGCCCATGGTGCTAACGTCAACGCCCGTGACCCGGCAGGATTCACCCCGCTGATGTTGGCCAGCCAATGGCATCATAAAGAGATCGTCGATCTGCTGTTGGCCCACGGTGCCAATGTCAACGCCAAAAGCCAAAGTGGACAAACGGCTCTGTTCGCCGCCGCCAAATATGGCTTGACCGATATGGTACAAACTTTACTGCAACACGGTGCTGATGCCAACATCGCCGATCGGACTGGTGACACCGCCATGTTGATCGCCGCCAAACGGGGCTACGGCGAAATTGTCTCCGCCCTGCTCGAAAACGGCATCACCCCGGATGTACAAAACAGCCATGGCTACTCACCGCTGATGATCGCCGCCGAACGGGGACATGAAGCGATTGTGGCCAACCTGTTGGCACACGGTGCCAGCCAGCAGTTTCGTCACCAGTGCGGTTGCACCGCCCTGCTGTCCGCTGCCGAAAAGGGTTACACCCGCATCGTGCAAATGCTCCTGGATCGTGGTGCCGACATCAATGCCGTCAATAACGAGGGTATCTCTGCTCTGATGTTCGCCGCCCGTTACAACTATCTGGATACAGCTCAGGTGTTGATCTCCCGCGGTATTCAGACCAACTTGACCGACAAACAGGGACGTACCGCTCAGGATTATCTGCGCAAAACAGCCATCGACAACGGCTTGGGCAAACTCTTGAACAGTGATCGTCACGCCTGAACTATCGGCAACCCGTTGCAAAATGGGCTGTCCACATGGAAAGCTTCGTGATAACCTGAAGAGAGTGGCATGGGGACCGGGGGAGAGCTTCTCCCCCGGTGGAGAAACCAGGGAGATCTTCCTAACTCTTCAGTACCGTTTCAGATCCATTCTGAATCCGTCCGGAGGGTAACACCTCTGGACGTTGATTCGGAACACCGGACACCAACCCCACCCCTGATTGTGTGCCAAACCGATTTGTAACGCCTAAGTCCCGGGTTGATCACCCAGGCCCATGATGGAAACTTTCCATGATGCGCTTCTTCCTGCTCGCCTTGTTGCTCCTGTTGCCGAATCGCCTTGTGCAGGCGGATGACACAGCCTGTCTGCGCTGTCACGGCATGCAGAGCATGGCCTATCTGGATCCCACAACCGGCGGCTTACGCAACCTGGCCATCGATGCCAAGGCCTTGGCCGCCTCCAGTCACGCCAAATTGAACTGCCGCTCGTGTCACGGCCCCGGTTTTGAAGCTTTTCCACATTTTGAAGAGGCCAAACGGGAGGCTCTGCACTGTCTGGAGTGCCACAAAGGCAATGACCGTTTTCCGTATGCCCTGTTTGAAACGGTCGAAAAAGGTTTTATGCGCAGCAACCATGTGCGGGCCATGCCCGACCGCTTTTTCTGCTCCTCCTGCCACGATCCGCACGTTTTTCACGGGCTGTTTCAGACCCGGGTGGAGGATGTGCCGCAACAGGTGAAACAGGATAATACCATCTGTCTGAATTGCCATCAGAACAACGAACGGATCAAGGATTTGACCGGTCGTATGATGCCAGCCCTGCAGCGCAGCCACGCCTGGTTGCCCGAGCTGCAGCGCCACTGGCAGGCGGTGCGCTGTGTGGAATGCCATACCGGTTCCAACCGTCCGCAGGACCATTTCATCGTCGACAGATCCCTGGCATTGCGTGATTGTGTCGCCTGCCACTCGCGCAACTCGTTGTTGACCAGCAAACTCTATCTTTATCAGGCAACCGAAGAACGGCAAAAATATGGTTTCGTCAACGCACTGGTACTGAACAACGCCTATGTGATCGGGATGACCCGCAATTTGTGGCTCGATTGGGCCAGTCTCGCGCTGCTCGGTGTGACCGTACTGGTTCTGTTGGCACACGGTTTTGCCCGTTGGCTGCTGACCCGCAAGAGAGGTGACGTATGATGCATTCTGCCCACCCTGTCGCAAGCCAAGGCCATGCTGTGCAACTCTATCCGTTATGGCTGCGCCTCTGGCATTGGACAAACGCTTTTTTCTTTCTGATGCTGATTGCCAGCGGGGCCAGCCTGCACTTTGCCGGTAGCGGATGGCCGCTGATTCCGTTTGAGACGGCCCGCATTCTGCACAATCTGTTCGGTCTGCTGCTGACTTTCGCCTATGGCGGCTATCTATTGGCCAACCTGTTTGGTCGCAATGGCGGCCATTATCGCCCGCAATGGCCAGGATTGCCGGGACGGTTATGGCAACAGGCCCGTTTTTACGGAGTCGGCATCTTTCGGGGGGAACCACACCCGTTTCCGGCCACCGTCCGCTGCAAATTCAATCCGTTGCAGCAAATCACCTATCTGGGGGTCATGTATGGCGGCATGCCGGTGTTGATTCTCTCTGGCATACTGTTCTTTTTTCCGGAGTGGGCTCCGGAGCGCTTTTTGGGCATGGATGGTCTGTGGACCGTCGGCATCACGCACTATCTGTTGGGCCTGTTTTTGACCGCGTTTATGTTGGGCCATATCTATCTGGCTACGGCGGGTGAAACAGTGTTGGGCGAGTTTCGTAACATGATTTTTGGTGCCAAGGCTGGGGAGGAATAACCATGAACAACCCTCTTATCAATCGTTTATGGAGCCATCCGTGGGGGCGGCGCATTGTGTTGTCGGCATTGGTTGGTGCCTTTGGTGCAGCTGCCGTCCACTGGATTTATCCAGAATTGTTGACTTCGTATATCGGGGTGGTCAACGCACCCCTCACCTACGATATTGGCGAACCCTTGAGTGAACGGGAGTTTGCCCGACTGGCTGCCGAATTGACGCAAACTTACCGCCAGGAACGGGCCCTGGCCCAGACCGCCAGCGAAGAGAATGCTTTTGCCCGCCGCTTGAAGGTGGACATTCTGATGCGGACCCGCTCTTTCCAAAAGGAGGCCCCCTATCCGCATATCGAATATTTTCGCAAAGCCGGTATCCGCCGCTATGAAGGGCCCAAAACCTGCCTGACCTGCCATGCCACCATCAAAGTGACCGATGGGCAAGGCAAAGTGAGTCAGGTCAATACCCTGGAGGATGTGGTGCATTCGGTCCACTTTAAATTCCAGAGTACCTCTTCGGGTTTTTCCACCTACGGTTTTGATGGCCGTGAAGTCAACGGCAAGGGAACGCAACCGATTCCGGTGGGTAAAATTGATCGCGCCTGTGGCGTACCCGGCTCTTTCACCTGGACCGGTTGGGCGGAGCTGGTCAAAAGCAAACCGGCCCATGGCAATGGGGAGATTGAGGTACGCAGTGAAGGGTGCGGACAATGCCATATCGGAGGTGGCTACCATCCTTCGACCGAGCAGATGCTGCCGGGTCACGATGCGCCGGCTGTGGCCAAAGAGGGTATCGACTGCCTGATCTGTCACGCCACCGGCTATGACATGAACCAGCGCACGGTCATCGAAGATAAACATGGACGGCGTTGGAACCAGGATCGTTCGCTGAAAACCGCCCTGACTGTCGGTCAACCGACGGCACAAACCTGCCTGTTCTGCCATCAACACAATATGGGTGGCGATCGGGAAGAAAATTTACCGCCCGGCTCGGCTCCAGATAATCTGGGCCACAAAAATCGTCGTCTGCTGCACCCTGGTGCCAAACGGGGCAACTCCTTCCAGAAAGCGTTTGATGTGCATGCCGCCGCCGGCATGGTGTGTACCGACTGCCATCAACCGGAAGGCCACAAAATTCCCCGTGGCGACAAAGGGGTCGATCTGGTGGCCAATGATCTGCCACACAAAAAGGTGGAGTGCGAGAGTTGCCACACCGCTGCACCACACGTCAAGGATACCCAGGATCGGGCGTTGTTGAATGGTCATGTGGACCGTCTCTCCTGTGAAGCGTGCCATATCAAAGAGTTGCGTGCCGACAACGTGGTGCTGCGCGACTGGGTACATCCGGTCTGGGATGCTGAAGAGGGAGTGTATGTCTTCAAGGATGTCTACCAATCCGGCAAGCCGGGAAAAGGGTTCAAATTTCTCTGGTTCAATGGCAATGGCACCTTCCTGGCCAATGCGTTGGGCGACAATCCGGTGGTTAAAGGACGGTATAATCCGCTGATGAACCAATTGGTGCGTATCGATGATCCAGAAGCGGTGGCTCAGATTCGCGCTGCGGCCCTGGAGTTGCAGAAAAACTATCCCGATCTGGATGTGGAACGTTACGTCAAAGAGGCGACCAACCCGCTATTGGCCCTCTCCCCGGAGATGCTGGCCAAACGGCAGAAGATGATCGAAGAGAACATTCGTCCGGTCATGGAGCAGGGCAAGAGCCGCCTTTATCCCTTCAAGGTATTCAATGCCATCATGTACGAAGAGATGGGCAACCAGGGCCCCTTCGGCGCGATGATTCTGCCCTTTGACTATCCGGTCTACTACGAAACCGGCAAACCGGAGCAATCGGTCAAAAAAGCCTTGCAGCACCCCATCGTCAAACGGATGTATGAAGCCCCCTTCAAGGCCTACATGATGGACGAATTCATGCGTTATTTCGGGGTTGGGCGCTGGTCTGGGGTGTATCCGCTGACAGCGGATGGCCAATTGAAAAATGTCGAAGCCCACTGGATGCGGCAAATGGGTTCGTTGATGGTCAACCACGGCATCCGCAAAGAGGGACGGCGCTGCAAAGAGTGCCACTCCACACGCGGCATCATCGACTTCGAAGGCCTGGGTTATCCACCGGAACGGGTTGCCGAATTGCAATCGCTGCCGGAAATGAAATAGTCGACAGCCTATCATTTGCTTATCCAGGGCCTGTTCTCATGGGCCCAAAACCGGGAGGAGAATCTCTCCTCCCGGTTGCCGACTATCCTGCGAGGAGGTTTTATGCAATTCATTGAGAAAATAAAAATTGCCAACCTTTTATCATTTGGCTCTGGCAACGAGACGCTGACACTTGGTCCACTGAATCTGATCATTGGTGCCAATGGTTCAGGAAAATCAAATTTTCTTGAAGCCGTCAGTCTGTTGCAAGCGGCACCCAAGGAGTTGAACAAGCCAATACGTGACGCCGGAGGGATTCGCGAGTGGTTATGGAAAGGCAATCGCGACAAGTCCGTTGCCACCATAGAAACGGTAATCCGCATAAAAAACATGCCTCTACTGAGACATGTTCTGGCTGTTCAGGAGTCAGCCTATCGTTTGGAAATCATTGAGGAACGAATTGAAAATGAATTCGCTGTTTCTGGAGAGAGAGAGCCTTTCTTTTACTATAAGTTTAAAAACGGACGCGCCCATCTGAATTATCATAGCCGCGATAAAGGAAGAAAAAGAGAGTTAAAACGAGAGGATCTGCATCCAGAGCAATCGATTCTTGCCCAAAGAAAGGATGTGGACAGCTTTCCTGAAGTCACCCGCCTGGGTGAAGAGTATACGCGCATTAAATTGTACCGGGAGTGGAGTGTCGGACGTTTCACAACACCGAGACAATTTCAAGATACGGCAGCCCGTCATGATTTTCTGGAAGAGGATTTCAGTAATCTGGCCATGGTGTTGAACCATCTCCGCGGTGATCCGACAGCAAAATCCAACATGTTGAAAAACTTACAACACCTCAATACTGACATTATCGATTTTGATGTACAGGTTGAAGGAGGCAAAGTTCAGGTCTTTTTCCATGAACGCGGTCATGGCCCGCATCAGGACATGAAAATACCGGCAACGCGGCTTTCTGATGGTACACTGCGTTATATTGCTCTACTCGCTATTTTATGTCATCCCAATCCGCCACCTTTGGT
The DNA here is from genome assembly GCA_002753135.1 of Magnetococcales bacterium WMHbinv6. Taxonomy (GTDB): domain Bacteria; phylum Pseudomonadota; class Magnetococcia; order Magnetococcales; family Magnetaquicoccaceae; genus Magnetaquicoccus. The sequence goes on along the minus strand of PDZV01000003.1, from coordinate 154,259 downwards.
TTGTATTGAAGAACCAGAAATGGGTCTACATCCTGATGTGATTGCAAATATTGGTAATTTATTGAAATCAGCCTCTGAACGCATGCAATTGATTGTGACGACTCATTCCGATTTTTTAGTAGACAGTTTTACCGATCAACCGGATTCCGTTATCGTTTGCGATAAGAAAAACAGTCAAACCATCATGCAACGATTGGATCAGAAACAGTTGCAACAGTGGTTAGGTGAATACCGCTTGGGTCAGTTGTGGTTGAATGGTGAACTGGGGGGAGTTCGATGGTAAAATCACTGAGAATTTTTGTGGAAGGTGGTGGTGAAATCGGACAAGGAGATAAATATTTAGCCAGAGATTTGCGTGAGGCATTCAAAAAATTTTTCATTTGTGCTGGTCTCCCCGAACGTCGTATTCACATCAACAGGTGCGGTTCTCGAAACAGAGCTTTTGAAGAATTTCGCAACAAAAAAAGCAAAGATGAGATTAATCTTTTGCTTGTTGATAGTGAAGATCCAGTACCAGAGATCTATTATGACAAGCCGCTGGCATTTTTGAAGGTAAGGGACAATTTTGTGGCCCCAAATAATATATCGGACGAGCAGGTCCATTTAATGACACAGTGCATGGAGAGTTGGTTTCTGGCTGATCTTGAAGCAGTGCAATCCTATTTTGGCTCAGGTTGCAACCTGAGTCGATTGCCTACGACGAAACCGATTGAAGCAGCGGAAAAACAGGCTATTTTTGACGGCTTAAATCATGCCGCCCAAAACACTACAAAACATCATTACAGGAAAGGCCGAGATGCGTTCGCCATCTTGAAGCTGTTGGATCCTGAGAAAGTGCAGCGGCACTCCCCTTGGGCCTGTCGATTGTTACAAACGATGGACAATCTGCTTGTCGAATCGATACAATCTGCCCGCAACTGCCCTTAAGTAAAACGTGACGGTCAAGATACGGAGAAATCGGTCAGCCAGCATGAGTCTCCGTGCAAGTCCGGCCTGGATTTTTGCGTCAACTGCCCATACACTGGGGACGTGTGATTGTTTTTTTTCAGCTACAGGATCTTTCCCGTTGTGACCGATGCCGTGACCGATGCCAACCCCGCTCCTCCTTTTTCTCTGCCAGAAGTGCGTATTTGCGCCGATGGTGCTTGTCGGGGTAATCCAGGCCCTGGCGGATGGGGTGCCTTGCTGGGTTATGGTGACCACGAAAAATCCCTCACCGGCTATGCCAGCCATACAACCAACAACCGCATGGAAATGTTGGCCGTTATTCGTGCCCTGGAAGTGTTGAAGCGTCCGTGCCGGGTAACCGTGACCACCGATTCGCAGTATGTCAAAAATGGGATTACCCAGTGGATTTATCAGTGGAAACGGCGCAATTGGCGCAAAGCGGATGGTCAGGCAGTGCTGAATGTGGATCTCTGGCAAAGATTGGATGCATTATGCCGCCAACATGCAGTAGACTGGCAATGGGTTAAAGGTCACGCCGGACATCCGGAAAATGAGATCGTCGACCGTTTGGCCAGGGAAAGTATTCAACAGGGCCAGCAGGGAATTCTGCCCCCTGATCCGGCTGGGTTGTGCCCTTGAACAAAGGCTGCTATACCCAAACTATCCTCCCCAACGCGGGAGCATACGTCGCTTTAAAGGAGTCATTAATGTTTGAAGACCAACTGCAAGCTGTGCAAGAGCTGTTAAGCACCAGTGATAAATTCCGTCAACTGCATGATCAATATCAGGCCATCAAAAACGAAATCGAAACGTATGGCCATGTGCGTGACCAATTTTCCCTGGAGCGGCTCAAAAAACAAAAATTGATGCTGAAAGATCAAATGGCGTTCATGCTCAATCAGCATACCAGTTGAGTAATTTTTCGACCGCAACCGGTTTGCCGAAATGTTAACTGGTGATCGGTTGACTGGCAATTGGTCATGCTTTGCCGCCTGGTGATAAAGTCGTTCAATCGTCTGCTGGCGGGCTGGCGCGTCAGCTTGCGGTGCCGCGGTCAACCCGGTGTACGTGGACAGCAAGTATGGTAACGCGGCGGCAGCACCGTGAGAGGGCTTTATTATCAGGCGGGTGTGGCGGTGATCGGGTCAGATCACTGTTTTCTGCGATCATCTCTCCAGAAGGAGTGAAACACGAAAACATTATTGTTCGCAGCCCTGTTTGCCAGCGGGCTGACTCTGCCTGTCGCAACAAGTGCGGAAGAGAGCCACGCCGGACAAGCGATCATATTCGGAAATCGCCACCCACGATGGACGCAAAGTGCCAGGTTATGCCTGCACACCCTGCATCTTGAAAAGACTGGGGGATTTTTGCTCAAATATGATATCGGAAGCGAAATGCTGACCATTCTGCCCTGACCGCGTGCCACAGTCTCCTGGCGCTTTCTCCAACAACCACTGTGCCATCCATGAAAACCTCTGCTTACAGTTTGCCTGCCCTGCGTATTCTGTTCATCGAAGATCATACCGATTTGGCAGCCAATCTGTGTGACTATTTTGAAGAACGGGGTCACAGCGTCGATGCGGCCATGGATGGTATCACCGGCCTGCATCTGGCGTTGGTCAATAGCTATGATGTGATTGTGCTGGATCTGATGTTGCCAGGTATGGATGGCATTACCTTGTGCCGCAAACTGCGGCAAGAGGGGGCCAAAGAGACGCCGGTGCTGATTTTATCGGCGCGCAGCGCCCTGGATGACAAAGTGGCTGGTTTTCATAACGGTGCGGATGATTATCTGAGCAAACCGTTTGAACTCAAAGAGTTGGAAATGCGCCTGCATGCCCTGGCCAAACGCGCTGGCGGTCTGCTGACGCGCCGCACGCTGCAGGTTGCCGACCTGGAGTTCGACCTGGAAACCATGCAGATCCGGCGCGGCAGTCGTCGCCTGGAGTTGCCCATGATTCCCATGAAAATTCTTGAACTGCTGATGAGCCGTTCTCCAGCTGTGGTCTGGCGGCGTGATATCGAACAGGCCATTTGGGGCGACTCACCACCAGACAGTGATGCCTTGCGGGTACACATGCACACCTTGCGCTCCACGATTGATGCCCCAGGTCTGCCCAGTCTGCTGCACACGTTGCGCGGGGTTGGCTACCGGTTGAGTCTGCCCGATGCGCCGTCCGCGTGACCTGCGTTTTCGCGTTGCGATAGCTTTTGCCAGTTTTGGTGCAGTGGTCAGTATGGTCATGATGCTCGTCATGCTGTTGACCACCCACGATCTGGGACTGCGGTTGATCGATGATACCTTGACCGCTGAGTTGGACGATTTTTTTGCCCGCCGTATTCGCAACCCCTCTTCCCTGCCGCCAAAAACTGTCACTCTGCATGGCTACATGCAGGGGGGATCCGGCGGACAAAACGAAGAGATTCCACACTACTTGCGTGCCTTGACCCCGGGTCGTCACGATTTAACCGTCGGGGCACTCTCCTATCGAGTGGCGGTGGCCGATTATCAGGAAAATCGTTATTTTCTGCTGTATGATACCACGCTGCAGCACAAGCGGGAGCAAAACGTCATCATTCTGCTTGCCATCAGCGTGCTGTTGATTACGCCCCTGGTGGCAGCTCTGGGTGGCATCTGGCTGGTAGGCATCATTATCGCGCCGGTAACCGAATTGGCTCATCAGGTGCGCAATCGACAGCCGGATCAATGGTCATTGCAGTTGGCGGACCATTTTCCCAACGATGAGGTGGGAGAACTGGCCCATGCCTTTGACCTGCATTTGGCACGAATTCATGCCTTCATGGAACGGGAGAGGGCCTTTACCGCCGATTTGAGCCACGAGTTGCGCACCTCCCTGACGGTTATTCTCAGCGCCACCGAAATGCTGCTCTCCGATGAAACTCTTTCTGAACGACAGCGCAACCGTCTGCAACGGATCGAGCGGGCGACCAAGGATATGGCAGAAATGGGCACCACCTTGCTGCTGATGGCCAGAGAGCAACATACCTTCTCTATCGGAGAAAATACCCGTCTGGCCGAGGTGATCGATGAAGCAGTCGAAAAACATCGTTTTCTGCTCAAAAGCAAACCGATTCATCTGCTGGTCAGCACCGATCCGCACCTGATGCTGGCGGCAGATCGCGGCCTGGTCTACATTGCGGTGGCCAATTTGTTACGGAATGCTTTTGCCTACACCGAACAAGGGGAAATTGCCATCGAACAGAATTGTACCTCCCTCACTGTCCGCGATAGCGGTTGCGGCATGGTGGCGCAACAGACGGAAACGCTCTTCTTGCATTATTTTCATGCCTCGAACAGCAAGGGTTCGGGTATCGGCCTCTCTCTGGTGAAACGGATTTGCGACCATTACCGCTGGACCATTCAACTGACCAGCAAGGAGCAATGTGGTACCATCGTGCGTATTCAGTTTAACACTGCCGAATATCCAGACGCCCCCTTGTCAGCTTTTTCCTGAATGATTAGACCGTTGGCGTGTGCAAACGCTTGATCAACTTTTGTGAATCAGCAATGATTTCTGGGAGCAACAATCAGCAAATTTCAAGCCAGCCCTTGGTTGCAAATTTCTTGTTTAATATCAAGCATATATTTATAACAACGAAAAACATGCTGTTTTTTTACTATGTTCCGGATAATTTTCTTGCAATTTTTGAATTAATGGAAAATTATTATGGGGTACGATCAACATCTGTCGTGGTCAGGTTAAAGCGCTATTCAATTGGCCAGAGGAGAAATATCCCATGATTTTTAAACGGTTGTCTGTTGCTCTTGCTCTTTTGTTGGTGTTGTTGTCGCAAAGTCAGCCTCTGCCTGCTCTGGCTGATCTTAAGGATATTGTTGCCAAGGGTGAGTTGCGTCACCTGGGAATCAAGTACGCCAACTTTGTTACTGGCTCTGGGGATGGCATGGATGTGGAAATCATCCAAGGTTTTGCCAAGAGTCTTGGCGTGCAATACACGCTGGTCTATACAGATTTTGATAATGTACTCAAGGATTTGCTGGGTAAACAGGCATCTCGCAAAGGGGACGAGGTAATCCTTGAAGGAGATTTCCCGATCAAGGGTGATTTGATTTCCACGGGTTACACGATCCTGCCCTGGCGTGCCAAAGTGGTTGATTTTTCTTCCCCCATCTTTCCAACGCAGGTTTGGTTGATTGCCCGTGCCGATTCGTCTCTGGCACCGATCAAGGGGAGTCGCAATCTCAATCAGGATATTCAGGACACCAAGGCACTGCTGAGTGGCAAAAGTTTGCTGGTGATGGAAAAAACCTGCCTTGATCCAGGATTGTATGGACTGAAAGACAAAGGCCTGGATCTGCGCAAATACACCAAAAACACCAATTTGAACGAAATGGTGCCCGCCCTGCTCAATAACGATGCGGAACTCTCCTTGCTGGACGTTGCCGATGCCTTGTTGGACTTGCAAAAATGGACCGGCAAAATCAAAGTCGTCGGCCCTATTTCAGAAATTCAGGAAATGGCTGCCGCCTTCCCCAAAGATGCTCCAGAGTTGCGGCAGGCCTTCAACGAATATCTGGCAAAAATCCGTGCGGACGGTACCTATGACGCCATCGTAAAAAAATACTATCCGGGAATCAAAAGCTACTTTCCAGAGTTTTTCGCCAAGAAACAATAATCTTCCAAGCTGGATGAACCGGCGTGAAACGGATCGTCTTCAACCTGCCGGTCGTGCTGGCATCGTTTTTTTTCTTCTATTCTTCGGTGTTGCTATGGCACGGTTTCCGCAGCCAGGAGCAGTTGTACCTTGCTGCGGATAACCGACTGCTCAACGAAACGACACGGCGTGCGAGTCAATTGCAGGAGGAGTTGCGCACACGCACCGAACAGGTAGTCCTGTTGACTCGGGTCAGGGAAATTGAAACCTATCTGACCAATCAGGATCTGGGTATGTCGCCCCTGTATGGTCTGAATGCAAATCTGGAAGCGATGCGGGATCGTTTTATTCAGTTATCGGGCAGTGCTTCTTCAGATGGTCTTCCAGACTTTTCCCGTTTGCTTTTTACGGATCTGGATGGCACAATTTTGGTTGACAGTCAGGATGAATTTCCTCCCATCAATGCCAACAAGCCAGTGGTTTCCGTACAGCAACCCACCCTAACCATCCATTTACTGCAGCAGCAGTGGCAAATCAGCGCACCAGTTTTATTCAAAAACCAGATACGTGGCTATCTGATTGCCACACTCCCTTTTGAATGGTTGGCACAGCATGTTCGTTCCCAAGCAGGGAGAATGGAACGGCAAGATTTGTTGGTGCATAATCATCATGGATATTTTGCCACCACTTCTCTTTTTCTCACGGAATCCTTGTTATCCACACTGCGCGATCAGCCACCGGGCAAAATTGTCCCACACGAATGGACCTCAGCAAACCGTGAGGAGACCATTCTGACCATCAAATTGCTCCTTCCTGGTACCGAGTTGTTGTGGATAACCTGGATAGCTGAATCCACTTTATACGGACACATCATGCCTCGTTCGTTTCTGCTGGCCTCCAGTGCGGTGCCTCCCATGCTGCTATTGGGTGCCATATTCTTTGAAGCCATGCGCCGGCGTACCCTGCGTCTGACACGCCAGGTTGAAGAGACCAATCGTCAACGCAATGCGTTGCAAACGATCAATGAGGCGTTAGAAGAGGAAATTGGCAAACGAAAAGTGGTGGAAGCCTCGCTGCGCGACAAGAGCATTGCTCTGGAACGCACCAGCGATGAACTGCGTATCAGTACGCAAAAAGCGGAAGCAGCCAACCTTGCTAAAAGTGAATTTTTGGCCAACATGAGTCATGAAATTCGCACGCCAATGAACGCGATCATTGGCATGGCCCAGCTTTCCTTGCGTACTGAATTGACCGCCCAACAGCAAGACTATCTGGAAAAAATCAACAAAGCAGCCCATTCATTGTTGCGTATTCTCAATGATATTCTTGATTTCTCCAAAATTGAAGCAGGACGTTTGGAAATGGAGTCTGGACCATTTCGACTGGATGAGGTTATTGAACATCTCAGCACGTTGATGGTTTTTCGTGCCCAGGAAAAAGGCATTGAATTTCTTCATCATGTCGATCCAGCGATTCCACTGAATTTGATTGGTGATCCGTTACGTCTGGAACAGGTTTTGGTCAATTTGTCTGGCAATGCCGTCAAATTTACTGCCAAGGGGGAGGTGGTGGTTACCGCTCTCCTGGTACACTCCTCACCCCGACAGGTAACAATTTCTTTTGCCGTGCGTGATTCTGGAATTGGGCTACATGAACAGCAAATTGCCAATTTATTCAAGCCGTTTACCCAGGCAGACACCTCGACAACCCGCCGGTTTGGTGGCACGGGTTTGGGTCTGTCGATCAGTAAACGTTTGGTGGAAATGATGCAGGGGGAAATTTCCGTCACCAGCCAACCTGGTCAAGGCAGCACTTTTACCTTTACCGCCAGTTTTGGCGTTGGCAAGGAAGAAGAAGAACGGGAGTTGATCATTCCACCAGAGGTAAAAGCCGGGTTGCGTGCCTTGGTTGTTGACGACAACAGCACTGCCCGGGAGATTATCGAGCAGGTTTTGGCCAGCTTTTCCTTTGTGGTTGAAGGTGTCGACTCGGGCCAGATGGCTTTGCAGCGCATACAACAAGCTGCAGAGCATCATGCACCATTCCAATTGGTGATCATGGACTGGAAAATGCCGGAAATGGATGGCCTGGCCTGCAGTCAACAGATACGCTCCTTGTTGCCTGAGCAACAGCAACCCAAAATCATCCTGTTAACCGCATTTGATCATGCCCATTTGAAGCAAGAAGCGCTGGGTGGTCATCTTGATGGCTACATGACCAAACCCTTCAGCCATTCTCAGATGTTCGATACCATCATGCTCTCCTTCGGTGGTCAAAAAAAATCACCAAAACGACGCAAGCTTCATGACAATGGTGAGTTAATCTCCATACTTGCCGCACTACGCGGCACTCATCTTCTTTTGGTTGAAGACAATGAAATCAACCAACAGGTGGCGCGTGAGTTATTGGTGATCTCTGGTTTTGTGATCACGATTGCCAACAATGGACAAGAGGCATTGGAATTGCTGCGGCAACACACGTTCCAGGCTGTGCTGATGGATTTGCAAATGCCGGTCATGGACGGCTACAGTGCCACAGCCCACATTCGAGCCGAAACACAATGGCAACAACTACCGGTGATTGCCATGACTGCCAATGCCATGACGGGTGAAAGAGAACGCTGTTTGGCTGCAGGCATGAATGATTATATCTCTAAACCCATTGACGTTGACAAATTGATTGCCACCTTGGTGCGACATCTGCACCCGCACGGTCAGCAGTTTTCTCTGCAAGCAACGCAAACCGTCGGCGAACTGTCTTTACCAAAGTTGGACGGCTTTGATGTGGCGCGTGCCGTTGCCCGTCTGGGCGGAAATCTGGATTTGTATTGGAATCTGATGAACAAATTTGTCACGCAGCAAGCGGATGTTGTGCTGCGCATTGGTCAAGCTCTGCAACAGCAGCAAGCACAGGAGGCGGTTCGCTACGCCCACACCCTGAAAGGATTGGCTGGTAATCTGGGGTGCAGCCACCTGGAAAGCGTCAGCGCACAATTTGAAACGCAACTGCAAATGGTTGCACCTGAACAAAAAATTGATCTGTCTGAACTGCAGGCGAGCATGGGCGAAGCGCTGCGTGTTATCCGTGCTGCCTTGTCTGCCTTGCCTCAGAAACCGGCAGCAACGCTCTCAGCAAAACCTGTTGATAATATACGCTTACTGGAGGCGCTGCGCCGATTGGTTCCCTTGGTACAGGAGCGCCAACCGCGCCCGTGTCAACCGATTCTGGAAGAAATTTGCGCATTGCAGTGGCCAGATGATCTGCTCGATCTTCTGCAACCGACGGTCCAGATGATCCGCAAATATCGCCTTAAAGAGGCCTTGCCACCGCTCAAAGATGCCTTGCAACGCATGGAAAAACTGATTTAACCCAACTTTTACACCTTAAAAACACAATTTTAACACACAAAACGGCATCATTTTCCCAATTTCATTTTACCTTGGGAGAATCTGTCGTTATGTCTATTCCGTTACCTGTGCTACCATCCATTGCCTGGTCATCTTGGCTACCGCCGTTGCAATGGTGGCACCGTGTCACCCCCTCCACCTTGCGCGATGATCTGATTGCCGGTTTGACCGGTGCCATTGTCGTGTTGCCGCAGGGCGTCGCCTTTGCAGCCATTGCCGGCATGCCGCCAGTCTATGGACTGTATGCCGGCATGATTCCTGCCATTATTGCTGCCTTTTTTGGCTCCTCCTGGCATCTGGTCTCCGGCCCGACCACTGCCGCCTCTATCGTCCTCTTCTCCCTGCTCAGCCTGCACGCCGAACCGGGTTCCGCCGCTTATGTGCAACTGGCCCTGACCATGACTTTTCTGGTGGGGTTGACCCAGCTGGGTTTGGGTTTGCTCCGTTTGGGTATCCTGGTCAATTTTATCTCCCATTCGGTGGTGATCGGTTTTACATCAGGGGCTGCCTTATTGATTGCCACCAACCAAATCAACCATTTTTTTGGTCTCTCCGTTCCCCGTGGCAGCGATTTTGCGCAAACCTGGCTGCTGCTTGTGCAGCACCTGGAACAGATCCAGTGGGATGTGACAACGGTTGCCATGGCCACGCTGCTGTCTGGTGTGTTATCCCGCAAAGTGTGGCCGCGCATTCCGTACATGATCGTCGCCTTGTTGGTGGGGACAGTGGTGGCCTGGCTGCTGGATCAAGTCACTCCTGGCAGCTCCCACATCACTCGGGTCGGTGCCTTGCCCGCATCGTTGCCACCGCTTTCCCTGCCTGATTTTTCGCTAACCACCTTGCGCACTCTGGCTCCTGGTGTTATCGCCGTCACCATCCTGGCCCTGACGGAAGCCATCTCCATCGCCCGCGCCATGGCTCTGCGCAGCGGTCAAGAGATTGATGCCGACCAGGAGTTTGTCGCCCAAGGTCTGTCCAACCTTATCGGCAGCTTTTTTTCTGCGTATGTGGCAACCGGCTCCTTCAACCGCAGTGGACTCAACTATGATGCAGGTGCCAAAACACCGATTGCGGCGGCCAGCTCTGGTGTTCTGTTGATCATCCTGGTCGGCCTGGTTGCCCCTTATGCCGCCTATCTGCCCCATGCTGCCATGGCCGGCGTCCTGTTTCTGGTCGCCTGGAGTTTGATCAACTGGCACCATATTCAGCACACCCTGCATAGCAGCCATTCAGAAGCGGTGATCATGGCGGCAACCTTTCTGGCGACTCTCTTTTTCAACCTGGAGATGGCCATTCTGTTTGGCGTCATGTTGTCGTTGGGTATCTATCTGTCGCGCACCGCCCATCCACAATTGCTGGCCCGTCTCCCCGACCCCAACCATCCGTGGCGCCATTTTATCACCCCAGATGAAGAGCAATCATTTTGCCCGCAACTGCGTATTGTCCGTATTGACGGATCACTCTTTTTTGCTGCCATCAGTGCCGTGCAAGAACGCTTGCACCATTTGGCTCCCCCCTACTGCCGGGTGATGATTGTCGCTTCCGGTATCAACTTTATCGATCTTTCCGGGGCCGAATTTTTGGCCGCTGAAGCGGTTAAACGGCGGCAGGTTGGGGGTGACCTCTATCTGGTCCGCCTGAAAGATCGTCCCCTGACCCTGTTGGAAAAAGGGGGATATTTGCACACTATCGGCATGGACCATATTTTTCAGTCCAAAAAAGAGGCCATTGAAACCATCATGCCGACCCTGGATAAAGAAATGTGTGGCCACTGTTCCCTGAATCTTTTCCAGGAGTGTCGGAGCTTGCAGGCAGTCGGCGGGCAAAGGTCAAGTGATGCTTTGCCGAGAGCGGCGTGAAGGGAGCCCCTGCAGCAACTTGTGGCGTCTTGGCAAACTCTGTTGAATGGTTGGGATATAGGTTTAAAATCGGTTTGTGAGCCGACAGGTTATTGATGGCAAACGGGATTCCAGGATAAATGACACTCTGGAATCCCGTTGGATTGCTCCCTGCAGCCTGCTGGCAGAGGCAACTCTTCTGAAAAGTTTTTTCAAGCAATGGTCGAGGTTTATTGGCCTTTGGCAATCAGAACCGGACAAAACACTTTACCCAACAGCCGTTCCATGACACTGCCCAAAAAGACCCGTCCCAAGCCAGTACGGCCATGGCTGCCACCGACAATCAAACCGGCACTGCAGCGGTGTGCCTCCTCTGCCAGCGATTCGGCAGCGGCATCCCCTTCGAGAATAGCACTCTCTGTCCTGACACCGGCGGCATGGGCGTAGCTGGTAGCCCGATCGATGGCCGCTTTGGCCTGCTCGACATAAGGTTGATGCTGCATGCGCTCCACCACGGTCACAATCCGCAAAGGAATGTCGGCCTCTTTGGCCAAGACTGTGGCTTCGACAATGGCCCGCTCACTGTACAGGGAACCATCCGTTGCCAACATAATGCAGGAATTCCAGAACGTTCCCCCCGCTCGTGGCACCACCAGAACGGGCCGTGGCGCTTGCGCCACCACCCGCGCTGTGGTATCGCCCAACATCAAGCGCGCCAAACCTCGGCGACCCCGACGACCGGTGACAATCAAATCCGCGTTGATCTCTTGGGCGGCATCCAATATTTCCTGATGGGGATATTGGCCGTGGCGGATCAGGGTGGCACAGCAGACACCCTGCCGGTCAAAGCGGTCCGCAATTTCCTGCAGCGACTTGCGCGCTGCCTGCTCCTGGTGCTGCTGCAAATCGACGGCCAGGGCTTCCAACTCTGGGTCAAACAACACCGCCTGCATCACCGTCACCTGTCCAGCAAAACGCCGCACCATGGCCGTAACCAATGCTTCCGCCCCACTCGCAAACTCAGAACCATCAGTTGCCAACAAAATATTTTTAAAATGTCCAACGGATAACGGTTGTTGCATGCTCATGACGACTCCTTGTGCAAAAGTATTATTTTGGGCGATACAGCCCGTTGTTTCCTGGCCGTGGCAAGCTGTCAATTCTCTTCTGTGAGGGGAATAATCGATCAGGCGTTGCCTTGTCAACAAAATACACTTTCTGATTGCAAACAAATTACAGCTGCTGCACGCTCGATCAGAGGTACAGTTCTGCTTGCCAGAATTCGCCTGTTTGTACTATGGTGGTAACAAAGGAGGGGGTACAAGAATGAGGCGCGCACGTTTGACACCGCTTTCCGCAGTGGATTGGCGGCGTTTTTTTCCACCTGTTCGCTGGTGGCATCGGGTAACGCCAGCAACGGTTAGAGCAGATCTGATTGCCGGTTTGACCGGTGCCATTGTGGTGTTGCCACAGGGGGTGGCTTTTGCGGCGATTGCCGGCATGCCCCCTGTCTATGGGCTGTATACCGGGATGATCCCTGCCATTGTTGCCGCCCTGTTTGGCTCTTCCTGGCATCTGGTCTCCGGTCCGACTACGGCTGCGTCCATCGTACTCTACTCGTTGCTCAGTTTTCACGCGGAACCGGGTACTGCACCGTATGTGCAGTTGGCCATCTCCATGACCTTTCTGGTCGGACTGACGCAACTGGCCTTGGGAATGGCACGAATGGGGGTTTTGGTCAATTTTGTCTCCCATGCCGTGGTCATCGGTTTTACCTCTGGTGCCGCCCTGTTGATTGCCACCAACCAGATCCGCCACTTCACCGGCGTTCCGATCCCGAAAAACAGTGATTTTGCGCAAACTGTCACTTTTTTCCTGCAACATGCGCAGGATTTTAACCCCCATATTGTAACCGTCAGCGTTGCAACTTTGCTGGCGGGCGTTATCTGTCGTCGCCTGCTGCCGCGCATTCCCTACATGGTGCTTGCGCTGGCCATTGGTACCGGCCTGGCCTGGTTGCTGGATCCGACCCTGAGTGGGGCGACCGGTATCACCCGTGTTGATCCCCTGCCCGCTTCGCTGCCCCCTTTTTCGCTGCCGGATCTCTCCTGGAACACCCTGCATGCCCTGGCTCCCGGCGTGGTGGCCGTCACCATGTTGGCCTTGACCGAAGCCATCTCCATCGCACGGGCCATGGCCATGCGCAGTGGGCAGGTGATCGATGCCGATCAGGAGTTTATCGCCCAAGGGGTCTCCAATCTGGTTGGCAGCTTTTTTTCCGCCTATGTGGCCACGGGTTCCTTCAACCGCAGTGGATTGAACTATGCCTCCGGTGCCAAAACGCCGATTGCTGCCGCCAGTGCCGGTCTGTTTTTGATCGCCCTGGTCACTCAGGTGGCAGAGATGGCCTCCTATCTGCCCCATGCCGCCATGGCCGGGGTGTTGATTCTGGTGGCCTGGGGACTGATCGATTGGCACCATATCCACCACATTCTGCGCACCAGCCGTCCAGAGACCGCCATCATGGTCACCACCTTTCTGGCCACCCTCTTCTTCAACCTGGAAAGTTCCATTCTCTTTGGGGTAATGCTGTCGGTCGGTCTCTATCTGGCCAGAACTTCGCATCCCAACGTGGTCTCACGCATTCCAGATCCCAATCATCCCAGTCGTCGCTTTGCGGTGCCGGTTGATCGCCCGGAGTGTCCGCATATTCGCTTTGTCTGGATTGAAGGTTCGCTTTTTTTTGCCGCCGTCGGTGCCATCCGCTCGCGCCTGGAGACGATGACCGATCCTTCCACCCATCTGGTGATCGTTGCCCCCGGCATCAATTGCATCGATCTTTCCGGGGCTGAATTTCTTGCCCAGGAGGCCATCTTGCGGCGACAAAACGGCGGTGGTCTCTATCTGGTCCGCGTCAAAGAGACACCTCAGACGCTGCTCAAAAGAGGAGGCTATCTGCAAACCATCGGCGAAGAAAATTTTTTTGGCTCGAAAAGCGCCGCCTTGCAAGCCATCTTCAGCCGCCTGGACAGCAAACGTTGTCAACAGTGTCAGCACCCCATTTTTCAGGAGTGTCCTCGGGCCACCACGACAGAGGGTGCGCAGCCGGATACGATACCCCCCACCTCTTGTCCGGCGGTCACGTGTACCTGACCTGGTTATTGAAAATTTTATCTGTTAATACAAATTTAACCTCATCTTAACATTCTCTTAATCTTTCTTTATATATTCTGGACGGTGTCGCTGAAGATGAATGTTAAAAACTGGTAAAGAGCAACCGCATTTCCCCCTTTCACACATTCCTGTCCACAGGAGGCAGATCACATGGCATCTCCATCGGAGTCTGCCGCTAGCCATCTCAAAGCTATCGGCTGGGGTGTACTCTCCATCGCACTGTATCTTTTGCTCTTCATCTACGACAAGGAAGTGTTGGAACTGTCGGCCAAAGGTAAATGGTATTTTGTCTTCCCCGTCGTCGTCGCTTTTCTCTTTTCTGTTGTACACGGTAACTTTACCGGTGAATTCTGGCGCAGCTTGGGAATCCGGGCCAAACGGTAACCCACTCTCCGCATGGAAACAACAGGCTGATAACGCCACTTTCACTGAGGGCAGGTAAGCACTTTTATGGATACGCTCAATTTTATCCAACTCGAACCACTGACCGGTATTTATCTGTTTGTGGTTGGTTTTGTCGGGGGATTGGTCAGCGGCTTCATCGGATCGGGAGGCGCATTTGTTCTGACTCCGGCGATGATGAGTCTGGGTGTGCCGGGCATCGTTGCGGTGGCCAGTAATATGTGCCACAAATTTCCCAAAGCACTGGTCGGTGCCATGAAACGGGCCAAATATGGTCAGGTCGATGTAAAAATGGGTTTGGTACTGGGTATTTCTGCAGAAGCAGGCGTGTTGTTGGGTGCTCATTACCAAGAGGCTATCAAACGTCAATTTGGTGATGCCGGTTCCAATTTGTATGTTTCTGTGGCCTTTGTGATCATTCTTGGCCTGGTTGGCAGTTTTGTGATGCGCGATACCATCAAAAGCTATCGCTCCGGGGTGATCGAAGAGGAAAAACCCGGCAAAATTGCGCTGTGGATTCAAAGCGTCAATATTCCCGGCACCATGATGTATTTTCCCAGCATCAACGCCCGCATTTCGGTCCTGTTTACCATCCCGTTGGGTTTTGCCACCGGCCTGCTGGCGGCAACCATTGCTGTCGGCGGTTTCATCGGGGTTCCGGCGCAAATTTATATTCTGGGTCTGAGCAGTCTGATGGCCTCTGCCACCGAGTTGGTCATCGCCTTTGTCATGGGCATCGGCGGTACCATCAAGTTTGCCTGGAGTGGCTATGTGGATATTCGCCTGGCGATGATTATCCTGGCCGGTTCTCTGTTCGGCATTCAGTTGGGTGCCATCGGCACCACCTATGTCAAACCCTACATGATCAAGCTGGTCATGGGGGTGATCATGATGACCGTGCTGATAAGCCGTGCCATCGTGATTCCGGTCTATCTGTCGCAACTGGACCTGATCGCCCCGCTGGCAGCCAATACGCAATGGTGGCTGAAAAATGTCAGCTTCGCCATCATGCTGCTGGCCCTCGCCCTCGGTGCCGGCATCATCCTGACCGCCTTGATCAAAGGACGACGCGAACATTTGCAGCAACAAAGCACGCAAATGGCAAACGCAACCGCTTAAAAGCAATCAGGGGTCCAAGGCAATCTTGGACCCCTGATTGCTTTTGGGCAACCATGGTGAGACAATTGCCTACCTGGCCGCACTTATTTTTCCGAAACTTGCATATTCCTGATACCCGCTGTTCCGGTATTGGCCAGCAGTTTGAGGCGTGCCGACCGCCATTCGGCCAAGGCTCTGACCCGTTCTCTTGCTGCATCCGCAAGGGCCACTTGTACGTTGAGCATTTCCAGAATGTCTGCAATACCTCGATCATATCGGCGTTGCACGTTATCCAAAGCCTCTTGGGCAGCCTCAAGCAAATGTTTGGATGAGTCCAGGCTGCGGAGTGCAGCCACCGCATCGGCATAGGCCTTGGCAACCTCTCCGAGTACCTGATTGCGCATGTCGCGCAGTTCCGCCTCTTTGATTTCGCTTTGCGCCTGGGCACCTCGCACCTTGTAGGTGCGTTCAAACCCCTCGAACAGTGGAATGGTCATGCTTAATCCGACGACCGTTTCTTGCGACTGGGCAGCCGAAGAACTCTGATTGGGACGACCGTTAATGTATTTGTTTAAGTGAGAGCAGTAAAACAGGCTGTTTTACTCTATGTTTTTGTACTATTCCAAACAGAACAATGTCTGATGTTAATTTGGCAGCCATCGATAAATATTGAATGTTGAGTCCCCTGAAGAAAGTCCGGCGAAAATTCGCGCAACATATTGAAATTGTTTGCGAAAACGCCGTTTTTGGCTGAAAAATAAAATCAAACAAATTCAACAGGTTGCAGACTTTCTTCAGGGGACTCAATGTTGGCTTTATCCTCTTCAAACATCAACAGCGTCACTAACCGAATTACAATACATCAATTTATAGATATTAACAAAGCAGGTTTGTGTACCATCCGCTATACTTAGAATGAGCTTGCCATTATTGGCATGCCTGATAGCTACAGTTGGTCACCTACCCATTTACTGGCAATGGACAAACCACGCAGGTAAATCTATTTCAATCCATGTAAAGATAGTAAACATCATCATAGAAATGATAAATTTTTATGCCAGGACCAATTTTTGACAATGGAAGATTAAATTTATTATCTCGAAGTGCGTTAAATATAGATGAAGTCCAAAATTCACTCCTATCTGTCAACTCATGTGTTGGATCAATTACAATAAGATCGAACTCTCCGCGACTCACAGATGCAAAACAAATTGTAAGTTTGTTGTTTTTTTTCGCGTCAGCGCGACATTTTGAATAGCTACTAGCATATAATAATTTTGCTGTAATATAGCGCTTTGCGTAATGCACTTCCCGTGAATATATAAATGTAAAAACAAAATAAGAAATGTATAAGAAATGACAAATTAACGAGCACTTTTTTTTGTATATTATTATATCGAATATTCCAGACAAGAGTGCAATTAATGAAATAACGAGATACATAAGAAGCACTGTTATCCAAAAAAACGCCCCTTCGAAACCTCCATCTGGATAAATATTTTGAACATCTAAGTAAACATTGTACATCAATATAGTAGTAAATATAATATAACAATAATATTTCTCGTCCTTTTCCAACCTTAATCTCCTGATTGCGATAGGCTTTGTTGCACAATACCGTCACCGCTGTGAACTGCCACTTAATCTGTCCCACTCTCCCGGGCACTGTCGGAATCCTCGCAACGGCTTGACCACCTCCGCGAGGATCTCCTGCCAGGCGAGCACGAGAGCTCCATTCCGGTATCGAAACAACAAGCCTTACGGATCACTTGCATCTCGGATTAAAATTCATAAAATAATTCAATATTTTGCATATTGTCGCATCTTATATTCAATTTTTGTGTGCAGTTTATGTTATTCTAACTACAACATCAATGATCTTTGTTGTAACCATTTTTCTTCTGGCGCAGGGATCAACAAATGATTTTTTGTTAGACAATAATTTTATTGATACTGATAAGGAACCTACACGATGACTTGCCTCTCCGCCAACCAGGTGATCAGCGCAAAAGGCTTGCCCCTGTGGCATTCGTGCGGCACGTTCTACGGAGGGAAAAGTGGGGGACGCTCCGGTCACACGGTCAGAGGGTGACCGTGCGTCGCAAGCAACAAGGGCTGTGTCGGAGAAAACAGATATGGGGCTCTGCCCTGGACCAGGAATGGTTTTTTGAGGAGGGTAATAAAAGGCGATTACAAACGCGACCCTTTGGCCCGCAAGCCATGGTCGGCCAAGACCAGGGCGGCCATTGCCTCCGCTACCGGCACCGCGCGAATGCCGACACAGGGATCATGTCGCCCGCGTGTCTGAATGATCTGATCCTGGCCATGAATATCCACCGTGCGCCGTGGCACCATGATCGATGAGGTTGGCTTGACCGCCAAACGGATCACAATCGGTTGACCACTGGAGATGCCGCCCAAAATGCCACCGGCCCGATTGCTGGTGAAGGCAACACCATTGGCTTGGCGGGCATCGGCAACCATCTCATCGACCCAGCGGGAACCCCTTGCCTGGGCTGCGGCCATCCCGTCACCGATCTCCACCCCTTTGACCGCATTGATGCTCATCATCGCTTTGGCCAAATCGGCATCCAGTCGGTCAAAAACCGGTTCACCCCAACCGACCGGCACCCCGGTTATCTCCACCTCCAACAAAGCACCAACCGAATCGCCCTCCTGACGCACCTGATCCAACAGGGCAGTAAAACGGGGGACCATCGCCGCATCGGGGGTGAAAAAGGGGTTTTTATCCACCTCTTGCCAATCCCAGCGCGCACGATCAATCCGCTCTTCACCCATGGCGATCAGGGCGGCGCGTACGCTCACCTGCCAGGCTGTCAGCAGTCGTTTGGCAATGCCGCCAGCAGCCACCCGCATGGCGGTCTCTCTGGCCGATGAACGACCGCCACCACGATAATCGCGCACCCCATATTTATGCCAGTAGGTGTAATCGGCATGGCCAGGTCGAAACAGTTCCTGAATATCCCGATAGTCGCGGGAGCGTTGGTCGGTATTTTCGATCAGCAGGCCGATTGGGGTACCGGTGGTCATCCCCTCGAACAGGCCGGAGAGAATGCGTACCTGATCGGCCTCCTGGCGTTGGGTGGTAAAACGGCTTTGCCCGGGACGGCGTCGATCCAGATCCCTCTGCAGATCCAGCTCCGAAAGTGGCAAACCGGCTGGACACCCCTCGACAACGGCACCCAGGGCGGGGCCATGGCTCTCTCCAAAGGTGGTGACACTGAACAGATGGCCAATACGGCTGCCCGCCATCGGGTCAAACCGCCTTCATGCCAACAATGTGGTAACCGGCATCGACATGCAGCACCTCACCGGTGATACCCGATCCCATATCCGAAACCAGCATCAAACCGGTCTGCCCCACCTCTTCGATGGTGACGTTGCGGCGCAGCGGGGCATTATCCCGGTTCCAGTTGAGAATCTCCTTGAAATCGCCGATCCCGGCGGCGGCCAGGGTACGGATCGGGCCGGCAGAGATGGCATTGACCCGGATACCGGCAGCACCAAAATCGGCGGCCAGATAACGCACACTGGCCTCCAGAGCGGCCTTGGCAACTCCCATGACATTATAATGGGGTACCACCCGTTCCGCTCCCAGATAGCTCAGGGTCAGAATGGCTCCACCGGAGTGCATCAGCGGGGCGGCCCGACTGCAGATGGCCGTCAAGGAGTAGACCGAACTCTCCATGGCCACGCGAAACCCTTCCCGCGAGGTATCATAATAGTGTCCGGTCAGCTCCTCTTTTTTGGCAAAAGCGACCGAGTGGACAATAAAATCAATGGCAGGCCAGAGATTTTTCACCGTTGCAAACACCTGGTCAATCTCTTCATCCTGGTTCAAATCGCATGGCAAAACCAGTTGCGAACCCAGTTGCGCCGCCAAGGGGCGTACCCGTTTTTCCAGTGCCTCGCCCAGATAGGTGAATCCCAATTCAGCACCTGCCTCATGGCAGGCTTTGGCAATGCCCCAAGCGATACTCTTTTCGTTGGCTAAACCAAAAATCAGTCCCCGTTTGCCATCCAGAATGCCCATGCTGCAACCCTTTGTGCGGTAATTAAATCAATCCAGAGATATGTGATAAACCAGTTGCGTCGACCTGTCAATGTCAACCGGTCAGGGCAATCGCATTTGAAAGCCACAAGACCGCGGCGGCGCTGCGCCAAGGCAAAAAGCGCCTTGGCTTGTTGTGAAAAGCGCCGCAACAAAAGCATAAACCTTGGAGACGCCGTCTCCAAACCTCTGCCGGGAGGAGATAATCTCCTCCTGGACCTCCTTGTTCGTTATTTATTTTCAAATGCGATTGCCCTGGTCAACCGGTGCATGGCACGGCGGCAACCGGTGTCTGCAGGCGCTGTTTGGCGTTATGCAGGGAAAAACCGGCCAAAGGGGGGTCGACAGCCAAGCCACGGCTTTGCACCAAAACCTTGAAACGGTCACCCATCCCTTGCGGCATGAGCAAGCGCATCACCGTTTGCCGTATGGCCTGCATCTGTTCGGCAGATTGTGTACGCGCCAACTGTTCCAGACGCTGCAAGATACCCAATCCCATTAAAAACCACGCCTGCGTGCCATAACCGAGCGTTTGCAACCCTGCCGCCTCTCCCGCTTCGGCCAGATCGGTAAAATGAACATGGCTGGTCAAATCCATCTCGCCCGGATGCAGCAAGGGATTATTCACCTGTTGATGCCGGTAATAGCCGGTCAGGGTTCCTTCCGGCAAGGCCCCTTGGTGATAATATTCGGCGCGGGTCAGGCCATAATCGATCGTAACAATTGCCCCCCGGCGCAGACAACGGGCCGCCTGGCTCATCCAGACATTGGCCGCCACCGCCACCTCCGTGCGCATGCCAACCGGCAGGGGGATGCCGAGCCGGGTAAAATGGTCCTCTGTCAACGGGGCCGTCACCGGCAGACGGCCCACCGTCAAACCCTGTTCGTCGGCGGCAACCGCCAATTCACGCAACCCCTCTTTGGTCATCTCCAACCAGTGGACGGGAAAGGCATCGAAAAATTCGTTGCTGAACAGCACCCCTTCCACTCCCTCCTCTGCCGCCAGTTCCGCCAGAGTGGTACACCAGCGTATTCTCTCCATGGGACAGGCGACCTCCTGCAGCAGTTGGCGTTGCCGGGCCTGAAAGTCGGGGCTGATCTCTACAATGGTATAGGTCAGTGCCGCAGCAAAGGGAGGAAAACGTTGCGCAGTACGCCAAATGTCTGCCGCCAGACGACCGCTGCCTGCACCCGCTTCCACCAGGGCAAAGGTGGCCGGTTCACCCATCCGTTGCCAGATTTCTATCCACTGCAGGGTCAACAGTTCGCCAAAAAGAGAGGTCATTTCCGGTGCGGTGACAAAATCACCACCTCGTCCCAGACGGGGACGCTGGCTCATATAATAGCCGTATTGCGGATGATACAGCACCAACTGCATGTATTGATGAAAAGGCAACAGGCCACCCGCTGCACGGATGGCCTGTTGCAGCAGGGCAGGCATCGGCATCTGTTTGGCAGAGCAAGGGCAGTCGTTGCGGTCCACTGCCGCATCAATGACGAAAATGACGGACGCCGGTAAACAGCATGGCCATTTTGTGGGCATTGGCCGCCGCGATCACCTCTTCATCACGCACCGAACCACCCGGTTGAATCACCGCCGTGGCACCGGCTTCGGCAGCGGCATCGATTCCATCGCGGAAGGGGAAAAAGGCATCGGAAGCCAACACCGAACCGGCAACCGCTCCTCCCGGAGGAATCGCTTGTCCCAGAGAACGGGCCGCTTCACCGGCTTTCCAGACGGCAATCCGTGACGCATCCACCCGGCTCATCTGTCCGGCACCTACACCAACAGTGCAATGGTGGCGGGCATAGACGATGGCATTGGATTTGACATATTTCACCACCTTCCAGGCAAACTCCAGATCGCGCAGTTCAGCATCGCTGGGATGGCGTTCCGTCACCACCTGCAGCTCATTTTTGCGCAGCAACAGGGTATCCCGCTCCTGGACCAGCAGACCGCCCAACACCCGTTTCATCTCCATCATGGTCCACTCTGGAGCCACCTTGCTGCTGCCGGCAGCGCGGCCCATGCTTTGCGTCGCCAACAGGCGGACGTTCTTTTTGCCGGCAAAGAGAGCCAACGCCTCTTCCTCAAAGGCGGGGGCAATGACCGCTTCGACGAACATGGCGGTCATCTCCTGGGCCAGACGACCGCTCACCGGACGATTGCAGGCAATAATGCCACCAAAGGCCGAGGTGCGGTCACAATCCCGGGCCCGTTGATAGGCCAGCAGCAAATCTTCATCGGAGGCAACGCCGCAAGGGTTGGCATGTTTGACAATCACCACCGTCGGCTCCTGAAACTCCTGCACCAGTTCCAAAGCGCCGTTGGCATCGTGAATGTTGTTGAACGAAAGCTCCTTGCCTTGCAACTGTTCGGTACGAGCCAACGAGGGACGGGCAATGGGACCCGGCTCCGTATAAAAAGCGGCCAGTTGATGGGGATTTTCCCCGTAGCGCATCGACTGGCGTTTATGAAACTGCATGGTCAGGGTATTGGGAAACAGTTGCGGTACACCGTCGGCATCCAGCGAGGAGAGCCAGTTGCTGATCGCCCCGTCATAGGCGGCGGTACGGGCAAAACAGGTGCGTGCCAAAGCGGCGTTGCGTTCCAGAGAGACCTCCCCCCCCTGGGCGTCCATCTCTGCCAACACCAACGGATAGTCACGCGGCTCGACGATCACAGTGACAAAACGGTAATTTTTTGCCGCAGAACGCAACATGGAAGGGCCACCGATATCGATGTTTTCAATCGCCTCCTCCAGGGTGCAGTCGCTGCGGGCAACAGTTGCCTCAAAGGGATAGAGATTGACCACCACCATATCGATGGGCTGTATGCCCTGTTCCGCCATTTGTGCCAGATGGGTCGGATTGTCCCGCACTCCGAGCAGTCCACCATGCACTTTTGGATGCAATGTTTTGACCCGCCCATCCAACATTTCTGGAAAACCGGTAAATTCCGCAACATCCTTGACCGGAATACCCAACTGTTGCAAGGCCCTGGCCGTTCCTCCCGTTGACAGAATCTCGACGCCGTGCCGCTGCAGACCGGCGGCAAATTCACCCAATCCACTCTTGTCGGAGACGCTGATTAATGCCCGCTTGATGATGGCCATGCTATGTTACTCCTCGACGATGAAAACAACCTGCGCACGGTTTCCGCTCATGCCAACCGCTGTAACAGGGCTGCAAAAAACCCATCGGTGCCAGACCGATGCGGTAATAGATGGAACAATGGCCCCTCGGCAGTGAGGCCAGGGGGCAAAACAGCCATTTTGCTGCGAAAGGAGCGGTTATCGGCCAAAAAGGCAGCCACCACATCCTGGTTTTCCCCGATCAGCAACGAACAGGTGACATAGAGCAACCGCCCACCCGGACGGGTCAAGCGGGCCCCTGCCTCCAGCAAGGCGCATTGCCGGTAATGGTACGCTGCAATCTGGGCCGACTGCAACCGCCATTTCAACTCTGGATGACGACGCAAGGTGCCACTGCCACTGCACGGCACATCGACCAGAACGGCATCGGCCTTGTTTTCCCACTCTTTGAGCGGCGTATCCCGTTCGTGGCGCACCGGCACCGTGCGCACGATGCGAACGCCGGCCCGTTTGCAGCGTTGGGTCAGGCGCAGCAAGCGCCCGGCTTCGTTATCCACCGCCACCAGGCGACCGCGGTTGTTGAGCAGAGCTGCCAGATGCAGCGTTTTGCCGCCTCCACCGGCACACAGATCAATGATCAATTCACCCGGTCGTGGCTGCAACAGTGGTGCCATCAGCTGGCTGCCTTCATCCTGCACCTCGAACCACCCTTGCTGAAAAGCAGCCAGAGGTTGCAACGCCTGTCGCTCATGCAGCCGCAAACCGTGTGGTGCATGTGGCGTGTATTGGCATGAGAGACGATGGGCGGTCAGTTCTGCCAGCACCTGTTCCCGGTTGGCTCGCAGCGTATTGACCCGCAGATCTACCGTGGCCGGTTGATTGAGCGCCTTGGCCAGGGCGCTGGTTTGTTCTCTGCCCCACTCTGTCAGCCACTGTTGCCAGAGCCACTCTGGCAATTCATGTTGTTCGGCGTCCGACAGAGGCAGCAGCGGCACGCTGCCGGGCAATGGCTCTATCCCCAACAGACGGGCCAGGCGTTGCCAGCCACCAAGCTGCTGCCACCCTTCACGCAGAGCGACCGAGGCGGCCTGGGCCAGAAACAACGGCTCAGGTTGCCCGCTTTCTGGCAACAGATGGCGCACGACCGCCTCCAGGGAGCGGCGGTGACGCAGTATATAATAGACCAGTTCGCTGATCGCCTGCCGTTCCAGGGAACCGCTGCGCTGTTGCCGGAAATGGTGTTCCAACAGCTGATCGGCAGCGGACAAACGCAACGAAGTGCGCTCACCCTGGCCAAACTCCGGCACAATCTGCGGCAACAGCAGGGCAGCGCCCTGTACGACCGGGTCAGCCACCAGAACCGGTTTTCAGGTTCAGCGCATCGTCATGTGGCGGAATCAACACCTCCAACACGCTTTTGACCAAGACGACCAACGGCACGGCAAAAAAGACCCCCACCACCCCCCACAGGGAACCGAACAATAATACGGCCAACATGATGGTTGTGGGGTGAATGCGTACTGTCCCACCCAGAATCAACGGCGCGACCAGGTTGCCATCGACCAACTGCAGGATGCCGTAGACAATCAGCGGATGGGTCGCTTCCCAACTGACCCCCCACTGAAACAGGCCCAACAAAACCACCGGTATCGTCACCACCGCCAACCCCAGAAAGGGAATCAACACCGACAAGCCGGTCAACAAGCCAACCACAAAGGCATAGCGAAAATCGATCAGCACAAAACAGATGTAGCTGGCCAGGGCCAGGAGCAGCATTTCCCAAAATTTGCCATGGATATAGCCACCCACCCCGGCATTGACTTCGTGCAACACACGTTCCAGCAGGGCCCGTTCGCCCGGCAAATAGCGTGAGAAGGCGGCCAGCAGGGGATCTTTATCTTTCATGAAGAAAAAGACCAAAAAAGGTACCAGCAACAAATAGAGCGCCACAGAGATCAAGCCCGGCACACCCCGCAGCAGAAAGGCAACCGATTTTGCCAACCATTCCTGTGAGTTATCCACCAGATAGACCAGCATGCTTTCCACCTGTTCCGGATTGAACAGGCCGTCTGCCGATTCGGTCAAACGGTGGGAAAGCTGTTTAAGCGTCACGGTAATCCGGGGCATCTCCTCGGAAATTCGGGCCAGTTCAACCACCAATTGGGGCAGCAATACAAACAGCAGCAGATTGAGAACCAGCAAAAACAGCCCAAAGACCAGCCAGACCGCCAACCAACGCGGACAATGCACACGCTGCAATGCGCGGATGATCCCCTCCAGCAGGTAGGCAATCACCACCGCCGTAAAATAGGGTGCCAGGGCATGGCCGAAAAAATAGAGCGCCAGGCTGCCCAGCAGCAATACCAGCATCAAGCCGGCAATTTGCGGATCCTGTAAGCGACGACGCCAGGGATCAAAAATATTTTCCATCCTTCAAACAACCTAGCCAACCCCATCGGGGGCAGATGTACCGGTCTGTTAAACCATGCTGAGATCCGGCGAACGATTCATCCCGGATGTACACGCTGTGCATCAGACAAAATCAGGATATGACGCCTGCAGAGAAGATGCAACCGGACACCACACATCTTCTTGCAACAGATTCATTTTTTCTTGCTGGGCTGCTGTTTTCTGTGCTAGTGTGGACCAGGGATGACGGGTTGTATCACACTCTGGCCATCGGGAAAAAACGCTCATCATGAAACAGGGTTACAGTGCATTGCAGCATTTTTGCCGGGTCACCGGTGTGGCACTCCTGGCCACCTCTGCAGCGTATGCACAACCGATTCCGGGTCTGAGCCAGCGTTTGTCCACCGTCCAGCCAATACACACTGTACTTTCCGAACCCTACAGCGAAACAGCGGACCAGGCTGAAATTGCCTTGCAACTGGATTGGCACCTCGCCAAGGTGCCGACCAACCTGCAACAGGCAGAAGAAAACCAGCACAGCAAAGCGGCGCAAACCACGCAAACCATTGTGGCCACTCTTTCAGCACAGGGAACATCCTGGTTGCATGCGGTTTATCAGGATCTCCTGGCAGCAGGAAATGTGTTGCAAGCCACCCTGGATAATACTGGCCAGGAGAGTAGCCCTTCTCTGGAATCCATGCTTTCCTTCGCCCCCAAGGTGGACCCGATTGACAACGCGCTTATGCCTCCTGCCGAACAAATGGGGGTTGCTCTCAGTTATAAACTCACCCCCGGCTTGTCGGCAGATTTCAACTATCGCCTCTCCTCTGCTGCCGAACTGAAACTGAGCGGCAATGAACTGGTGAATCCCGGCAGTTCTGCCACCTTTCACGAATTGACCGCCGGTATGCGCCTCGAATTTTGATTCCTGCCTTTGGCAGGGTGTCGCCTTTGTTGCTGGCAGTTGCCGCCCGTCCGCTTTGAGCCTGCACACCAGCGCATGGGAGGTTTGTTCTACACTCTCCTGCCAACCCAGACCACACGACCAATAATGGGCAGTTGGATCATCTGTTCTGCGGCTACGCTCTGACTGGCATAAGCCGGGTTGTCACTTTGCACCGTCAGCGAACCATCAAAACCGAACTGCAACCGTTTGGCAACCAACTCATCGCCACGCAACAAGACATAAATGGCATCGCTGCGTACCACTTTTTGTTGGCTGCTTTGCGTAAAGCCGCGCCGGTCCAGCAACAAAATATCCCCCTCTTTCAAGGTTGGTTCCATACTGTCGCCGGTGACATGAACCAAAGCCAGTTCGCGGATATCCAGGCCCATTACCTGTTCTATCCAACTGACTTTAAAGGAAAGATTGTCAACCAAATGTTCGCTTTGTACCAGCCGTCCACTGCCCAGTTGCACCCCAAAGCGGGGGACATGGCAAAACTCCTCCTGCACAATCCGATAGCTTTCGCCCATCTCTTCGACGGGTGTTGCCGACTGTTGATCATTTTGTCCCACCGCAACCCCATGGGTACTCCCTTCCGGGAGAGTAACATAGCTCAGATACCCTTTGCGTACTCCTACCAATTCCGGGCTGGCCGACATATCCAAACGTATGGGTCCGCGTCCTGTTAGCAGCCAATTTACTGAAATATCAGTATGTTGAGCAATTTTTAATAAAGTTTTTGTCTGTGGGACAGCTCCGTTACGCCAAACGCCGGCAAAGGTGGATTTGCCAATGCCGATCCGTGCTGCCCATGGATACGGCTCTTCATTGCCAATCACCAGAGCCAAGCGTTCGCGAATGGCTGAATCTTCTTCCTGGTTTATTGATTGACTCCCCATACTCGCGCTCCCTTGTCGTCCTGGATGATAAATAAACGAACCGACATCACAAAAAAACGTACTGGTACGTTTTTTTGTTGACACAGTTCGTAAATTATTCGTATCTTGTCACTTACGACAAAAACGAACTGAAATCCGAACTGAGACCTTCAATAATCCTATCATAACGGGTTTTTCAGCTTGGGTTCAATGTTTTTTGCTTGTACAGTGCGTAAATTTATGAACAAAGGTAAGCGTAATGTTGCTAAAACGAACCAAACCCATTCATCAAGCGAAAACCGTACCCGAGGCAACCCCTGCGCTTCTGACCAGAAAGGTATCCCCGATGACACAACCGTTGGCCAAAAAACCGCTCCCAGCACTGGCCAGGGAGGATCTTACCCCTTCCATGCGCGATGTAGCCGATATTATTGGATTGCCGGATGCGCAAAAAATTGTGCGACAGTATCATGGCACACGGATTTTTGTACCGCGCACGGCGACAACGCAGCACCATTTGGCCAATTTACTGGGGATGGCACAGGCGCGGTTGTTGAGTGAACATTTTGGTGGAGATACTTTGACCGTGCCACGGCTGGCCAATCTGTTACGCCATCAGCGCAACCGGGAAATTGTACGCCGTTACGATCAGGGAGAAGCGGTGCGTGGTCTGGCGCGAGAGTATCAACTGACAGATCGGCAGATCTATGCCATTTTGACCCGTGCCGCCGACATGTAATCACCGTTGCGCAGTCGCAATACCATCATCATGGAGCAGCCATGCATCCACCACAAGATAGCCAGACCATCCATCCGAGCGACAGTTGGCAACACCTGGCGCAAACGTTGTGGCAAGAGTACTTGCAGGCGCATCGCCAAGCGATGACAGCCCTGTTGCAAGAGGTTGTCGACCCGTTGCAAAGGGTAGAGACGCTGGCCAAACTCTCTCTGGCGTTGGATCGCACCTTTCGAGCGTTAGAGCAAGGACAACCAGCCATTTCCCCTTTATCGATCGCCCGCCAAGTGTTGGAACGACAGGCGGAGTTCATTCAACGGCGCTACCCATCCCATCTCACCGCCTTTTTGGAAATTTTGGAACCATTCGGTCAGGCGCTGTTGCAAGACAACCTGTTTACCGATGGCACCGCGCAATCGAGTGGTGATCATGGAGGCAAGGAGGAGAGCAGCAATCAGAACAAGTAACCAGCTTTTGCCCGCACTGACACCTGTTCGCCTGTTGCTTTTATTCGTTGCTGACTACACCCAACAATTGAGCAGTTGTGCGGCGACCTGTCTGGCAAAAGCACCGTTTTCTGCCAGTGAACGGGGAATCAACAAACGGCGCATCTGCCCGACGGCCAACAGAGCCAAACGGGCAAGGCGTCGGATGGCCTGCTGATTGGAGCCATTCGCCGTACCGAATGCCTGTGCCACCTCATAGGCCAAGTCGGAAAATTCCCCCATCCCTTCTGCTGCCGCTCGCCGGTACAGGTCGCTCGCGGTGCGAAAAAGGGAGTCAAGCAACAACTCTTCACCGCCACCGTCCGCAATCTGGCATAACTTGTCCTCTATCAATGCCAGCATTGACAAAAATTCGACATTTGACGTTTTTTCATGCTTCATGCGGTAGCTCGCATCCTGTTGCGGGTTGGTGGTAGCCGGGCCGGTTACTGACAGCTCGAGACGTGCCATTGGTTCCATTTTTTTCCTCCGTATGCGCGGATCATCCCACACTTTCTGTCTACTGCTTTCCATAATACGACGCACAATTTATGCCAATTGATAACAGAAAGTATGCAACGTTGCACCAGGCCAGAGGCCAAAGCTGCCAGCACAAAGGGGGGGAGTCTTCCTCAGGCCGGATCGATCCAGACCAGCGTACCCTCTGCAACCCGATCAAAGAGGGTCAGGATATGTTGGTTGTGCATGCGGATACACCCTGCGGAAGCCGGTTGTCCCAGCAGGGTGCTGTAGGGGGTGCCGTGGATGTAGATATAGCGGGCTTTGCTGTCGCACCCTTCACCCTGGTTGACTCCCTTCTGCAATCCTTGCAACCAGAGAATACGGGTGGTGATAAAATCCCCCATCGGTTCGCTACAGTCGGGCATGATCACACCGGTAGCAATCCGGCTTTTGAAAACCATGCCGCAAGGGGCGTCAGCACCGATGCAGGCGGCAATTTGATGCAACCCTGTGGGGGTGCATCCGGAATCCTGTTGGTTGCCAAAACCGTTGGCTGCCGTGGAGACAGGCCAGCAACCGTCAGCAGTCGATTGCAGACAATCCGGCAACAGATAGAGACGTTGTGCCGCACCGGACACCACCACTGCCGGTGCGACACCGTCCCATCCCGCCGTTTGCAAGAGTGTCTGGGCAACGGTTAACCATTGGCCTTCCTGCCCGGACAGGGTCATGGATCAATCTTCCCCGTTCACAAAGCCCAGCAGGCGCAGCAGGCTCATGAACAGATTGACCACGTTGAGATACATCGACAAAGCGGCCACCGAAGGAGCCATCGCCCAGGGATTGCTTTTCAGCTCCTGGGTCTCTACCAGGACATAGCCGGAAAAGATGACACTGCCGATGGCTGCCATGGCAAAAGAGAGCGCCGAAGAGTGAAAGAACAGGTTGAGCAACCCTCCCACCAGCAGCACAATCAAGCCAGCGAAGAGAATACCGTTCATCACCGACAGGTCACGACGAGTGGTGAGGGCATAGACGGTCAAACCGGCAAAGACGGCACCGGTCATAAAAACCGCCTCACCCACAACATGCGACAAACCGGCACCCACATAAACCGCGATCACCGGTCCCAGCGACAGACCAGAAATACCGGTAAACAAAAACAGCGTGGCTGCATTTTTGACCGCAAAAGCCAAAAACATGGCACCCAACATCAAGAGCATCAGGATGATCGGATGTTCACGGGCAAACGGCAGGCTCATGCCAACATAGCCGGCGGCAACCGCGACGATCATGCTGGCGGCCAACAGGGAATAGACCTGTTTTAAATATTCGATCGCTGAACCTTGTTCAACGATCGGAACACTCATCGCCTCAGCAATCGGTGTAGCCATCGGGGTGGGGGTAGCTTTGGACGGGGCCGTGTTGCCCCATACGGCGGCCCGGGTTTCCGAAGAAGGGTCATTCATGGTTCATCTCCTTGTCAATTTCTTTGGTCAGACGAAAGATCGGCGCACTTTCAGCACTCCTTATCCTTTCAATATAGGGATTCTAGCAAAAAATGCCAGTAAACCGAAGCCTAATCCGCATCATGCTTTCATTATTAAGTAAAATTTGCATGACAGTGGCTGTGTGACTCGTTATAATCGATTACCAGGGAGGATGGGGAAGAGCATTGGACAATAGAATTGCCGCTTCACAAGAGATCAGCGCCAGCGTCAACCGTGATACTTTCTATCTGGTTTGGGCAACTATTGATTGGGCCATTCGTGCCGAGCGATTTCATCTGACGGCTGCCAGCATTGCCGAATTTCGTGCCATTCCCCATGAGGTACAGGAGAAGGATGGCACCCTGCATCAGCTCGATGTCTGGATGGAAAACCATTTGCGTCCCGAAACCCGGCAACGCATTTTCAGCGAAATTCGCCGTGCCCAGTTTGAGGCCGCCAAAGGGGCGGCACAAATCACCATTGCCGATGAGACTTACAGACTGCTGCGTCAGCGTAAAAAGGCCCTTTTCGGTCCCTTCCGCGGCTCCATGGAAACAACCATTCGCCATCTGCTGCTGTGCGAACAACGGGCCCTGCCGAACCAGGCCTATCGACTTCTGGAGCAGTTCCGCCAACGGCAAGGAATCTCCTCCCTGACCGAAGCCGTGCGCCTGTTGATTGATCAAGCCGAAATGGCGTCCCAGACACAACCCATGGTGGCAGAACCTTTGATGCCGACTCTCACCCCGCCTGTGGAGAGTTCAACCCCCATACTGCCGCCATTGCCCACTTCTCTGCAGAATCAAACGCCATTGCCTGTAGCAACCTGCGAACCGGGGATTGAAAACAACATCGGTTCCATGCCATTATCCCACCCCATGGAACCGGTGTGGAACGCCTTGTTGCGCTACTGGATACCCGGTTAATTTTTTGCGTCATTTACTTTTGCCTGGCTTAGTCGTTGGCAGGGAGGCAGTATGAAACAACATGGCCTGGAGGATAAACCAACCGTTCTGGTTGTGGATGATACCCCGGATAATCTCTCCCTGATGTCTGGATTGCTGCGGGACAAATACCGTGTCAAGGTTGCCAACAGCGGTGAAAAAGCCATCCGTATCATGCAAACGCCACCACCACCGGATCTGATCTTGCTGGATGTGATGATGCCTGGCCTCTCCGGTTATCAGGTCTGTCAAGCCTTGAAAGCTGATCCGCTCAGCCGTGATATTCCCATTATTTTCCTGACGGCCATCAACAACAGCGAAGATGAAAAGCTCGGGCTGGAGTTGGGTGCCGTTGATTTTATCAACAAACCGGTCAATCCACCGATTCTGCTGGCCCGAGTTGCCAGTCAGTTGCGCGTGCAGGCAGCAGCAGCCTTTCTCAAGGATCAAAACGCCTACCTGGAAAACGCAATTGTCAAACGCACCCAGGAACTGGCTGCCATTCAGGATGTAACCATCCTGGCCATGGCCTCCCTGGCCGAAACCCGCGACAACGATACCGGCAACCATATCCGCCGCACCCAGTTTTATGTCAAAACTCTGGCAGAAGAGCTGCGGTCGCATCCCAAATTTCAGGCGTTTCTGACCCCTGAAATGATCGACACCCTGTTCAAATCGGCACCGCTGCATGACATCGGCAAAGTCGGTATTCCTGATCAAATCATGCTCAAGCCAGGGCGCTTTACCCCGGAGGAGTTTGCCATCATGCAAACCCATACCACCCTGGGAAGAGATGCCATTCAGCATGCGGAAGATCGTCTGGGCATGAATGTCCCTTTTCTGCACTATGCCAAAGAGATTGCCTACAGCCATCAGGAAAAGTGGGATGGTTCCGGCTATCCACAAGGGTTGATTGGTGAACAGATTCCGATCTCTGCCCGTTTGATGGCCGTTGCCGATGTCTACGATGCCCTGATCAGTCGCCGGGTCTATAAACCGGGCATGCCACACGCCAAAGCGGTGCAAATTGTCCTGGAAGGCAAAGGCAGCCATTTTGATCCGGATGTGGTCGACTCTTTTGCACAATTGGCCGATACCTTTCAGGCCATTGCCGCCCGTTTTGCCGATTCCGATGAGGATATGGAGAAAAAAGCCAAACAGTTGCAGCAGGCAAATGTGGCCTATTGACCACGTCCCATGCCATGAACCGCTTCGCTGCCCTGATCATTGCCCACAGCCGCCTCTTTTGGTCGCTGGCTCTGTTGGGCATTCTGCTTTTAATCCTGGTGGTAAGCGGTATCAGTCGCGAGCAACGGGAGGCGGGTCGTTTTGCCCTGCTCAACCTGCAGGCACAACGCATGCAGATCGACCTGCTGGCACAAACCCTCAACGGCCCTCTGATAGGCTCCCTCAATCTGCTGGGGCTGATCGATCCGTTGTGCAAAAGGGATGTACAGCAGCCTCTTTTTTCTTCTGATCCGGCTTTGTTGCAAACCTTGGAAAACATCGGCACAACGCTTGCGGTCAATGGTCTGTACCTGGTTGATCGGCGGGGTATCATCCATACCTTTTGGGGCGTTGGCAAATCGCTGACCGGAGTGGACGTTCTCTTCCGTCCCTATGTCCAGATGGCTTTGCAGGGCAAAGCCGCTGTCTACGCTGCCGTCGGCACCACCAGCGGTGAACGAACCCTCTTTTTTGCTGCCCCTCTGCAGGAAGGCAATACACCCCATACCCCGATCATCGGTGTGATTGCCGCACGGATGAACCTGTTTCGCATTGACCGTCTGCTGGCCAACCATCCAGATATTGCCCTGCTCGTTTCACCGCAAGGATTGGTGTTTGCCAGCAACCATCCTGAGTGGATTGCCCATCTGACCGTATTGCCCACGCCCGAACGACTGCAGGCGATTCGCACCCTCAAGCAGTTCGGTACCCTGTTTGACCAACGCAATCCAGAACCTTTTCCCTTCGATGTGAGCCAGGAAATCGGCACCTGGCAGGGCAATCGCTACGCCATCGCCCGCATGGATGTGCAATGGCACGATCCTTCCGGCAACTGGCAATTGCTGCTGCTGGAAAATCTTGACCGCTCCATCCCCCTGCAAGAGAGCGTGCAAATTGGTCTGGCGGCAGGCACGGTGGCCACCTTGCTGGTCATTCTGATGTTTCACGTGCTTCACAGTCACCAGCAGCAACAGGCTATCCATCACAATCTGCAGCAATTGGCCCAGGCCCAGGCCGCCTCTGCCAACCGCAAGGCGCAACGTGCCGCTTTGTCATTGCGTTTGCAGCAGTGCTGTACAAGCCATGAAGCAGCGCGCCTTTTTCTGCAGGCAACTTATGAACATTTCGGCACGCTGCAAGGGGTGATTTATCTCTGGGAAAACGACAGCCAGCCATCCTTGCAGCTGGCAGCCAGTTTTGCCTGTCAGGAACAACCGCCAAGCCGCTTGCTGCCCGGCGAAGGGGTGTTGGGTCAATGCTGCCTCGAGAAAAAAAGTCGCCTGATCGAACAGGCGGAAGAACCGTTTCTGACCATCCATTCCGGCCTGGGAGAGAGCAGACCACGCGCCCTCCTGCTGATACCAATCCTTTGGCATGAGAGTCTGCAAGGCGTGCTGGAAGTGGCCTTGCTGCACAAACCGGCAGAGAGTGAATGGGAACAGTTGCAAGAGATGGTTGCCCTGCTGGCCATGAACCTGCAACTGCGTCGCCAGCATGTTGGCAACCGTGAGACCGAAGGGTCTGCTACCATGGAGAGTGGTGTATGTTGACGCCGATGACCTTGCTGGAACGCCGCTCGTTGACCGGCAAGCTGATTCTGGGCTTTACCGCAATGCTGCTGGGAACGCTGGCCCTGGGATGGCACAGTTTGCACACCCTGCACACCCTCAACAGTGAAATTCAACGCTTGTACAATATGGAAATGCTTGGCGTCTCCCATGCCAAAGAAGCAGCGATCAAATTGGCCCAGATGGGACGGGCCTTGCGTCAATCGGTCTTGGCCAGCAACGAAAACGATCGGGAACGGGCCATGACGCAAATATCCGATGCCGAGATTCACCTGCGCCATGCCGTGGAGGAGACTCGCGTCCGCACCGTGCGTGAAGAGGCTCGTCTGCGCCTGCTCCGTTTTGAAGAGCAGTTTGCCACCTATAAGCGCAACGTCGACAAGGCGTTGATTCTGCAGCGGGCCGGTCTGCGCGAGGAGTTGCTCCATTTTGTCAACCGCAGTGATTTTCAACAGGCCGCCATTACCGCCAGCGATGCTTTGACCGATCTGACCCGCATTCAAGAGGAGAATGCCCAAAAATCAGCCAGTCAGGCGCAACAACTGGCAGAAGAGAATACCCGTCTGACTTTTATTCTGTTGGGGGTCGGCGGTGGCTTGGGTTTGGGGTTGAGCATTCTGATCAGTCTTTCCATCCGCCGCCCGACCGAGCAAATGCGGGTTTTGGTCGAAGAGCTGGCAACCGGCCATTTGGATCAGGAGGTGCCCTATACCGACTATCCGAACGAGATCGGTGCCCTGGCACGCTCCATCCGGGTACTGCAAAAAGAGGCCCGGCAAATGGAGACGCAACGATGGATCAAAAGCCATCTGGCGCAAATCTCTTCAGAACTGCAAATGGCCGGTCACTTCACCGAGCTGGCGCAAACCTTTCTGTCGACGGTTGCTCCCCTGCTCAATGTGGGCCAGGGAGTTTTTTACCGCTATGAAGAAGAGAAGCAACAGTTGCGCTTGTTGACCGGCTACGCCTTCCGCGAACGTAAACATCTGGATCAGGTGGTGGCCATGGGGCAAGGACTGGTCGGCCAGTGCGCTCTGGAACGGAGTCCGATCACCCTGCTCTCGCCACCGCCCGATTACATGCGCATTGGTTCGACGTTGTTGGAAAGTGTTCCACGGGCCATCAGTGTGCTGCCCATTCTGCGTCAGGACTCCCTGCTGGGGGTGGTGGAGCTGGCCAGCTTTGATCGATTCGACAGTCGGCAACAGGCACTGTTGGATGGGGTGATGCCGATTCTGGCCATGAGCCTGGAAATTCTCGAGCGCAGCGCCAAAACCCAACAACTGCTCCAGGAGACCCAGGATCAAGCCGAACGGATGGAAAAACAGGCGGCCCTGTTGGAGGCGCAAACCGCTGCCCTGGAAGAGCAGCAGGCCTCCCTCAAAGCCACCACCGACTCCCTGACCATCCTGGAAGAGCGCAGCCGGATGATTCTGAGTGCGGTCAGTGATGGTATTGTCGGCATGGACCCGGATGGACGGATGACCTTCGTCAACCCTTCGGTGCCTCGTTTGTTGGGTTACAGTGAGGTTGAGCTGATTGGTCGGACCATGCACACGCTGGTACATCATCGTTATCCGGATGGAAGCCCCTTCCCGAAACAGGCCTGTTCCATGTACCTGACCACCGTGGACGGCAAAACCCGCACCATCGATACCGAGGTATTGTGGCGCAAAGATGGCTCCTCTTTTCCGGTCGAATATGCCACCACGCCGGTGTACAAAGAGGGTCTTCTGATCGGTTCGGTGGTGGTGTTCCGCGATATTACCAGCCGCAAGGCTGCCGAGGAGGCGATTGCCGCCGAACGTTCGCGCTTGCAATATATCCTCGACACCAGCCCGATCGGCATTGCTTTCACCACCAAAGGCCAGATCCATTTTGCCAACCCCAAATTTTGCGACATGTTCGGGGTTGCACCGGGTGACAGCGTTTTAAACCTTTACGTCGACCTGCAACAACGGGAACAGATTGTCGAACGACTGCGTACTGGCAACGTATTATTCAATCAAGAGGTCCAAATGGTCGACCGGCACCGTCGGCAGCGCGAAATGCTGGTTACCTATCTGCCGATCACCCACGACGGAGAGTCAGGGGTATTGGGTTGGCTGTTGGACATTACCGAACGCAAAGAGGCCGAACTGACCTTGCGAGACCATGCCGCCTTTCAGCAGGCCCTGATCGATACCATTCCCTATCCGGTATTTTACAAGGGCAGCGACAGCCGCTTTCTCGGCTTCAACCGGGCCTATGAAGAGACCTTTGCCGCCCGCCGCGAAGATTTGATTGGCAAGCGGGTTTTGGATCTGGAATTTCTCCCCGAAGCAGATCGCCTGAGCTATCAACAGGAAGATGAACAGGTGATCGCCGAAGCCGGATCGGTACAGCGGGAGATGCCGATTCCCTTTGCCGATGGCAAAGTGCATGACACCATCTATTTTGTCTCCGGCTTCCGGCGCACGGACGGGGCACCGGGTGGATTGGTCGGCACCTTCATTGATGTTTCTGATCGCAAAAAGGTGGAGGATCTGGAGCGGTTCAACCGTCTCGCTCTGGGACGAGAGGAGCGTATCATCGAACTGAAGCGTGATATTAACGTGCTGAGTCAATCATTGGGTCGACCTCGTCCTTATGACTCACCGGAACAGAGCGAAGAGTTGCCCTCCGCCAGCGCTCCACTCACAGTACCGACACATCTGGGGAGCAGTGAGGCAATCAGCAACGAATTTTCCCTCTTGCTACAGCAGGAAAATCTGCAGGAACTGTTCAGCAATTTTTGCTCAGCGGTCGGCGTCCCGGCTGCCATCATCGATCTGCAGGGCCGGGTCCTGGCCTCATCGCGTTGGCAGCGCATCTGCACCGATTTTCATCGTGTGCATCCACAAACCTGTGCCAATTGCCTGGAAAGCGATACGGGTCTGGCCATGCAGTTGCAGACTGGTCAAAATTTTACCCTTTACCGCTGCAAAAATGGTTTGACCGACTGCGCCGCGCCGATCTCCATCAACGGCTATCATGTGGCCAACGCCTTTATCGGTCAATTTCATCTGACAGAACCGGATGAACTGTTTTTCCGTTCTCAGGCCCAGCAGTTCGCTTTTGATACCGAAAGCTATCTGCAGGCGGTTCATGAGGCCCCAGTGATGCCAGAGGCCGTATTGCCGCACATTCTCGGCTTCTTGACCCATTTTGCCCGCCTGATCGGCTCGTTTGCCGTCAAGCAACTGCTGATGCACCGCACCGAAGAGGAGAACTCTCAGCATGGTCAGGCATTGCGCCGTGAGCGCATCGCTGCCATGAGCCTGGCGGAAGATGCCGAAAAGGCCCGTTTGGAGTTGGCCTCCTACCAGGAACATCTGGAATCTTTGGTCGAAGAGCGGACCAATGAACTGCGACTGGCCAAAAATGAGGCCGACATAGCCAACAAAGCCAAATCCGACTTTTTGGCCAACATGAGCCATGAAATTCGCACCCCGATGAATGCCATCATCGGCATGTCGCATCTGGCGCTGCAAACGGGACTCGATGCCAAACAGCGCAACTATATCAGCAAAATTCATCGCGCCGCCGACAATCTGTTGGGTATTATCAACGATATTCTCGATTTTTCCAAAATTGAAGCCGGCAAGCTGACCATGGAACGGATCGATTTCCGGCTGGAAGATGTCATGGACAATCTGGCCAATCTGCTCGGTTTGAAGAGCGAGGATAAGGGTCTGGAACTGCTGTTCAACATCGATCCGCAACTGCCGACCGCGCTGGTCGGTGATCCGTTGCGGCTGGGTCAGGTGTTGCTCAATCTGGGTAACAATGCGGTCAAGTTTACTGAAAAGGGAGAAATTATCGTTGGTGTCAAACAGATTGCCCGCACGGAAGATCAGGTAACGCTGCATTTTTCGGTACAGGATACGGGTATCGGCATGACGCCGGAACAGTGCGGAAAAATGTTTCAGTCATTCAGTCAGGCCGACAACTCCACCACCCGCAAATATGGGGGTACCGGTTTGGGTCTGGCCATCTCCAAAAATCTGGTGGAGTTGATGCAGGGAACCATTTGGGTCGAAAGTGTTGCCGGTCAGGGTTCCACTTTTCATTTTCACGCCCGCTTTGGTCTGCAGGCTGAACCGATCGCCCGGCGCAATGTCTCCATTGCTGCCCTGGGTATGTTGAACGTGCTGGTCGTCGATGATAATGGTTCGGCTCGGGAGATATTGCTCGGCATGTTGCGTGCTTTTGCCATGCAGGCGGCGGCGGCAACCAATGGTCAGCAGGCTTTGGCCATGATCGCAGAGGCATTGCAGCGGAAGCAGCCCTATGATCTGGTTCTGATGGATTGGCAGATGCCGCTGTTGGATGGTGTAGCCACCCTGCAGCAGATAATCAAACGCTGGGAAAAGAGCGCACCACCGGTAATTTTGATTACGGCTTATGGCAAAGAAGAGGTGGTTGTGTTGACCCGTGAGCAAGGCATCTCAATGCCAGCCATCCTGACCAAACCAATCACCGCCTCTTCCCTGTTGGAAGCAATGGCGGTTACCCTGGGACATGGCTTGCTCAAAGAGAGTCGCAGCCAGGAAAAGCACTCCCACCAACAGGAGGAGATGGCGCAGTTGCGCGGGGCACGGCTCTTGCTGGCTGAAGATAATGAGATGAACCAGGAGTTGGCCGTCGAACTGCTCAGTCAGGCAGGCATGGAGGTGGTGATTGCCTGCAACGGTCAGGAGGCGTTGCGCATCCTGGCCCAGGATCCCCCCTTTGACGGTGTTTTGATGGATTGCCAAATGCCGGTCATGGACGGCTATACGGCCAGTCGGCGGATCCGGGACACTGTCGCCTGGTCGGCGATACCGATCATTGCCATGACTGCCAACGCCATGGCCGGAGACCGGGAAAAAGTGCTGGCCGCAGGCATGGTGGACCACATCGCCAAACCACTCAATGTGGCGGAGATGTTTGCCACCCTGGCCCGGTGGATCAAACCCGCTGCCCGGGCGGCTCTGCCCACCGCAATCGACTGCCAGACCGACGCCTCATCCCCTCCTCCTTTGCCGGCGCTGCCTGGTATCGATTTGGTGGCTGGTTTGGCAACCTGTATGGGCAATCATGACCTCTACCTGCGTTTACTGCACAAATTTGCCACCAGCCAAGGCACCTTCAGCAGCCAATTCCGGCAGGCACGCATGGAGCAGGATCAGGAGTTACAGATTCGCCTGGCTCACACCCTGAAAGGAACCGCTGGCAATATTGGTGCCCGCATCCTGCAGGAGGCTGCTGCTGCCCTGGAAACGGCCTGTCAAGGCAAGCAAAATGAGGCAGAGATTGTTCCCCTGCTGCAGACGGTCGAAGCAACCCTGAGCCCCCTGCTGGTCGCGCTGCACTCCCTTGCCGCCACTGAAAGGGTTGCTGCTGCTCCTCCCTCCCCAGCCACGCAGGAAAGTTTGGCACAACTGAAAATTTTGTTGCAGGAGAATGACCCGGATGCCCTCGATCAGTTGGAACGGTTGCTGCGGCAGGCCCGTGGCGGCTCCTTGCATGAGACGCTGCGCCAAGTGGCTGTTGCCGTGGAACAGTACGATTTCGATGAGGCTTTGCGCCGCCTGGCATTGTTGTCGGTGGTGCGGTAGAAACACTCGGTGACAGGCTTGACAGTAAAATTTATACGTGATACTATAACTGATAATGATTCTCTTTATCGTTATTGGAGATAAACATGGCAACGCAGACTCTTTTTGATCTTCCCCAGGGCGCTCAGGGTGTAGTAACGAAAATTGAAGGGGAAAACAAGCTGAAACGTCGTTTGTCAGAAATGGGCCTGGTGCGTGGTGCCCAGGTGGCAGCCCGACAAACAGCCCCCTTGGGTGATCCGCGCGTCTATTTTGTGGCCGGTTTTCAGTTGAGTCTGCGTAACGAAGAGGCCCGTTCCGTTGTTCTGGAAACGGTTGCTGCTCAACCAGACGAACATTCGAGGCGTTGAGATTATGTCGCAGACACTCTCGAAAACAGTTACCATCGCCCTGGCCGGTAACCCCAATTGTGGCAAATCAGCTTTGTTTAATCGCCTGACCGGTTCCCGCCAGCGGGTTGCCAATTTCAGCGGGGTCACTGTGTCTCGCAAGGAGGGTGAGGCACAACACAAAGGATGGTTGTTGCGCTTTGTCGATCTGCCCGGCACCTATTCGCTATCCACCTTGACCATGGAAGAAAAGTTGGCCCAGGAGTATCTCTTGGGCAATGACTATGACCTGATCCTCAACATCATGGATGCCGGTAACCTGGAACGCAATCTGTTCCTGACCACCCAGTTGATCGAATCCGGTCGTCCCCGGGTCCATGTGTTGAACATGGCTGATGAGGCGCGGCGCAAAGGGATTCAGATCAACCTGCCTCTCTTTGCCAAATTGTTGGATGGTCCGGTGTTGTTGACCGTGGCGCGTACCGGAGAAGGGATTGAAGCGTTGCTCGACCTGCTGGTGCAGGAGGCGGAACAGCAATTGGTGCGTCGCGGGGTGACTGTCCGTTACGACAGCCATTTGGAAGAGGCAATTCTGCGCTTGAGCCATAAAATGCACAGCCTGCCCGGATTGTCGCAACCCTCCCAGGCACGTTGGCGGGCCATTCAACTGCTGGAAGGCAACACAGGGTTGCCCGGGGCCCCGGCGCTGACCGCACAGTTGGCTTTGCAAGGTGAAGCAGAACGGTATCATCTGGCGGCCATGCATGGCGATCCGGCAGAAGTGTTGCTGGCCAATGGTCGCTATGGCTTTATCCGCGGTCTGTTGCGCGAAACCGTCCAGCAAACCCTGATCACCGGCAGCCAAATGGGGTTCGGCGAACGGTTGGATGCGCTCCTGCTGCATCGAGTGCTGGGACTGCCGCTCTTTTTCCTGCTGATGTGGGTCATGTTTCAGTCCACTTTTACCCTGGGGAAAATTCCCGCTGAAACCATCAACGATCTGTTTCAATGGCTCGGCGCGCAGGTGGGAGAGTGGTTGGCCCCTTCCCTGTTGCGTGAGTTGCTGACCGGTGGCATTTTGCCGGGCGTTGGCGGTGTGGCGGTCTTTTTGCCGACCATTGTGCTGCTTTTCCTCTTTATTGCCCTGTTTGAGGATTCCGGCTACATGGCACGGGTGGCCTTTCTCACCGACCGGGTCATGCACGTGATCGGCCTGCATGGCAAAGCCTTCATCCCGCTGCTGATGGGTTTCGGATGCAACGTACCAGCCATTATGGCTACCCGCGCCATGGAAAATCCACGTGACCGCCTGGTAACCATCCTGATCAATCCTTTCATGAGCTGTTCAGCCCGCTTACCGGTTTTTGTCCTCTTTGCCGGTGCCTTTTTTCCCGCTCATGAAGGTACAGTCGTCTTTTCCATCTATCTGTTAGGCATTTTGACAGCTCTGCTCAGTGGCCTGTTGCTGAAAAAAACCCTGTTCAGAGGTGTTTCCGAACCGTTTGTTCTGGAATTGCCACCCTATCGCTGGCCGACACTGCGTTCGGTCATCCGCCATATGTGGGAGAAGGCGGTTGAATTTTTGAAAAAAATGGGTGGCGTCATCCTGGCTGGTTCGATCATCATCTGGTTCCTGCAAGCCTATCCTCGTGAAGTCCAACTGCCATGGAATCCGGAAGAGCGGCTTGCCACCATCGAAAGACAGCTGCCAGAGGGTGAAGAACGGCAAGCCGCCATCAAGGCGTTGCAGGCCGAGCAGAGTGCCGCCGAGCAGGAAGGACGCTATCTGGGACAACTGGGTCACTGGATCCAACCGGTTTTTGCCCCGCTCGGTTTTGACTGGCGTACCTCAATCGCCTTGTTGACCGGCTTTGTCGCCAAAGAGGTGGTCATCTCCACCCTTGGCGTGCTTTATCACAGCGGTAAAGAGGATGAGCTGCAAAAAGATGTCTTGCAGCAAAAACTGACCCATGCCATGCCAGCACATGTCGCCTATGGCTTTATGCTCTTTACCCTGTTGTATATTCCCTGTCTGGCCACCATTGCCGTTATCCGGCGCGAGACCATGAGTTGGCGTTGGCCACTGCTTTCCGCTCTGTTCGGCCTCTCCGTGGCCTGGCTGGCCGCCTGGACGGTGCATACATTGGGAGGAGTTCTGACATGATCGATTGGGGAGAAGGATTGGCCTGGTTGCTCTTGCTCGCCAGCGTCGTGCAGATGCTGCGCCTGCTACGAGGTACGTTAAGCGGCAACAGCGACCACACCTGCCGCTGCAGCGGCGCAAACAATTGCCGCACACAGAGCAAAAGCCAAGCCAGGCAAACCATGTCGTTTATGGCGGAGTACAAGAGAAAAACATGAGCGAATGGGGATCCCGTCGCCAGGACGGGATCCCCTTAGGAGCCTAGCAAAAATAACTTAGGGCATCTGGCTTGTCTTTTGCTCCTCCTGCGTCGTTGCAAAAATGTTTACATGCTAAAAGTATGCGCACGTTTTT
This sequence comes from Magnetococcales bacterium WMHbinv6, assembly GCA_002753135.1. Classification (GTDB taxonomy): domain Bacteria; phylum Pseudomonadota; class Magnetococcia; order Magnetococcales; family Magnetaquicoccaceae; genus Magnetaquicoccus. The sequence goes on along the minus strand of PDZV01000003.1, from coordinate 111,998 downwards.
GCGCCTAGCAGGAGGAGCAAAATCCGGCGCAACCTGCACAAGCTATTTTCGCCAGGCTCCTTGGCTGAGCGGCATCAAGAACGTTTCAAGCGACCGGTCACTTGACCGTGCAGAATTTCTGACAAACGACACAAACGATCTTCTGTTTCAATCATCAGTTTTTTGGCTGTCTTTTCAATTTTGGCCAAAGCCAGATTATTCTGCTCGACGCTCTTATCGAGTTTGAGCATGCGGGAGATGTTGCTCAAATTGAATCCGTGCGTCTCTTCCACGGATTGCTTCAAGGTGGCATAGCGCAAAACCACCCCGGCTCTGGGCAGTGTTTCCGTCTTGCTGAGGGCAACCTCCCACTGGTAGGGCAAACCGCATTTGACCAGGCCATAAGCCAGGGCAACCGAAGAAAAGGAATCCATGCTGACATAGTTGAAAGTTTCCAGCATATGTTCCGGCTTGCCACGGGCGACAATTTCCATCACCAAAAACTCACCCACCTGGGTTTTGTCGCTGACCTGGATCTCCAGCAGTTTCACCAGCTCTTTGATCGGGGCACCCTTGGCGAAGCGCTGAATCAATTTCAGGAAAACCGCTGAATTGACATCTTCCACCGAACGGATCAACGGCATCAGCTCCATGGTCGATTTGGCCTTCTCCAGAATCAGCTCCAGCACCCCTTCCAGCATGGGCGACTCTTTGTGGATATACTGATAGGCCTCAATCAGATATTTGGCCGGGGCTGTCCGTGACAGCACCGGCAGCAGATGTTGCTGAATACGAGGCTTGTTGCCACAAATCCGCACCGCCTCCAACAGCTTTTCTGGAGAGCTGTGCATGACGATCAGCTTGACCAGGGCATCGGTGTTGACCGAATCTTCCGGAATGATCTCCAACACCCGCAAAGCACTGGAAACATGCCGCCGTTCGATCACCGCCTCCACCAGAATATCGGCATCCGGCGACCATTCGATGGTGGCAATAATCTGCAAGGCGGTCACCAGCTGTGCCGAAATGCCGGAACGGGTCATACCAATCTTGATAATACCGCTGATCAAGGCCCGCCGGGCGCTGGGATCCATGCGCCAAATCGACAACAGGCCCAACATCAGATCCGGGTCGCCGGATTCCACCGCCTGTTGCACTTCCGAATAGTTTCCTTCCAACCCCTCCTGTTCCAACACGCAGCGATCAATAACCGGATTCGTTTGATTGCGGGTACGGGTAAACTCATCATCGACAAAGCGCATCAGCTTGTTGAAATCACCTCGGGCATCGGTGGCAATCAAGGTGAATTCGGCACCAATCAACTCCATGATTTCGTTGTAACGGTTGCGCAGGGTAAAAATTTTCCGCACCACGGCGGTCACCGGAATTTCGTAGGGATTGGTCCGGTCCGGCGAGTGGAGCGTTCCTTTCAGGGAGGTTCCCTTGGGAAAAGTCGGTTTGAAGAGATGGGACTCATCGACATGGCGGATAAAAGAACAGCCGCCAACGGCAATATCAAAGACCCGGGCCTTGAAAGGCCGGTCGTTTTTCATATCGATGGAAATCGGCATGTCGATGCTGAAGGGCACCCGACGCCGACTGAATTGCCGCGCCTGCGCCGAAATATAGATCACTTCAGGAAAGGCCAGACGAATACAGGGTGTGCCGCGCACCTCGACGAAATCGATGAATTTGCCATCCAACTCCATCAGGTAGCGCACGGTTTGGGAAAAAATCTTGATCCCGGTGCTTTCCCGACAGGCCCGAATCTCCTCTTCGGTGTTCAAAGAGGTGAGCAGAAGAGATTCACGTTTGCCCATGTTGCCATCCTGGCAGACAAAAAAGGCATTGGTGCGCACCCCGGAAGGCTGGATGATGACATCCACCAGAGCATTCTCCTCGATGGCGATCATCAAAATTTCCACAATATTACGCGGCTTTCTGATCTGCCTTTTGGTTTTGACGTTGATCACGAATCTCTCCCTATCTGTTCAAATAATCCGACCCCTCGCGGATCCTGATGGCTGCTTCCGATTAAGGTCAGACAATGGCATGCTTCCGCATTTGTAAACGGGACCGTTCCACATGGGCCACCAATTCTCCGATCTCCCGAACATGTTCATAGGAATCGACGTTGAACACGATCTGACCGGCGGGCTTGGAGTGGCGGGTGCCCATTTTGATCAAGGTTCCCTTGACGCTGACCTGTCTTTCATCCTCCTCCCAGGAAAAGGAAACTTCCACTTCTGCCCCTTCCGAGAGTTGCGCCTCTTCCTCCGGCAAATAGAAGCAAACGCCACCGATCCCAACATCGGCGATGGCTGCCATAAAGACGGTTCCCGCCTCCCGGCTGATGTTCATGACCACCCGGGCCTCTGCATAGTATTTGATCCGTGCTGCCGCCCGTCGTTGCGGCTTGCTGAACAGTTTATCCGGAAAGGTAATTTTGCAGGTTATGGTTGATTCGGCTTCCGGTTCCTGTGTAGCCTGCGGTGTACCCGGGGCAGGAGCCAGCGGTTTGGCCGTACGCAAGGGAACCATCGGCATCGCACCAGGACGCAACAGGGCTGCGGGCGCGCCGGGACGACCCGGCATGCCGGGCATGCCCGAGATACTGGGACGTTGCGGCACCCCGCCTGGACCCAAACCAGCGGTCTGGGCCATCGCATCGGGAATGGCCTGATAGATATCGGCAGTAAATTCGTTGAATTTGCTTCCAAAAACAAACGAAAAGGTCGCAGTGTGGCCATTGGCCAGCTTGACCGGACCGCCGGGCGGATCCGTTTGTCCCAGGACAATATAGGCCTTGTTGCGGATATACTCACTGGAAGGCTCTTCACTGGCACCTGGTCCAGTCTCTTTTTCCGGCAAAAAATGGGCTTTATAAACCAGCACCTTATTGCCAAAGGTCAACATGACCTCTGATTTGGCATCGACGACATGCATCAGCATCTCGATAATGCGAAACTCATCGGTCACGATGGTGTTGTCTTCTTCTTCCGTACCGACCAATGTTTCGATTTTTTTTTCTTTTTTGTCTCCTCCAGTCAACTGGGAGACCAGTTTTTTCCATGTACTCATCTTTTCGCCTCATTGCAACGGTTGCGTGTGCGATCCTTGCACGCAATTTTTGCGCCAGCAATCGGTTAATGGTAATCGCCGGGCCCCCTACAGACTAGGAAAAAAATTCAATACAATGCAAGAGAAAAACAGCATTTTGCTTGTTCAAACGGTTTTTTCCGCGTATCAATGATGGGTTTGATCGTCACTCCTTTTCTTCACTGGTTAATGATCTGAGCAGAGTGCAGCGAAAAGCGATGGATTCTTTGGCAACTCCCTTTACCGCAACCGCCTGGCAAGCCTGTTTTGCCCGTATGGAACAGATTTCTGGCCGACCGTTGACCAGTCGGCAGTGTAGCGATCTGCAGCAGTACAGCCAGATGCTGTTGGAAGCCAATCGTCACTTCAATTTGATCGGCCCCTCCGCCGTGGAAAATTTGCTCTCCCGCCACCTGTTGGATGCGCTGCCCTTGTTGCCTTTTTTGCCTCCGAAGGCGCGTGTGGCCGATTTGGGCTCCGGGGGCGGTTTGCCCGGTATTGTCCTGGCCATTCTCAGTCAACCGCCGCAGCGGATTCACCTGATCGAGAGCATTGGCAAAAAAGCCAGATTTTTGCAGGAGGTTGTCACACAATTGGCATTGTCCGATCGTGTCCGTGTTTCGGCCCAACGTGCGGAAGCGCTTGGCGCAGCGGAAAAAAAGACCTATGATCGGGTCGTTTCCAGGGCATTGGGTTCTTTGCGCTACGGTGGCGAATTGGCCGCCCCCTTGTTGCGTCCCGGCGGTGCCTATCTGGTACTCAAAGGCCGCAATCATGCCGATGAATTTGCAGAATGGCGACGGGCTCCGGTCAGCCGACTGTTTCAGGAACCCGTTGTCCATGCCCTGCACGATGAGGGCGACAGCGTCATCGTACAACTGATCAAAAAAGTGCGTCCGGCCAATGCAGGCCGCCAATCGAATCAATAATTGGATAGACACCGGTTATGTCCCGTACCATTGCGATTGTCAATCAAAAAGGAGGTGTCGGCAAAACCGCCACTGCCGTCAATCTGGCGGCAACCTTGGCTGCCTGTGAACAGAGAGTGCTTTTGCTCGATTGCGATCCGCAAGGCAACGCCTCGACCGGTTTCGGCCTGCGCAAAAACAGCCCGCAACCCTCCTTGTATCAATTTCTGATCGGCCACAACCCCCTGGAACAGGTGGTACGGCAGATCATCTCGCCCTGGCTGCATGTGGTCCCCTCTTCCCCGGATTTGAGCGGTGCCGAAATTGAACTGGTCAACACCAGCGCACGGGAAAGCTGGTTGCGCAAACGGTTGCAGGGGGCAGGCAGCAGTTATGATTATATTCTGCTCGACTGCCCTCCCTCCCTTGGTCTGCTGACCGTCAACGCCAAGGTTGCCGCCGATAGCGTTCTGGTGCCGCTGCAGTGTGAATTTTACGCCATGGAAGGGATGAGCCAATTGCTACGCACCCTGGAATTGGTGCGCAGGGGGTTGAATCCCGCTCTGCAGTTGGGGGGCATCCTGCTGACCATGTTTGATGCAACGGCTCCTGGACAGGTGCAAATTGCCCGGGAAGTGCGTCAACACCTGGGACTGAAGGTGTTTGATACGGTGATTCCACGTCACACGGCTGTCAGCGAAGCCCCCAGTTTTGGCAAGCCGGTAATCTGGTACGATCTTCAATCGACGGGTTCACGCGCCTATATGCAGCTGGCCCAGGAAATTTTGCGTAAAAAGGAAGCCAATCCATGACCATGGAATCCATGACTCTGGGCCGCGGCCTCGGTTCGTTACTGGGCGATGCGGCCATGTTAACCTCAGAGCAGGAGGCAATTCGTCTGCTGCCCCTGGAACATATCCAACCCAATCCGCGCCAACCCCGTGGCGATATGGATCCGGTTGCCCTGGAGGAGTTGGCGGAATCGATCCGGGAACAGGGTGTGCTGCAACCGATCTTGGTCCGCCCTTTGGGCGAAAACAGCGAACGCTACGAACTGATTGCCGGGGAACGGCGCTGGCGGGCAGCAGCCATTGCCGGACTGGAAAAAATTCCCGTGTTGGTGCGTGCCATGGGCGATGGCGAATCCCTGGAAGTGGCCATCCTGGAAAATGTGCAACGAGAGGATCTCAATCCGATCGAAGCGGCCAAAGGCTATGATCTGCTCATGCGCGAATTCGATTACAGCCACAAAAAAATTGGTCGCCGGGTAGGCAAAAGCCGGATGGCAATCACCAACCTGCTGCGTCTGTTGCGCTTGCCGGAACCGGTGTTGAACTGGGTTGCCAATGGCACCCTTTCGACCGGTCACGCCCGGGCTCTGTTGGGGCTGGAAGAACGTCCAGAACGTCTGATCCAGTTGGCAGAAGAGGTTGCCGTGCAGGGGTTGTCGGTACGGGAGACGGAAGTGCTGGTACGCCGGGAGCGGGGGGAACTCTCGGAACGTGAGCAAGCCGCCGATACCGCTACGGTCGCCGCGCCGACACCGCGTGGACGCCATCGTGAGCCGGCCATCGTTGAGATGGAGAGTCGGCTTGCCACCACCCTGGGCAGCAAAGTGACCATCACCCAGGTGCGCGGCAAGGGCAAAGTGATTCTCGAATATCTCTCGCCAGCGGAGCTGGAGGCGTTGGTCAAGCGCCTGCTGGCAGAGACAGCCGGTTGAGGCCGGCCTCTGTCTCCATCCCGGCAGACCACCTTCTACAAATAGGGATTGCTGCGCCGTTCCCGACCAATGGTGGTGGAGGGGCCATGGCCTGGATGGCAGACAATAGAATCGTCCAGCGCCAACAGGCGGTTGCGAATGGAGTGCAGCAGGCGGCTGGTATTGCCACCCGGCAAATCGGTACGGCCCACAGAACCAGCAAACAGAGTATCTCCGGTCGCCATCTCGTTTCCCCAACGCAAACAGACACCACCTTGGGTGTGACCAGGGGTATGGATCACTTGCAGCGATAGACCGGCAATCTGCACGATTTCATTGTCATGCAGCGTGCGGTCGATGCGCGGCAGCTGACCGAAAGGCAATCCCCAGGAGGCGGCATGGACCGGGGCCGCTTCCACCAGCAGATGATCCGCTTCGTGAATCCAAAATTGACAGCCGGTTTTCTGCTGCAACTCTGCCACCGCTCCGATATGATCAAAATGGCCGTGAGTATTGAGGATATGGGTCAGACGCAAGCCCAGGCGCTGCAGATACTGCAACAAACGATGGGCATCTCCACCCGGATCAATCAGCAGCGCCTCTCCGCTCTCTTCACTGCCTAACAGTTGGCAATTGACCTGCAACGCCCCGGTCTCGATAATCTCATGAATCAGGTTCATGATCGTTTTCTCCTTTCAGATAGGCCACCAGAGCCGGTTTGGAACCCTCACGCATCACCACATGATAGCCCCGTTTGACCAACTGTTCCATCAGACGGCTCATGTCGTCGGCTGCCTGCAGATAATGGTCAAAAACGGCATAACGAACCGTACCTGGCGAACCACTGCGTCCCCACTCCCGGATCACCTGCCATTGCCCCAGCAAATCCCGTTGCACCCGCACGGCATAATACCAAATCTGGCCATTCTCCGGATTGAATCGTTGTAAATATGCCTTCATGATCTCCGCTGCCAACGTCTGATCCACCCACCCGGCAACCCAACCCATGCGCCCTTGACGCCGGCAGGCTATCCGCCCTACCCTCCCGAGCAGCGCCGCAGACGCTGGTTCGGTTTTCCCAGTTATTTTCACTGTGCCTGATCACGCGCTAAAGTGCAACCGCTCACCCCTACAGGAGTTGCAGATCATGTGGACCATCCCTCGTCCTCTTCTTAATCGTATTCTGGATCATGCGCGGCGTGCTGTCCCGGCAGAGTGCGTCGGTTTGCTCTCCGGCCAGGGCAAAACCGCCACAGCCTGGCACCCGCTCAGCAATCGCTGGCAGGATGGCGTTCGTTTTCGGGCTGATGAAGGGGAGTTGATCCAGGTATTGCGTCAGCTGCGGGAAAAAGGTGAAGAGTTGGTTGCCATCTATCACAGCCACCCCGACAGTGCCGCGACCCCTTCTGATCTGGATCGGCAACAGGCTTATTATCCGGATGCCTTGTATCTGATTGTCTCGTTGTCGACCAGCGGGCGACTGGAAATGAATGGTTTTCTGCTGCGTGACGGCCAGACCTTGCCGCAAGAAATCGTAATCACTGATTGATCCTCACCGACCGGATGGTTATCGTTCCGATCGGTGAGGATGCAACGGTTATTTTTTGCTCTTCAGTTCCGAATCGATCACCTGTTTGAAGCGCTCCAGCGAAACGGCCCCTACCAGGCGAATACCGTTGACAAAAAAGGTCGGGGTACCCGTTATGCCCAGCTCTTTGCCGTCGGCGCTGTCTGCAGCCACCCGGGCAGCATGACGACCACTGTCCAGGCATCCATCAAAGGTTGCTTGATTCAAACCCAACTTGCCTGCCGTCTTTTTCAACTCGGCTGGGACCAAAGAGGCACCTTCTGTAAACAGTGCCGCATGAAAAGGCCAAAATTTTCCTTGATCGGCTGCACACTGGGCCGCTTCCGATGCTTTGGGAGCCTGCTCGTGAAAGGGTAATGGATAGTGGCGGAAGACAAAGCGGATTTTATCACCATACCCCTTCTCCAACTCCTGCAGCACCCCCTGTGCCCGACGGCAATAGGGACACTCAAAATCAGAAAATTCGATCAGGGTAATCGGGGCATCCGCCTTGCCACGGGACAAATCGGTCGGACCTGGCACCTCAATCCGTGGTGGCTGCAATAAAATTTCCACCTTGTGACGATCCCACAACTCTTTCAGATAGGCCTCACGGGCCATATCTTTCTTTTTGTCGTGCATGAACTCGCGAATCTTATCCTCCATGCCTTGCCCATCGTTAGGCAGACGACCACGATTGGCGGTGATGAAATGGGTCACCTCCTCTTTGCTCGGAGGAGCCACCTTGGCGTCTACCTGTATTTCCAGCAATTCGGCGGCATTGATACCAACAGCCTTGGCTTCTGCCGCCAGCAAATGCTCCACAACCAACTCCTGAATGCGCGATTCCCGCATTTCATGCAGCTTTTCGGCAAGCGCCTTATCCACCTCTTCCAGGCTCAGCGTCCAATCTCCGACTTTGGCCACCGGCCCACTCCAACCGCTCAGGGGCCACAAGAGCAGGCCGATCATTCCCCAGCGCAGCCATTTTTTTCCTTTGTGCATGATCTTTCCTCCTGCCAACCTGTTAATAAACGAGATGCTTCCGCTTAGCTGCCATAGACCGTCTGGGCGCGCTGTTTGAACGCCTCCACCATGCGCCGCGAGGCTTCGCCGAAAATGGGGCCGATCGTCAAATCGATCAGTTTGCTTTTGAAATTGAAATCGATGAAAAAATCGACCTTGGTTCCCTTGTCTGTCGGGATAAACTGCCACTCACTTTCCAGGTGCTGAAACGGTCCAGAGGTGAGGGTAATGGTAATGCGGCGATTGGGTTCAATCCGGTCAATGGTATAAAAGGTCTCCCGCAACGCCTTGAAAGAAAAGGCCATCTCTGAGCGGAAGCTGGTTTCGGTACACTCATATTTCCGTGCCTTGGAACACCAGGGTAAAAATTCGGGATAACGGTCCATATCGACAACCAGGTCATACATCTGCTCTGGCGTGAACGGCACCACCGTGGAAGCATTATAACGAGCCATCGCATGTCACGTCGGGTTGGAGGAGGCACTATTGCGTTGGGTAAACAAAGTGGCCGCCCTGGTACAAAAGGCGGTAACCATCTGCTTGGAAATTTGCGTAAAAACCGGACCCAGCAACATCTCTTTCATCCGGCTTTGAAAGGTAAAATCAATGAAAAAATCAATGCGGGTGCGCTGCGGTGATAACGGCGTGAAGGTCCAGGTACTGGCCAGATAACGAAATGGCCCGGAACGTAAATTGACTTCGATCTTCTGTTCCGGGGTCAGAATGTCCAAGGTTTGAAAACTTTCGCGAATCCCCTTGAAGGCAACGGTAAGTTCCGCTAAAAATTGGTTTTCGCTCCGTTCCAGAACACGGGTTTTGACACACCAGGGCAAAAAATCCGGATAGCGTTCCACATCCACAACCAGGTGATACATCTGGCTTTGGCTGAAAGGTACCGTTTCGGTGACACGAATCTGAGGCATGCGGTCTGTTCTGGCATGAGCTGTTGATCGAAGACAAATCAGGCGGCAGTATGCCGTGATTTCACCCAGGAAGAAAGGATTTGTGTAGACTTCCTGCACTTCCTTGCCGCACTTTCACCCCAGACAGGTACCATGCAGCCAACCATGATCCATACTTTTTTTTCTGATACACCGCCTCGCCAGCCCAACTCCGGGGCTTTGCGCGCCAATTTGCGCGAAACCTCCGTCAGTCGCATTACCATCGATCCCCGGCAGGAAATATTGCGCACCGTGGTTGGACGGGATGCAGGCATTCTCAGAATTCTGGATCGGTTGTTGACCGAATGGAACCATCCGTTTCGCAACTGGCGCATTCTGCTGCCGGAATTGCGCGGCTTTGTACTGAAAAATGCCAACAGATTCTATGCCGATCAACGGGGTCCAGACTGTTTTTCTCTGTTTTGTGATCTTTTTTTGGGTGCCCTGCAGGAGGTCAACCAGGAGAGCAGCGCCCACCTTGCCCTGGAAGGATTGACCGCTTACATCGACAAAATGGTCTCTTTGCTGACGCCAGCCCGCATCGCCGATTATGCCCCCTCCTTTGACCGACTGTTTCAAATGTTGGCCGCCTTGTCGGTGGAACGTCTGTTGCTGTTGGCGCAAACCCATAACCCGTTGCGACGTTCGGTGATGCAACTGTTGCGCAAAGCGGATAACGCTGCCCGACCTGGTACCATCACGCTCGATGCCAAACCGGTCTGTATGCTGGCCATCCGTTCCCTGCTCGCAACCTATCAATATTGGCTGCATCAATCGGACCCGGAATGGTTTTCCGTGCGCGACACCTGCCCGTGCGAGGCCATCTCGCACCGCGCCCTGCGCGAGGCCCTGGTCTCTCTGGAAGAGTTGGCCAAACAACCGCACGATACCTCTCTTCTTGCCCGTCTGGTACAGTTGCCAACCTTTACCGATATTGTGCGCGGCTATCGCCTGGCCGCCGAAGCGTTGGGACAAACCGAAACCGATGCTTCTCCCAGCAATCAACAAATTGTCGAAGAACGCAAATTACGCTTTCTCTTTCACATCATGGAGACGGATGGACTCACCCTGATTCACGAAGAGACCTTGCGTGAAATCAATCGCAGTCTGGTCCATTTGGTTGAATTGGAACAAAATTTTGAAGAGATTCACGGCTCTCTGCTGCGCGCCTTCTCTTTTCTCAAAGCCTACGTGGTCAAATATCCCCGTACCGCCCTGCAAAATATCGATGTTCTGGGGGCGGAGGTTTTCAAACATGATAACAGTCGACTGGTGGAGGCTTTTCTCGGCCAGGTGGTCCGCTTTGGTTTTCAATACAGCGCCTTTCGCGGTGTTGGCGAAGATTGGCAACCCCTGTGCAACCCTTCCCACCTCTATAACATTCGGGTTTGGGTCAATCTGATCAGTCACAATCCCAAATGGTCCTCCACCTTGTTGTCAGCCTTGATCATCAACCTCAAACTCAGTGGCGTGCTGATTCGCGATACCGATATGTTCCAAAAGGAGATTACCAATCTCCTCAACAGCGAAATTCGACCAATCTATAACCTGTTCAAACAGTTTGCCCGCCTGTTGCCTGTCTACTACAACGAAATTGGGGCCGAAGGAGAGTTGCGCGAAGTCTCCACCGAGTTGGACGAAATTTCTCGCCGCCAGGATCGGCTGATCCACTTTTTGCGCAAACAGTGCCACGTGGAAAGCACCAACCGGATTGTCGATCTGGTGCAGAATATTTTCATCTATTGGCGAACCGGTAACACGGCCGTTCTGGAAGGGGTAGTCTCCGCCGCCATTCTGGCCGATATTGCCCCATCCGGTCCCTGGTTTGATGGGGTTCATCAGTTGGTGAAAGCGCTCTGTATGCAGGGAGATGTCAACCAACTCGACGACACGGCCAAAGAGAGTTCTCCCCTGCACTGGTCCAACGAAACCTTGCAGCAGCAAATTCTCTCCCGCACCGAATTTCCCGAAGCGGATCGACGTCGGGTTATTTTGTTGATCCGTCTCTATCATCTGCTCGACCTGAAATACAATCTTGGCTTTCTTGGCATTCGCACTCCCCTGTTGCAGGCCATCGGCCACGGCATTCCCCGCATTACCCCACTGCTGGCCATCCTGGAAAAGGGAGGTACCGGCTATATTCGTCTGGAAGCAACGCTCAACGCCTTGGAGGCGTTAAAAGAGGTGATCCTGAGCAGCGAAACCTTTCCCGCCCGCGAAGAAATTTTCCAAAAGCGCCATATCGCCGTCGATATTCCCTCCGTCTACGGCTGCTATCAGGAGACAAAATTTGATGCCATCGCCTTGAGCTTTCGCCTGGAAAATCTGGCCAAAGTGGATCTGGAAGAGCTGCCTACCCGCATCCCGGAAACCTTTGTCACCCGCGCAACTTTTTTCAAAATTTCCAAATATCTGAAAATTTTTTTGCGTGCCCTCAAAGTGGATGGCATTGTCTCGCGCCGCATGGAAAACATGTGCGAGGTGCTGGATCGCTTCCTGGAGTTGAATCAATTTTCCTTCCATCAATACCTGGATATATTTCGTAACTTTTCCGAAGGTATCAAGGATGTCATTCACACCTACTACACCACCCATCATCGCGATAATCTGGCCATCATCGCCTCGATGATTCCGCTGGAGATGTTGATGCCACGCTATGCCGCTCTCAAGGATGATGACGAAGTGGCAACGTTGGAACGGATCAGCGAAGCCTTTTTACGCGATTTGATCGCCGAAACCTTCGGCCTGCAGGCCTTCGATCTGCTGATCACCCGTCTGCGGCGTATTTTGCTGCAACAGCAGGAGTTGCTGACCCCGGATTTGTTGACCGCCATCATGACCTATGATCCAGCCAAACTCTTTTGCCCGCTGCATACCCCCGACCAACGGACACGCACCTTGATTCATCTTGGCAACAAGGGTTTCAACCTGGTGGAGTTGGTGCGCTGTGGTGCCAATGTACCTTCCGGTGTGGTGTTGACCACCGAATATTTTCGTTGCCAGGAGGTGATTCAATCTTTCCCCCTGGCTACCGATGATTTCATGGAACGTTTGCGCCGCCAGGTCGCCAAAATGGAAAATGAAACCGGATTGCGTTTTGGCCAACCAGAGGCACCCCTCCTGCTTTCGGTACGCAGTGGGGCCTTGATTTCCATGCCTGGCATGATGCAAACCATCCATAATGTCGGCATCAACGAAGAGATTGTGGCCGGTTTGGAACTGGCATACGGCAGTCGCTATTTTGCCTGGGACAATTATCGTCGCTTTATCCAATCCTGGAGCATGTCATTCAACGCACCACGCAGCGCCTTCAGTGACCGGATGTGGGCTGCCAAGGTGCGTCACGGCATTAAACGAAAGCGGCAATTCAGTGCCGATCAAATGGCAGAGCTGGCCAGAGAGTATTATCAGACGGCGCTGCAACTGCAGATTCCCATCCCAATGGATCCCTGGGAACAGTTGCTGGCTGCCATCATGCAGGTTATCGCCTCCTGGAATTCGGCCAAAGCCAAAGAGTATCGCCGGATCATGGATATCGCCGATGATTGGGGAACGGCTGTGGTGTTGCAACGGATGGTCTATGGCAATTTGCACGATCAGGCCGGATCCGGCGTGCTTTTTACTGGTCACCCACACCGAAAACTGGATCGGGTTTTGCTGTGGGGCGACTATACGGCAGGTAACCAGGGGGAGGATATCGTCGGCGGTCTGGTCACCACCAATCCGATTTCCCTGGAGCAAAGCCATTATGACCAGCGAGATCCAGCCACCAGTCTGGAACTCTGTCATCCAGCCATCTACAACAAATTACGGCACATTGCGCAACATTTGGTTTATGATCAGGGCTGGAATCCCCAGGAGATCGAATTTACCTTTGATGGCCCAAACCCGGAAAATCTCTACCTGTTGCAGAGTCGGGATATGCTGACAGCAAAACATGGTGCTGCCGTTTATCACCGTTTTCGTGAAACACCCATACTGAAACAAAGTTGCCTGGCCCGTGGCCTGGGAGTGAGTGGCGGTGCGTTGTGTGGCTTGGCTGTTTTCAACCTGCAGCAAATTCAACACCAAAGGGCAATCGACAGTTCCGTGCCGTTGATTTTAATTCGTTACGATACGGTTCCTGATGATATCAAAGAAATTTCCCTTGCAGATGGACTGTTGACCACTCGAGGCGGACAAACCTCACATGCGGCCATTGTTGCGGCTCGCTTGGAAAAAACCTGCGTGGTCGGTTGCGCCAGTCTCAATATTCGACAGAGTGAAGATCGTTGCGAAGTGGAGTCAGAAATTATGAGAGAAGGGGATCCCATCGGCATTGATGGCCATGCTGGCACGCTCTACAAGGGCTGGCATCCCATTCAATCCAGCGTGATGCGGGGTAATGGTGATAACGATTAGGGCCTGTTCTTATGAGTCCCCACTCCACAACTCTTGATGCGTCGTTGCTGGGCAGCTCCGCTGCTCACCTGCAAGGCGTTGCTGCGGTGGTTCATGAATGAATCAAACGATAAATATTTTTGGCACATCGGTCAAATTGCGGCAACCCTGCTCTTCAACCAAAACCACATCCTCAATCCGTACGCCACCCATATCCGGGTAGTAGAGTCCTGGTTCGACGGTGACCAGATGACCACTGGCCAACGGCATTGACCGCCAGCTGATCCGTGGCAATTCGTGAATTTCCAAACCCAGCCCGTGACCGGTACCATGGAAAAAACCTTCCTGCAGACCGCTTGCACTGCGACCAGTAGCAAAACCGGCCTGGGTCAAATAGTCGGTCACCGCACTATGTACCGCCTTGCCATCAACCCCGGCACGAATGTGGGCAAAAGCCACCTCCTGGCTCTCCTTGACCGCCTGCCAGGCCCGTTGACAACGGTCACTGGGTTCGCCACGGCAGACCGTACGTGTCATATCACCCCAATAGCCGCTACGTAACATGCGGGGAAAAATATCGAGAATGATAGGCTGGTGGGCAGGCAACGGTCCTGTACCCACCTCATGGGGATCGGCACCTTGCCGCCCACCGGCCACAATCGTGCGTTGTGGCACAGCCTCATGACGGACCAGAAAAGCGTGAATTTCACCACGCACACGTTCACTGGTCAGCACCTTATCCTGCCCATACAGATAACCATCTTTACCGATAACGGCAGAAGCGATCATATCAATCGCCACTGCCATGGCTTGACCTGTCAGGCGCAACGCTTCACTGACCTCTGCCACTTCATCCACCCGCTTGTACTGACGCTCAGGCCAGAAAAAATCCTCGATGACCACCAATTCTATCTCTCTGGCACGCAAAAAATCTGCGACAGAGAGCGGAAAGTCAGCAGGCACACAAACACGGTCGATATGCAGTTCTGAAAGAAAAAAGGCGATTACCAACCGCTCATCTGGGTTGACTTGCTCAGGATGTCGTCGCTGGTAACGTTCCAGAATGGCCGGCCACTCATGGACTTGGTCCACCCGAGCGGTTCGCCGGCCACGATCCACTTCCAGGGCACTGAGTATAATGTGCGTGATACCCTGGTTATCCCGAACGTACCAAAAGGGATCCGGAACAAAAAATCCGGTTGCGTAAAGCAGATCTGCGCAGGATTCGCTGGCTGCATAGATCATCCGGGCGACAGGTTGGTTCTTCAGCTCCACGCCAAAACCTGTGCCACCAATTTTTCAATGCCAACCCCAGCTTCAGCAATACCAGAGGCACACATATAGGCGGCCGTAGTGGCAACTTTGTTTTCTGTATCCAACACCAGATCCGTGGCCCCACTCGTCTGATGGCGGTTGCCGGTCGCGAGAATACCGTTTGCTGTATCGACATCATCTCCGATGGTCAGCAGTACCCCTTTGTCTGCCAAGCCCAGGGCAATAACCGCCGGAGAAATGCAGATTGCGCCTATGGGTTTACCGGCAGCATGCATGGCCTGCAACAGACGCGCCAGATCACCATTGATCGCAGTCGGTATTTGGCCAAGCGCCAAGTTGGATAAATTTTTGGCAGCGCCAAAACCACCTGGCAAAATAACAGCGTCCAGCTGCTCTGCTTGCACCGTAGCCAAATCAACAATTTTACCTCGCGCGATACGTGCTGCTTCGACAAGCACATTGCGGGTCTCTGGGGCAATATTTCCGGTCGTATGATCGATCACGTGATGCTGATTTTGGTTCGGGGCCATACAAACGGCTTCAGCACCGGCGCGATCTAAAAAGTAAAGTGTCAGAGTGGCCTCGTGAATTTCTGCACCATCATAAACGCCACACCCTGACAACACGACACCAATCTGCTTTTTTGCCATGCGCGGATCCTTTCGCTCGTTTTGCTGTTTGCCACTCTCCCGTCCGGTCACCTCTGTCTCACGCTGCGTCAGACAGTCCAGACAGCCCACAGTAGCGCCGTTCTGCTACAGGTCTTTGCTAGGTATACCAAAAAAATTGTGGTATTTTCGTGTCGCTGGTATACGATATTTTTGAAAATAGGCATCAACACGATCGTGAGTCGTGCCATCTTTGAACGCTCGCCACACCACCCAAGCAAGGATACCCACAGGAATAAGATTGAGAATAGTCAGCATAGAATGCGCTCCGCAATGTGTGATAATATGACGACAATCTAGCATGGACGCATGCGTCCTGCAAGTCGTTGTTGCTACGCCTCTAATACGTTCATCATCAACCACCCATCAAGCAACGGTTTGTTGCTGATAGAGGAGGTGGGTGTGCAATTTGTTGAATCAATTTTTTTCTTTCAAGCATGCATCCCAATTTTTCAATACCTTGCGATGCAAGGTTGCCATTGGCAGCTCCAGTCGATCTGCATGAGCAAGCCATTTTCCTGATACAAGGGGTGGTGAATCTGCAACCAGGAAGAGAAATGGATATAGGACAATGTTAAAGTGGGTAAATGCATGCTTGACGACTGGCAAGCTTGAAGCCGGTGGGGAGAGCCATTGCTGATAGATTGGTGGTAAATGTGTGTTCACTCTCTCTGCGGACGGTATACTCTGCTGATCAGGCCAGTCAAAACAGGGCGGTTGCCAAAGAGAAGCCAACAAACCGTGTTGTGGTCTTTGTTCGACGTATAGCTTACCTTCTGTATTGACAAGCAGGCAGCAAATTTGCCATCGGCATGGTTTAGCAATTTTTGTTCCTCGCACAGGATAGGCGCTTGGTGATGAGTAGTTTTTTGCGCCGCAGTGTTCCTGCCATGGACACAGAGAACATTTGGGCTGCGTGCGGGTGCAAACCAATGCCCCCAGGTCCATAATGGCTTGTGCATAGTCACCTGGGCGTTCTTTACTCGTCAGTTGTTTTGCCAATTTCCATAATATGAGCTGGCTTTGTCTATCTTCTATAGGTGACTCAAGAGCAAGCAGACGGGCCAATACCCTTTTAACATTGCCATCCAAAATGGCATGCGCTTGATTACGTCCAATGGCTAAGATGGCACCGGCAGTACTCAGTCCCACTCCTGGTATTTGCAGCCACGCATCCAATTTTTCTGGCGGCAGTCCATGGTAATTATTTACCATTATTTTGGCACCTTGATGCATTTGAACAGCCCTGCGATAGTAACCCAACCCTTGCCAAAGGGAGAGCAATTGCTGCTCTGGGCACGCATAAAGTGCTGGAACATCAGGGAGTTCTTGCAGAAATTTCCGGTAGTAGGGGATTACGGTTGCAACGGCAGTCTGTTGCAACATGATTTCAGAAACCCATATGCGATATAAATTTTTTTCGCCTCGCCAAGGCAGCTTGCGCCCATATTGGTCATAGTGCTGCAATAATTTTTCTGCCATGGTATTTGGAAAGGTTGCCTGATTCATTTGTGTTAACCTGGCAAGAAAATTTGAATATTCATTCGTTGACACCATGTTGGTAAAATGTAAACTCACAGCAGGCAGTTATGCTACCGAAAATCGCAACGCCATCGCGCAACGGGGGGATAGTTGACATGTTAAAATTTTTGCATCAAACATCTGCAATAGTGGCCTTTCTTTGTGTATCACTTTTTTGGCTTTCTACCCTGATAGCAGAACTTTTTCTCACCAATGCAGCCGTTGCTCAGATAAAACAGTGGATACTCTCTGGCCTTTTTTTGTTAATTCCGTCATTGGCCATGGCAGCCTTTACCGGTATGAGAATGGAGCGAGGAGGTTATCTTCCTCGCCTGGAAAGTAAAAAGAAGAGAATGCCATTCTTGGCTGGTAATGGTTTATTAATTTTATTACCATGTGCTTTTTTTCTCGCTAGCAAAGCAGGTCGCAACGAATTTGACATAAATTTTTACATGGTACAGACAATTGAACTGCTTTCTGGCTTGGTGCAGTGGTTGCTGTTACGAAAAAATATGATTGATGGGCGGAACATTCGTCACTGACCAGGTTTCACGGGAAACCTACCCTTTCCAACACAGGTTGATTGTGAGTTATCCTGACCAGCTATTCTACATGGCAAACAGGCGTGCCTGCATTTTGTTATTATGTAGTTGTAAGCTGTCAACGGACAAAGTTCATTCCTGCATTTTGCAAAACATATTCAAAGGTGGAACGGATTGTCATTTTTTCGTGTGGCCAGGTTTCTGGCAAAGGGCCAAACGGTGAAGCTTTTTGTATCGCTGCTACCGCTTCTTGATCAAGTGGTGGCACACTTGAACTACGCACGACCTTGACGTCGATTAAGCTGCCTTCGCGGTTGATAGAAAAAATCACATCAACATTTCCTGACAAACCTTCATTTTTTGCGACTGCAGGGTAAACCCAACTCCAACTGATGCGCTGTTTTACCCGGGCAAAATAATCTCCAAATTTCGCGTGTTTTGTATTAATGTCTACAGCTTCATCGGCAGAACCAACTTTGGCTCGAGCCTGCATGCGCCGGTTATGATCCCACTTTGCCACATTATCCAGGGAAGGAGTCAAATTGAGTGGGGCGTGAATTAACGCTGGTTTCTCCTCTGCAACTTGATCTTGCTCTTCTTTATGGACAGGATAGGCTGGCTTTTTATTATCCTCTACTTTAACCGGATTTTTTGTTGCAGAGTTTTTAGCAGATGTTTTGGGAATCGCTTTTGGCTCTGGCACTTTTTTTGGTTTTTCTTCTTGATTTGCAGCTGCCGAGTCAGCTTTTCCTACCAATGCCGGTTTGATGACAGGTTCTTGATGTGCAGCTGTGTGATTCGCGGCTGCTAATACTGAATGATTTGTTGGTTCCGGCTCCTCCTCCTTTGGCAAATTGACCAATTCGACATAATGCACAGGTTCACTCTCCGGCTCACGCAGCCAATCTGTCAGCATCCACCAAAGTGTTACCAGCAATATACCATGCAGAAATGAAGAAAATAGAATGGCGACTATTTTCTCATTCTTTACTGTGATCATACTGTTACTCCTCCGTGCAGCAGACTCTTTCTTACTGTAGAGGTTAACCGTTCCACCATATTTCACTCACGATTGAAAGTATCAAATGCCAGGGTAAAATGATCAGCATCCAGTTGGCAAATTTTTTAAAATCATATAGGCCAAAAGTCCGTTGATTATACCGGTTAACCAGGAACCAAACAGAAACCAAGGAAGAGCAAAAAATATTCCTGAATGCCCTATTAGCAATAACCAAGCCACTACAAGCTGCATGACAATGTGTGCTATGGAAGCCAGCAGGGAGACTCCAACTGGACCCAGCAGCCATTTGTTCAGGGCTTGACTGCAAACTTCACCATTCATTGTAAACTGGCTTCGATCCATCAACGGCAATAGCAGGGCCATCATCAACAACGCCCCACTACCGCCGGCAAAACTCATCATAAAAGTGGGAGAAAATAGGGTACCAAGAACAAGGGAGCTTACTAAAATTCTTACCACTGTAACCACGACTGCTGCAGCATAGCCAAGTCGAAACAGTGCAATTAATGAAAAAGTATTCGCCAAACCTGGCTTTATCCAGGGTCCAAAACCTGGTAATCCGGTTTCTAACATATGCGTACCCGTAGCTGCTGCCGCCAGATAAGCAATCCAGAGTACTTGACGTGGTTGTCTGATGCGACTCATCGGGCAATACTGTCGTAGTTAACGCTATTATCTTCCTGATTCCCTAGTACTCTTATTACAACACCACATGGTAAACAGGCTGTGATGGCTCCATTATGCTGAACCCATCCTGTTCTGGTGCCAATCATACGCGGGCTATCATATTCAACGATGCGAATTTGCTGATTTTTTACTTCAACACGCACTGGCCCTAAATGACCATTAACATAATAGTGTGCATCTTTCTCTAAAGAGATTGTATTGATCAAATTATTGTCCAACGTCACAACGGCTTGATTGCCGTGCGGTTGAAGCATGAACGTTGCAGTTATCCCTATGATAGCCATGAAACATAACAGAATTGTGAGTCGGTCCAAATAGCTGGTAGCCTCATGCAGCGAATAATATAAAGATTTACTGAATAGTCTCCTTGCCATTACTGTTTGATCGGCTCCTGCAACCAGTCTGCAATAAATGCTGGTGTACGAGTAGGTTCACCTTTTTCGCTGATAAGCAGTGCTTCGCTGCCAGGATACTGCTTTAGCAGCCTCAACCCCTTTTCAACACCCAAGACAAATATAGCGGTAGATAGTCCATTAATCTCTGCTGCATTTTTTCCCTGTACAGAAACAGAACTCAACCCAGTTCGTGCTGGTTCCGCTGTTTTCGGGTCAAGTATGTGGTGGTATCGAATATTTTCGAGCAGAAAAAATCGTTCATAATCTCCAGAGGTCATCATGGCAATATCGCCTCGCAATTGTGACATAGAGATAATTTGATCCTTTTGTCTGGGATTTTGCAAGCCTATGCGCCATGGGTTACTGCCTTTGGATCCGATTACACGCAGATCTCCACCAGCATCAACAATGGCATTTGCTATCCCCTCTTTCCGCAAAACAGAAATGGCTTGATCAATAGCATATCCTTTTCCCAAGGCACCTAAATCCAATCCGACGGCACTATTTGCCAGTTGCACATGGAATGATTTATCTTCCTTCTGCATTAATCGGATGGCATCAACTGTTGGATATAGGCGCAACCACCTATCGAGTTTTTCTTTTGCTGGTGGCTTTTCATCTTGATGCTCTGAAGAGAAACCCCATAGTTGAGTAAGAGGCTGCAAAGCCATGGAAAATGCACCTTCACTGCGTTGACCCAACAACAACCCTCTCTGTAACAAAGTTCCCAACTCAGTCGAAATTGAAACCCATGTTTCACGTGAAACTTGATTGACTTGACTGACTTCCGAGGTGGGACGTTGCCAACTTAAAACCTCTTCAAGTCGGGCAAACTCTGCAAAAGCCTTCTGCATCGCTGTTTCAGCTTTACCCTTTGGATGACCCCAAACTGAAATGGATACCAAAGTTCCCATTAATAGACGTGTGTCAGAATACACAGTATGAGCGCGCGGTATTAAATCCAGCCACAAAGCAGTTGCAAGAAACAGGGCAATGCCACTGGTAACAATAATCGATAATCTGTTTCGGTTCATGATCAATTTTGATTTCTAATGAAAAAATGTATATATTTTACTGTTCAAAAAGCGCGCACTCGACTAACCAAAATCGCCACCAATCATTTGACAAATACTGACTGAAACAAGCACAGCAGTCTCACAACGTAAAATACGTGGACCAAGCTGTACAGCCACAAAACGCCAACTGCATGTCGCATGGTTAAGCTCTTGCTCTGTAAAGCCACCTTCTGGACCAATCAGCAAAGTTATGTTTGAACTTTTTTTTAGGACCTCTGCGATAGACGGTACTCCATCACCTCTCTCCTTAAGCAGTAAACGGTCACCATCTGCAAGGTATTCATTCAAGTGTAACCAGCGATTGACTAAAACAATTTGTGGTACAGAAACGCGCTCAGACTGCTCTGCAGCTTCAATCGCAATTCGCAGCAAACGTTGCAGGCGATTTTCGTTCAGGTCAGCAGCACCATGACTGCTACTTCTTTGACAGTGCAACAGAAGCAATCTTTGCACACCAAGTTCCGTCAATTTTTGTACAGCAGTTTCTAAGGCGTCCATCTTACAAATACACAATACTACAGTAATTTGTAACAATGATTCTGTCGCTCTCGGTCTAAAAGCGACCGTGCGCAGTTGCAACGGGGTGTGCGACTGGATGACGGTATCCCACTCACCAGACTGTTGACCATTAAACAAGCGAAGTTGCGCCCCAGTCGTCAACCGTAAAATTTTCACCAGATACCGTTCAATATTTTGATCGGGGCAAATGGTAAGATTTTCTTGAAGATTTTCTGGCCAATATAGACGGGGAATCGCTGCCATTGCCGTTCTCACCATGCAGAAAAAGTTAAACATATCCACACACGAATTAATGCGTTGCGCATGATAACGCTTAAGCACATTCCAGCACAATGCAAGGTGCGACGCGGTACCCCGCACTTTAGGAGCCTAGAAAAATAACTTGGACATCTTGCTTGTCTATTGCTCCTCCTGCGTCGTTGCAAAAACGTTTACATACTAGAAGTATGCGCACGTTTTTGCGCCTGGCAGGAGGAGATAATCTTCCCCTGGACCTCCTTGTGAGCTGTCTCATCTCAAATGCGATTGCCCTATGCTTGTCGAGCAAATATATTGATCTGCTGAGAAAGTTAGTATACCTTTCTAGACCCCTTCTACACCAGACGTGATTGAGCAGGTTGAGCATGGCTACTTCGACGAATAAATCCGCTGTCCTTTTTGCCTACGGCTTTAGACCCTTTTTTTTAGTCGGCAGCGGTTGGTCTCTCTTGATGCTTGCTATCTGGTTGCTGGTTCTTGAAGGAACTCTCTCCTGGCAATCAAAACTGGCTCTGCCATTATGGCATGCTCATGAAATGTTGTACGGTTTTGTGGCGGCAAGCGCTGCTGGATTTTTACTGACAGCATCCCCCAACTGGTCACGCAAACCGGCATTGCAAGGAAAACCACTGCAATGGTTACTGCTGTTTTGGTTGTTGGGTCGTTTGGCAGTGACTGCAAATCCTTGGCTTTCTGAATGGTTGGTTGCCGTAGCGGACATGCTTTTTCCTGTTGCGCTTATCGTTGCAACCGGGCCCACTTTGTGGTTTACCGGCAATAAAGTACATCGAATTTTTCCACTCCTTTTGCTGATAATGGCGATGGGAAATATTCTCTTTCATGGGCAGGCGGTTGGATTATTGGACAACAGCGCTCGCTCTGGCCTCTATGTTGGTATTGATGCCATTGTCTTTTTTTTGATAATGGTTGGCGGCCACATTATGCCAATGTTTACTCGAAATGCATTGGCTGCCAATGAAATTTTACCCCCGTTTCCCATCAAACCATGGCTGGAAATAGCTGGTGCCGTGAGCATGGGTGCCATTGTAATCAGTGACTGGATTGATCCCTACTCGTCGCTGGGCGGTGGCTTGCTTATCCTGGCATCTATTGTACAAGGTTGGCGTTTATCAATGTGGCACAGTTTGAAAACACTCAAAATTCCAATTCTTTGGGTACTTCATATTGGCTATGGTTGGTTGGTGCTTGGACTATTTCTTCGTGGTCTGGCCCAACTGGGATACCTTCTCCCGCCCTCCACGGCACTGCACGCATTAACCATCGGTGCCATGGGACTGTTTACCATCGGAATTATGAGCCGTGTCTCATTGGCGCACACCGGACGCGGCTTGGTTGCATCCACCAGCCTGGTTATGGCCTTCTACTGCATTCTCACAGCCGCCTTGGTTCGTGTTTTTGCTTCCCTGCTCTGGCCTGCTGAGTCCCTTTTCTTGTCTGGTTTACTTTGGCTACTGGCCTTTATTCTCTTTCTGTACCAGTTTACGTCAATATTGCTGCAGCCACGAGCGGATGGCTTACCCGGTTAAAAGTTAACCCGCATGGATGCTGACTCTTGGTCTGCTTTGTGAGTGGCAGCCAAGCCAGACCAAGAGGTAACTATTCAGCACCCAAAACAACTGCTGCGGGTCCAGGGAGGCTGGCTCCCTGGCCGGTCCAGGGTGGAACCCTGGGAATTTGCCTTTAATCTTTTGCCTTTGGCGCGCTTTTCACCGTAAGCAGATTTGCGCAGCAAATCTGCGCAGCGCGCCTGTTGACGCAAGATGTTCGTGTTGGCGCGATTTTATGCGCCAACACGAACATTCTCCCAATGGGTTTTGTCCGAGAGCATCCAAAAGCCTGCAAGGTTAAAAGTCGGGCTCCGCCCTCCCAAAGCGTGCCCCTGCGGGGCACAGATTGTGCAAGCGCACCAGAAACAGAGGCTCCGCCTCTGCACTCCGGCAGGGAGGATGATCCTCCCTGCACCCACCAGAACTTTGGCTTCAGTTCATTGCAAATGCAGCGATCCAGAGGCGCTGAATAGTTACATCACATTTTTTGATCGAGATTTTTTTCCCTGCGGCTGTGGTGCAGTGACGGCACGATCTGTTGCAGCAGGGCCATGATCTCTGCACTCTGCCACCTCCCGCCTTGGCGCAGGGTGCGCAGCCCGTCGAGGGCGCTTGCCAATGCACTCTGGGCGTTGAACGGCGCTTTGCCGATCACCCCCAGTGCGGCATAGCGCTCAAAGTCGACGATCTCATCGCTGGCGGCAAAGGTTTCCACCATTTTTTCGCCGCTGGTGTCGCTGGGGGCAAAATAGCAGGGCCATTTGTCTGGCGGTGTTGTTGGTTGCCCCATGGCCCGTGCCATGGCGCGGGCCTCCTCTTCCGAAGCGCATGCACAGGCCTCTACCCCTTGTGCCTGCAAAAAGAGGCGGGCAATATCGGCAAAACTGTGCAGATCGCTCTCTGGTTGCAGACGCGGGATGACCACTTCCCGATTGTTGGCCAAAAAACAGGCCAACAGACAGAGTTCTCCCCCCTCCTGAGGGGTGAGAAAATAGCGTCGCACATCGGTGGGGGCGGCCAACGGTTGCCGTTTTTCCCAACGACGGATAAAACCGTGCAACAGACTGCCATCGGAAAAAGCGATATTGGCAAAACGGGCGCTGCTGACCGGAATGGTCGGCGCATGGCTCCAGAGAATGGTCTCCATCGCCGCTTTGCTGGCACCCATGGCATTTTCCGGGGCTACCGCTTTGTCGGACGAGACAGAAAAAAAGTGGCGTGGCGGGGTGCGCTGCAGATCGTGCAACAGTTCGTCCAAGGCCAGCATATTGGTATCGATCAGACGCATCAGGGTATAGGGATCTCTTTCTGAGCGTACATGCTTCAGAGCGGCAAAATTGACGATGGCCTGATAGGGTTGGCTGGCAGCAAGAAAGGCGCGAAATTCTGCCGAACCCATGCCGATGGCATAGGTGGCAAAATCATCCGGGGGGAGGGTGTCGCCGGAACGGAGTGTGCGCACCACCTCCACCAGATTGTTTTCGCTCGGGTCGACCAGGTGCAGTGTGGCAGGATGAAAACGCAGCAGCTGTTCAACAAAGGCAGAACCGATGGAGCCGGCGGCACCGATGACCAGAATACGGCTCTGTTGCACCTGCTCTGTCAGGGCGGTTTGATGCCGCTCTAAATCTGCCTGCAGCAGGGAGTGACGGCGTCCCAGGAGACGGGCCAGCAGCTCAGCAACAGGCAGCGTCACAAGTGGCTGCCTTTTTCTTTTTGCTTTTTTTGCCCTCATCCGGTGTCATGATCGTCGAAGTGGTGTGTGGCCACCAGGTATAAATGGCCGACAGCCCCCGATAATGTTCCTCTTCATCCAGACCGTAGCCAAACAGGCGCACATCCGGCACCTCATAACCCAGATAGTGAATCGCCAACGGTTCGGCATTGGCCACCGTTTTGTGCAGCAAAATGGCGATACGCATACTTTTGGGCTGAAAAGTTTGCAGCTCCTGACACAGGCTGTGCAGCGTGGTGCCGGTATCCATCAGGGTGTCGACGACAACCAGGTGCCGGTTGTGCAACAACGCCTGATCTCCCTCGGCAAGCACCTGGTTGAGTTGTTGGGTGCGCGGTATGAAGACAATCGGCAGCGAACGTTGCAGCGCGCGCAACAGATCGATGCCGAAAACGGCCCCCCCTTTCAGCACCACGACCAGAACCGCCTCCTCTTCTTCTGGAAGTTGGTCCAGATCGCTGCGCAGTTGCCGGGCAATGGCTTTTACCCCTTGTCTTAAGTGGTAGGAATCAATCAGAACGGTGAGATGGTCAAATGGTGCGGTCATTGGTTGTTTTTCAGGAACTCTTCAAGGAAACGTAAGGTGTAAGTACCGTTACGAAACGTGCCATCCCGCACGATGCGTTGATGCAGCGGAATGGTGGTCGAGATGCCGCCGATGACATATTCATCCAGGGCGCGACGCATCCGGGCAATGGCTTCTGCCCGGTTGGCACCATGGACGATCAATTTGCCCAACAGTGAGTCATAGTGCGGTGGCACCCGATAGCCGGTATAGGCATCCGAGTCGACCCGCACCCCGCAGCCACCAGGGGCATGGTATTCGGTGATTCGTCCTGGGGAAGGGATAAAGGTTTCCGGATTTTCGGCATTGATGCGGCATTCGATGGCATGGCCGCGCATCTGAATATCCTCCTGCCGGATGGTCAGCGGCAAATTGGCTGCGACACGAATCTGCTCTTTGACCAGATCGATCCCGGTAACCATCTCTGTCACCGGATGTTCGACCTGGATGCGGGTATTGACCTCCAGAAAATAAAACTCGCCGCGATCCAGCAAAAATTCAAAGGTACCCACACCGGTATAGTTGACCGCCAAGGCGGCCTTGGCGGCAATATTGCCCAATCTTTCCCGTTGTTCCGGGGTGAGCGCCGGAGAGGGGGCCTCTTCAAGAATTTTTTGGTGGCGACGCTGCAAGGAGCAATCCCGGTCGCCCAAGTGGACGGCGTTGCCGTGATTGTCGGTTAAAATTTGAATTTCGATATGGCGCGGATCGGTCAGATACCGTTCCATATAGACCTTATCGTTTTTGAAAAAATGGCGGGCATCATTGCGTGCCACGGTAAAGGCGGTCACCAGCGCCGCATCAGAATAGACCACCTTCATGCCGCGCCCGCCGCCGCCTGCTGCCGCTTTCAGGATAATGGGAAAGCCGATTTCGCGGGCCATTTTCAGGGCTGTCTCTTCATCGGCCACCTCCCCATCCGAGCCGGGCACCACCGGCACCCCGGCGGCGATCATCGCCTTGCGGGCCTGTACCTTGTCGCCGAGTAAACGAATGACGCTGGGATCCGGGCCGATAAAGGTGAGACCGGAGGCGCGCACAATTTCTGCAAACTCCGGGTTTTCCGACAAAAAGCCATACCCGGGATGGATGGCCCGTGAATCGGTAATTTCGGCGGCAGCCATGATCGAGGAGATGTTCAGGTAAGAATCAGCCGAACGGGCCGGGCCGATACAGACCGATTCATCGGCCAGACGAACGCACATGGAACCGACATCGGCTTCCGAATGGACCGCAACGGTTTGGATTCCCAACTCTTTGCAGGCGCGATGCACCCGCAGAGCGATTTCCCCCCGGTTGGCGATAAGAATTTTATTGAAAATAGCCATTTATACCGGCTCAAGGATGAAAAGGGGTTCACCGTATTCGACAGGGCTGGCATTCTCTTTCAGGATGCTGACCACCCGTCCGGCATATTCGGATTCGATGGCATTCATCAGCTTCATGGCTTCGATGATGCAGACCACTTGTCCCTTTTTGATAATATCCCCATGCGCGACCAGTGGCGGCGCTTCGGGGGCATTGGCTTGATAATAGGTACCCACCATCGGCGAAGTGATGGTCAGGGTTCGTTCTGTGGAGAGGGGCTCACTGCTTTTGCTTGCCGCTGCGGCGGCCACCGCCTCGACAGCAACAGGCATGGCTGTCGGCATGGCCATTGCGGGGGGGGCGGCATAGGTCATGACAGGTTGGAAGGCGGCAGTCGACGTATCGTGCTGTCCTGCCAGATGGCGGGAGATGCGCACAGTTTGTGCCTCTTCACGAATCTCAATTTCGGCAACATCGGTACCGGCCAACATTTTGATCAACTGCCGAATCTCTTTTAAATCCATGGAACTCAAGCCTCTTCAAGAGTGTTCATGCGTATTGCCTGTCAGCAGTGCTGGCCGTGTCGCGGGCGGACAGATAACCGACGGCGGCCTCCACTGCCAACCGATAGCCCGCCGCTCCCAGCCCGACGATCTGCCCCAGGGCAATATCGCTGATGTACGAGTGGTGACGGAAGGGTTCTCGTTGATGAATGTTACTGATGTGTACTTCAATCACCGGGATGGCCACCGCCAGCAGGGCATCACGCAGGGCCACCGAGGTATGGGTAAAAGCTGCCGGATTAAAAACAATCAGGTCAACTCTGCCCCGTGCTTCCTGGATGCGATCGACCAGTACCCCTTCATGATTGGATTGAAAAAAATCCAAGGTGGCCCTACCCGCAACCGTTGCGGGCAGCAACTGCTGCCAGCGGGCACGGCAATCGGCCTCAATATCGGCCAAACGGACCCGCCCGTAAATACCCGCCTCCCGCTCCCCCAGCAGGTTGAGGTTGGGGCCATTCAAGACCAATACATGCCAGGCGTTGACCTGTTCGCTCATCCAACCGCCTCCTCGATTTGCCGACTTGGCGCGATTTGTTGCCGCCAACGACGCAAAGCGCGGTGATAATTTTGTTTGCCCTGTTCGGCCTGCTGTTGTTGCCGCCGCTGCAGACCGTTTAACCAGGCGTTGAGCCGGTCAGCCTGGGCAATCTGCTGCAGGGTGCGGGCAGAGGGGGTGTATCGCTCTGTTTGCCCCTTGTCGGCAGCAACCGCTTGTTGGCTTACATTAAGCAAAATACGGGCCATGATCTGGAAAGAGGGAAGCTGTTCGGGATGGCGCTGCAGCCAGGTGGTGGCGGCCAGATGGGCGTTGCCGATGCCCTGGCTGTGCAGTTGTTGCAGCAGATGCGCCAGTTGGGAAATCTCTTCCATGGATGAGCCCTTGTTAAAGCTGTCAGAGCCTTTTTGCCAGCCCGCTCAATCGATCGGGTAACGATGGATAGAGGGGCTGTCAGCTTGCCGACAGCGTGGATTCTTTAAGCATCTGTTCGTGTAAAGCCTGTCGAACCGGCGCATAAGAGCGGCGGTGCTGTTCGGTGACACCCAAGGTCAGCAACGCCTGTCGATGTGCGGCGGTCGGATAACCGCTGTTTTGTTCCCACCCGTAACCAGGATACCGTTTGGCCAGCGCGACCATATGGGCGTCCCGATACTCTTTGGCAAGGATGGAGGCCGAGGCGATGGAGAGGGAAGTTTGGTCGCCCCGGATAATGGCCTCACCAGGGCAGGGAAGGCCGGGGGGCAGATCACGTCCATCGACCAGCACCCAGGCTTGCGCGGTCAGGTTCAGGGTGTTGACCGCCCGTGCCATGGCCAACAAACTCGCCTTGCGGATGTTGAGGGCATCAATTTCCGCCGCGCTTGCCTCGCCGATGGCCACCGCCGTAGCCAACTGGTGAATCACGGCCACGCAACGGCGTCGCTGTTCGGCAGAGAGCTGTTTGGAGTCGGCAACGCCCGCCAGGGGGGCCGGAATGGCATCCCACTGCCAAAAAGGGAGAAGCACCGCCGCCGCCACCACGGGGCCCGCCAACGGACCCCGACCCACTTCATCGACGCCACAGACCGGTACAAATCCTTGCCGATAGAGCGCCAGTTCCCGCCGGATATCGGGTTGAGAACGAGATCCGGGCATGGAACGGGCGGTTACCAGGTCCGTTTCTCTTTGATACGGGTGGCTTTGCCGGAGAGTTGACGCAGATAGTACAGTTTGGCACGGCGCACATCGCCGACCCGCACCACTTCAATCTTTTCGATTTTGGGCGAATAAAGAGGAAAAATTCTCTCTACGCCCTCGCCGAAAGAGACTTTGCGCACGGTGAAGGTGGAAGAGTAGCCAGCGTTGTGGCGGGCGATACAGACCCCTTCAAAGATCTGGATCCGTTCGCGGGTACCCTCGACCACCTTGACGTGGACCTTCAGGGTATTCCCGGAGGCAAAATCCGGCATTTTCCGTTGAATCAGGGATTCCTGAAAGCGCATAAGTTCATTCATGGGGTGCGTCCTTATTTCTGCTGATCTTTCCAGTTAGTTCCATCCGCCGGCGTCGGATCGTGACGATCCAGTTCATCCGCCAGCAGTTCCATCAAACGTTTTTCTGCTTTGGACAGATTGGCCTGAGCCAGCCAATCGGGTCGTCGCAGCAGGGTGCGCAACAAAGCCTGTCGTCGTCGCCAATCATGCACGTTGCCATGATGCCCGGAGAGCAACACGGCGGGGACAGTGATTGGTGTCTCTCTGCCATCCGGTTGCCAGAAGGCTGGCCGCGTATAATGCGGATAATCCAGCAACCCCTGATAGAAAGAGTCTCCGGTAAAACTCTCCTGATCGCCCAGCACGCCGGGCAGCAGGCGGGCGACCGCATCGATAATGGCCATGGCGGGAATTTCTCCTCCGGTCAGGACAAAATCGCCCAGAGAAAACTCCTCATCCACCATGCTGGCCACAAACCGCTCGTCCACCCCTTCGTAGTGGCCACAGACCAGGATCAGGTGCGGCAAACCAGCCAGCCGTTTGGCATCCTGCTGATCAAACCGTTTCCCTTGCGGGGTCAGATAGACCACCCTGCCGGGCGCTGCCAGGCTGTTGTGCGCCTGCTGCACCGCCCGCTGCAACACATCCGCCTTCAGCACCATGCCCGGCCCGCCGCCAAAGGGGGCATCATCGACTCTCTGATGACGATCCTCCGCAAAATCGCGCAGTTGCAGCAAAGAGACCTGGAGCAGTTCCCGATCAACGGCCCGTTTCAGAATCGACTGGCCGAGCAGAGCGCGGAACATCTCCGGAAAAAGGGTGATGATGGAGAAGCGTATGGCTACATTCCCGACATCAAGCGAACGGTAATGGTGCGGCGGGTGACATCCACCTCCAGCACCACCTCACGGATGAACGGCAACAGGCGTTCGCCACCCTCAGCCTCCCGCACCACCAGCACATCGTTGGCCCCCGTAGCAAACAGATACTCCACTGTGCCCAGAGGGGAGCCATTCTCTTCCACCACCTGGCAACCGATCATATCGGCCCAGTAGTGGGCATCTTCTTCTGCTTCCGGCAATTCGGAGCGTGGCACCCAGATGCCCATGCCCGACCAGAGACGGGCCGCTTCCGGATTTTCTACCCCATCCAGCAGGACGACGATCCCCCGGGCATGCACCTCATCATCGAGCAGGTTGACCTGACGCAACTGGCTGGCAGTCGGGCTGTCGCCGCTGTCGGCCCTGCCGATCCACCAATCATCATAGTCCAGAATGGCCTCCGGCGGATCGGTGTAGGAGAGGACGCGAATCCACCCCTTGACCCCGAACGGTCCCAACAGACGACCGATGGAGATCCACTCTGCTTGCGCTTCAGTCACGCTGCACCTTGCCGGGACCAGCCACTCAACCAGCCGCCGCGGTCCGTTTCAGTAAACTGGCCACCGTATCGGTAGGAATGGCACCCACGCCAACCCAATGGGTATAGCGATCCATGGCCATCTCAAGTTTATCGCTCTCTTTGAGCGGATTGTAGGTGCCCAGTTTTTCCAGAAAACGACCATCCCGGGGCATTTTAGCATCGGCAACAACGACCGCATAAAAAGGCCGTTTCGTGGAACCTCTGCGCTGCAAGCGAATACGAACTGCCATAAAAACCACCTCATTAGAGTACGAATCAGGCCACATCGGCCCCCTGCCTGTGCCGGTTCCGACCAGGGAAAATCCGATCATTCTAACGAAATCCTGCGCAAGGTCAAGCCTAAATACAAAAAAAATACCGGGCAAAAACGGAGCGCCCGCTTTTGCTGTTTTTCTCCCGGACCGAAAAAGGATAGCACGCTGCTGATGCTAAGTCAGCCCTGATTCCTGATTGAGCAAACTTTGTCACAAGAATAATAATTTTTCTTTTTGCACCATCTTGCACGCTTCTTGCTGCTGGATTATGCTTCATGATGTTTGCAAAACACCGTCATACACCCAGATATTTTGCCGGAGACTTCTTATGGCTGATCCTGTCCACTGGTTGCATATTTCCGACATTCACATGGGCTGCCGGGGAAATGAGCTGTGGTGGCAGGTCCATCAAGAGTTTGCCGCCAGTGTGCGCGAGATGGCAAAACGGTTGGGGACGCCGGATATGATTTTGATCAGTGGCGATCTGGCCTGGCAGGGGCGGAAGGAGGAGTATGGACAATTCGACCAATTTCTCACAGAGCTGCGCAAATGGGTGAAAAAATCACCCGGTGATCTGGATCCTCTGGTCATTCCTGTGCCTGGCAATCACGATCTGGACAGGAATGAGACACTGAATGATGAGTTGCAACTCCTGTCGGACATGTTGGATACCTCCGTCTGGAGCAAAAATCTGCCCAGACTGGAAAAGAAAATTTGGGAAAATCCTCTTCCCACTCCCTTTCAGGCCCCGTTCAAAAACTATCTGGAGTGGTTTGAGCAAAGCATCAAACCGGCTTTGGGTGCTGCCTGCCGTACCTCCCGTTTTCCCGGCGATCTGGCCGTCACTGTGAACCGTCCTCGAAAGGTTCCCCTGACGATAGTGGGGCTCAACTCAGCCTGGATGCACTATCAGCAGGGTGATTTTGAGGGCAAACTGGAACTGTTGCCCCGCCAGTTGCAAGAGGTTTTGCCAGACAACTCCCTGGATGGCAGCGCCAGATTGTTGATGATGCACCATCCCCTGCCGTGGTTTTCCACAGAGTGCCAGAAAAAATATCTGGAAACCATTTACCACCCGGAACGTTTCCAGGCGGCCCTGGTGGGCCATGCGCATACCGGCAGCAGCGAATTGTTCAGTCCTTTTGGTGCGGTGGGGCGCTGCACCCTTATGGCTCCCTCCCTGTTCGGGTTGGAACAGTATGGCACGGCGCAGGAGAGTCGCAGTATGGGCTACCAGTGGGGGAGCTTGAGCCAAGGTGGTGAAATTCGCATTTGGCCCATGAAACGGGTGGAGCGAGGCGGCGGTCAATGGGCCTTTGATCGGGATACCCGCTATGAAAAGCACGACGACCGTACCGGTTTGCTGATTCGATCCACAACCACAAAACCCTCTTCCCCCGTCCGGGATTTGACTCCCTGGCTGCAAAGTCTGCTTGATCGCACCGGCAAGCTGGCAATTCGTGGCATCAGTTCCGGGGCGGGACGGAGCAGGGAGGCGGGGTTGTATGACATTGAAACGTTGTACACCCCGTTGCATAGCAGTGACCGGCGTGACAACAAGGCGCTCTCCCTGGCCGAACTCTTGCCCCATCACCGGCGGTTGCTGATTGAAGGCCAACCGGGGGCGGGCAAGACCACCTTTCTGAAGCTGGTGGCCGCCATGCTGGCCAAGGATCATCTGGCGCTACCCTGTGCCGATGGTTCCTGCTGGCGTCATCGCTATCTGGGCTTGCCCTGTTCGGAAAGCGCACGGATTCCCCTTTTTCTCCGTCTTTCGGAATTGACGGCCTTGCTGGCTGACGACAAACCGCCCTTTACCGATGATCGCCGCCGTTTGCTCGACCTGCTGGATCGCACTCCCAATGCTGACCCTGCCTGGCGCGATGAGTGGACGCGCCAGTTGGAAGAGGGAGAGGCCATGCTGTTGCTGGATGGCCTGGACGAGGTGGCGGACGAGGGCATCCGGGAGAGGGTGTTGGCTATTGTCCAGGATGCCCTCCGTCATTGGTCGAAAAGCCAGGTGGTGATCACCAGCCGACCCTTCGGGGTGGGTCGTATCAAGGAGTTGGGGTTTCATTCTGTGGTGATCGACCCCTTTGGCCAGGAGGAGATCAGGGAATTTATCAGCCGCTGGGTGACAGCCCTGCATGCGCAGGACAAGCCGGACCATCAACAGATACTCCTCCAGGCCATTGTGGAAAAACCGGCCATTCGACGCCTGGCGGCCAATCCGGTGATGCTGACCTGCCTGTGTGTGGTGCATTGGAATGAGGGCAAATTGCCGGAGGGGCGAGGGCGGGTCTATCAAGCGGTGCTGCGCTGGCTCATTGCCGCCCGCTCGGCGTTGCGCGACCAGGCGGGTTATCCAGATCGCTTTGCCCAAGAGGCTTTTGCCGCTCTGGCCCTGGCCATGATGAGGGGCAGCAAGCGGGCGGTGTTCGATGTGCAAGAGGGGGCAGAGGCGGTGGAACCTCTGGTCGGACGCTATTTTCAGCATCTGCGCAGCAAAGCGGAGCGGTTGCGCCTGGGACGGGAGTGGCTGCGCTTTGAGTGTCTGGGCAGTGGCATTGTCGAGGAGTTGGGGGACAAAAAGCTGAAATTCTGGCATCTGACCTTCCAGGAGTATCTGGCCAGCCAGGCGCTGGCCTGGCTGGGAGATGGGGAGGAGGGTGGGGAAGAGTGGTGGCCCGTGGTCCGGGAACATTTGACCGATGCCCAATGGCGGGAGAGCGTGGCCCTGTTACCCGGCTCCCTGTTTGATGAAGGCGGAGGACTCCGGGTGGACCGCCTGTTACAACGGGTGCTGGCACTCCGTGGCAATGATCCCACCCTGGCCGAAGATGCGCGCGTTGCTGGCATTATGGGCCGCTTGTTGGAACCCATGACCGCCTATCAGTACCGACCACCAGCGGAGATTGATGCGGTCTACCGACAACTCTTGCAGCGGGTCATGGACATCTTCAGTAAAGAGGGGGCCGCTCAGGTTGCCATTGCCACTCGTATCGAGGCGGCGGAAGCCCTGGGACAGGGAGGGGATCCCCGCCTCTCCCAACTCAACCTGATTGAAATTCCCGGCACGGGTTGGCAGTTGGGCAAATATCTGGTCACTGTGGCCGAGTACCAACACTTTGTGGAGGAAGGGGGTTATCAGGAACCCCGCTGGTGGGATGAGGCGGGTTGGGATGAGGTGGTTTCGCAAGGTTGGCAGAATCCTAGTAGCTGGGGTGAGCAACTTCTTTATCCCAACCGTCCTGTTGTAGCTGTTTCCTGGTTTGAGGCGATGGCCTACTGCCGGTGGTTGAGTGAACAGAAAAAGATGGAGATCCGTTTGCCTGATGAGCTTCTCTGGACCAAGGCAAACAAAGGAAAATATCCCTGGGGTAATGAAAGGCCTGCCCCGGAGTTGGCCAATTTTGCCAAGAGAATTGGTTCACCTACCCCGGTGGGACTTTATCCAGCCGGGGATGGCCCCTTTGGCCATTGCGATCTAGCAGGTAATGTTTGGGAGTGGCAGCGAAATCTTTACACAACCGATAAAAATACAGGCACACATCTGGATCCTGAAGACATGAAAAGAGAGACCGTGTTAGTGTTGCTTGGCGGGTCCTGGGGTAGTAGCGATGATGCCCTTCTCTCTTCCTGTCGCTTTAGGTGGTGCCGTGCCGGAGAACTCGATCTTAATGTTGGGTTTCGTCTGGCCGCACGCTTGTGAATTATAAATTGGCAAAAGATGCAATATAACCAAACAACGCCAACCAAACCCCCCACTACCCAGCAGAAACCTGCAACGCCTCAATCGCCAGCGAAACCCTCTCCCACTCACCCATCGCCTGTTCCAGCTGTTGTCCAAGCTGTTTGCTGCGCTGCAGGGTTTCTTTCAACTTTTCGCTGTTGCCGCCCTGATAAATATCCGGGTCGGTCATGGCCTGTTCGAGCAGGGCGAGTTCGGATTCCAGTTGGTGGATGGTCTGTTCCAGTTGGCGGGCCTGTTGTCGTTTGCGGCGCAGGTCGGTGCCGGATTGTTCTCGTTGTTGCAGGCGCTGTTTTTTTTGTTCCTTTTGCGGGGCGGCCTGCAGCGCATCGCGCACCTGGGTGGTCTGTTCCAGATAGCTCTCCAGATCGCCCTCCAGGGGGGTGATGCTGCCGTGGCGGACCAGGAGGAAACGGTTGCAGACAGTTTGCAGCAGCTCCCGATCATGGCTGACCAGAACCAGGGTGCCTTGATAACTTTCCAGGGCGTCGCTTAAAGCGGCGCGGGACTCCATGTCCAGATGGTTGGTCGGTTCATCGAGCAATAACAAATTGGCCCCGGAGAGCAGCAGGCGGACCAGGGCGACGCGGGCCCGTTCGCCACCGGAAAGAACCTTGATTTTTTTGAATACCTCGTCGCCGGAAAAGAGAAAACTGCCCAAAATCGAGCGCAGGGCGGTCTCGTTCATGCTGCTGGGCAAGCTCGAGGCAACCTGCTGCAGCAAGGTGGCCTCCGGGTCGAGATGGTCCAGGGCATGCTGGGTGAAATAGGCCGTCTGCACCTTTTCGCCCAGTTGACAGAGACCGCTGTCGGGGCTGATCACCCCGGCCAGCAGCTTCAACAGGGTGGATTTGCCGGAACCGTTGGGGCCGAGCAGGCCGATTTTTTCGCCGCGCAGGCCGTCAAAGTTTGCCTTGGCAAAGACGGTGTTGCCCGCAAACTGTTTGCAGAGATCACGCACGGTGACCATCTTGAGCGGAGCCCGGCCCGGCTCCGGCAGACGAATGCGGGCCACCTCCTGCGCGGCCGGCAGGGTTTCGAGCGGTTCTATCTTTTGCAGCAGCTTGATACGGCTCTGCACCTGCCGGGCTTTGGTCGCCTTGGCGCGGAAACGGTTGATGAAACGGGTGATGGTTTCGATGCGCCGGTTTTGCTGTTGCAGCTGTTTTTCCCGCTGTTCCAACAGAATGGCCTTTTGTTCGATATAGTCGTCAAAACAGCCCTGGTAGCGGCTCAAGGTGCCATCATCCAGCTCCACGGTCACCTGGCAAACCCGGTTGAGAAAGCCGCGATCGTGCGAGACGACGATAAAGGTCTGTGGCATGCGCCGCAGATAGTTTTCCAGCCAGGCGACCGACTCCAGATCCAGATGGTTGGTCGGTTCGTCCAGCAGGAGCAGATCCGGGCGGGCAAAGAGCAGTTGCGCCAGGGCAACCCGCATCCGCCAACCGCCGGAAAAATCGTTGAGCGGACGTTCCAGCATCTCGCGGCTGAAACCCAGGCCCAACAACAAGGCCCCGGCCCGGGCTTCTGCCGCATACGAGTCCAACTCTTCCAGACGATGTTCCACTTCGCCCCAGCGGTGCGCCAAACGGTCGTGGCTGGCGGCGGTGTGGGCGTCGGGATCATCCCATTGCTGCTGCAGTTGCTGGCGCTCCTCCCGCAGCTGAATCAACTCCGGCACCCCGTGCAGGGTCTCTTGCAGGATGGAGCGTGCGGAAGGGTGCAGCTCTTGCCGCAAGGTGCCGATGCGCACCGCCTCCAGGCGGGTGATTTGTCCGCCATCACTCTCTTCCACCCCTTCGATCATGCGCAACAGGGTGGTTTTGCCGGTGCCGTTGGGTCCGATCAGGCCCACTTTTTCGCCGGGATGAATGGCCAGATCGGCTTGCTGCAGCAGGGTTTGGGCACCGAAGGCTTTGCTGACTTGTTCCAGAAAGATCATGGCAGACTGCGCGCCAACGCCTGTTCCAGATCGGCCAAAATGTCGGCACAATCCTCCATGCCGATCGAAAGGCGGACCAGACCGTCGGTAATGCCCGCCGCCGCCCGCATTTCCGGACTCAGACGGCCATGGGTGGTGGTGGCAGGATGGGTGACCAGGGTGCGCACATCGCCCAGATTGGCGGTGATGGTGGCCAGTTGCAGCTGGTCGATAAAACGGTGTGCGGCAGCCAGAGAGCCCAAATCCAGACAGACAATGGCCCCGAAGCGGCGCATTTGCCGACTGGCCAGCTGGTGCTGCGGGTGCGAAGTCAGACCGGGATAGTGGACCGCTGTGGTCGGCAGTTTGTGCAGCAAAAACGCCGCCACCTGCTCGGCGTTGTCGCACTGTTTTTCAATGCGCACCGGTAAGGTTTCCAACCCCTTGAACAACACCCAGGCGTTGAACGGGGAGAGGGTCGGCCCGGTGTTGCGGATGAAAGGATAAATATGGTCCATCAACAAAGAACGTTTGCCGATGATCGCCCCGCCCAGAACCCGCCCTTGCCCATCCAGATATTTGGTGGCCGAATGGACCACCAGATGGGCCCCGTAGGACAAAGGCTGCTGCAGGCAGGGGGTGCAAAAGACATTATCGACCACCAGCAGCAGGTGATGTTCCTCGGCCAGTTGCGCCAGGGCGCTTAAGTCGGCCAACTCCAGGGTGGGGTTGGCGGGGGTTTCCAGATAGATCATCCGCGTGGCCGGGGTGATCGCCTGTCGCCAGGCAGCCAAATCCGACAGCGCCACCTGGGTTGACTGAATACCAAAGCGGTTGAGCAGGGTGTTGGCAATGGTGGTGGTCGAGCCGAAGACGGAACGGCTGAGTACTAAATGATCACCCGCCGAAAGAAAAGTCAAAAAAATGGTGGTGATCGCTGCCATGCCCGAGGCGGTGGCCAGCGCTTTTTCCCCCCCTTCCAGGGCGGCAATGCGCTCCTCAAAGGCGTTGACAGAGGGGTTGGTGAAGCGGCTGTAGATGTTGCCCTCTTCGCTGCCAGCAAAAATCGCCTGTGCTTGTGCGGCTGACGCAAAGACAAAGCTGGAGTTGAGGAACAAGGCAGGGCTGTTTTCCCGCTCTTCGGTCATCCGTCGACCGGCATGCAGGGCGGTGGTTGCCAGGCCGGGCTGTCTGGCCGGGGAATCTGTGCTGTGACTCATGGTGCGCCTGTTTTTCCAGAGATGGGTGTCGTGGGCAATTGACAAGGTTGCCTGATCTCTGGTAGCAATGCCAGAGAAAATATTTCAGCCGTTGCAGCAGGGGCCCACGTGGCGGAATCGGTAGACGCCACGGACTTAAAATCCGTTGATCGTAAGGTCGTCCCGGTTCAACTCCGGGCGTGGGCACCACACTCTCACCTGTTTGTACCCTCCCGCATTCAAGCAAGCAGCAGGGCCTCCCGGGCCAATTTGTGCCGCATGGCCTGCCAGTCGATCGTTGCAGTGTCCGCTTCGTCGCTTGCCTGGCTGTGGCGTTGTTTTTCCTGCATCCGCTCCACAATGGTCTGCCAGGGGGTCTGGCCATCCATCTCTTGCAACAAAGCCGCCTCCCAGGGGGTCAACTCGACCATCTGGTGTCGCCCGTTGACCACCCGCAGACTCTCTTGGCCTTGATGGCGGGCCACCGGCAACGCTTGTGGCTGATCACCGGGGGTGAGAGTGTAGCGACCTGCGTCGGCATGAAAGGTCAACAGACCGGCGGTAAACAGGCGGATGCCATCGTTGAGCAGAATATGGTGGATACCCTCCGCATCGCCGATGGCGAAGCGGGCACGCAGCATGTGGAGCAGTTCCGCCACCGGGAGCGGTTTCTGGTTGTTTTGCGCCAGGGTATCAAACAGGGCGATGGTCAACGGATCGGCCACGGTCAGCAGGGATCCGTCGGCGCTGACAAAATCTCTGGAGTCGGGAATCGCCTCTCCCGCCTGCAAAGGGGGTTGTTGGGCAACCATCAACAGACGGACGGCACAGGTTTGCACCACCTCTTGCAGGGCGTTCTGAATGGGTGAGCCAGAACGACACAACAGGGTCGAACGAAAGCGCCGGTTGGCAATAAAATCGAGAAACTGTTCTTGATGAATTTGATTATTCAACAGGCTGAGCCGTTCGGCAACTTCAGCGGAAAAATTATGCAGAAACATGATTTTGACCATTGTGTCGCCCAGATACTGCAGGCCGTGCGCTGCCGCCCTGCCGACAAAGTCGCTGAAATAGCAGGGGCGGTTGTCGTCGCCCAAATGGTCGTGCAATAAATAATTATCCGGTCGATCGGTCAAAATTTGTGCTTCTCGGGCGGCAAATTCGCGCATGTTTTGATCCTGGGCATGCTCTTTGAGGAATGAGAGCAACAGACGGGCCTGCCCGGAACGATCATGGGCCTCCGGAAAAAGGGCCTCCTGATAGAGCATCATATCGCGCAGGGCGCGGACAAAATACCAGCCCGGCAAGGTGTTGTAAGAGATCAAGGCGATACCGTTCGGGGAGAGATGCTCCTGGATGATGCGGAAAATGGTCTCTTGCACCAGTTCCGGTACCCAGGAATAGACCCCGTGGCAGAGAATATAATCGAAGGGACCATGCTGGCCATCAAACGCCAGGATGGACTCTTTTTTGAAATGCAGATTGTGCAGTTGCAGCGCGTCGGCATCCCGTTGCGCATCTTCAATTTGCACTTGGGAAAGATCGATGCCATAAAATTGGCTTTCCGGATATTCCCAAGCCATGGGCAGTAAATTGCCGCCACGGCCACAGCCCAATTCCAAGACCCGGCACCGTTGAAAATCAGGGGGGGTCAGGCCGAAGATGCGGCCCAAAGTGTAAAGATTGGCGATATGCGTATTCGCATGCGCATTATTGGTATAAGGCACCTTGTCGTAAGGAGTGGCGCGGTCCATCGTTTGACTCCGACTGGCGTTGCGAAAACGGGATCCGTATCCGGCAGGCAAAGAGCGGCAGAGCCATCCCGCCACCGCCGCCTGTGGCTTGTTGTATCAAACGCTCGTTCAAACGCCGTATTGGGGTGTTGTAGCGGATTGGCAGAGGCTATTTTTTTTGGGCTGCAAAAAACTGCGCATAGGCAAAATCTTTATTGTTGACATGATTCAACAGCCAACCAAGCAGCCATTTGCGAATCTCTTTGATGTTTGCATCATCGTTTTCCATCACTTTGCGTTGAAAGTGATTGAGTTCATCCACCAAAGCGTCATGATCCACCTGGTGTTGCTCGACATCGGGGTAACGGTGGGCGCGCAGGTGATCCATCTCTTCGGCAAAATGGATTTTGGCGTAGGCGATCAATTCATCGAAAATGGCAGAGAGAGTGTTCCACTCCTCAGTACTCAGTGATCTGCTTTCCGTCACCGAACTGCCCAGAATGAGATCGGCATTGATCACCATATCCAGCAGCTTTTCATGGGCCATATTGAAAGCCGGTTCACCGACATCCACCAGTTTGTCGAGCAGCTTGCTGTGAAATTCAGATCTCATGGACAACTTCCCCCCAGATAGGATTGCTCTAGCGAAACCGATAAATTTTCATCTGTGAATTAACTTCTGTCAACGAAAAAAGCATACAGAGCGCGCGAAAAGGGAGGCCGATCGTTGAACAGGGATTGTCAAACGGGCCATTTGGTGGATAATGATGGGGTGTGGAGGGGGATAAGATAACGATGTGAAAAACATGTACAATCTGTGACTTGCTGTTGCGAGAGTGTCCGGTTTGTACACACTGTGTATCGGCTTGTTGAGCGATGGGGGAGTTGATGAGATGAGAGGGTGGTTTGTTGGCGGCATGGTCGGTTTGCTGGTGATGCAGGGCATGGTGGCGCAATCTGTTGCCGGTCCGGTGGCGGACGCCGCCTATGCCGGCATGTCGGAAGCACGCAAAGCGTTGATTGCCTATGTGGATGCCAAGGAAAAAAACGAGCAAAACCGCTATCTGGACGAGATGCGTAACGCTTCGGCCAGGGTGGATCTGCTGGTTCGTCAGCACGGGACGGCGCTGCAGGAGTTCAACAGCGTATGGTCTGCCTTCAAGGCCACCCGTGATGGTGAAATCATACCTTTGACGAAAGCAGGCAAACACAACGAAGCCAAGCAGCTGGCAGGCGGTGTTCAGGCGGATCGTCTGGCCAACATGTTGAAAATTCTCAGTCGTGTCCCGCAATAGTGATCAAAAATTAAACAGTTTCGCCATCTGTTTGTGT
The DNA here is from genome assembly GCA_002753135.1 of Magnetococcales bacterium WMHbinv6. Lineage (GTDB taxonomy): Bacteria > Pseudomonadota > Magnetococcia > Magnetococcales > Magnetaquicoccaceae > Magnetaquicoccus. Next base: position 71,106 of record PDZV01000003.1, on the reverse strand, counting down.
GTTTGATTTTCTTGAAAAGTGCAAGTAAGTCGGTTGGCCAAGGTGCGTGCGATGCGTTGCCAGACGGTTGCGGCGACCTCAGGATGATCTGCCAGCCATTGATTGAACTTTTGCCCATCAATGCGCAACAGCACGGCGCGCGAATGGGTGTAGAGGTCGGAAAGACGGGGGCGCTGCAACAGCCAGGAGATCTCTCCGAACAACTCCTCTTCCAGAGAGGCGATGGCTTGATTCGGGGCCAAGCCGTTCCCTTCCGTTTGCTGATCCAGCGTGATGGTGCCATCCAACACCAGGTAGAGATCAGGGCCGGAACTCTCCTGGGCCGAGATGACCAGCAGGCTTTCGTTGTAACCCGGTTCGAATACCAGACGTTGAGTGAACGATTCCAGAGGGGCCAGCGAAGCAAGATCAATGCCGGCAAACAGGTGTGTTTTTTGTAACAGGTGAGACAGAGCCATTTTGACATATACTCCTTGGTACGGTGCAGCAGTTTGCAGCAAGAGTGACCAGCAACCAGCGCAGCACTATAGAACAATGAGCAAAAATTGACAATGATTGGAAAATGCAGAGGTTATTGCACTTGAATAAATTGGAAAACATGAGGTAGGCCATGCCAGAGTTGCCAGAAGTGGAAACGGTATGTCGTGGTTTGGCCCCGTTGCTGCGGGGTGAGCGGATTGTGCGGATAGAGGTTGACAACGCTGCGTTGCGTTGGCCGGTGGATCTCTCCTTGTTGCAGCAGAAGCTGCCGGGGGCGCAAATACAGGAGATTGCCCGGCGCGGCAAATATCTGCTGCTCTGTTTGGAGCGCGGCACCTTATTGATTCATCTGGGCATGACCGGTCGCTTGTATGTGGTGGATAGCAGCCAGCAACGCCTGCCGGTCAAACATGAGCATATTGTCGTGTATCTGGCCTCCGGTTTGTTGCTTTGTTATGCCGATCCCCGCCGCTTTGGGGCCTGGGTTTGGGGGGGAGAGGAGCCGTTGCATCATCCTTTGTTGGCCACCTTGGGGCCGGAGCCCTTCGCGGAAGGGTTGAACGGGCGCAGCCTGTGGCAGCGGGCGCAAGGCAAACGGGTGGCGGTCAAAAGCTGGTTGATGGACAATCGGGTGGTGGTGGGTGTGGGTAACATCTATGCCGCCGAGGCGCTTTTTCGTGCCGGTATACATCCGTTGACGCCGGTGACAACCTTGGCCGAAGAGAGCTGTCAGCTTTTGCTCGACCATATTCGTGCCGTGTTGGCAGAAGCGATTGAACAAGGGGGCAGCACGGTGCGCAACTATCGCCAGGTACATGGGGGAGAGGGGTTTTTTCAAACCCGATTGCAGGTATATGGCCGGCAGGGTGAGGGGTGTTATCGCTGTGGAACGGTGATCCGCGCCTTGCGTATTGCTGGCAGATCGAGCTGTTTTTGCCCGCAGTGCCAACCGCTGCACCAGGGGGCAGGGGGTTGATCGGCTGCAAAAACAAAAAGGACTTGGCCTGAAGAGCCAAATCCTTTCTCGTTTGGTGCCCAAGGGGAGAGTCGAACTCCCATGTCCTCACGGACACTAGAACCTGAATCTAGCGCGTCTACCAGTTCCGCCACCTGGGCCCAAAGACCGGCGAAGAATACCTAAGCCGCGCGGGGGTTGTCAAGCGATTGTGATTTTTTTTGCTGAATTGGGGTACAGCGTCAGCAAAGGGTGAATCTGCTGCATGATATAATTGACCGATGCGGCGATGGAAAGGGTGGCGGTATCGACAATGATATCGGCTTGAGTGGGCTCTTCGTAAGGGGAAGAGATGCCGGTAAAATCGCGGATCAGACCGGCGCGGGCTTTTTGGTACAACCCTTTGACATCCCGCTGTTCACAGACGGCCAATGGGCAGCGGCAATAGATTTCGACAAAATGGTGTTGGCCGGCCCGGCTGCGGGCCAACTGGCGATCCGCCTGAAAAGGTGAGATAAAGGCGGCGATGGTGATCAGGCCAGCTTCGGCGAACAGATGGGCCACTTCGCCGATACGGCGAATGTTTTCCTGGCGGTCGGCGGCAGAAAAGCCTAAATCGCGGCACAGGCCGTGGCGGATATTGTCGCCGTCCAGCACAAAGGTATGGCCGCCCAGGGCATGCAGCGTGGCTTCCAGCGCATAGGCCAAGGTGGATTTGCCAGAACCGGATAAACCGGTCAGCCAGAGAATCATCCCTGGATGGCCATGCCGTTGCTCCCGAGTCGCTCGGCTGACTTGCGACAGTTGCCATGCCAGGTTGCAAGAGTCGGTCACTGTCTGTTCCATGGAAGGTCAAACCTTTTTTGCCAAAAGAGCAAGCGATAATTAACATCGCAAAACGGCCCATTTTAGCAATAAATTGTTAATAATACAATATAAATATTAAATTTCGACCAAAATGAGGGATGGGATGACTCTGGCGCAATCTGCGACTGTTTTTGTTTCGATTGCCAGTTACCGTGATCGGGAGTGCAGCGCCACCTTGATGGATCTGTTTGCCAAAGCGGCGTTTCCTGAGCGGATTAGCGTCGGCCTCTTGTGGCAGATTGACCCGGAGCAGGATGGGGCAGTCTATACGGAGATACCCTGTCGTGCCGGGCAAGTTCGCGCTGAGGTGGTCGTGGCCTCGCTCAGTCGGGGGCCGTGCTGGGCGCGACACTGGATACAGAACCGTTTTTTTCAGGGTGAAGCGTTTTATCTGCAGATCGACAGCCATACCCGTTTTGTGCCCGCCTGGGATGAACAGTTGATCCGCATCTGGCAGCAGTGTCCCTCGCACAAGCCGGTTTTATCCACCTTGCCGCCGCCCTACCATCCACCCGATGAACGGATCGCGACCGGCTTGACCTTTATTCGTGCCGAACGGTTTAAAAGTGACGGCAATCTGGTGCAACGTTCCGGTACCATGGATCCTGGGTTGCCGCTTGTTGCACCCCGACCCGGTGCTTTTTTGTCGGCAGCGTTCATCTTTGCCGCAGGGAGCATGGTGCGTGAGGTGCCTTATGATCCCCATCTCTATTTTTACGGCGAAGAGTTGACCCTGGCGGCGCGACTGTGGACCCATGCCTACGATATGTTTGTACCCAATGCCATTTTGCTCTATCACAATTATGGTTTGCAGGAGCGGGCGCGCCACTGGGATGACCATCCGGAAGAGTGGTTGCGTCTGCAAAAACTGTCGCAGGAGCGCAGGCTCCATCTGTTGGAGATGCAACGATCCAGCGATCCGCAGGTGATCGTGGAGATGGACAGTTATGCGCTGGGTGTGGAGCGCAGCCTGGCAGAATACGAGCGCTATGCCGATATCGATTTGCAAAGAAGAAAAGTGGGCGTGCGGGCCTTGGACGGGCAGTTTCCGCTGCCGGCAAAATTGAGTGAAAGCCGGGAAGAGTGCCGCAAAATTTTCAGTGAAATCTACCATTTTGCCCATTGGGGAGACAGGGAAACCCGTTCTGGTTACGACTCTTTATGGCGCAAGAGCAAAACCGTGCGCCGGGAATTGCAACAAATCAGTCGACGCTTGACCCTGCGCACGCTGTTGGATGCCGGGTGTGGCGATGGCAATTGGCTGGCATGGATGGGGGATTGTTGGGATCTCTATCTGGGCGTCGATGTGGTGGCAGAATTGATTGCCAACAATCAGACTTTGTTTGCCCATCGTCCGCACCACCTCTTCAAGGTGGCTGATATATGTCATGATCCGTTGCCGCGCATGGATGCCATTCTCTGCCGTAACGTTCTCAACTGGTTGCCCCTGGCGCAAGCGGCGCAGGCGTTGCAGCAGTGCAAACGGAGTGAATCCCGTTATTTGCTGGCCACCACCCATCCGGGTGCCAGCAACCGGCCAGGCACAACCGGTCAATGGCGTCGCTTGGATTTGACGGCACCCCCTTTTTCCTTGCCGCCACCGTTGCAGCTTCTTGCCGACGGTCCAGACGAGGAGGGGCGCTATCTGGGGGTGTGGCGCTTGGCGGACGTGGCACTGCCGCCTTTGCTGCAGGTGTTGCCCTTGCCCGATCAGCAGCAATGGTTTGCCCCCTTGCGGGAGGAGTGGCAGCTCTGGCAGCAGGCAGGATTGAACTGTTCTCTGTGGTGGCGGGATGATGATTTGATGGCCATGTCGGCCAATTTTCGCCGCTTGCAGCAGTTGGCGGAACAGTATCGCATTCCGGTTTTGCTGGCGGTGATTCCGGGGTTGCTTGCCGAGCGATTGGCAGAGGAGAGCCGGGAGGCCTCCCACCTCTATTTTTGTCAGCACGGTTTTTTGCATCACAATTACCAACCGGCTGGCAAAAGTCAGAGTGAATTTGGCTCGGCACGGAGTGCGCAACAGGTGTGTGACGATGTGACGCACGGTTTTGCCCGCATGCGGCAGCTGTTTGGTGCCCGTTTTCTGCCAATATTTGTCCCACCCTGGAACAATTTTGCCGAAGAGCATCTCTCTTGCCTGCAGCGGAGCGGTTTGCAGGGCCTCTCCCAGTATGGACCGTTGCCGCACGATGGCCATGCGATTGCGGGGGTGATTCGTTATAATGCCCATGTGGATGTGATCGATTGGTCGCGCACGCCACCCCGTCTGTTGCGCAGTGACTGGTTGGTGGAACGACTGGTCAGCAAATTACGCCAGCGGCGTCTGGGCGAATTGCATCAGGATGAACCGCTGGGCATTCTCACCCACCATCGGGTCATGGACCAGCACGGCTGGCGTTTCATGGAACAGCTTTTTCTGTGCAGTCGCTCGTTTCCCGGCGTGCGCTGGCTGGCACCGACACAGCTGTTTGGTATGGGCAAGGGAGAGGAAAATGGTTCATCTGGATGACGACGAGGTTCATCTCTGGCAGGCGCAATTGCCGTTGGCAGAGGCCGACGAAACAGAGTTGCGCCAATGGCTGTCGGCGGAAGAGTGGCAACGGGCCTCATCCATCCCCTTTGTCGAACAGAGGCAGCTCTATCTGGGGCAGCGTGCCACGATGCGGCGGATTTTGGCAGGCTATTGCGCCGTCGAGCCGAGCCAATTGTTGCTGCAGCGCACAGAAAACGGCAAACCTTTGCTGGCTGAGCCGCATGCGGCGCTGCAGTTCAATCTGAGCCATTCCGGTCGCTGGTTTTACCTGGCGGTGGCCCGCCACCGGGCGCTGGGTGTGGATCTGGAACGGTCACGCCAAAGGTCTGCGGAGCAATCATTGGCTTTGGCCTGTCGCTTTTTTCATCCGGATGAGTGTGCCGCGCTCCGTCGGTTGCCCAGCGAGCAACTCAACGATGCCTTTTTGGCCTGCTGGGTGCGCAAAGAGGCCTATATCAAATGCCGGGGGGCAACGATTGCCCACCATTGCCATCGCTTTGTGGTCACGGTCGCGCCACAACAACCGCCTGCCGTGCTGCTTGCGCCGGAGCCGCAGACCTCGACAATCCAGTTGCTCGACCTGCAGGCCCCGGAAGGGTATCGGGCTGCCTTGGCGATCGTCGGCCAGCAGAGGGTGCCTCTCTCCTGCCATTCGTGGCGGGCGCTGCAATCTGGATCAGAGAGGCTTCCAGAGTGATAAAGCGCTTTTCCTGGCAGCAGAAATCATGCTAAATTGGAAATCGATGATCCGGTCTCTTGCCTCGGGCATCTGCCTTTTGCCACCTATCGGGAATCAGACTAGCCAAATATGTCCACAAACGAACACGATCCGTTGCACGAAAGCGAACTGCTGCATGATACCGAGTTGGACAAGCGGGAGCCGCCGCTGTACAAGGTTCTGCTGCTCAACGACGATTTTACCCCCATGGATTTTGTCGTTGAGCTGTTGATGAAATTTTTCCAGAAGTCGATGGAGGATTCTGTCCGGATCATGTTGAGTGTCCATCACCATGGCAGCGGCCTCTGTGGCATCTATCCGCGCGATATTGCCGAGACCAAAGTGGTGCAGGTCAATCGTTATGCTCGTGACCATTCCCATCCGCTCTGTTGTCGGATGGAAAAAAATTAAGAGGGTTTTGTGATGATCAGCCGACACCTGGAACTGACCCTGAATAAAGCGATACGCAGCGCCCAGTTGCGTCGTCATCAATACGCCACGGTGGAGCATTTGTTGCTGGCGTTGCTGGAAAATCCGGAAGCAACAGCAGTTTTGTTGCAATGTGACTGTGACATGGGGGCACTGGCCAACGAGTTGGAGGGCCATTTGAGTCTGCATGTGCCCGCCCTGGAACGGGGCGTCAGTCCGACAGAGGTGACGCCGACCATCGGTTTTCAGCGCGTGATCCAGCGGGCTGCCTATCAGGTGCAGTCGGCGGGCAAACAGATGGTCACGGGTGCCCATGTGCTGGCGGCTGTTTTTGGCGAAAAAGAGTCACATGCCGTCTATTTTCTCGGGCGGCAAAATATCACCCGCTTGGATATTCAGACCGTCATTGCCCACGGATCGGCCAACGAAGCGGAGCCAACACGCAGCGAAGAGACACCCAGCGGCAGCGATTCGGCGCGAACAACCGAGTCGAGCAAGGATCCTTTGGTTCTCTATACCCTGGACTTGAATGCGGAGGTCCGCCGTGGGGCCATTGATCCGCTGATTGGGCGGGAAGAAGAGATTCAGCGCACCTTTCAGGTTCTTTGCCGCAGGCGCAAAAACAATCCCCTCTTTGTCGGTGAGGCAGGCGTGGGCAAAACCCATTTGGCAGAGGGGGTTGCCTTGAAAATTGTCGCCGGTAGCGTGCCGGCGTTGCTGAAGGAGAGCGTGGTCTACTCCCTGGATATGGGTGCCCTGTTGGCCGGAACCAAATTTCGCGGCGATTTTGAGGCCCGTCTCAAAAGTGTCCTCAAAGCCTTGAAGGAGCGTCCGGGGGCCATTCTCTTTATTGATGAGATCCACACCGTGATCGGTGCCGGGGCCACCAGCGGTGGCACCATGGATGCGTCCAACCTGCTCAAGCCGCTGTTGGCCAGTGGCCAGTTGCGTTGTATCGGTTCGACGACCTATGAAGAGTTTCGCGGCACCTTTGAAAAGGATAAAGCCCTCTCGCGCCGCTTCCAAAAAATTGATGTACCCGAGCCCTCCTTGACCGAAACGATAGAAATTTTAAAAGGGTTGAAAATTCGCTACGAAGAGCATCACGGCATCCAGTATACCCAGGATGCCATTCAGATTGCGGCGGAGTTGTCCGCCCGTCATATCACCGACCGCAAACATCCCGATTCGGCCATCGATGTCATGGATGAGGCGGGGGCGGCCATGCAGTTGCTGCCGGTTGAGGAGCGCAAACCGCTGGTGGATGTGCCGGAAATTGAAACCATCGTGGCACGGATGGCCCGTATTCCTTCCCATTCGGTGTCGCATGATGATCGCACCATTTTGCAACATCTGGAGAGCAATCTGCGCCTCTCCTTGTTCGGCCAGGATGATGCCGTGGAACGGGTTTGCCGGGCCATTCGCCTCTCCCGTGCCGGGTTGGGTCACCCGGAAAAGCCGGTCGGCTGTTTTTTGCTCTCCGGTCCGGACCGGGTGGGCAAAACGGAGCTGGCCCGTCTGTTGGCCAGGGCGCTGGGGGTCGAACTGCTGCGCTTCGATATGAGCGAATACATGGAGTCGCACACCGTCTCCCGTCTGATCGGTGCCCCTCCGGGTTATGTCGGCTTTGATCAGGCCGGTCTGTTGACCGAAGCGGTAACCAAACATCCGCATGCGGTTCTTCTGCTCGATGAGGTGGAAAAGGCCCATCCGGATCTGTTCAACCTGTTGCTGCAGGTGATGGATCATGGCTTTTTGACCGACAACAATGGCCGCAAAGCCAATTTCCGCCATGTGATCCTGATCATGACCACCAATGCCGGGGCGCAGGAGGTGGAAAGAGCCTCGGTCGGTTTTGTCATGCAAAACCATCAGGGGGATGAGATGAAGGAGATCCGGCGGCTCTTCACCCCGGAGTTTCGCAATCGACTGGATGCCATTGTCCCCTTTGCCCCGCTGGATCCGCAGACCATTCTGCGGGTGGTCGATAAATTTTTGATCGCCCTGGAGGTGGATCTGGAGAAAAAACGGGTCAGCCTGCAGGTGGAGGAGAAAGCCCGCAACTGGCTGGCCCAGCAGGGGTACGACCGCAAAAACGGGGCACGGCCTATGGAACGGTTGATCAAAGAAAAAATTCGTCAACCGTTGGCCGATGAGTTGTTGTTCGGCCAATTGCGGCAAGGGGGGGCGGTGGTGGTGGATGAAGTCAATGGCCAATTGGCCATCGAGAGCAAGCCTGCCGAAAATGAAGCGACAGGTCAGGAGGAGGAAGCGGCCCTGCAATTGTCATAACGGAGGGCAGGAGATGGTGATTGCGCTCACTTGAGGTGTCGTTGTCGGGTCGGATGTGTTTTGCTTGCGGCAAGCGTTGCGGCAATTGAGGGTGCGGCTTTTGCCAGACTGATTGGCTTCCACCTTGATCGGATAGGTGTTGTCGCTATCCAGCGGCTCAATGCGGGCTGTCACGCTTCCCCAACCCGGTATCTGCCACGTGAAGCTGTTTTCGACCGGTAAGTCACAGAGATTATTGAAGCGATCGTAAGCTCCTCTTTTTCCCAATTCCAGCAGTTGATCCAGCGTTCGCGCCACAAAACCCGGTTTGTTGATCCACTCCTGTGCCAAATCCAGGCTGCGCAGATGCAGACGGCCCAGCGTGCTGCCCAACAGGGCCAAGGCCAGCAGAATGAGAACCGCCAACAGGGTGATACTCCCTTGGCAGAATATGGTCGCGGGCCGCTTCATTGGCCGGAGAGAAAAACGGCGGTGGTCCACGGCTGCAGGATGGGTGTACCTGCGGCCAGCGGAATGGTGACGGTGAAGGAGATGGCCAGCAGATTGTTGCTCAGGCGGGTAAAACGCAGGGAGTTGCTGCCGGCAACATGGGCCAGCACCTCTTCGCTGCCCTGTTGTTGCATGCGAATGCCTGGGTCGTTGCCCGCACTCTGTTGCAGTCGGGTGGCCCCGTTTTCGTTCTGAAAAGCCACCGTTCCCTGGCTGATTTGAATCGTGTTGATGTCGGCAGTGCGCAATTCGTTGACCATGCGGGTCATGGCCAGGGTGGCTTCGCTGCTGGCGGCTGCACTGGCTTTGGCCAGCAGATAGCCATCCAACAACAGAGCCAGCATCGGGGCGGTAATGGCGACCAGGATGGCCAGCAAGGTCATGGCCAAAACCCACTCCATCAATGCGGTGCCTTTCTGGCGTAGAGAGCGGTCAGTTGGGCAATGGGGTGTTGAGTTGGGTGGTGCTGTACGGTTACGGTGGCGCATAGATAAATGTCATTTTCGGTCCATGGTTGTCGGGTACAAGCAAAGGGGTTGCTGCCAGCAGGGGGTTGGGCAACCCACAAATCAATACGGCAACGCAGCGGCAAGGAAGGGTCGACCCAGGGGGTCACCCCATCCGGTTGCCGACACTCTCCAGAGGGTAACTGACTCAAATCACTTGCCGAGTTTGCATCAATGGCCTGCAGCTGTTCCACTACCGCCTGTGCCAGCAGGTGGGCCTGCATCCCTTCCATCGGGCTGTGCAAATGGCTGAGCGTCTGGAGATAGAGCGGTATGATACCGGCAACGGCCACACTGATCACCATGATCCAGATCAACAATTCCAGCAGGGAGGCACCGCGCTGCTTGCTGTTCATGGCAGGATGGTGACCGTTCCGGTCAGTTGGCTGACCTGTAGCAATAGGGTATCGCTGCCCGAACGCAGTTGAATTTGGCTGGCACCGTTGGGAATGCCGGTGCTGGCGGCAAAGGAACAGCGAAAAGGTTCCATGCTTGTCTCTGTCGACAGCGCCTCTGCTTGTCCGCCAATGGCCTGGTTGCTGGCGTCGAGGATGGTGTAGCGGTTGTGGTCGAGCCATTGAATGGTATGGGTTTGTTGCCGTTGCATGGCCAGGGCCTGGGTATAGCGGATATCCTGGGCCAACTGTTCGGCCTGGGCGCTGAGCAGCAGGGCGTTGGGCCAGTGCGGTTGGGCGACAAGCAGCAGAATGGCGCTCAGCATCAGGGTCAAAAGCAGTTCCAGCAGGGTAAAGCCACGGGCTGGCATGGCCGGATTGTTACCAGTTGCGGGTGAGTTGGGCTTTGGCAGAGCTGCTCTCGGCACTGCTGACGGTAATGGTATAGGTGGTGCCATTTTTGCCAACATGGGTCAGGCCGTTGCCGGCAACGGACCAGCCATCGGGTGCCCCGCCGTCGAGCGTTGCGGCCAGGGTGGAACCGGAAGAGATCATGGTTAAATTTTTTCCTGCCCGATTGGCGGCAAAGTTGATGGCGGCGGCGGATTGGCTGGCCGCAAAGAGGCCGTTGGCGGCAGCCTCTTCGGCCTGATCGGTCAAATCGATAAATTTCGGTGCCGCCACCGCTGCCAGAATGCCCAACAACAACAGGACCATGATCAATTCAATCAGGGTAAAACCGTGCTGGTTGTGGTGTACATGGCTTTGCTCCCTGATCAGGTAACGCCTGCGCATCTTATCTCCTCCCCAAAGCGACCGATCCCAGATTCCACAGAGGGAGAAATATCCCCAGAGCCAGGATCAGCACCACGACTGCCACGATGGCGATCAGCAGTGGTTCCAGCAGCGTTGTCATCGCCTGCATTTCATATTCCACTTCCCGATCATAGTACCGGGCCACTTCCTGCAGCAGGTCGCCCAGTTGTCCCGATTGTTCCCCAACGGCGACCATTTGCAGAACCATCGGTGGAAACAGACCACTGCGATGGGCCGCTTCGGTCAACGAATCACCCTGTTGTACGCTGTGACGCATGACTGCCAGCTGGCGGACCATGAATTGGTTATCCAATGTTTCTTCCAATATGTCCAGGGTTTGTGCCACGGTTAATCCTGAGTGATAGGCCATGGCAAAAGTGTGTGCCAGACGGGCCAGCAACGATTTGTGGATCAATGGTCCAGCCAGCGGCAGGCGCAATTTTTGTCGATCCCACCAGTGGCGCAGCCAAGGGCTGTGCAGAAGGGCAGGCAAGAGAAAGAGCAGGGCAGAGAGCAAGCCGATCAGCAGCAGCCAATGTTGCTCGATCAATTGGGAAGAGCCGATCAGCAAACGGGTGACCATCGGCAAATCGGCAGCAAAACGGGCAAACAGTTTGGCAAAAGAGGGGATGACAAAAGCATTGACCACCAGCAGGGTGAGCAAGGCAGTGAGCAGCACCAGCGCGGGATAACGCAGCGCCGCTCGGAGTCGTCGCCGCCAATCCCGTTCCATCAGCAGATAGGCATGGATTTGCAGAAGGGCACTATCCAGACGCCCGGTCTGTTCGCCAACGCGGAGCAGGCGCGGAATCAGACGGCCAAAAATCTGCGGATGATCGGCGCAGGCAGAGGCCAGATCGCCTCCGGCGTGCAACGAATCGATAACACTGTTCAAGGCCTGTTGGAGCAGAGGGTGGCGGCTATGTTCCCGAATGGTTTGCAGGGAGTGAATGATCGCCACGCCCGCCTTGATCAAGGCGGCCAGTTGGCGGGCAAAGAGGATCGTCTCCTCGCTGAGCAGCGACTCTCCGGCAAAAAGGTGGCGCAACGGCCAGGAGAGAGGGGCTGCTGCCTGTGCTTCAATGGTTAGCGGTTCCAGGGATTGACTGAGCAAATGGGCGGCAACAGTGGCACTGTCGACAGCCTGCAAGGAGCCGCTGACTACCGTGTGTGCATTGCGGGCTGTGTAGCGAAAAAGTGGCTGGCCCCCCTCTTGATCTGACTTGGGTAATCGCTGTGCCAAAACAGCGCTACCAACCTTCTTGCAATACAGAAAAAATGGTGCGCAGGCAAGTCACGAAACGCGGCAGAGAAACTTTACCTCAATAGGCAAAAAAACCAGGCTTGCCAAGGAGGGGAGAGCGTGCCGGGGTGAGAGGTCAGGGTTGTTCCGGGGAGGAGGTTTTGCTGGGGCAGGGCAGGGTTGTCAGGTGGCAGGTCAGGCGCAGGGTGGGGGCGGTAAAGACCGTGGTGGCAATGGCCATGAACAGCAGGCCTGAGAAGCAGGTTACCGAGAGGGCTTGGGCTTCGAGCAGGACGGTCAGCACCACCACTTCCATCATGCCCTTGGTCTGCATCAAGGTACCCAGGGCACAAGCCACCGGCCAACCTTCGCCCATCCAATGGGCGGGCAGGGCGGTACCAAGAAATTTTCCCGCCATGGAGGTGATGGTTGCAATCAGAAAAATATCAAACAGGCCGCTGGAAAAAAGGTCAAAGTAGGTGGTCAAGCCGGTGCGGGTAAAAAAGAAGGGCAACAGTACCGTCACCGTCAGCGGTTCCAATTGGGCGGCGACAGCCTGAGCAGCCTTGCGTGGCATGATCGATCCGGCGACAAAACCACCCAGAATGGCATGCAGGCCACACCACTCTGCAACCAGGGCGGAACTGAAGATGGTGGCGCAAACCAGAATCAGGCCACTTTCCGACAGCGCCTCCTGATTGCCGATTCGTTGCCGGAGTTGAAAACGGACCGGAAAATACATCACAAAAAAATAAAGGGTACCGATCAACAGCAACCAGAAACCATTCAGGGAGGCGTCTGGGCGGTTGGGCAATCCCCAGAGCAGCAGGGCAAGCAACACCCAGAGGGTGGCATCGTTGATGGCGGCGATACCCAGCGAGATGCGGCCCACCCGATGATGGATCAAGCCGCTTTCACGCAGGATGGCACCCAGCACCGGCAGGGCGGTGACGCCGATGCAGACGCCGATGGCAGAGGCAAACTGCGCGGTGGAGGCGGAAGTGCCAACTGCTTCCGGGTGGAGAGTGGCAATCAGCCACCCGGCCAGAACACCCAGCAGGGTGGGGGTCAAAATGCTGGAGAGGCTGACCACGGTAAAAGAGCGACCCAACCCCCTGAACTCTGCCGGTTGCAGGTGGAGACCGGTCAAAAAAGCAAACAGTACGCCTGCAAGCCAGGAGAGCCCGGAGAGGTTGGTCAAAGATTCCGGGGTAAACAGGTTGTGCCAGAATTGGGGAGCCAAACGCCCCAGCACAGCGGGGCCCAACATGATACCGAAGAGAATTTGCACCACCACCAAGGGAACCCAATTGCGCAGATTGAGCAGGCGCCACACCAGATAGGGCAGGCATACCAGCAACAAAGAGTGGGCAAAGAACAGAGCGATGGTACTCATGGAGCCGATAATAACCAGTAAAAAAGGAGCATTGACGACGCGGGTGCAGGACAGGCAATTATTCTCTCTGTGTCGGTTGTATCGACTCTCCTTGTTCCGATGTTTGGCAATGATGGGCAGTATCGTGGGCCAATGCAGCCGGAGGGGTTGCCGCCGCTACAGGTGCAGCCGGTTTGTGCGCAGGCATGCCACTGATGGCCGCCATGATCAAGGTGACGGCATAGGGGATCGATTGCACGATCAGAACATTGACCCAGATGCGGGTATCGATAAAATCGAAGCCCACATGTTTGTACACCCCCCAGGCGGCCACCCAAAAGGCAAACATGAGCATGGTTTCATCACGGGCGGTGGCCAAAGCGCGCCAGAAACGGTGTCCATCGGCCAGTTTGGGGGTGCGGAAGAAGGGTTTATCCTTGCCGAAGAATCCTTCGATAATCGCCAGGGAGATGGTATGGGAAAGAGAAAGTCCAGCGATGGCCGCCGCGATGGAGCTGCCCAGGCTGTAGCCGACGTTGGCGGAATAGAGGTAAAAATGTTTCAGCAGTTTGAAGGCAAACAGGGCCAGCGGCAGCGTGCTGAAGATCATGGAGGGAGAGTCGACATGCAGTGGAGCGACGATCATCCCGGCTGACCAGAACAGGGCAAACAGGTTGAAGATCAGGTTGAAACCATCGGCCAGCCAGGGAATCCAACCGGCAACAAAATGGTAACGCTGGCCCAAGGTCAGGTGGGTGGGACGCCAGCCGAGCAGCTCACCGATATGGGAACGCAGAATGCGGACCGCTCCATAGGCCCAGCGGAAACGCTGTTTTTTGAAATCAACAAAGGTGTCCGGCATCACCCCGACGCCATAGCTGCGCGGAACGTAGAGTGCCTGATACCCTTTTTCAAAGATGCGCAGACCCAGTTCTGCATCTTCCGTGATACACCATTCGGCCCAACCACCGATATCGACCAAGGTGCTGCGGCGCACCATGGTCATGGTGCCATGCTGGATGATGGCGTTGCGTTCGTTGCGGGTGATCATGCCGATATAGAAAAAGCCGCGATATTCGGCGTAGCACATCGATTTGAAGAGGCTTTCCTGCTGGTCGCAATAGTCTTGCGGGGCCTGGACGATGGCCACATCCGGTTTCTGGAAGGGGGGCGTCAGATCGCGCAGCCAGCGGGGATCGACCCGATAGTCGCTGTCGATCACGGCGACAATTTCGGCCCGGGCATCGGTATGGCGCAGGGCAAAATTGAGCGCACCCGCCTTGAAGCCTGCCAAAGGATCCTCATGGAAAAAGCGGAAACGTTCACCCAGCTTCTGGCAGTGGTCGCGCACCGGTTCCCAGACTGCCGGATCCTTGGTGTTGTTGTCGATGACGATGACTTCATAATAGGGATAATCGAGTTGCGCCAACGCATTCAGGGTTTCGATCATCATGTCCGGTGGTTCGTTATAGGCGGGGACATGGACCGAAACCCAGGGCAGATGGCTGTCATCGGGTTTATCGGGTGGATTGATGGCACGGCGACGGACATTGACCCAGGCGGCTTCTGCCCACTCATGGGCTTCGGCGAAAAAGACGACAATGACCCCGATCATGCCGATGCCCAGCAGAATACCCACCACCATGGCGCTGTTGGTAAGATATTGCTGGCTGTAGTTGTAGACCACCCAGACCGCCAGCGAGGCAACCGCATAGGCGAGTGCCGCCAGAAAAAAGCGACCGCGTCGGCGCAGGGTCTGGCTGTCAAGAAACAGCAAGGTGATCACCACCATGCCGACCATCAGAGAAGCGGCGGCCAGTACATACCACTGCGGAATGCCGACGATGGGGGCATCGAAAGGAAATTTTGGCTTGCGGTTGGCATCATAGACGCCCCAATAGGCCCCGACACCCCGCTCCAGCGATTTGGTTTTCCAGGGTTGGTCAAAGGCTTCGATGACGTAATAGACATATTTTTCCTGGATGGCGCGGGCCAGAAAACGGCGCAGGAAGGTGGCCTGTTCCACCATGCCCACTTTGGCGTTGATGCGGGTACGTCCGGCGCTGGGCCAGCCGACCTCACCGATAATGATCGGTTTGTCGGGATAGGCCTCTTTGATCTGGTTCATGCGACCGACGATATAATCGATGGCCTCTTCCTGGTTGATCCCCTCCCAGTAGGGGAGCATATGCACGGTGATAAAGTCGCAATGTTCCACCAGTTCGGGATATTTGAGCCAGATATGCCACGGTTCGGCGGTGCTGACCGGTGTGCTGACAGAGGCGCGTACCCGATCCAGATGGCCGATCAGTTGTTCGATGGTGCGTTGATTGTGCAGCAACGTTTCGTTGCCGACGATCACCCGGACCACGTTGCGCCAGTTGTTGTTGACGACCTCGATCAGTTTATCGATTTCGTTTTCATTTTTCTCCTCATCGGTATTGTCGACCCAGGCCCCCACCATGACGTTGATGCCGTATTTGCGGGCCAGACGGGGAATTTCCGACAAGGTGGCCTGCACGGTATAGGTGCGGACGGCGTGCGTTTTACCGGAGAGCAGGGCCAGATCTTCTTCGATCTGTTCCGCAGTGGGATGGGTTCCCTCCTGCGGGTTTTGATCGGCCCGATAGGGAGAAAAGGCAAAGCCCATCACCCGATCCGGCCAGAGAGGCTCTTCGAGTGGCTGGTTGAACCAGGCCCATAAACTGAAGGTGACCAGCGAAACGGCAACGACAATCAACCAATGGCTTGGTTTCATGGAACAAAATCCGAAATGACCAGAAGAGAACAGATAACCGAGAATGGCTACCACCGAAACCGGATTGGTCAGCGGGAAGGCAACCGAAAAATCCTATACCAAAACCGCCTGTCGTGGCAAGTGGGATGGTTGAAAATCGTTAGAAAACGCAGTCGATTGATAGCGTTCGATAACCCTGGAACGCAGGCGCGAAGCTCATGGCCGTGCGGCGGATTCGACAAAGGGGTTGCCGTTTCCTTGCAACGCTTTGATGCGGCGATTGCGTTCCCGTTCCCAGTTGTCGACCGGATCTTCTTTGTCCCAACGGGCAAACAGTTTGCGTTGCTCCGCGCTGATCGGCAGATGATAGAGTTTTTCAAAGTAGAAATAGGTGCGGGCAATATCACCGCGGACGGCTGCTCGGGGTTGGACAACATCCCGCTCAAAATCGACTTGAAAGTCGCAAGCCCCATATTCCCCCCCTTTGCCGTTGACCATGGCAAAGGGGCGATTGCCGCGATCAGCGTTCAACTCGCCGACCGCTGGGACCAGATTGTGCAGATCTCCCTCCATGGCGTTGAAAAGGGCGTCCTGCTCTTCGCAACATTTTCTGCCTTTATAGTGTTTGCCCTCTTTTTGACAGATCTCTTCACGCCAGCAGGTGCGATTGCCACCAAAAGCATGCGCTGGCACAATATGCTCCCATTCGATGCGTTCGCCTCGCTGCGCATTTTTGCGCACGACATAACCACAGCTGCCGGCATCAACGCGATGTTGTTTGTCGTAGCGGCAGGCGCAATAAAAGGTTTCCCGGTGGTCGCTGAAAAGTTGATCTGCCAACCGTTTGGCCTCATTGAAATCATGAATTTTATGGGGGATGGCAACCGTTTCGGCAACCGGTGCTGCCGGTTGAGGTGTTTGTTGCTTGGCAAAATGGGACCAGGCAAGCAGCATGGCCGCGATGAGCAGGGCGTAGGCGATCTCTTTCATGATGGCAGCACAAGTTTATCAGGGTGTGAATAACGAACCAGCCAGCGCCGACAGAGGGCAAGCAGAGCGGTGCGCTCTGTGTCGGCCAGAGTGCTGCCGCTTCCCGGAGGCTGGTAGGGAAACACGATCAATAAACGACCGATCCCCTGGCAAAAGGGTTTGTCAGGCCAATCCTGATCCAAAAACTGCAGCCAGGCTTCGCCGGTCAATCTGGCAACGGCAGCGCGTGCCGTCTGCTGTGTGGCGGCCAGGGCAACCCGGCGCAACAGGATGGAGAGTTCGCTCAACAACCGTTGATCATCCTGATGCTGCACCGCAGAGGCAACGGAACGCTGCAACGCCTGCAACGCCAAACGGCGCAAGGTGGTTTTGCGGCGATAATAGCTGAAAAAAAGGGCGAAGAGCAAAAACAGGATCAGCCCTGCCGACAGCCACCACCAGCCCGGAGCCGGCGGCCACCAGCTGGGCGGATCCGGCAGATGAATGGCTTTGAGCCCGGTGACTGGCATCGGTTCAGACATGGTCAGCAGCGAACGTTGGCGCGGGCGAGGCGAACAGACGCAGCAGTTTGCTGACCGCATCTTCGTTGGTGGCACAAGTCAGAAAGCCGATCCGGTGCGTGTGGCAGAAATTCTGCAAATGTTGCACTTTTTCTTGAAAACGGTTGCGATAGGCCTCCCGCTGCCCTTTGCCGTGGCTGTCGAGCAGCAGCAGGCGCTCACCATCCTGCAGCGGATAGCGTCCCGGCGGGGGCAGGGTGTATTCCAGAGGGTCATAGAGCATGGTCAGCAACAGCTCGTTGTGACGCGCCAGTTGACTCAAATGCAGCAACAGGCGATCAGAGGGGGGATTCCAGTCGCTGAACAAAAAGAGTCGGCTGCCGGGTCGGGTGATGCGACGCAGACGCATCAGAGACTCTTCGAGTTGCTGTTCCGGGTTGTCCGAGCCGGGTGGTTGTTCTGCCGACAGGCCAGACAACAGGCCGATCAGTTGCACAACGGTGCGGGCATGGTGTTGCGGTCGTAACGCCAGGTGCTGGTTGTCGAGACAAATGGCAGCACCCAGGCGGTGACCCTGCCCGATGGCATGCCAGGCGAGCAGGGTGGCAGCCCGGGCGGCTGCTACCGCTTTGAAAGTGCCTCGGCTGGCAAAAAAGAGGGAAGAGCGCAGATCGAGCCACAGCAGGGTGGTGCGATCCCGTTCTTCATGGAACAGTTTGGTATGGGGCTTGCCGCTGCGGGCGGTAATGCGCCAGTCGATATGGCGGATTTCATCGCCCGGCAGGTAGGGGCGGCTTTCGGCATATTCGATGCCGCTTCCCTTGAAAAGAGAGTGGGTGCTGCCGCTCTGCAAAGAGCGGCTTTGCTGCGCGGAGGCGGGCAGAAAGCGGGCGCTGTGGCGCAGGGCCAGCAACGATGCGGCATCGATCCGTGTGGCCCAACCGCCGGGGACCGGATCAGGTCCCGCTGCCATTGTCGGGGCAAGGGTGTCGTTTGCTGGCGGCACCGGGGCGGGGTTCATGGCGCTGGCACACGTTCCAGTAACAGATCGATCACTTTGTCGGTGGTAAAACCGTTGGCCTCGGCGTGATAGGTCAGTTGCAGGCGATGACGCAGCACATCGGGCAACAACTCCTGCACATCATCCGGGGTGACAAAATCCCTGCCCATCAACCAGGCGTTGGCCCGGGCGCAGCGATCCAGGGCAATCGAGGCCCGGGGGGATGCGCCATACTGCAGCACCGAGGCCAGATCGTTGCCGTAGCGATGGGGCTGACGGGTGGCCATCACCAGTTGCAACAGATACTCTTCCACCGTTTCAGCCAGATGCACCTGCAGAATTTCCTGCCGGGCCGCCAACAACAGGCTTTGCGAGATCGGCTCAGCGATCGGGGCCGCCCCTTTTTGTTGTTGACGGGCCTCCTGCCGGACCAGGCGCAAAATGGTGCGCTCTTCGTCGAGGGTGGGATAATCGATGCGTACCAACAGCAGAAAGCGGTCCAGTTGGGCTTCCGGCAGGGGGTGGGTTCCCTCCTGTTCGATGGGATTTTGCGTGGCCATCACCAAAAAAAGATCCGGCAACGGGTGGCTGGTGGAGCCAACGGAAATTTGTCTTTCGGCCATGGCTTCCAGCAGAGCCGATTGCACTTTGGCCGGAGCGCGATTGATTTCATCGGCCAGAATCAGATTATGAAACAACGGCCCCTGGCGAAAGGTGAAGTTGCCTTGTTGCGGGTGGAAAATTTCTGTGCCGGTCAAATCGGCAGGCAGCAGATCCGGCGTGAATTGAATGCGGCAAAACTGCCCCTGAATGCCGGAACTCAAGACCTGAATGGCCCGGGTTTTGGCCAGGCCAGGGGCCCCTTCCACCAACAGATGGCCATCGGCCAGCAAGGCGGTGAAAAGACGCAAGATCAACCGTTCCTGGCCGATAATACGTTGTTGTACTGCGGCCATCAGGCGTAAAATCAAGGATTGAGCGGACATGACGGTACTGTCTGAAGAGAGAATGACCCCGCTGCGTACAGATTATCGGTTTTGTTTACCCGGGCAGTTGGGATCGTCACAGGAAATATACAGGTAGAGAACATGGCCATGCAGGGAATAACCGGCATCTTCGACAATTTTCCGCTTCCGTTCTTCAATGATGGGATCGTTGAATTCGATCATTTTTTTGCAGTTGATGCAGATCATATGATCATGATGCTGTTCTCCGGCCAGCTCATAGATGGCGCGACCATCTTCGTGTCGGTGGCGGTAGAGTAGACCGGCCTGTTCAAATTGGGTCAAGACGCGATAGACGGTGGCCAGGCCCATGCGGAAACCGGTGGCTTGCAGTTTTTGATGAATCTCTTCTGCCGAGAGGTGTACCTCGTCGTGTTCGGAAAAAAGAGAGAGGACGCTCATCCGTGAAAATGTGGGCCGCAGCCCTGCATTGGTCAGTTCTTGCAGATTGCTTGTCACCTTGCCGTTCCCCCTGCTTGAGTTGGCCATTCCCTTGTTATACTGTCCAGGTGTTGCAAATAATGCGCACTTCTGGCATCGATATGCAAGGGAAAGCAAAGCGGTTAGGAGAGGATCGCTGCAAACTGCAAAAAATGGTAGTTATGACAATCGAGAGCGTTCCAGCAGCAATATAACCGGCAGAACGCCATTGTTTTCTTGCCGTGCAGGAATGGTTGGTGCGTTATGGAGTTGACCCCTTTACAGGTCCAACGCTACTCCAGGCAGTTGTTGCTCAAGGAGATTGGCGGGCAAGGGCAGGCACGCCTGTTGGCGGGCCGGATGGTGCTGGTTGGTGCCGGTGGCTTGGGTTCGCCGGCTGCTTTCTATCTGGCGGCGGCAGGGGTCGGTCGCCTGGTGATTGTCGACGATGATCAGGTGGAACTTTCCAACCTGCAGCGGCAAATTCTTCATAGCCAGGCGCGGTTGGGTGAGCCGAAAGCCGCGTCAGCGGCCACGGCGTTGCACGCCCTCAACCCGGAAATTGAGGTGATTGCCCAGAGCGAACGTCTGAGCGAAGAGAATGTCATGGCCCTGGTGCAACAAGGGGATGTCATTCTCGACGGCAGCGATAATTTTGCCACCCGCTATTTGTTGAACAGCGCCTGTTTTCGGGCGGGCAAGCCGCTGGTATCGGCGGCGGTATTGGGTTTTGAGGGACAACTGGCCACTTTTCGCCATGGCGTCGATGCCACGGCCCCCTGTTATCGTTGCCTCTATCCGGAAGTTCCGGCGGCAGGGGCGACGCCAACCTGTCGGAGCGCGGGTATCTTGGGGGGGGTGGCCGGTATTTTGGGATCCTGGCAGGCGGTGGAGGCGATCAAGGAGTTGTTGGGGATTGGTGAATCATTGGCAGGCCATCTGCTGTTGATCAACAGCCTGCATGGTCAAATCATGCGGATCCGGATTGAACAAAACCCACGCTGTCCCGTCTGCCGTGCTTCAGCCTCCTAAAGCAGACATGCGATTGCCGGGGCGGTAAAATTCGCTTTGGTTGAATTCATGTTGTTGTGGCTTCAGGGCCACCGCCGCCAGAATGGCTGCCTGCAACTCGGCATCACTGGCACCGTTGCGCAGCAGCTGTTTCAGATCCATGCGGTCGGAGCGACCCAGACAGTAGACCAGGCTGCCTTTGGAGGTCAGACGCATGCGGTTGCAGGTGTCGCAAAAATGACGGGAACGGGCAGAGATTACCCCCAATTCGGCAGCAGAGTCGGCCAGACGAAAATAGCGGGCCGGACCAGAGCCCCGTTTGTCTTCCACCGGGATCAACTGGCTGGCAAAATGGTTTTGAATGCGCTGTAATATCTCCTCGGCAGGAATAAAGTGATCCGCCATCTCCATACCCGCCTCGCCGACGGGCATGGTTTCAATGAAGCGTAACAGCAGACCATGCCGATGGGCAAATTGCACCATGTCGACGATTTCACTGTCGTTGATGCCGCGCATGACCACCATATTGATTTTTACCGGCTGCAAGCCGGCACGCAGGGCGGCATCGATGCCGGCCAACACGGCTGGCAGGCCCAGCACCTCCTGCCGTTCACTCGGCAGATCGGGGAGCAGACGGTGCGGTTGGGTGATGCGGTCGAAGGTGTGTGGGTGCAAGGAGTCCAGCGAAATGTTGACCCGATGCAGACCGGCGGCCCGCAACGCTGCCGCATGGCGCGCCAGCAGCAGGGCGTTGGTGGTCAGGGTCAGTTCGCGCAGACCGGGCAGCTGGGCAATTTCTTGTACCAAACCGACGATATTGCGGCGCAATAATGGTTCGCCGCCAGTCAAGCGGATCCGTTCGACTCCCAGGGCCAGAAAAAGACGCAGCAGGCGGACCAATTCATCAAAATCAAGCAATTCCCGATTGTTGGGTGACAGGGTTTCGTTGGGCAGGCGACAATAGTTGCAAAACAGGTTGCAGCGGTCGGTGACCGAAACCCGTAGATAACGAATGGTGCGACCAAAAGAGTCGGTTAACACGACGGATCCCTGAGAAAATGGCCGCTTTTGCCGCCTGCCTTTTCCATCAGGCGGATTTGGCCGATGCGCATGCCGCGATCCACTGCCTTGCACATGTCATAGATGGTCAGTGCCGCGACGGAAACAGCCGTCAACGCCTCCATTTCCACCCCGGTTGGACCATGGGTGCGCACCTGGGCGGTGATGGTGATTGCCTGGCGCTGCGGATCGGAGTCAAAAGCAATTTTAACCGAGGTGAGGTTGAGTTGGTGACAGAGCGGAATCAACATATCCACCCGTTTGGCGGCCATAATGCCGGCGATGCGTGCCACTTCCAGCACATCGCCTTTGCTCAACTGCCGATTGAGGATCAGTTGCAACGTTTCTGGCTGCATGACCACCTCCCCGGCGGCAATGGCCAGGCGATCGGTTGCCTCCTTGGCGGTCACATCCACCATGCGGGTGGCCCCCTGGTGGTCAAAGTGGGTCAAAGGCGATTGTTCAGGCATAGTCGATCCATTGCACGGTCACCGGGTCACCATCGGCAATCTGGGCCGGGCCTTCCGGAAGAATAATGAATACATTGGCCTTGGAGAGGCTGGTAAGAATGCCGGAACCTTGCGCTCCGGTCACCTCAACCCACGGGCTGGAGGCTGGGGAGCCATCCGGGTGGTCAAAGTGGACAATGCCGCGCAAAAAATCCATGCGGGAGTGGCGTTTGTGCCAACTGCCACGAAAACGGGCCTGAAAGCGCCGTTCCGGTTCTGTGGCGGCCCCCATCATTTTCAACAGTGCCGGGCGCACCATCAGCAGATAGACGGTCAGACTGGAGACCGGATTGCCCGGCAGGCCAAAAAAGTGGGCTTGGCCCAAACGGCCATAGGCTTGCGGTTTGCCCGGTTTCATGGCCACCTGCCAAAAGTCGATTTGCCCGTCTTTGAGCAAAATCTCCTTGACCAGATCATAATCCCCCACCGAAACACCACCGCTGGTGATCAGGGCATCGGCCTGTTCTCCCCCTTGCCGTAACGCAGCGGTCAACGCCTCCCGATCATCGCGCACGCTGCCCAAATCGATCACCTCGACACCCAACAGGGTGAGTGCGGCGCGGAGCGTGGCCCGATTGCTGTCGTAGACCTGCCCGGGTGCCAACGGTTGACCGGGACTGACCACTTCGTTGCCGGTCGAGAGCAAGGCCACCCGCAGGCGACGAAAGAGGGGAAGAGTGCTTTTGCCCAAGGAGGTCAACAGCCCCAGGTCGGCCACGCCCAGGCGGCGACCAGCGGCAAAAATGGCGCTGCCTGCGGCGATATCCTCCCCGGCAGGTCGGATGTTTTGTCCTGGCAGTTGGCCGGGTGGAACGGTAACCCACTCCCCCTGTCGTTTGACCTGTTCCTGCATGACCACGCAATCACTGCCCGGGGGAATGGGGGCACCGGTCATGATGCGCACCGCTTCACCCGCCTGCAACGGAGTATGGAAGTAGGAACCGGCGGGCAGATCGGCAACCACGCGCAGGCTGACCGCCTGCTCGCCCAGATCGGCGCTGCGCATGGCATAACCATCCATGGCGGAATTGTCATGGTTGGGCACCGCTTCGCTGGCATAGACGGTTTGTGCCAGAACGCGGCCCAGAGAGTCTGTCAGAGGGGTCTCCTCTGCTTCCCTGGCTACCGGAATGAGTTGTTCCAGGACACGTCGTTTGGCTTCGGCATAAGAGATCATGGCGCTTGCCCTCTGTTCCAGGTTAATGGTGGCCCCCGCCTTTGGCCATTCGCAAGGCGTGCGGTACCAGATCGGCAATTGCCTTCAGACTATGGCTGGCACCACGGGTGGAACCGGGAAGGTTGACAATCAGGGTGGTGCCACGAAAGGCGGCAACCCCCCGGGTAAACAGGGCGTTGCGTGTTTGTTGCAGGCCGCTGCTGCGGATCTGTTCGGCAAAGCCGGGCATCTCCCGCTGGCAGACGGCACGGGTTGCTTCCGGGGTCACATCACGGGGGCCAGGACCGGTTCCGCCGGTGGTGAGGATCAGATCCAGTTGCAGTCGGTCAACCCAGTCGACCAACAGTTGTTGGATGTCGCTCTGATTGTCAGGAATCACCTGACGCACCACCACCTCACCGCCCCATTGTCCGGCCAATTGGAACAAGGTTTGTCCGCTTTGATCCGTGCTGGCACTGCGGCTATCGGAAAGGGTCAGGATGCCCAGGCGCAGCCCCTGCCACATGGGGAGAGGGGGAGCAGCCATTGGCTCCGCCGGATGATGGTGGCGGCAATCGTTGGCATGGGCTGCTTGTGCGGTGGCAGAGGGGGGGGAAGCATTTTCCTGCCAATTGTCGATGGCCGCTTCGCAGCCTGGGCAACTGTGTATCCAGCGCTCCTCGCCGGAGCGCAGAATCTCTTTTTTCCAGAAGGTGGCTTTATGTTTCAAGTGGTCGATCACGTAGCGACAGGCAAGAAAAGCCTCGGCCCGATGGCTGGCAGCGGCGACCACCAGGACGATGGGTTCCCCGACTGTCAGGCGGCCCACCCGGTGGACCACCAGAATCTCTTCAACGTCGAAGCGGGAGCGGGCACTCTGTTCGATGTTGGCCAACTCCGATTCGGTCATGCCGGGATAGTGTTCCAGCAACAGTGTTGTCACATCGGCGGAAGTGGTAAAATCCCGGACCAGACCCAAAAAGGTGACAACACCTCCAACTTTCGGGTTGTCTCGCAGCAAAAGGTCGAGTTCGTCTTCCAGAGAAAATCGTTCTTGTTGTACGCGAATCATGCTGTTTGTCCGCATTCCTGATTCAGAGCGCATGTCAAAAAATGGTGCCTTACTGGGGACTGTTCTCATTCGAGGCCAAAAGTCCTTCAGACAAGGCGCTGGGCCGCGAGCAGCACAGCATACGAGGTGTATGTGAGCAGCGGAGCGGCCCAGCAACGCCGTATCAAGGGGTTTTGGACCGCATGAGAACAGTCCCTGCCACGCGCCGACGGCACCCCTTTGGCCGCTGACCGGTGTCAAGCGGTGGCCAAGTCTGATAGCATACTCTTGACCATTGGTACAGGTTCATTCGCGGTGGGTGTCCATTCCTGGTACAGAAAAAAAATGCCAGGAAAGGTTTTTCGCCTTATCCTGGCATTTGTATCTGGCCACGTGTTACAGTTTGCACACCGTCATATGGGGACGAGGCAAACGGGAGTGGGGCAGCAATCAATACTCTTTGTATTTGCCGACAACGACGCCGCACACCCGAATGGTCCCTTGCACTTCAATCAGCGGATAGCGAGAGTTCAGGGGTTTCAGGTAGGTGCGGTTGCCCACAACAATCAGTTGCTTGAAGGTGGCCATGGAATCCCCATCCATGCGGGCAATGAGAAACTGGTTATGTTTTCCGGCCATGCTGGGATCGACAATGATGATTTCACCTTCATGGAATTCCGGTTCCATGGAGTCATCTGGAACCCGCAGGGCAAAGGTGCGATCACTGGAGCGCGGCGCGACCGGAATCCAGGCTTCCACAGCCTTGGGATGAAAGGAATCGGAATCTTCTTCGCAGGAGCGGTTGGCATCATCCCAGGAGATGAGTGGCAAGCGGGCAAACAGAGGTGCCCGGTAAATTTCGCCATCCTCCGCAGCTTTGGCAAATTCGGCCTGGTTCATGCCCGGCGTGGCACCAATCAGTGACATTTCGCCCCGCCCGGTATCGAGCCAAATGGGATCGACTCCGCAGGTCAGCGCAATGGCAACCGTTCTGCGGGAGGATTTGGAACGGCCACATTCCAGTTTATGCACGGCAGTTTGGCTGATGCCGACACGGTCAGCCAACTCCTTTTGGGTCAATTTGGCTTGTTTGCGCGCTGTTTGAATGCGTTCACTGAGAGTCATCGTGGTTCATCCTTGTTCGAGATTATTGCAACCGCACCATAAGTAACCTGATTTGGTTGTTGATTGCAAGATTAAAATGCTAAAGTGTACTTGTTTTTTACAAATATTTGATAAAACGAACGCCTGCTGAATGGTTTGGCGTTTTGTCGCCTCGCTCTTGATTGAGTTAGCAAAAAGCATACAGGGGCTATAATCGGCTCTATCCTGATTCGAGTGGATCTTTGCAGGAAGAACAATAGCACCTATATGCAATTGAACACTCGTTATTTTAGTAGCTTCGACTTTATTGGTATAGATTAGTTCACCTGTTTTTTCTCTCTGGTGCGATTTTTTTTTGTTTCCGACAACTGCTATTCGTAGAGCGGATTGTATCTGTATAGGGCAAATAAAAGGAGTTGATAGGAATATGATCAGGAGTTCTCGTCGTCCATCTGGTCCAAAAATTGGAACCAACTGTCCGGAAAAGCTAGAGAAAATCATATCAATGGCCCGCTCGGATGCGCAAGTGCGTCAGGCAGGTTATCGGGCGCAGTCATTGAAAATTCACCCATGGGTTTGTGCGCGCTGCGGGCGTGCATTCGACAAAGATAACTTGAGCGAATTGACGGTGCATCATAAAGACCATAACCATGACAACAACCCGGCAGACGGCAGCAACTGGGAGAATCTGTGCATCTACTGTCATGATAACGAGCATGCCCGCTATGTGGATCATCTGGCGGCAGGCGGCATGGATACCGGTCAGGAACCGGAACAGGCGGCGACCTACAATCCTTTTGCCAACCTGCGTGCGATGCTGGAAAAAAAATAATCATCGGCAGGGAGTCGCCTGCCCCAGAGAGTGGCAGATGGGTCGGCGCTGGGCAGAAAAAAATTCAAGGTTCGGATGTTTTTCTCGGTGAATGGGAAAGGGAAATTTGTTACTGTGTGATAGCCCATAGGCTACTTCAGGGGCAGAAATGGGAAAAAACCAAGCAAATCAAGGGAGTCGCTGTTATGAAGCTGATTTTGATGGGTCCTCCAGGTGCAGGCAAGGGCACTCAAGCCAGGAGGATTGCAGAGCGTTACGCTATTCCGCAACTGTCGACGGGGGATATGTTGCGGGCTGCTGTCAAAGCAGGTACGGAAGTCGGACAAAAAGCGAAAGCGGCCATGGAAAGTGGTGGCTTGGTGACCGATGAGATTGTTGTCGGAATCATTGCCGATCGAATCGGCGAAGCGGATTGCGGCAAGGGATTTATTTTGGATGGTTTTCCGCGCACGGTGGCCCAGGCGGTAGCATTGGATGCCATGTTGACGGAACGGGGCCTGCAGATTGATCATGTGATCGATATTGCAGCGGATACGGAGGCTTTGGTTTCGCGGATTACCGGTCGCAGCACCTGTGCCGGTTGCGGCGAAGGGTATCACGCTGAACACAAAAAGCCGGTCGTGGCAGGCCTCTGTGACAAGTGTGGCGGCAACTTGACCACACGGGCCGATGATAACGAAGAGACGGTGCGCAACCGCCTTGCCGTGTATCATCAGCAGACAGCACCGGTGATCGATCACTACCGTAATGGAGGTAAGTTCCGTACCGTCGATGGCATGTTGCCGATGGATACGGTCTATGCAGCATTGTGTGCGATTCTTGGATAAATATGGATCGGCAAAATAACAGGAGAAGTTTCAGGCGTCATATGGGGAGTAAGAGAGGAATCATCTGTTGAGCCGATCTTGACGTCATGATGTGGTACCGGGGCGAAATCATTATTCTTAAGGCTGAAGGGAGAACAATCGGATTATGGAAATGTCGATGGGAGGTTTGGTACTTGCCATCCTGTGTGGGGTTGGCGCAGTCGTATTCGGGGTCGTATCAAGAAACTGGATTTTGAGTTTGTCTGCGGGTTCGGAGCGGATGCAGGCCATTTCTGGTGCCATTGAAGAGGGGGCAATGGCCTATATGCGTCGTCAATATACGACGATTGCTTATGTGGGTGGCGTGTTGTTCCTGTTGCTGGCCATCTATCTGGGTGTGCCGACAGCCGTCGGTTTTGCCGTAGGAGCCTTGTTGTCCGGTGCTGCTGGTTTTATCGGCATGGGCATTTCGGTCAAGGCCAACGTGCGTACCGCAGAGGCCGCCAAAGGTGGTCTGAACAGTGCGCTGCAGGTGGCATTCCGTGGTGGTGCGGTCACCGGCTTGTTGGTGGTTGGTCTGGGGTTGTTGGGTGTCTCCATCTATTTCCTGATTCTGATGAAAACAGGCGATACCAGCAATCTGCCCCAACTGTTGAAGCCCCTGGTCGGTTTTGCTTTTGGTGGTTCGTTGATCTCCATCTTTGCCCGTCTGGGCGGAGGTATCTTCACCAAGGGTGCCGATGTGGGTGCCGACCTGGTGGGTAAAGTGGAAGCCGGTATCCCGGAAGATGATCCGCGCAACCCGGCGGTGATCGCCGACAATGTGGGTGACAATGTGGGTGACTGCGCCGGTATGGCCGCTGACCTCTTTGAAACCTATGCCGTGACTGTGATTGCCAGCATGCTGCTGGGCGCGCTGGTCATGAACGGCTTTCAAAATGCCCTGGTCTATCCGTTGGTGTTGGGTGGTATCTCCATTTTGGGTTCCATCGCCGGCGTTTATGCGGTGAAAGCGGAACCTGGTCAAAAAATCATGACGGCGCTGTATCGGGGTGTGATTGTCAACGGTGTCATTTCTGCCTTGCTGTTCTACCCGATCACCCAGTGGCTGATGGCCAAAAACGGTACCTACAGCGTGATGGCTCTTTATGGCGCGGCCATGATTGGTCTGGCTCTGACGGCTGCCATGGTGATCATCACCGAATATTACACGGCAACCGAATACAGCCCGGTACAGGGTGTGGCCAAAGCCTCCGAGACCGGACACGGCACCAACGTCATTGCCGGTTTGGGTCTCTCCATGAAAGCGACGGCAGCTCCGGTGGTGGCCGTCTGCCTGAGCATGCTGGGTGCCTATCACCTGGCGGGATTGTATGGTATTGCCGTGGCGGCAACCTCCATGTTGTCGATGACCGGCATTATCGTGGCGTTGGATGCCTATGGTCCGATCACCGATAATGCGGGTGGTATTGCCGAAATGGCAGAACTGCCCTCGGAAATCCGTGATATTACCGATCCGCTCGATGCGGTGGGCAATACCACCAAAGCGGTGACCAAGGGCTATGCCATTGGTTCTGCCGGTTTGGCCGCCTTGGTGCTGTTTGCTGACTATACCCATGAATTGGCCCACTTCAAACAGGGTGTGACCTTTGATCTTTCCAATCACTATGTGATCATTGGTCTGTTCATCGGTGGTTTGTTGCCCTATCTGTTTGCCGCCATGGGGATGGAAGCGGTGGGTCGCGCAGCCGGTAGCGTGGTGATCGAAGTGCGTCGGCAATTCCGTGAAATTCCCGGCATTATGGAAGGTACGGCCAAACCGGACTATTCCAAAGCGGTGGATATGTTGACCCGTGCAGCCATTAAAGAGATGGTCGTTCCCTCGTTGTTGCCGGTGCTGGCTCCGGTGGTCGTCGGAGTGGCTTTGGGTCCGCAAGCGTTGGGTGGTTTGTTGATGGGTACCATCGTGACCGGTATTTTCGTCGCCATCTCCATGACCACCGGCGGTGGTGCCTGGGATAATGCGAAGAAATATATCGAAATGGGTAACTTTGGCGGTAAAGGTTCCGAAGCGCACAAAGCAGCGGTGACCGGTGATACCGTGGGTGACCCCTACAAAGATACGGCTGGTCCGGCGATCAACCCGATGATCAAAATTGCCAACATTGTGGCTTTGTTGATCGTCTCTTTGATCGTCTGATCATCGATCGCATGTTGTCGTAGTAACCGGGTGGGCGCAACGGCGACCCACCCGGTCCCTTTCTTGGGCTTATTTCCTGGATATCTGAGCGTTTAATGGAAGAGTTCTATCGAATCAGCCGGTTACCCCCCTACGTCTTTGCTGTGGTCAACGAGTTGAAAGATGCGGCCCGGCATCGCGGGGAAGATATTATTGATTTCGGCATGGGCAATCCGGATCAGCCGACGCCTGCGCATATTGTTGATAAATTGATCGAAGCGGTGCGCCAGGGGCGCAATCATCGCTACTCGGTGTCGCGTGGAATCAATGGACTGCGCAAGGCCATTTGTGCCTATTATCTGCGCCGTTTCGGGGTTGAACTGGATCCGGATTCGGAGGCCATTGTCTCCATTGGTTCCAAAGAGGGCTACTCCCATCTGGCTTTGGCGATTACCACTCCCGGCGATTCGGTGTTGGTACCCAATCCCACCTATCCGATTCATGGTTATGCTTTTGTTTTGGCTGGCGCTGATATTCGCCATGTCCCATTATGTCGTACCACCGATTTTTTTGAAGAGTTAAAACAGGCGATGGCCCAAAGTTGGCCGCGTCCCAAGGTGCTGGTGATCAATTTTCCCTCCAATCCGACCGCCATGGTGGTGGATCTGCCTTTCTACGAGAAGGTGGTTGCCTTTGCCAAGGAAAATGATCTTTTTGTGCTGTCAGATATCGCCTATTCGGAAATCTGTTTTGATGACTATCAATGCCCCAGCATGTTGCAGGTGCCAGGTGCCAAGGATTGTGTGATTGAATTTTATACCCTGTCCAAAACCTATAACATGCCTGGGTGGCGTGTTGGTTTTGCCGTCGGCAACAAGCGCCTGGTCCGCGCCTTGACGCGCATCAAATCGTATCTGGATTATGGCATGTTCCAACCGATTCAAATTGCCGCCACAGTGGCTTTGAATGGCCCGCAGGATTGCGTGGAGGATATTCGGCAACTCTATCAAAGTCGGCGTGATGTGTTGGTGGATGGTTTGGAGCGCGCCGGTTGGCATATTGAGCGGCCAAAAGCCTCCATGTTTGTCTGGGCGCAAATTCCGGAAGAGCATCGCAAGCTGGGATCGTTGGAATTTTCCAAATTGCTGCTCAAGGAGGCGCAGGTTGCCGTCAGCCCGGGCATTGGTTTTGGTCAGTACGGCGATGAGTTTGTGCGCATTGCCATGATCGAAAATGAAGCGCGGACGCGGCAGGCTATTCGCAATATCAAAAAATTTCTCCATGCCGGGGGCGATGTGCGCAGTTGATGGGCGCGGCAGGCAATCGGCAGAGATGTCGTCTGGCTTATTGATTAACCATTTGGTATAGGTCCATGCAAGAGTTACGCATCGGGGTGTTGGGGTTTGGGGTTGTTGGTCGCGGTGTCGTGGAACTGCTGCTTACCCAGGGGGAGTTGCTGCGGCAACGCACCGGCGTCGTTTTGCGTTTGGTGCGCATTGCGACCCGAACGCCCGCGCGTGACCGTGGCTTGCCTCTGGGTGAGGTGGAGTTGACGGATGATCTGCAACGGGTAGTGTCCGCCGACGATATCGATGTGGTGGTCGAACTGATCGGTGGTTTGGAACCTGCCCGCTCTCTGTTGATGACCGCTCTGCAATCCGGCAAGCATGTGGTGACCGCCAATAAGGCGTTGCTGGCCCTGTATGGCCATGAACTGTTTCCCCTGGCTGCTGCCCGGCAGCGGGAGTTGTTGTTCGAGGCTGCCGTTGCCGGAGCGATTCCGATTATCAAAGTGCTGCGCGAAAGTTTGGCGGCAAACCGGATTGACCAGTTGTATGGC
This sequence comes from Magnetococcales bacterium WMHbinv6, assembly GCA_002753135.1. Taxonomy (GTDB): domain Bacteria; phylum Pseudomonadota; class Magnetococcia; order Magnetococcales; family Magnetaquicoccaceae; genus Magnetaquicoccus. The sequence goes on along the minus strand of PDZV01000003.1, from coordinate 39,807 downwards.
ATCTTGAACGGCACCTGCAACTATATTTTGACCGAAATGCGCGAACAGGGCAGTCCGTTTGCCGAGGTGCTGCGCGATGCCCAGGCGAAAGGGTTTGCCGAAGCGGATCCCTCTTTTGATGTGGATGGAATCGATGCCGCCCACAAGTTGGCCATTCTCGCGGCTATTTCCTTTGGCAGTTATCCCGATTTTCAGCAGATTCATATTGAAGGTATTCGGCATGTGTCGGATATCGATATTCAATGGGCCACCGAGATGGGCTATCGGATCAAACTGCTGGGTATTGCCAAACAGGATGAGGGGCGGGTTGAGTTGCGGGTGCAGCCGACCATGGTCCCGGTCGGCAGCATGGTGGCCTCGGTAGAGGGGGTCTATAACGCGGTTTTTGTGCGTGGTCATGCGGCTGGCACCACCATGTATCATGGCCGGGGAGCCGGAGAGCGGCCTACGGCCAGTTCGGTAGTGGCGGATTTGATCGATCTTGCCCGCAGCAGTCGGGCAGGATGTGGCGGACGGGTGGCACCCTTTTCCATGCTGCCAGAGGCGTTGCAGCAATTTCCGCTACGACAGACCGATGATTGGCGTGGCGAATATTATTTACGTCTGGCTGTTGCTGACCGACCGGGGGTGTTGGCGGAGGTTACCCAGGTGTTGGCACGTCAGCAGATTTCTATCGATGCCATTCATCAAAAAGGGCGCTCGGCTGTGGCTGCTGTTCCTTTGATCATGGTTACCCATGCCACCAGCGAACGGCAGATTCGACTGGCGCTGGCGGAAATGGAACAACTGGATGCGGTACAGGAAACACCGCGTTTTATCCGTATTGAACCCAACGTGGTGTAAACAGCGCGGTGCCCCTTTCTGATCGGCGCAGGTCAGGCACAGCAACAACCGGTTGCCATCAATCAGCAGTTGTCGTTGCGAACGGGTGATGACAGGGTGAGTCAAGAAGAGGAAGGTAAAAGCGGTATTGATTGCCGAAACTGTGCCCATTTTCAGATCACCTGGGATGCAGAGTTTCCCCGGGGTTGCCGGGCGATGGGCTTCAAAAGCAGACAGTGGCCGTGGATGCAGGTGTTGCAATCCTCCGGTGAGCCCTGTTTGCGCTTCCAACTCAAAAGCAAAAGCGAATCCATACGAGAACGCAGGTCAGAGGAGCCGCCGGCCACGCCGAAGGGGGGCGGATTTTCCCGGGTGGTTTAAGCCGGGTCACCGACTTTTTAATGTCTCGGAAAGATAATAAAATGCACACGGGAATTTATGAGTTGATCGAATTTGCCTATAGATGAAATCTGGAAAATTTTCCGTTGAAAGCCAGCGTTTCGTCGATACAGATTATTTTAGTTTTTTTAAGTGTTTGAAATAGCGCATAAAAATATTAGTGATAGTCTTTGTAGTGTCTGGCTTGTGGTTGCATTGTCATGGGTAGGCAGCTTGGAGCTTTGCTTCGACGTGCGGCAGAGGGTTTGGCAGTTGATCCGGGCAAGCGTAGGTGGCGTATCCGAGACTATCGGGCTCTCGGCAATTAAGGATTTTCCAGACGTTGTAAGCCACAAACCATGTAACCGGCGTCGGGTAAACTTCAAGGAACCGACCCCAGTTGTCGCGGAAGATTTGTTTGAGCGTGAAATGGTTTTTGCGAATGACCTCCATGGTCGGCGATTATAAAGGAGAAAAAGAAGATGGGAAGTCATGGTGATTGCAGGGGGCTTGGGACCGGTACGGTCCCCAGCGGGGGGTGGGGCAGAGCCCCACGGTTTTGCTGTTGCAGTACCTTTTCCCGAAGGGCATAATGTTCACTATGAGTATCACTTCAAGCAACGAATATTCGCCTTTTGATGTCTCTTTATAGCAGGGCTTGATTATGGACAGTGGTCAAAATTATGTTTATGATAACACGACGGATGAAGATGCTCAGCACCAACCTTTAAATCAGATTTTGTATGGTCCACCGGGAACCGGCAAGACCCACCATACGATTGATGAAGCTCTTGCCATTTTGGACCCAGGCTTTCTCATCGAACACCGGGCCAACCGAGCGCAATTGCGGGCGCGATTCAGCGAATTGGAAGCATCTGGGCATGTCCGCTTCGTGACCTTCCACCAAAGTTTCAGTTACGAAGACTTCGTGGAGGGATTGCGAGCCGAGCCCGACGAAAACACCGGCCAGCTAAAGTTTTTTCCTATGCCGGGCATATTCAAGGTTATCTGCGAGGACGCGACTACGAGGGTTGTCGTAGACCAAGTGCCCGAAAGCGACCTACAGGCACAGCAGGGCCCGCAGGCCCGCGTCTTGATCATTGACGAAATCAACCGCGGCAATATCTCGCGCATTTTCGGGGAACTCATTACCTTGATTGAACCGAACAAGCGTGCTGGCAATAGCGAGGCTCTGTCGGTCGTACTGCCTTATTCAAAAAAAACCTTTTGCATTCCCAACAACTTGTACTTGATCGGGACTATGAACACCTCCGATCGTTCTCTGGCCAACTTAGACATTGCACTGCGACGGCGTTTCGTGTTCAAGGAGATGCCACCTAGGCCTGAACTGCTTGCCGGTGTTAACGTCGGCGGCATCGACATTGAGCAACTGCTCACCATCATGAATTTGCGGATCGAAGCGCTGTTGGACCGTGAGCGCTGTCTTGGGCATGCTTATTTCTTGCCTTTAAGGGAAGATCCTACCATCGAACGCCTGGCACTCATCTTCCAGGAACAGATCATGCCGCTTTTCAAAGAGTATTTCTTTGATGATTGGGAGCGCATCAGCTGGGTTCTCAATGACCACCGCAAGCTGCTTGTTAACCGATTCGTGCTGCCAGACAGCGCCAACATGTCGGAGCTGTTCGGTGATGATTTCGAAGGCAAGGTGCAGGCCAAGATATGGGAAATTAACTCCGATGCATTTGAACGGGTGGATGCCTACCTGGGTGTGATCGATCACACAGCAGTTCCGTCTACGCGGCCAAGCTTGAGTGCGGCAGGAGCGGTTGATTATGCTGACCGACCAAGCTTTGGTGCGCTAGAATCTGTGGAGTACGACGGTTATCGGATCGATCGCGACGCCGATACTACCATCACTGTCTTTAAGGATGGTGTGAAGCTGGTGGCTTATCCGGTACTGCGCCGATTAGCCGAGAAACTGCGCGTAAGCTGCTTGAACTCGAAAGGAAATAACTACAATACGCGCCAACTCGGTTGGCACGTGATGACCGCGATCAAGGAAAAAAATTGACGGAAACGGTTGTTGTTCGCGAGTACGCAAAGCTCACGACCTGCCAAGTTGAACCAAGCTTGGACTGTGCAACGGTCTCCAAAAGCGCATTCGATTGGCTGTGCCGTTTGGCGAGCCAGTTCCGTGCCAGTGGTGCTGAACTACTGCAGGTGGAGAACACACAGTGGCTACGACTGGATAATTTTGTTGGGATCCTGGAAACTCCGTGCGGGACGACGCTGGAAATTCTACCCAAGCATCATGATGCCGATTCATCAAAGGAAGTCTCACGTGAACTGCTCGCACGCATGATCCAGGCGGCACTTGATCTGAAGGCACGCCAAGTGGGCGTGGCCGACATCGCCTTGTTTCAAATGCCACTGTCCGAATGGGTCAGGCACCAATTCCTCCATGCGCTCAAGCACCTCATCAGGTGCGGTGTAAAATTTGATTATTTGCGCATTGCAGAGGAACAACACCACCTGCGCGGGCAACTCGACGTCGTGCGGCAATTGCGTCAACCACCTGATCGTTGTCACTATTTTCATACGCGCTATGATACACTTTCACTCGATTTTCCCGAAAACCGCTTGATAAAATCTGCACTCTTGCTAGTCGCCAAGTCGACCCGGGAGGCCGCAAACTGGCGACTTTCCCACGAGTTGCTCCAAGTGTTGGCCGAGATTCCGGCCTCGCGTGAGTTTAGCCTCGATTTCAATGCCTGGCGTCACGGCCAGCTTATGGCACACTATGCGCCTATTTTGCCTTGGTGCCAGCTTGTGTTGGGTCGTCATCTTCCGGTTGCGCTGCAAGGGCAGTGGCATGGAATGAGCATGCTCTTCCCGATGGAAAAGCTGTTTGAGCGTTTTGTGGAAGCGACTTTGCGGCGAGACATACCGAAGACGGTGCAGATTACCTCGCAATCGCACGAATCCTATTTATGCCAGCACAACGGCAAGGGATTTTTCAATCTGCGCCCGGATTTGCTGATGGAGTATGGAGGGCGATGTGTGATCCTGGATATAAAATGGAAGCGATTTGCTGAGCAAGCGTGCGGCAAAAAATACAACATCTCGCAAAGTGATTTTTATCAAATTTTTGCTTACGGACACAAGTATATTCTGGAGGATCAGGTGGAAAAAGAACTGGTTCTCATCTATCCAAAAAGTGCAACCTTCACGGCACCACTGGCACCGTTTTCGTTCAACCCCAACATGAGCTTGTGGGTACTGCCGTTCGAAATGGGAAGCAAGGCAGGCGATGAAAAATTGATCTTGTCGGATAGGATGCACCTGACGCAAGCGATTGGTTAGATCGCTAACTCAGAAAAGGAATCGGCGTGATACTGGCGACGGCAAAGAAATGATACGAAATAGCAACAGATATCACCACTCAGCACATGGCAGCGGATGTCGTGGTGGGCCATGCCGATCTGTTTGTACCGGCGTATTCAGCGAGCCAGAGTACAGACGCAGTCCAAAACCTTCTGGATCCAAACTGGCTTCTGAAGACGGGAGTACGACTGTTATGCCAAGGATAAACGAATGATCAAGCAAACCAGCCAGCGGCAGACAGACGAGTATGACTCGCCGTGGAAAGAGGTCACGAAGACTTGCTTCAAGGAGTTCCTGGTTTTTTTCCTGTGCGTGGCGCATGACGAGATTGACTGGAATCGTCCCGTTGAGTTTTTGGATCAAGAATTCAGCCGGATCGTGAAGCAAGCGGATAGCAAAGACCGTCGTGTAGACTTGCTTGCCAAGGTGTGGTTGCTCAAAGGCGGCGAAATCTGGGTGCTGATCCATGTGGAGGTACATGGGAATCGGACGGCTGATTTCGCCGAACGGATGAATACCGTCCAATCCCGTGTACGAGACTTCTACAACAAATCTGTTGTCGCCTTGGCCATTTTGGCCGATGAAGAGCCGAGTTGGCGGCCTTCGGAGTATGTCTATGAGATGTGGGGTACAAAGCTGTCCTACCAGTTCACCACGATAAAATTGTTGGACTATTTGAACCGCCTGCCGGAGTTGGAAGCATCCATCAATCCTTTTGCCATGGTTGTTTTGGCACATCTGCAAGCCAAAAAGACCAAGCATCAGCCACAGACGCGTTACCAAGAGCGGTGGCGCATCACGCGCGGTTTGTACCAGCGCGGGTTCAGTCGTGAGCAAATTTCCAATCTTTACAAGTTCATCGAGTGGGTAATGAGTCTGCCGGCGGAAATGGAAGAGCGGTTTTTGAAGGAACTGATCTCGTTTGAGGAGGAGAGCAAGATGCAATACGTGACATATGCGGAGCGGTCTGGGATTCAGAAAGGCGAAGCCAACGTCCTGCTACGTTTGTTGCAACGCCGCTTCGGCCAGGCACCGGATCCAATCAAGACAAAGATAACGGAAGCCAGCCTTGAGCAACTCGAAACTTGGACCGACCGTATCCTGGATGCCAAGTCCATCGACGACGTTTTTGCCAATTGACATCGCCTTTCGCGCGGCACAATTTCCCGTGCAGAGGAGGAAAGTGGTGCAGGAACCGATCCCAGTTGTCGCGGAAGATTTGTTTGAGTGTGAAATGGTTTTTGCGAATGATCTCCGTGGTCGGCAATTAGGCACGGTCCCAAGCGGGGGGGGCAGAGCCCAACGGTTTTGCTGTTGCAGTGCCTTTGCCCGAGGGGCACAATGTTCCCGCTGAACCGCTCAAAAAGGCAGGGGGCGGTGATACAAAAAGGGGCAGGGCAGGGTGTGGCTGGGATCACTGGGGGTGTCGATGCTGGTTGCTGGCGGTTGCTTTTCCGGCTCGGCAGGTGGTGGGGTGAGATGGGGTAAGAGTTCGGCAACCACTTGGCGAATCAGTTCCGGTAAAAGGGGGGCGAGGGGGGCGCTCTCCTCCTTTTTGACCGTGTCGTTGGCCCATTCCGGCTTGTCTGCCAACCACGCTTGCATCGCCTCTGCGACAATTTCACCCGGGGGGCGATTCTGTTTTTCCGCAATCTGTTTCAGGAGGTGCAAGGTTGCTGTGTCGAGCCATAAGCTCAATTGCGCCAACCCTGCCGCCTTTTGCCGATCCCGATAGGCTTTGACGCGATCAGTCATGCTGCTCATCCTGTGCTGGAGGGGCTAACGCCTGCAAGGCCTGTTGAATGATCTGTTCTGCCTGTTCCTGTTCTCCTGCGGCAAAACGTTCTACCACTCCTTTGGCAAAGAGTTGACGCCAAAATTGGCCTCTGGCTTCCAGATCCGGCAGCAAGGGGTGTACCCGCTGACGCCATGCGGAGATCCATTCAGCTACCTCCCCGAGACGATGCGGTAATGTTTTCTCAAGTAATTGCCGCAGATAGCCGGCCAAGGCAGGGGCTGTACCTGCGGTGGAAAAAGCAACGGTTACCGGCGGGCGTTCCAAAGAAGCTGGCCAGTGACAGGTGCAAAAATGGGGGAGATCAACGACATTGAGAAACAGGTGACGCCGATTGGCCTCTTCAAAGAGGTAACGATTGACGCTGGCATCCTGCAGGGTACTGACAGCAAACCACATGCCGTTTAAATGATGCGCCTGAAACCGTTCTGCCAACCAAAGGAGTTCCTGTTGTTCTGCCCGACGTTGCAAGGTGGGCAACAGGGAAGGGGCAACAATGGTCAGGCGGGCACCGGCAGCCAGCAGTCGGGCCGCTTTCTCCTCGGCAACAGCCCCACCCCCGATCAGCAGGCAAGGACGACCGGTCAGCTGCAAAAAGAGAGGAAATAAAGGCTCTGGCATGGTGTCATCAGCGAGCTGCTGCTCTTTGTCCGAAGGGGGCTGTCAAGCCATTGAATGGAGGCATGATGACCGATTTTACCAGCAAATGCAATTGCCAGCTCAGTCAAGAATGCCTTCGAGATAGTTGACAACTGGTGTTCGTATGGGCATGAAGTAGATGTGAGAGTGACTCTCCCGCACAAACCGCAACGCCTGTCGGGCAAAGTCGCGATTCCAGGCCAGGGTGGGGGTAAAGTGATCGGGAAAGGTCACGCGATTGCGTTTTTCCCAATAGGCCCGGGAGGAGTCGCTGGTGACCGGTGCCACGCCCCAGAAAATGGGGATGCCGGCCAGGCGTTCGGCATAACGCGCCATGGGCGCGAGATCGAAAAAAGGCTGGGTAAAAAAGCCATCGGCACCGGCGGCCAATTTTTGCTGCAGATAGTCGTACTCTTGTTCCATGTCCTGGCGATAGGGATCCATGGCTGCATAGACACGCAGGCCAGGAAAGGCCTGTTTGAACTGGGCAATGGCGTGCAACAGCGGCATGGGGGTGTGGCCTGGTGGTGCATCCGGTTGGGCATCGCCGGTGACCAGGAGAATTTCCCGGATCTGATGGGCTTGCAAGGTTGCCAACATGGCAGGGGGCTGGTCATGCGGCAAATCCAGGGTGCGAATATGGGGGATGGTGTGGGTAAAAAACGATCTGGCAATGACGCAACCATCCCAGGAGCGCACGGCAAAACGGGGCAGATCCGGCAGGTTGATGACCGAAACGGAAGGAAAAGCCTCGCGGACCGCTTGCAACTCCTGGCGCAAGCTCTCTGTGTCGCGCGGAACCAGTTCAACGGAGATCCGTGTCGCCCGCACATCCTGACCCGATGGCTGCAGGTTCATTATTGGGCAGAACTCTTTTTGCCCTCAGAAGGCTGAGCAGCAGGTTTGACGGGTTGCATGGGTGAAGCGGGCAACGCCGGTTTGTTGGTCGCAGGGGCAAGCGGTTTGGCGGTGGCAGCAGGAGCCGACTTGGCCGGGGGATCGATGGGGCGTGCTTTTTCCATCTCCTGGCTTTTTTCCAGGGGATTGTATTCACCGGTTGATGAACCGCTCTGGATGCCCTCTTCATTTTCGAAAGGAGGAAATTCATCAGTTGGTTGTGCTTCGGTAAAATCACGGATGCACAGGGCGATGTATTCTTTCAGATCTTTGGTCGGAATTTGGTCTTCTTTGGCATATTTTTCACAGGAGAGGCGGATTTCATTTTGGAAATCGCTATCGTTTGCACTCGGCGGGGCGCTTATGGCTTGTTCGCCACTTGTCAAAGCCAGCGTGCAGAGAGACAAGGCAGCAAAAACAGTTGATTTCCGAGGCATATGACGTACTCCTGAACAGGTTATGACTGATCAAGCCATAACGGCGATGACACCAGAAGCGAATTCTAGCCACTCGTTACCGGTGTCACAAGGTATTTTTTCAAACACGAGCCCCTGCCAGTTGCTGACAGGCTTGGCAGCCTGTCAGCCAAAGACCAGTTTGGCGACTTCTGGATAGTGTTTGACGAAGTGGGTAACAAAACCGGCGCGAATATGTTCCGGCACCTCTTCATAATCTTTACGGCAACCCTCCGGGAGAATGATCTCGCGAATACCGACCCGGCGTGCGGCGATCACCTTTTCCCGAATACCACCAACCGGCAACACATGGCCGGTCAAGGTGATTTCACCAGTCATGGCCAAACGTCTGGGTACCGGTTCATTGCGGGCCAAGGAGAGCAACGAGGTGGCCAAAGTAATACCCGCCGAGGGACCATCTTTCGGGGTGGCTCCTTCCGGGACATGGATATGGATGGAGCCTTCCGCCAAAACCCGGGACTGACCGCCCAGGGCTTTGCATTGTCCCTGCACATAGCTGTAGGCGATACGGGCCGACTCTTTCATCACATCGCCCATATTGCCGGTCAGAATAAAATCGGCTTTACTGGTATTGACCTGCGAAGATTCCACATCCAGGGTAGCCCCGCCCATGGCGGTCCAGGCCAGACCGGTGACGATGCCGACGCCACTGATGGGTGGTTCGTCACGGAAGTTGGGTTTGCCCAAAAATTTTTCCACATTGTCCTGGCCGATGCGGATCGGCGGAGAAATTTTCTTTTCGAGAATCTGCAGGGCAGCTTTGCGGGAGATGGCCCCAATTTTTTGTTCCAGATGGCGCACTCCGGCCTCCCGGGCATAGCCGTCGATGATCATGCGCACCGCCCGTCTGGAAAACTGCAGGGTTTCGCCATCGAGCCCGTTTTTTTCCAGTTGTTTGGGGATCAGATGGTTGCGGGCGATGGTCATCTTTTCCGCGGTAATGTAGCCGGAAAGACGTATGATTTCCATGCGATCCAACAGGGCCGACGGGATGGTATCGGTTTGGTTGGCCGTACAGATGAACAACACTTTCGATAAATCAAAGCGCACGTCCAGATAGTGGTCGAGAAACTCCGCGTTCTGCTCCGGATCGAGAACCTCCAGCAGGGCAGATGCGGGATCGCCATGATAGCTGGCACCAATTTTATCCACTTCGTCGAGCATGAAAATGGGATTGGCCACTTTGGTATAGCGCAGCGCCTGAATCACCTTGCCGGGCATGGCCCCGACGTAGGTGCGGCGATGTCCCTTGATTTCCGCTTCATCGCGCATGCCGCCAACGGAAAAACGGAAAAATTCCCGACCCACGGCGCGGGCGATGGAACGCCCGATGGAGGTTTTGCCCACCCCGGGTGGGCCGACCAGGAGAATGATGGAGCCGCCGATTTTACCTTTCAGCTTGCCGACTGCCAAAAATTCCAGAATGCGTTCTTTGACATCCTTGAGTTCGTCGTGATCCTCATCGAGTACCTTGCGTGCCCGTTTGATATTCAACCGATCTTTGGAGTGGACACCCCATGGCAGACTGGACAACCAATCCACATAGTTGCGGGTCACATTGTATTCGGATGAACCGGTCTCCAGGATGGAGAGTTTTTCCATTTCATCGTTGATTTTGTTGCTGGCCTCTTCACTCAGGGTCAGCTGTTTGAGTCGGTCGCGAAATTTGTCCAGATCGGCGGTGCGGTCATCTTTGGTGATGCCCAGCTCTTTCTGGATCTCTTTGAGCTGTTCACGCAGAAAAAATTGACGTTGATTTTCCGAGATACCCTCTTCGACCTGTTTGGAAATTTTGTCTTGCAGTTTGACGATTTCCAGCTCTTTCTTGAGCAGTCCCAACACCTTTTCCAGGCGGTCGCGAATATTGAGTGTTTCCAGAACTTCCTGGAGTTCTTCCCGATTGGAGCTGGTCATGGAGGCAACAAAGTCCGCCAAACGGTCCGGCTCACTGAAATTATGGCGGGAGAGAAACATTTTGACCTGCTCCTGATAAAGAGAGTCATATTTCAGAATCTCTTTCAGAGTGCTGATCACCGCCAGCATGTAGGGTTTCAGGGTGTCTGGATCAAAATGGACCACCGGTTTGTCATGATGTTTGACGATGGCCAGAATCGGCGGGCCATCGTCGGCAATGCCAATAATTTCAAAGCGGGAGAGCCCTTCTGCCAGCAGTTTGATCTGTTTATCCTGCTCATGTACGACCGATTCCATGATGCGGGTGACGGTTCCGAAACGGTAGAGCTTGTCGGCGATAAAAACTTCATCACCATCTTCGGCATGGCTCAGTACGATTCCGAACATTTTGCCGGGAGATTCCAGAGCCATTTTGATGGTGTCATAGTAGGGCGAACCTTCCACCTGGATCGGGGTCAGCATGCCCGGGAAAAAGGGGCGACCTCCCAAGGGATAGATGACCAGTTCGCTGGGAAGCAGTTTATGGGGCTGATCGGCTGCTTCTGAGCGGGAGGCCTCTGCCTCTGTGTGTGTCTCTTCGCCGAGCGTCTGCGCTGATTCTTGTTCTGACGCGGCACGCTCCCCCTGGGTCGCTGTTGCCGCAGAGACCGTTGCTGAAGGGGCGGTTGCCTCATCGCTTGCCGGAGAAATTTCCTCCCTGTCTGGCACGGCGGCTTGCTCGGTCACCGGGAAGGAGGGGGGCTCATCCGTGGCGACTGCGGCGACGGTTTCACCGGGAATTATTGTTTCCGTGTGCAATTCCGAGGCGATCACTTCCGCCTGCGCATCGGGCAAAGGAGAAGGCTCATCAACAGGCGAAAGGGGGGTCTCATCGGACATAAGGACTATCCTTGAACGGTTGCATGGTTTCGATAGCGCACGACGGAATCAGGTCAGCCATGGGAGCTGAGAGCTTGTGAATAGACTGCTGTGCCATCGGGTCTGCTCACGACGACCTATTCACAAGCTCTGACATGCGCTGTCGTTACGGATGCCATCGCCTGCGCGATGGTCGCAACAGCAATTGCCCGTTGCTCAGGAAGCATTGGCGCAGCCACCACCTGCGGTCGGAGTAAAGGATTGACCACAACCACAACTGCTGGCCGCATTCGGGTTTTTGATGACAAACTGCGAACCATTGAGATCCTCGATATAGTCGACTTCAATACCGCGCAGATAGTTGATGGAAGTGGCGTCAACCAGAACTTTGATCCCGTGCTGATCGATAATTGAATCTTCCTCATCCTGCTGATCATCGAAGGTAAAGCCATATTTGAAACCGGAGCAACCACCACCGGAAACAAAGATGCGCAATTTCAGATCGGGATTATCCTCTTCCTGGAGCAGGGCTCCCAATTTTTGCGCGGCATTGGGGGTCAGGGTAACGGACATGATAACAGAACTCCTCGGCAAAAAGAGAGTAACAAACCATAAATCGCCACTCTACCACAATTCCGTGGCAATCGCACCAACAATAAAGTGGTTCTGTTGCTGTAAAAGAGGGCGGGACAATGGTTCTCAATTGCATTATTCTTGGTTGGGTAGGGTTCTATACTTTCAACAGGGCAAGGATACATCCGATGCAAAGAACAAGATATTTTCTGCGCTTATTTGCTGCCGGCCTGCTGATGTGCCTGGCGGGAGAGCCATTGATGGCAGGGGAGCCGATTAAAATCGGTATGGCAGGGCCGTTTTCCGGCTCTGATGCTTCCTTCGGGGAGCAGTTGTGGCGAGGGGCAGAGCAGGCTGCTGCCGATTTGAATGCGGCGGGTGGGGTGTTGGGGCGTCCGTTGCAATTGGTGAAAGCGGATGATGCCTGCGACCCGAAACAGGCTTCTGCGGTTGCCAGTCGTTTGGTGGATCGGGAAAAAGTGGTGGCGGTGATCGGACATTTTTGTTCCTCTTCCACCATTCCAGCCTCGACCATTTATGCCGATGCCGGGGTGTTGATGATGACGCCCGGTTCTACCAATCCGGTGGTTACCGAGCGCAAATTGCCCACCATTTTCCGTATGTGTGGTCGGGATGATCAGCAGGGAGTGGTCGGTGCCGAATTTGTGGTGCAACGATTGAAAGCCGAACGGATTGCCGTCTTGCATGACAAAACCACCTATGGCCAAGGGTTGGCCGATGCCATGAAGGCCCGTTTGCACGCCTTGGGCAAAAAAGAGGTGATCTATGAGGGGTTGACCCGGGGTGAAAAAGATTTTAATGCCCTGGTGACCAAACTGAAATCGCTGCAGAGTGATGCGGTCTATTTTGGCGGTTATCACAGTGAGGCCGGTCCGTTGGTGCGACAAATGCGGGAACAAGGGATGAAAGCAGCGCTGATCTCCGGCGATGGTATTTTTTCGGAAGTGTTGGTCACTTCAGCCGGTGGACCCGCCTACGTCGAAGGGGTGTTCATGACCTTTGGTGCCGATCCGCGCAACCTTCCCGCCGGTCGGGGGTTGGTGGAAATTTTCCGCAAGAATGGCTATGAGCCGGAAGGGTATACACTCTATTCCTATGCCACCTTGCAGGCCATTGTCGCGGCCATGCAGGCGACACAGTCGCTGGATGGCGAAAAATTGGCCCAATGGCTGCATGAAAACGCCGTGGAAACGGTGATGGGCAAGAAGGCGTGGGATGGCAAAGGCGATTTGCGCGTCTCCGATTATGTGATGTATCGCTGGGACGATAAGGGCAAATACAAAGAGTTGGATTGATCACACGCTTGCCGCTTGGCCTTGCTGGGACAACTGCTTGCTTGCCTTTTGATTATCACTTTGATATATCAGGAAACTTGCTTGCCTTTGTTTTGTCCATGCGGTGCTGCGGAGTGTTGATCAACGGGCGGATATGGATATTTATATCTTCGGACAACAGTTGGTAAATGGTCTGGTTCTGGGTTCTACCTACGGCCTGATTGCGGTGGGCTATACCATGGTGTATGGCATCATCGGCATGATCAATTTTGCGCATGGCGAAATCTACATGATTTCTGCCTACCTGACCGCCATTTTCCTGGCACTGTTGGCCGGTTTTGGTCTCCATTCGGTGCCGGTGGTGCTGTTGCTGGTATTGCTGTGTACCCTCTTTTTGACCGCCTTGTACGGTTGGAGTGTGGAGCGGATCGCCTATCGTCCGCTCCGCCACTCCAACCGCCTGGCACCCCTGATCTCTGCCATTGGTATCTCGCTGATTTTGCAAAATTATATTCGTATCAGTCAGGGAGCGCGCAACCAGGGGGTGCCGCCCGTTCTCGAAGGGGTCTGGCGCATTCCCGCCCAGGCCGTGGAACAACAGTTTGTGCAGATTACCTATCAACAGAGCCTGATTGTGATCACCGCTTTGGCCAGCATGGCTCTGTTGACCTGGGTGATTCATCATACCGCCTTGGGCCGCGCCTGCCGGGCCACACAGCAGGATCGGGTAATGGCCAATCTGTTGGGGGTGGATACCGACCGTATCATTTCTGTCGTCTTCGTGATGGGGGCGGCCATGGCGGCGGTGGCTGGTATGCTGGTGACGCTCAATTATGGCTCTTTTGATTTTTATATCGGTTTTTTGATGGGCATCAAAGCCTTTACTGCGGCGGTGTTGGGGGGGATCGGTTCCCTGCCGGGTGCCATGCTGGGAGGGGTGGTGCTTGGTTTGGCGGAATCTTTTTTTGCCGGTTTCGTCAACAGTGACTACAAGGATGTGTTTGCATTTTCTCTATTGATTTTGTTTCTTATTTTTCGTCCGAGCGGTTTTCTCGGCGTGCCGGAAGTGGAGAAAGTCTGATGTGGGCACGCTGGTGGATGGCTTGCCGGGTGGGGGCAATCGCTCTGCTGCTCTTGGCCCCGATGGTCGGTGCCGTCTTGTCTGGTTATCAGATTGAAACCCATTGGCAACGTCCTCTGTGGCTGGCCTTGGCGGTGACGGTTGGCACTTTCTTTTGTTCCTGGTTGTTGCAGCATATCGGTTGGTTTGATCGTTTTGGCGGACGTGCCGCCTCGTCCACTCCGGCTGTCACCATTGGCCAAAGCGGACCCCGACCGCTCTGGATCCTGTTGGCCATGGCGCTGGCCATCGCCTTGCCCTTTGTGGTCGGCAAATATGGGATGAGTGTTGCCATTCTGGCCCTGATCTACATTCTGCTGGGTTTGGGGTTGAATATCGTTGTCGGTTTGGCCGGTTTGTTGGATTTGGGCTTTGTCGCCTTTTATGCGGTCGGGGCCTATACCTATGCTTTGGGCTATCACTACTGGCAATTGAGCTTTTGGTTGGCTCTGCCCCTGGGAGCCCTGCTGGCCGGACTGTTCGGCATGGTGTTGGGTTTTCCGGTGCTGCGGCTGCATGGTGATTATCTGGCCATTGTGACGTTGGGTTTCGGAGAAATTATTCGTCTGGTACTCAATAACTGGGTTGCGGTAACCGGCGGCCCCAATGGGGTCAGTGTGGTTTTTCCCACCTTGTTCGGTTTGGAATTTAACCGGCGGGCCAAACAGGGGGGTACCCCCATCCATGAATTTTTCGGCATCAGCTATTCGTCTGACCATCGGGCCATTTTTCTCTATTTTCTCTTGCTGGCGGTGGTCGGTTTGCTGATCATCATGGTCATTCGTTTGAAACGGATGCCGATCGGTCGGGCCTGGGAGGCGCTGCGTGAAAATGAGGTAGCCTGCCGCTCGCTGGGCATTCATCATGTGACGGTCAAACTCTCTGCCTTTGGTCTGGGGGCCATGGTGGGCGGCATCGGTGGCGTCTTTTTTGCGGCGCTGCAAGGGTTTGTCAACCCTTCATCCTTTACCTTTTTTGAATCGGCCTACATTCTGGCCATCGTCGTACTGGGTGGCATGGGTTCCACCACCGGGGTGATTGCGGCGGCCATGGTGTTGACTGTGCTGCCGGAGTTGTTGCGCGATTTTTCTGACTATCGCGTGTTGTCGGTGGGCATTGCCATGGTCTTGATGATGGTCTGGCGTCCCAGAGGTTTGCGCCAGCGTCGTCGGCCCTTTTTTGCTTTGCCAACGGCGGCTGAGGAGAACAGAGCTGCCGCGTTGGTGCCGGGAGTCGATGGCCGATGACCCCTTTGCTTACCGTGCGCGGTCTGACCATCCGTTTTGGTGGGGTAACCGCCTTGAATCAGGTGGATTTTGCTGTACAGCCGGGTTCTATTACCGCCCTGATTGGTCCCAACGGTGCCGGCAAAACGACGGTATTCAACTGTGTTACCGGTTTTTATCGGGCAGATGGCGGCACGATTCGTTTACACGCCGGGCAACAGGACGAGGAGGGGCTCAATCTGCTCACCCTGTTGGGTGAACCGGTCCGGTGGCGCGACTGCTGGCAGCCGCAACGGTTGGCCGAACGTCTCTATTATCAGATGTTTGGGGGGCCGCACCTGGTCAATCGGGCAGGGGTGGCCAGAACTTTTCAAAATATTCGTTTGTTCAACGAACTGACGGTAATGGAAAATTTGCTGGTGGCGCAACATACGCAGGTGGATGCCGCTTTGCTCTCCGGTCTGTTGCGCAGTCGGCGTTTTTTGGCCAAAGAGGAAGCGGCCCTGCAACGGGCGACGGAATGGTTGCGTTTTTTTGCTTTGCACGGCGAAGCCAACCGCCTGGCTGGTGAATTGCCATATGGTCATCAGCGGCGCCTGGAGATGGCGCGTGCCTTGTGTACCAATCCCCGTCTGCTCTGTCTGGATGAACCGGCTGCCGGTCTCAATCCCAATGAAACCCGTCTGCTCAGTCAATTGATCCTCACCTTGCGGGATCAGTTTCAGGTTACCATTCTGTTGATTGAACACGATATGGGGATGGTGATGGAGATTTCCGATCATCTGGTGGTGCTGGATCATGGCGAGGTGATTGCCAGAGGAACGCCGGAAGAGATTCAACAAAATCCCCGCGTTTTGGCCGCCTATTTGGGGACCGGTGCAGGGTGAAAAGGGTTGCTGCATGAATGAATCTTTGCCGATAACAGCCGTTGCCGATGATCCCCTGCTGGCGGTCAAGGAGATCAGTGCCGGTTATGGTGCCATCGAGGCGTTGCATGGTCTCTCCCTGCAGGTGAACCGTGGCGAGATTGTTGCTTTGATCGGTGCCAACGGTGCCGGAAAATCCTCTCTGTTGATGACCATTTGTGCCAATCCGCCTGCCAGACGGGGAGAGATTCGCTATTTGGGTCAGGAGATTACCCGTCTGGCAACCCACCAGATTGCCCGCCTGGGTATTGCCCATGTGCCGGAAGGGCGTCGGGTTTTTGCCGGAATGACGGTGGAAGAAAATCTCGCCATGGGGTTGATGGCGTTGGCCAATCAGCCGGTATTGTCCGCTGCCGAGCAACCAGGCGTGGTCGAAGATCTGGAAAGAGTTTATCATCTGTTTCCTCGCCTGCGTGAACGGGCCCGACAGCGTGCTGGTACGTTATCCGGCGGAGAGCAACAAATGTTGGCAATTGGTCGGGCATTGATGTCGCGACCCCGTTTGTTATTGTTGGATGAACCCAGTTTGGGGTTGGCTCCGCAAATCATGGGGCGTATCTTTGCCACCCTGCGCGCTATTGTCGAAGAGGGGACCACCATTTTTCTCGTTGAGCAAAATGCCAATCAAGCCTTGCAATTGGCTGATCGTGCCTATGTGCTGGTCAATGGCTGTATTACCTTGTCCGGGCCGGGTCAAGAATTATTGACCAGTCCCGAAATTCGTAAAGCCTATTTGGGGGGGCACTGAAATCGGTTTGGCGAAAAGAGTGCAACCAACAGCATTCTGTTATTTTATTTTACGGCATAACAATATATGATCGATCACCTTTCTTCGGGGCGAGAGCGTTTTGCCTTACAGGTCGCAACGCTTTTTGGTGCCGGACGCATGGCCAAAGCCCCGGGGACATGGGGGACCCTGGCCACGGTTCCCTTGGCCTGGCTGGCGCAGCAGGCCGGTTTTTGGTGGCAGTTGGCGGCTTTGCTCCTGGCCACAGTGCTGGGCATCTGGGCGACAGAGATTGCCTGTCGCCATTATCAACGGAAAGATCCGCAGCAGGTGGTGGTGGATGAAGCTGCCGGTTTGTTGCTGACCATGTTGGCCGCGCCGGAAGGTTGGCTCGGTTGGCTGCTGGGAGTGACCTTGTTTCGTTTGTTTGATATTGTTAAACCTTGGCCAGTCAATTGGCTGGATCGGCAACTGCCCTCTCCCTGGGGGGTGATGGCGGATGATCTGGCGGCTGGCCTTTATGCTGGATTGTGCATCACAGTTATCGCCAGGATCACCTTGCCATGAAATGTCTTCTTATCATGCCGCGATGGAGCGAACAGGAGTCGTTGTTTCCCCCATCCGGTCGTCCTTATCTGGATTTGCAACTGGAATGTCTGGGCTTTTCGGAGATGGGGTTTTCCGAACTGGAGCCGGACGCCCCTTTTGATCCGACCCGTGTTGCAGAAGAGTATCAACTGATTTTGATTCAGGGAACGGTTGAGCCGGGCAATCGTCTGCGTCGTTCCTTGTTATCCAACCTGGGGCTCTCTTTGGGCTTGGATAGTGATGAATCGGACCGTTTGCGGGTCATGGGGGCCCGCCCTCTGTACGATGGCGATGGCATGCCTGCCGGTTTTGCCATCAAGCGGCGGGGACGAATGGTGATTTATTGCGAAAAAAGCATTTGGGGCCTGCGCCGCGAGTTGGTGGCCGCCATTCGCGAATTTATGGAAGATGGCATTGTCGATACCCAGGGCATGACCCGTCGTGGCCGTTATTTTTCCTGTTGGCTGGCTGAAGGCTCAGAGAGTGTGGTCTCCTCGCTGGTCGAGGCCAGTGATTTGCGTTTGTGCCGTATCCGTGTTTTATCCAACGGCGACACGGCGCTGATGATTCCGGCCCAGGTGGGTGCCGAATTCAAGGAACGGCTGCAGGAGCGGTTGGGGGACCGCTTGTACAGCAAGTCACCGCGCCCGCTGGAAATGTTGGTCGGCAAGCAGTTGCGCGAGGCCAATGTGGCCATCAGCGTGGCCGAATCCTGCACCGGCGGCTTGATCACTGCCCGTTTGTCGTCCGTGCCGGGCAGCAGTGCCTATTTGTCGGTCGGTTATGTCACCTATGCCAACATGGCCAAGTCGCAGTGTCTGGATGTCAATCCGGTGCTGATCGAACGGTGTGGTGCGGTCAGCCCGGAAGTGGCCCTGGCCATGGCACGTGGGGCCCTGCGCAGCTCCGGGGCACATTTTGCCGTCTCCGCGACAGGCGTCGCCGGACCGGACGGTGGTACGGAAGAAAAACCCGTCGGTACGGTATTTCTGGCAGGGGTTTCCCTGCAGGGCGATGTGCTGGAACACGCCTCTCTCTACCAGGGCAGCCGTGACCGGATACGTTACCAAACCAGTCAAACCGCCTTGCATCTCTTCCGTCGTCTGTTGCGACGAGAGCCGCAAGAGTAACCTGTTCTGCAGTTTTTCAGGCTCTGCCACGAGACAGACACAAAGCCTGTCTCGTGGCGGGCCAACCGCCTGGGTCGATTCGTTTCAGGACTGGTTTGCACTTTCTGCCTGCACGCTAAGGCATCGAGTCCGGAAACCGGCCTTGACTGCCATCCTGTGTCTGTGGGCGGAACGGGGGTGACCACTCCTTTAATTTCTTTTTCGGTTCAATCGACCTTGAAGATAAGTGGTGCATTTTTTGTACCATCCCATTTTTATGTTATTGCAAGCAAAATGAGCGGTTGACTGCCCTGTTGTGTGCAACAGCCGTTGTCTTTTGCCGGGAAGGAGATTAATGTTTCCGCCATCTTTTTTTACAGCCAGCCAGCCACAGGTGTAAAAATCCGACTATGTCAATTGATGCCGCTACTGTCAAACAAGTTGCCACCCTGGCCCGTTTGCGGGTCACCCCGGAGGAGGTTGACCTCTATGTCGGGCAACTTTCTCGCATATTGACCTTGATGGAGGCGCTCAACCGCCTGCCGACCGACGCGGTTGAGCCGATGTCGCATGCCGTGGCGATGGCCATTGCCGAACGGGAGGATGTGGTTGTTCATGGCAACCAGCGCGCAGCCCTGTTGGCCTGTGCGCCAGAGACCGAGCAGGGTCATTTTCGTGTTCCCAAAATGATCGAGTAGGAGAACCATTGCGGTGGATCTTGCCAGCATTACCCTCAAACAGGCGGCTGATTTGTTGCGGCAGCGGACTGTATCGGCTGTGGAGTTGACGCAGTTTTTTCTGGATCGAATCGTGACGCACAATCCAGAGCTGAATGCTTTTATTACTGTCGACGCCGAAGGTGCGTTGACGGCTGCCCGCCAGGCAGATGCCCGCCTGGCGGCAGGTCAAGGAGGTCCCTTGACCGGTATTCCCTTGGCGGTCAAAGATCTGTTTTGTACAAAAGGGGTGCGCACGACTTGTGCCTCGCGCATGTTGGCCAATTTTACCCCTCCCTACGAATCCACCGTCACCCGCCGCTTGCAAGAGGCGGGCATGGTCATGTTGGGCAAGACCAACATGGATGAGTTTGCGATGGGCTCTTCCAACGAAACCTCCTATTTTGGTCCGGTGCGCAATCCGTGGGATCGCAGCCGTACCCCGGGTGGATCTTCCGGTGGCTCGGCGGCAGCGGTGGCTGCGGGTTTGTGCGTGGCGGCGTTGGGCACCGATACCGGTGGTTCCATCCGTCAACCGGCCTCGATGACCGGCATCACCGGTTTGAAGCCGACTTATGGACGGGTATCCCGTTTTGGCATGATCGCTTTTGCCTCTTCGTTGGATCAGGCAGGGCCGATGACCCGCACGGTTGAGGATGCCGCCCTGTTGCTGCAGGCCATGGCCGGACATGATCCGTTGGATGCCACCTCCATTGACCAGCCGGTGGAGGATTATGGATCCCTGTTGGCGCAGGACAAGGGGCCACAAGAGCGGATGCGCGGATTGCGTATCGGTATTCCGCAGGAGTATTACACCGACGGTATGGCGGCAGCGGTGCGCAAGTCGCTTGAGGAGGCCATACGGGTGTTTCAGGATCTGGGTGCCGTCTGCCAGCCGGTAGCGCTGCCTTGTACCGATTATGCCATTCCCACCTATTATATTATCGCGCCAGCGGAGGCCTCTTCCAATTTGGCTCGTTATGATGGCATTCGTTTCGGCTACCGCTGTGAGCAACCGGCAGATCTGGCCGACATGTTTGCCCGCAGCCGTTCCGAAGGGTTCGGTGCTGAGGTCAAACGGCGGATCATGTTGGGCACCTATGTGTTATCATCTGGCTATTATGATGCTTTTTATCGCAAAGCGCAAAAAGTGCGTCGCCTGATTGCCGATGATTTTCAGGCCGCTTTTACCCAGGTCGATCTGCTGTTGACGCCGACTGCACCGGAGACCGCCTTCCGTATCGGCGAAAAAAATGCAGATCCGGTAAAAATGTATCTATCGGATATTTTTACGATTAACGTCAATCTTGCCGGTTTGCCCGCTCTCTCTGTTCCGTGCGGGTGGGATGCGCAGAATCTGCCGATCGGTCTGCAGTTGATTGGTCGACCGTTACAGGAAGGCACCCTGCTGAGCGCCGGGCATGCCTTTCAACAGGTGACGGCGTGGCATACGCGGAGAGCTTATGAGTGACGGGCCAGGGGCTGGTTCGCAGTGATGGATGCACAAGCGCGGAGTTTGCAATGAGTCAAAAGGGGTTGTCGACACAATCGGGAGCAGAGGGCAGTGCCAGAGCGCGCTATGAAACCGTGATCGGTTTGGAGGTGCATGCCCAGATGTTGACGCGATCAAAAATATTTTGTGGTTGTTCGACCCGTTTCGGCGCGGAGGCCAATACCCAGATCTGTCCGATCTGTGCCGCCTTTCCGGGGGTGTTGCCGGTACTCAATCGGGAAGCGGTGCAGATGGCCATCAAAACCGGGCTGGCGATTGATGGCCAGGTTCGGCTGTTAAGCGAGTTTGCCCGCAAAAATTATTTTTACCCTGATCTGCCTGCCGGGTACCAGATCAGCCAATATGAGTTGCCGATTGTCGAGCAGGGTGCCTTGTGGATCGATTCGCCGGAGCGGGGCGAAGGAGTGCGCATCGGCATTACCCGTATTCACATGGAGGTGGATGCCGGGAAAAGTCTCCACGAAGGGATTTACGGGGCCTCCTGGGTCGATTTGAACCGGACGGGCACGCCGTTGATGGAGATTGTCTCCGAGCCGGATTTGCGCTCGTCGGGGGAGGCGGGTGAATATCTGAAAAAATTGCGGGCCATTGTGCGCTATCTCGGGGTGTGCGATGGCAATATGGAGGAGGGATCGTTTCGTTGCGATGCCAATGTTTCCGTGCGCCTGCATGGAGATTCTGTTTTTGGTACCCGCTGTGAGCTGAAAAATCTCAACTCCATCCGCAACGTGATGCGGGCCATCGATTATGAGGTGGAGAGGCAGATTGAGTTGCTGGAAGAGGGTGGCAAGGTGGTCCAGGAGACCCGTTTATGGAATGCGGATCTCAACAGCAGCCGACCGATGCGCGGCAAAGAGGATGCCCACGATTACCGTTATTTTCCAGAGCCGGATTTGCCCCCTTTGCGTTTGACAGCAGAACGGGTGGCTGCGCTGCGCGAGGCGATGCCGGAGTTGCCGGACGCCAAGGCGGCACGCTTTGGGCAACAGTATCAGCTTTCCCGCTATGATGCCGGGGTGTTGACCTCCAGTCGGGAGTTGGCGGACTATTTTGAAGCGGTGGCAGCCCATGCCGCCAGCTTGGGGCATGGCAACGCCAAAATGGCAGCCAACTGGGTGACGGGGGAGTTGGCGGCCCGCTTGAATCGCGATGGAGTGGAAATTGGCCAATCTCCTTTGCAGCCCTGGCAACTGGGCAAATTGGTGGCCTTGATTCAGCAAGGTACCTTGTCCGGCAAGCTGGCCAAGGAGGTTTTTGAGATCATGTGCCAGGAAGGCGGCGATCCGCAGCAGATTGCCGAGCAGCGCGGCATGCGCCAGGTCAGTGACGAAGGGGCGATTGATGTGGCCATTGCGAGGGTGTTGGCCAGCTATCCGGATGATGTTGCCCAGTATCGGGCTGGCAAAGGCAAAGTGATGGGTTTTTTGGTCGGACAGGTGATGAAAGCAACCCAGGGGAAGGCCAATCCCGCTCTGGTGAATCAGCGCCTGTTGGCCAAGTTGGCCGAATAGCCGCCGCCGATACAGGCCCCGGGTTTGTTGCGCTGCGCCGCACCAGGGGGCTGAGAGAGGGCGCAGAGCAAAAAAGGCAGCGTGTTGCAAAATGGGTGCGCATCGCACTCTACGTTGCACTACCGAATCGAGGTCGTATGGCGATTTTATCAACAGGCTGGTAAGGCGATCATGTCAAACAGCGGTCATGCGCTGATCCAGGATAGACAGACGATACGTGTTGTCTATCTGCTTGGGGGGGTGGCACTGTTGTTGATGTGCAGCCTGGCAATTCTGGGCCGACTGGTGGTGGATGTCGACCGTTTGCAGCCAAAAATTATCAATGCGCTGGAAAAGGTGACAGGCCGCACCGTCTCGTTGGACGGCATTCACTTTGCGCCGACAGAAGGGTTTTTCGCGCTGGAGTTGCGTAACTTACAGATACATGCTTTGACGGACAGTGAGCCGCCGTTGTTGATTGCCAAAAAGGTGCAGATTGGTCTGGCACCTTTTTCTTTTTTGTATCACAGCATGGAAGAGGATGCTCCGCTGGTGATCTCTTCCCTGACGTTGTTCAATCCACAAATTCAGGTGGTGCGCCAGGAGGATGTCTGGCTGGCGCAGCAGTTACAAGAGATGATTGTGCAAAGCGATTTGCAGATGAAACACCATTTTGGTCTGGGGTTGACCCGGCTGGCAGTCAATTCGGTCAAAATTCAGAATGGTATTTTTACGCTGTTGAACTGGCAACAGGCCACAAGCCAGGCGGTGATCATTGATCGCGTTTATGGGGACATTCATGCCCTGACTCCAGAAAAGCCGTCGCCGGTCTCCTTGTCCGCTCGTTTTCATGCCATCCCCTTTACGGTGACCGGGCAAATCGGGCCGTTACCGGAGTCATTGGATTTGACGGCCATGCCGGTTTTGCTCAACCTTGAGGCCAAATCAACCACGCTGCTGCAATTTATTGATTATTTCGTCAGCCTGGTCAGTCTGCTCGGCGCTCCGATGCCCACGGTCAGCATTCCAGAACAATGGGATATTCGAGGTGCCAGAGGCTATTTTTTTACCCTGTTCAACGGCAGCCTGAAGAAGGGAATTCAAACCCGATCCCGGTTGGAATTGGACAAATTGGTTATTGCCAACCGTCAGGATAAGGAGGTGGCGGCAAGCCAGCAGCAGGCGTTTTTTCCGATTGTCGGCAATTATCGTGGCGATTTGGGCGGGATGAAAGATTTGCTGCCGATTGATGTGGCCTTTCGGCAAAAATCGGTCTTGCGCCTGGAAGAGCAGAGCAATCGCCCCATGGTGTGGCTTGAAGAGTGTTTCTTATATGCCGATGGGCGGCCTGTTCTGGATGTCAAAGGAATGTGGCGAGGGGCTGCCCAGCAGGAAGAGAGTGATGGCGAATCGTTTCTTAATCTTTGGTTCAGTACCTTGTCCAGTATTGATACGCACCGTTTTAGTCATGTGTTGGCACCCTATTTGTCAGGAGAGACGCCGCAGGGGGTGGTACATGTCGAAGGGGGATGGCCGGATGCGCTGCACTGGAGCGGGCAACTTGACTTGACGCAAACCGATTTATCCTGGAGTGGTTCCCCGGAAACCTCTGCGAGTCGTAAGGTGCGGAATTCCCACCGCAACGAGCGGCGGCGCACCTCTGTGTGGCAGAACATAGCCACCGCCTTGCAGATCGATAAAAGGGAGGGGGTTCCCTTGTTCGTCGAATGGGATGTGGTCCAGGATCAAACGGAAGAGTTTGAAGATATGGTGCGTATCAAGGAGCTGATTCTGAGTCGTCCGGCCTCTGCGAACGAACCGACCGAATCCCGGTTGCGGGTGAGCGGATCGCTGGTGCCGATGATGCAGCTTGAGATCAGTGGTGACTGGGAAGTGTCGCGGATCAAGGAGTATCTGCAGCGGGCAGCAGGCTGGCATGCTGCCGGGATGATGCAGTTTGATCTGACTGTGCAGGGGGATGGTTTGCGGACGTTGCCGCATGAGGAGGTGCCGCGTATCCAGTCGTTGTCAGGTCAACTGACGATGGACGGGGGACAACTGGCAGGTGTCGAGGTGCAGGATCTTTCGCTACGTCTCAAGCAGGAAAAGAACATCTTGCGACTGCACGATATGGAGGCCACCATCGGTATGGGGCGCGTCAACGGTCAGGCCTGGATCGAACTGGCCGGGACAGAGCGGATGAGCGAGCAAGAAGCGGTCTATCATGGCCTGTTCTCTTTTACAGGGGTGGCTTTGGATAAATTATCCGGCAGTCGACAAGGGGGATATGTCGGTTTGTCTGCCAATACCCGGCAGGGCGGCAAACGTTCTGGAGCTGCTGCGAACAGTCGGTCTGCCGTACCCAACAAAAGTCTGACGGCGCGTCCCCTGCTGGAGGGGATCGCTTTTGGCCATGGAGAGATGTGGGGAGTCCTCAATGAGGAGTGGCTGTTCACCTCCCCCTATTCCGGGCAGTTGCATTTGCAGGTAGAGGCGGGGCGGATGCCGGGTGTCAATGGTGAGCTGTTTCTGCGTCCTCCTGGTGATCCGCAACGGATCTATATGGCAGAAAAAAGCGAAGTCAGCGAAGAAGGGGGCCAGGATAAAGGGAGCGGACGTGAAACGACCTTGCCTCCCCAGCCGTTTTATTGGGACAAGTTGCTGACGGATATCTCTTGGAATCAGGAGGCCATGCAATTCAACCCCCTGTTGCTGCAGGCGGGTGGTTTGCGGATAAGTGGCAGTGGTGTGCGCCAGGCATCTGGACAACACAGTTTTGATCTGTCCGTCTCATCGCCGTTACGAGATGAAAGCGAAACCTATCGCGCCCGTTTGGAAGGGGATTTGCAGCAGACCTTTTACCGGTTGGACAAAGGAACCCCTTGAAGAAAGCGGTTGCCTTGCCTCTGCTTTGATCAAGATGCCGGAGGGAGTGTTCTCCCTCCGGGTTGTCGATTGCTCAAGGGGTGGCCAGCGAATCCTGTACCGGTTGCAGGGGACGAATTTGTCCCCCCTCGATGCGGAAGATGTGGTAGAGACGGCGACTCAGTCCGTTGTCCAGAAAACGGACTGGCCCGCTGGCACCGCGAAAGCCGTTGCTACGGGTCAGGGCCGCGTGACTGATTTTACCGCTTGCCGCAGACTGTTCCTGCAGCAGTTGGGCAATGATGGCCACGCCATCATAGGCGAGTGTGGCCAAAGCGGTGGGATCTTCTTCCCAGGTTTGCCGGAAAGATTGCCGGAAATGTTCTTTGGCGTTGTTGTCGATATCGCAGAACAGGGCACCTTCCAGATATTCGCCACCTTCCGAGAGCAACTCAGGGCTGTTCCACAGGGAGGTTCCGAGCAGAGTGATATTTTGCTTGCCGAGACGCACGGCAGCGACTTGCGGGGCGATCAGGCGGACCTGCTTGGCGGAGGCAGGCAGGAACAGGGCATCAAATTGTGTGCCCAATGCTTTGATCCAGGGGGAAAAATCGTTGGCATCCTGGGCGAAATAGGCAGAGCGCACGATGGCCCCACCCAGGGCATGCACTTCGTCGGTGAAGGTTTTGCCAATGCCGCGGCCATATTCCGACTCGGGGGCCAAGATGGCGATGCGTGTCAGTTTTTTCTCAACCACCGCCTGTTTGGCCATGATTTTGGCCTGTTGTTCTGCCTGAAAGGCGTTGGAATAGGCCCCTTTGAGCAGAGGGTCTCCCTCCCGTTGCGGATTCAAGGTGATAATGGGAATTTGTGAGGCAGCAGCCAGCTCTATCGCCGGTTGTACGGTGGCATAAAAAACAGGGCCGATGATCACATCCACCTGTTGGCTGATCAACTCCTGCACCCCTTTTTGACTGCTCTCCGGGGTGTCGCCACTGTCGGCAATTTGCAACTGAAGCGGGGAAGTGGGATAATCAGCCAAGGCTTTTTTGGCGGCCCGGCGCAGATGTTCACCCATGTTGGTCCATTTGCCGCTCAAGGGGAGCAACAAACCAACTTTTCTGCTCGTGCCACCAGCCGACATGGCAGGGGCTGCCGGGGCGGTGATGGGCGGTTGGGAGATGGTGGTACTCATGGCCAGAGGGGCGACTGACGACGTCAGGTTCTCTTCAGCTTTGCCCTGCGGTGCGCCCACAGCGGCGGCATCCGGCAAGGGGGCACGTAATGCGGCAGCCAGCATGGAGGTGCCTGGTTGCAGAGAGAGCAGATATTTGATCCGTTCCCTGGGTTGCAAGGCAATTTGCTCATGCAGGATGCGGTGTTGGCTGGCAGTCGGTTCGATCTCGGCGGTTTCTTGCAGGAAGCGGGGCGTATTATCGGCACTGGCCTGGAAAAAATAGCTCTCCAGCAGTCGTTGCCACGCCTTGTCGGTATAAAAAGAGTTGGCGGCGGGAAATTCTGCGCCGCTGGCGATGGTGGCCCATGCATGCCAGGCCTCAAAAAGTTTACCCTCGCCATGGAGCAGTTCTGCCTGTTGCAGGGCAATCTCTTCTGGCGGTGCCGGTTTTTGTGGCGGCATGGCCGATTGTCCAGGAGGTGGTCTCTGACCGGGGGGTGGTGCGACCTGTACCGGATCCGGTCCAATTTGCACCGGGGTGAGTACAGGCCGGGTTGCGGTTTGGCCCGGTTGCTGGACGGTTTGGCCCATATGGCGGACGGGAGCCGGTTCAGCGGGGGGGGTGGTGATCACCGTGCGTACCGATGGGGCGGCCACGGGAGCAGCCGGGGTCATCGGTTTTTGTCCGCCACAGCCCCACAACAGCAGGGTGACGAGCAGCAGCGACCAGAAAGGGTGGCGGTGCTGGCGACCGACAATCCGGGCGAATGGAGAGAACAAGGAAAAAGAGCCCTCTCTGAACAGAGTGGAAGAAGGTATCATCGCATGATCACACAATGGAAAAATGGAATAATGGGAAAGTGACTACGGGCAAATTATACATCGTTCCCACCCCGATCGGCAACCTGGAAGATATGACTTTTCGTGCGGTGCGGGTTTTGAAGGAGGTGGAACGGATTCTGGCAGAGGATACCCGGCACAGTCGGATTGTCTGCAGCCATTATGGTATCGAGACGCCGATGAGCAGCTTCAACGATCATAATGCGGCACAACGACTGCCGATGCTCTTGGAGCGGTTACGGCAGGGTGCCGAAATGGCCCTGGTGACGGATGCCGGGACGCCGGGGATCAGTGATCCGGGATTGCCGCTGCTGCAGGCGGTGATTGCCGCCGGTATCCGTTTGGAGGTGTTGCCGGGGCCGTCGGCTGTGGTGACGGCATTATCCGGATCGGGATTTTCGTTGGCGCGCTTTGTTTTTGAAGGGTTTCTGCCCAGAAAAGGCAAGGCGCGGCAGCAGCGTCTGGCGGCAATCGCCAAAGAGGAACGCACGGTTGTCCTCTATGAAGCACCGCTGCGGATGGCGGCGACTTTAAGCGATCTGCTGGCGCATGGCTGTGCCGGGAGGGGGGCGGTGGTGGCGAGAGAGTTGACCAAACATTTTGAAAGTTGGCATCGTGGCAGTGTCAGCGAATTGGCAACTCTTTTTCAAGCCCAGGCGCACAAGGGAGAGATGGTCTTGCTGTTGCAGGAGCAGTCGTTGCCCTCGCCCTCGCCGGAGCAGGCGGCGGAAATGTTGCAGCAGGTGATGGATGCAGAGGTCGGTTTGGGGCAGGCAGCGCGACAAACGGCGCGATTGACGGGCGTTTCCCGCAATCAGTTGTACCGCTTGGCCTTGGCCAGGCGACAGGCGGAACAGCAGCGGCAAGAGAGAGCCTCCGGTGAGAGGGAGTCGTTGGACCAGCCATCGGGGCATGACGATGTGTGAGGCGCGGCATCTGTTGGGGGTGGAGTCAGAACCCCTTGCGGAACAATACTTGCATAAAAATGGTTATCGTATTCTGGAGCGAAATGTTCGCTTGCGCTACGGGGAATTGGATCTGGTCGCTTTGCAGGGAGAAACACTGGTTTTTTGTGAAGTCAAAGCGCGGCGGGGCGAGGCAGGGATCAATCCCGCCGAAAATATTCATCGGCGCAAACAGGATCAATTGGTGCGTTTGGCACACGGCTATCTGCAGCACCACCCGGAGCATGCCGGACGGGAGTGTCGTTTTGATGCTGTATTGGTATGGAAAAAAGGATTGTTCTTAAGGGTAGAGGTGATTGCCGATGCCTTTCGGCCAGGATGGTAACGGGGGTTTTGCTTGATATTGTTCGCTAGGGGATCGGGATGAGCAGATTGACTTGTCGTCATATCGTGACGTTATTGGCGTTGACCGGACTGCCGGGTTGTGTTCCGGTTGTGGTGGGGGGTGGCATGGCGGCCACCACCAGCGTGGTCGGAGAAGATCGGGATATGACCAGCCAGATGGAAGATTCCTGGCTGGCGATGAAAATTCGTAGCCGGTATGTGCAGAGTGACGCCATTCGGGTGGGCAATATTGGGGTGTCGGTATTGCACGGCAAGGTGTTGTTGACCGGGGCGGCCATCAACCAGGAAGAGGTGGATGAAGCGATTCGCCTTGCCCGGGAAACCAGAGGAGTGGTCGAGGTGCGTTCCGAGTTGCGGGTACAGTATGTCAGCCCTTCCGAACTGGCCAATGATGCCTATATTACCAGCAAGGTCAAGTCGCAATTTTTGTTGGATCAGGATATTCATGGCTTGAATATTCATGTCAAAACGACCAAGGGTGTGGTCTATCTGGTCGGAGAGGCAAAAACGCCTCAGGAGCGGGATCGGGCGATTCATATTGCCCAACAGGTCTCTGATGTGCGCGAAGTGGTCTCTTATCTCAGCGTAGCCAATACCTCTGCGGTACCGGCAAGGGGGGCACCGGTTGCGGTGCGCGATGCCACCGCAGCGCCTGCTGTCAGCAGCTCTGTTCCGGTTGAGCCATCCTATTCGACTTCGCAACCGCTGATGCCGGCTGCCTCTTCCCGTTCTTCTGGTGTTGTCCATGAATCTGTCTCCCCCATCGCCCCGCCCGGCTCTGGACGCTGAGCCTCTCTCCCTTCTGCTCGAACAGCTGCGCCGCGCCTTGTCGGCGGAGCAGGTGTTGGCAGGAGCGGCAGAGCGGGAGGTCTATGCCTGGGATAATACCGGTGTTCGTCATCCCCCCTGGGCGGTGGTGTTGGCGGCAAGTCAGGCGGATGTGCAGCAGACTTTGCGGCTTTGCCATCAGGCCGGGGTTCCGGTTGTGCCGCGAGGGGCAGGAACCGGCAACGTTGGTGGAGCGCTGGCGGTGCAGGGAGGTATTATTCTTTCGTTGCAGCGCATGAATCGGATTGTGGAAATTTCCCGCGACGACCGGTTGGCCGTGGTGGAGCCAGGGGTGGTGCATAGCCGATTGCAGGCAGAGCTCAAAAAAGAGGGGCTGTTTTGGCCGCCGGATCCCTCTTCTGCGCGCAGTTGTTCGCTCGGTGGCAATCTGGCCATGTGTGCGGCGGGTGCCAACGCGGTGCGCTATGGGGTGACCCGTGACTGGGTGTTGGGTGTGCAGGGTGTTCTGATGGATGGTTCGCTGCTGACCGCTGGCGGGCGCACCAGCAAAGGGGTGGTGGGTTATGATCTCACCCGCCTGTTGATCGGTTCGGAAGGAACGCTGGCCGTGCTGACGCAAGCAACCCTGAAGCTGGCACCCGTGCCGGAAACAAAGCGTTTATTGCGGGTGCTGTTTGCCTCGGTTGCCGAGGCAACCGAAGGGGTTTGCACCTTGATGGCAGAAGGTGAAACGCCAACAGCGATTGAGTTTCTCGATGAATCGGCCCTGGATCTGTTGCGTCGGAGTGGAGCGGTGGCCATTCCGGCAGAGGGCAAGGCCATGTTGTTGGTGGAGTTGTCTGGCAGTCAGGCTGGCATATCAGAACAGGTGGCGGCAGTGGTGGCCCGTTTGCAGCGTTTGTCGTGTATCGAATTATTGCAGGCCGGTGCAGAAGAGGCAGAGAGCATTTGGGCGGCCCGCTATGCCTTGTCGCCCACGTTAAAAAAATTGGCTCCGAAAAGAATCAATGAAGATGTGGTGGTGCCGGTTTCCCGTTTGCCAGAATTGATGGCCGGTGTGTCCGCCCTCTCCGCCGAGTTTGCCATTCCCATTGTCAATTTTGGCCATGCGGGCAATGGCAATATTCATGTCAATTTGCTGGTGGATCCGGCCAATAGCGAGCAGATGGCGCTGGTTGAGCCGTTGTTGGCCCGTCTGTTTCAACTGGTTTTGCAACTGCAGGGCTCCCTGTCAGGCGAACATGGTGTGGGGATACAAAAGCAGGCTTACGTACCTTGGGAGTTGGATCCAGTCTCTTTGCGCTTGCAAAGAGAGATGAAAGCACTCTTTGATCCAAAAGGGTTGTTGAATCCTGGTAAAATTTTTCCTGCCTCTCTCCCGCTTTGACTCACAGATTTGCTCTGTTATATTCATTAAAATGTTGACAGGAATCTACCTTTATGGTATCTCAAGGCGTTTAAAACTTATGCAGCGACGGGTTGCATAGGGATACGAAGGGGGTGGAGCATGGAGAAAATTGCCGACATTGTGTTACCCGAAGGGTATGTGCCCTCTGAAGATGAGGAGTACATGTCGCCAAAACAACGCGCCTTTTTTTACCAATTGTTGATGGTCTGGCGGCATCAGTTGATGGAAGATGCCGACAAAACCTTGGCGGCCATGACCGAAGAGAAGGCGATTTTTGCGGATCCGACCGATCGGGCAGCTTTGGAGACAGATCGTAACTTTGAGTTGCGTACCCGTGACCGCGAAAGAAAATTAATCTCCAAGATCGATCGGACGATGGCGGTGATCGAAGCCAACGAATATGGCTTTTGTGAAGAGTGTGGCGTGGAAATCGGTTTGAAACGGTTGGAGGCGCGTCCGGTAACCGATTTGTGTATTGGTTGCAAGACCCGTGCGGAACGCCGGGAAAAAATCAATATTTCCGAAGAAGAAGAGATCATGGAAGAGTCCTGACGCTTGCTTGGACTTCTCTTTCGTTACGCCGCAAAAACGCAAAAAACCCCGCCAGCTTCTGACGGGGTTTTTTGCGCTGCCCATCATCTGGGCCACTGCCCGACAGCCTGTTGTAACCGTTGTTGCCACTTTTCTGGCTGCCATACACCGCTGATCATGGCAGCACCACTCGCGCCACAGGCGGCAATGGCGGGCAGATGATCAATGTGAATGCCGCCAATCGCCACCACCGGATGTTGCGAGAGTCGGCACATTTCTGCCAGACGGGCGACTCCTTGTACTGCCTGCGCATCCGCTTTGGTCTGGGTCGGATAGACAGGACCAAAGCCGATATAATCAATCGGTTGGCCATTGGCCGCTTGCACTTCCGCCGCCGAGTGGGTGGAAAGTCCGATCCATTTGTCTGCTGGCAATTGCCGACGACATTGAGCAACTGCTGTATCTTCTTGCCCGACATGAATGCCATCAGCGCACAACTGGAGGGCCAAGGCCAGGTGATCGTTGATGATCACCTTCAGGTGCGGGCTGTAACGACGCAAGGCCTCCATCCAAGCCGCAAAAAAATCGGTGCACTGCGCTGCGGGCCGTTTGCAACGCAGTTGCAGCCAGGAAACCCCGCTGTGGCCTAAAAAGGTGGCGATGGCAGGCAGGGGTGTCGGACGCTGGTCGTGCCAAGCCCGGATGTCTGCGGTGTTGATCAGGTTGATCTGCTCCAGACAATCTGCATCGAGAATGGGTAACACCCCCTGCATGGCAGTATGGATCGGCATGGCGGCTCTTTCTGACAGGGGGCAAAAAAAGAGCGGAAACCGATCCGGGGGGAAGCGCTCTCCGGTCATAAGAATGATTGAAAAAATTGTCTACAGTGAAGCAAAAAATTCTTTATCAATGGTTTCTGAATCGCCCATATTCAAGGAGACCAGTCGTCGTAAATGGCTGAAGCTGTCCACATCCAATCCTTGAAAAAGCACAGCGGCACCACGATTCAAATTGGACTGAACGATCACACCGCTCAGGCGGATTTCAATTTCACCCAAAATCAGTGTGCCGGAGACCTCTTCGCCCTTTTCCGGCAGGGGATCGCTCCAAAAGAGCATGCCGCGCAGGCTGATGTCATCGAAGGCCCCGGGATATTCCCCTTCGTCGCTGGTGAGGGTCAATTGATGGCGGAATTCAACCCGCGAAAAATGTCGGCGATCTTTGGGATTGCTGGTTGATTCGGAGTCGGTATTCATCATCATTGCTCCTGTTGGTTCAATATAGTGCGTGCCTGACCGGCCTGCAGTCGGGCTCCTGGTTGGGTGACCAGAAGGGAAGATGCCCGGCAGGCAAGTTGTCCAGCCTGCTGGAGTGTCATACCGTGAGTGATACCATAAAGCAAGGCTCCGGCAAACAGATCTCCTGCTCCGTTGCTGTCAACAGCCGTGACGGGTTGGCCGGGTATATCAATCCATTTGCCGTGATGACCAATGGTTGCCCCCTGCGCACCGAGGGTCAGACCAACCAGTTGCGCAATTTGCGCCAGTTGCTGTTTGGCCTGTGCCAGTGTTTGGCAGCCGGTAAAGGCCATGGCTTCACTTTCGTTGCAGAATAACAGATCAACGCCAGGTTCGGTAATGGCCTCCAAGCCGCCACGAAAATAGGTGATCATGCTGGTATCTGAAAAGGTAAGCGCCGTTTTTACCCCTTGTTGCCGGGCGGCGCGGGCGGCTGCCAGCGTCGCTTCCCGCCCGCTGGGCGAGGAGACCAGATAGCCTTCAATGTACAGATATTCTGCTTGTGCCATCATGGGCAGAGCAAGTTGCCCGGTGGAAAATTGCTCCGAGATGCCCAAATGGGTACACATGGTGCGTTCGGCATCCGGTGTGATAAAGACCAGACACCGACCGGTTGTACCTTGGGGGCGGGGCGGCTGCAGTTGATTGTCGACGCCGTCTGCAAGCAGCGCCTGGGCAAAAAAATCACCGGCATCATCCTGGGCTACTTGACAGGAATAGAAGCCACGCCCGCCGAATTGTGCCAGTCCGATTAAGGTATTGGCCGCCGATCCGCCGCAGGCGCGATGGGGCGGTTGACCGCTCAACTGGTGCAACAGTTGTTGCTGACGGGCTTCATCCACCAGCGTCATGCTGCCCTTTTGCAAACCTGCTTCCGCCAGAAAGGTGTCGCTGACCTGAAATTCCATGTCAACCAGGGCGTGGCCGATGCCATAAACATCATATCGTTTCATGCGTTGTTTCCTGCCAAACGGGGAAAAAAGCGTTGCATTGTGTCACCTTGCCCGATCATGCCGTTTCGGCAGCAGCCAGACGGTCAGCAGAGAGAGGTGTCTCTCTGAGATAGTGCAAAAGCGATTCATGCAGCGGGCCATTGCTGGCCAGTACGGAGCGTACTTGCGGGTCTGCCTGGTTGAAACGGTAAGTTTGACCATCTTTATGCGAAATACGGCCTCCGGCTTCCTGTAACAACAAAGCGCCCGCGCAAAAGTCCCACTCATTTTTTGGTGTCAGGGTAAAGGTCAAATCAAAGAGTCCGGCAGCGACCAGGGCCAGCTTGTAGGCGATGGAACCCATGGCGGTGATCTGCAACTCCTGATTGAACTGTGACCATTCGCCACGCCCGGTTTCCGAACGGCTGGCCAGACAGGTTGCCCCCTGTAATTGGGTTTGCGGTGAGGTCGAGATCAAGGTGCCGTTACGGTGCGCACCGCCATGGCGTGTGGCCGTGAACAGTTCATCGGTTGCCGGATTGTAGATGCAGGCCGCAACGGGTTCGCCCGCTTCGACCAACGCGATGGAAATGGCAAATTGCGGCAATCCTTTGACAAACTCTTTCGTACCATCCATTGGGTCCACAATCCAGACACGTTGCCGCTGCAACCGTTCCGGATTGTCGACACTCTCCTCGGAGAGCCAGCCATACTCAGGATGCGAACCGAGCAGGGTTTCGTGCAACCGTTGGTTGGCCTCCAGATCGGCCTTGGTCAGCGGGTGCAGGCCGTTTTTATCCTGCAGCCGTACATGACCGGCAACGGCACTTCCCGGCTGAAAATAATCCATAATCGCCGTCCCGGCCTGTCTGGCCGCCGCCACCATCAGCGCAAGATCGGAGGAAAGATCAGACATTGATTCTGAATTCGCCATACCCTGTTGGAAACCACTCTTCTCTTCACACTCTACTACGGATAGACTGGATCGGTCCAGTATTGTTTCCGTTTCTCTGCCCTGAATGGATCTATTTTTGTGTCGAATATCGTTTTAGTTGCGTTAAATGCCCGCTATCAGCACAGTGCCTTTGGTCTGCGCTATCTTTTGGCCAACATGGCAGAACTGCGCCCTCAGAGCTGCTTGTTGGAGTTTGAACACGGTGATGTCTTGGAGGAGGTGGCCGAGGCCATTGCCCGGCTTGAACCGCGCATTATCGCCATTTCGGTCTACATTTGGAATGCCGAGGCAAGCGCACGTCTGGTTCGTTTGCTCAAACAGATTGCCCCGGAGTGGACGGTTGTGCTGGGTGGTCCCGAGGTGTCGCATGAGACGGAAGCACAGCCCCTGGTCCAGTTGGCCGATTATGTGATTTGTGGTGAGGGCGATGTTGCTTTTGCCGAATTGTGTCGCGCCATACTGGCCGGCAGGGCGCCGGAGGAAAAAATTCTTCGTCCGCCGTTGCCTGATCTGCAGAGGCTGCAGCTGCCTTATGACGAATACAGCGCCCGCGATATTGCCCATCGCCTGATTTATGTGGAACGTTCCCGTGGCTGTCCCTACCGCTGCGCCTTTTGTTTATCGGCGTTGGATGAACGGGTGCGACTGTTTCCCCGGCACCGTTTTTTGCAGGCGATGGCCGACCTGTTGGCCAGAGGGGTGCGGCAGTTCAAGTTTGTCGATCGCACCTTCAATCTTGCCACCGAGGATTGTGTGGCCATTCTGGAATTTTTTCTGCACCATGTCCATTTGGGGTTATTCATCCATCTGGAGATGGTACCTGATCGCCTGCCGTTGGCGTTGCGCGCGTTGATCCAGCGTTTTCCGGCAGGCAGTTTGCAGTTTGAGGTGGGCATTCAATCGTTCAATCCAGAGGTGCAGGAACGGATCGAACGGCGCTGGGACAGAGAACAGACCATAAACAATTTGCGTTGGTTGATCGCTGAGAGTGCGGTGCATCTGCATACCGATTTGATCATTGGTTTGCCGGGGGAGAGCCTGCGCAGTATTGCCGATGGTTTTGATCAATTGCTGGCCCTCAATCCGCATGAAATTCAGGTAGGCATTTTGAAGCGGTTGCGTGGGGCACCGGTGTGTCGCTTGAGTGCAGACTACGCCATGCGCTTTAATCCGGATCCGCCCTATGATCTGTTGGCCAGTGATCAGCTGGATTTTTTGCTGCTGCGCCGCTTGAAACGGTTTGCCCGTTACTGGGATCTGTTTGGCAATTCGGGACGTTTTAAACAGTTGCGGCAACTGTTCGGTCGGCAGGGCAGCGCGTTTGAGCAATTTTTGCAGTTGAGTGACTGGCTGTATGCCACCATTGGTCGCACGCATGCCATCACCCTGCGTGATCAGTTCAACCATCTCTGTCAGGGGTTGCAGGAAGGGTCAGGCTGGGATCGGCACGAGGTAATAACTGCCCTGGCCATCGATTTTCAGCACAGTTCACTCACGGAACCGCCGGAATGTTTGCAGGGCATCAGCAGCAAAAAACCACTGCGCCCAGCCAGCCACCTCCCCACCCGCCAGGCCCGTCACCGCGCCTGGCAGGAGGGGGAGGCGGCCAAGCCGGTTGCGTGAGAACGCCAATCGAGAGCAAAGGCTTCGGCATCAATAAGTTGGGCTTATCGTGTCAATACACATGTTTTGGTCACCGTAGAGCAAAATTTCGGCGCTGCCTGTGACGGTAACGACCGTATTGGCGCTGCCGGAGACGATGAAGCGGCTATGCCAAATCTGCTTCGGTGAAAGCGCACCAGAAACAGAGGTTCTGCCTCTGCACTCCGGCAGGGAGGATCATCCTCCCTGCACCCACCAGAACTTTGGCTTTAGTTCATTGCAAATGCAGCGATCCAGAGGAGCTGAATAGTTGCCTGGCAAGCAGGCTTGGGTGATGGTCAGAACGGCGGCGATGGGGCCGTCGGTGGGGTTGATGATCATACCAGCAGAGATCAGCGTACTGACGGCGCTCTGCGGGTTGGGGTTTTATGCGCATATTGCAGGCTGTGGCTGCATGACCAAACGGCGTCAGGGTGTCGCAGAATGGGGTTGATCATGGGTTATTCGTGCGACCCATCACAATAAGGAGCCCTGGCGGATTTGCGGCAGGTGCAGATGGCGACGCGGCCTGCGTTGGCCATCTGCACCTGCCGGGGGGCGCTGCGACTGCCGTGGTGGGAGCCGTCGCAAAAGGGTTCGTTTTTGCTGCGGCTGCACAGGCAAATATGGTGTTCACCTGCCGGAAGATCCAAAATCAAAGGGGTTTGCATCGCCTATGACTCCTGAGAACCGTTCTCTGTGTTCTCCGACGAGGGGGTGGCTGTCGCGGTTGCAGAAGTTTGCTCAGCGGCCTTCGGGCTGCGTTTGCGGGGGGCGCGTGGCTTTTTTTCTGCTGGGCTGCTGCTTGCCGGACTCTCCTTGACGGTACGGCTGCGACTGCTGCGGGGGCGGGCCGTGCTGCTGCTTTTCCCCTTGGCGGCAGCCGGGGGCTCAGCTTCGCCGAGTGCAGACTCTGTCTCCACGGGCGGGACGCTCTCGGTTGCCGCATCGGTTGCAGGTTGCAACGGCTCACCTGCCGTCTGCAGAACCGCTTCCGCCTCTTCTTGGGCTACGCCTGTCTCGGCAGATCTGCTCTCTTCCAGTTGGGGGGCAGCCTCTGGCGTAGCCAAGGTGTCGCTGGGGGGCTCTGCTTCCCTCTGTTCCGGCAGGGCGGGAAGGGAAAGATCCACAGTCAGCGCATCCGTTGGTGCCGTTGTGACAACAGGAAGCAGTTCAACAGCCGCAGCCGCCACCCCGGTGGCATCGCCTGTCCCTTCCGCCGCTGCATCTGTTGCGCTGGCAACGGCCATCCCTTCTGTCGCTGGAGCCATTCCGCTGGAATCAGCCATCATTTCCGCCGCCGGAGCCATTCCGGTGTCAACAGCCATCGGTGCAGCAAACGGCGGGGTGTCGCTGGCCTGGGTCCCGCCAGCGCCCGTGGCAAGGGGAGGCATCTCCTCGCTGGTCTCTTCTGCTGCGGCACTGGCCGTTTCTGGTGTCAGCGCATCGTCCAGCGCTCTCTCTTCCGTCATCTCCTCCTCGGCGGACTCATCCTCCCCCCCTTCCACCAGGTTGCTTTGATTGGAGACGGCCTGCACTCTTGCCTGGCTGGAACGCCGTCTTCTGCGGCGGCGGCGGGAGCGGTTGCTACTGCTGCCATCCGCTTCGGGGCGGCTGCTGGCTGGTTCCGGATTGTCGCTGGCCCTCTCCTCTTCAGCTTCGCCTTCTGGAGAGACCGGGTTGCTGCTGCCCAACACATACAGTCCCGGTACCGGCGTCACCCGAATGGCCTCTTCCGGGCCTCCTTTGTCGAGGGAGTCGGCAGAAGAGTCGGTTGCGGCGTTGGCTGTCTGGCTGTCCGGGTTGCGATTCGGTCTGGGGTGTCGCGGGTTGCTGCGTCGCGGTGCAGGCTTGGGCCGTGCTGCTTCCACCTCGGCAGGTGGTTGTTCTCCGTCGGCACTCTCCGCCAGCTCCAACGGCTCGGCAAGGACGGTATTGACGTTCTGACCGGCAGGTTTTTTGCGCCGGCGCCGACGCCGACGGCTCTTTTCACTGCTTTCTGACTCTGCATGTGGCAGAGCCATGTTTGCCGCAGCGTCGCTGCTGGCGGCGACCGTTTCTCTCTTTTCCTGCCGTCTGCCCGGACCAATCTCCTCCTCGTCCGGATCATCATCTGGATAATCCAGATCATCGATCGGCTCTTCCGGCTCTTCCGGTTCTTCCGTGGTCGCCACATGGCGGGCCTGTATCGCCTGGCGGGCTTCCATCTCCTCGGGGGTGCGTTCTATCCGGTTTTTATGAAATTCCGGTGTTTGCAGGCTGGGGTCGCCGTAGATCAAAATGATCGTATCGTGCGTGGCTTCCATGTTGCGGATCTGCTCACGTTTGTTGTTGAGCAGATAGTTGGCCATCTCCAGCGAAGTGGTGTAGGTCAAACGGCTGTAGCGACCTTTGGCAACCTCTTCTTCCAATTGACGGAAAAGATGAATGGAAGCAGACTCGACGGAACGGATGGTGCCTAATCCTTTGCAGCGGGGACACTCCAGACGATTGGATTCGTTGAAGGTCGGTTTCATCCGCTGCCGGGAGAGTTCCAGCAGACCGAAGAGGGAAATTTTGCCGATCTGAATTTTGGCCCGATCCTGTTTCAACGACTCTTTTAAATGTTTTTCGACCTCCATAATGTGTTTCTTGTCATCCATGTCGATAAAATCGATCACGATCAAGCCGCCCAGGTCGCGCATGCGCAACTGGCGGGCAATCTCTTCTGCTGCCTGAATGTTGGTTTTGAAAGCGGTGCTTTCCACATCTCTTTCCCGGGTCGAGCGACCGGAGTTGATATCGATGGAGACCAGCGCCTCGGTGGGATCGATGACCAGATAGCCGCCAGCCCGCAGCGGTACCTTGCGTTCGTGCATCGACTCAATCTGGTTTTCAATCTGATAGCGGGCAAAAAGCGGCAGCGAATCCTTGTAGGGCTGCACCACCTTGACATAGCGCGGCATCAGCAGGCGCATAAAATCCTTGCCGATCCGATACCCCTCCTGGCCGTCGATCAGGATCTCTTCCATGTCGGTGGTATAGAGGTCGCGAATGGCACGAATGATCAGGTCGCCTTCTTCATGGATCAAGGCGGGTGGTTTGAGTTGTGCTGATTTTTCCTCGATCGATTTCCACAGACGCAACAAATAGGACATATCGCGGGCAATTTCCCGTTTGGTGCGTCCCAACCCGGCCGTGCGGATTATCAGGCTGATGTGGTTGGGGATTTCCATGGAAGCCAGCACTTCCTTGAGATGCTTCCGTTCGGTAGAGTCGGTAATTTTACGGGAGATGCCACCGCCCCCCGAATTTTCCGGCAGCAACACCGTATAGCGGCCTGCCAGCGAAATATGGGTGGTCAGCGAAGCCCCTTTGTTGCTTCTGGCCTCTTTGACCACCTGCACCAGCAGCGTCTGACCACGGGTGAGCAGGCGTTGAATCGGAATATGACGCCGTCTTGGCCGTGGGCGCAGCTCATCACCGGGGGGGAGTTCATCGGAAATTTCATCCTCTTCGGCAGGGGAGGCTTTGCTGCTTTCGCCGTTTTCAGGGGGGGTGTTTTCTGGCGCGGGTGGTGCGCTTTCTGGCGCGGACGCTTTGTTGTCGCGTTCCGGCTCTTCCGGGGGATAATATTTGCCGTGAATGTCGTTGATGGAGAGGAAACCTTGA
>PDZV01000054.1 GCA_002753135.1 Magnetococcales bacterium WMHbinv6 | reverse complement strand
TCGGAAGAGAATCGGAACCAAATCGGAAGAGAATCGGAACTGAACCAGGATTGGATAGCGGTTTGAACCGGATCCGAATCGGAACGGAGAATCGGAAGAGAATCGGAACTGGGCAGTTCCGATTCTCTTCCTTTTCGTTTTTAATAGTTCCGGATCAGCACCTCCTTTGCCAGCGGATGGGCAGCGGTGGTGCAGGAGTACCTGACTGTTGCGCCTTCAATATGGAACCCGCCAAAAATATCCCGCACCTCTGGCGTATCGTTGAGGCTTAGCAGGAACATTCCTTTGATTCCTGCCAACTGATCAGCAAGTTTGGCAAAGTCGCTTTTATCGAAGATTCCTTTCCCGTAGTAGTGTTCGCAGTCCCAGTACGGCGGGTCGATATAGAAGAAGGTGCCAGCCCGATCATAGATACGGATCAGATCTGCATAAGGCAGATGCTCGACTGTCACACGCGCCAGTCGGCGGTGAGCCACCTCCATCTCTTTCCGTAGGCTCGTCGGGTTGAAGCTGATCGGCGAAGTTGCGGAAATAGCAAACGACATCCTGCCAGCCACGCGACCCCCGAAACAGAGCTTGTGCAGGTAATAATATCGTGCAGCTCTCTGAATGTCAGTCATCGATTCGGCAGGCGTGTCGAGCAGTCGATCAAACTCCTCCCGACTCGACAGCGACCATTGCAACGTATTCGCAAATACCTCCCAATGGTGTTGCACGACGCGG
Source organism: Magnetococcales bacterium WMHbinv6 (assembly GCA_002753135.1). Classification (GTDB taxonomy): domain Bacteria; phylum Pseudomonadota; class Magnetococcia; order Magnetococcales; family Magnetaquicoccaceae; genus Magnetaquicoccus. Next base: position 17,807 of record PDZV01000054.1, on the reverse strand, counting down.
TAGATATTGACCACATCCCTGTTGATGTCGTTCAAAACCTCGCATTTTGACGGAGGCTTGCGGAACAGTACCCAGGCTGCTCCGGCAAATGGTTCCGCATAACATTGATGTTCCGGTATCATTGGAACGATGGTGCGGGAGAGCAGATATTTACCGCCCATCCAGCCCGACAACGGACTTCTGATCATTGATTTTTGCATTGTTATCACCTTGCAAGGACGATCTTTGTCGCTCTGTGTGGTGTGGCTCGTGGCCGTTGAAATGGTTTATTTTTTTGCATCTCGGACATTTGATTTCAAGCGAGTTTTTCTCCCCCTTGGCCAGTAAACGTCCACACTGGTTGCAACGAATTTCTTTGTTCACGGCGTATTGTTCCTTATACTACTCCCGCCACACTGCAGTGGTGCGGGACGGCCAACTTGGCCAATTGGTCTGTGCAGGGGTGTCTCCTGCGGTTCGGGGTGCTCGAACACCCCGACCCCCGCTTTTACGGGGGATTCTTGATCATCTGCTGTACCAGCAGGCGAATTGTTTCCAGGTCGGTTATATCCAGTTTCAGGTAGGGGCGCGCTGGCATGTTGCGGTTTCCAGGATGGTTTACCATTTGCCCATAATTGGCCTCGGACTCAGTGACAAAGCGCCCTTTTTTGCCGGTGGCGTGATCGATACGGAAAAAGAGTTTGCGGCGGTGGGGTGGTGTGGTGATATTGCCGCCGAACTGGTGAATGGCGGCATATTCCTTCATGGTGCCAACCAGGGCGAAATCAGGGCCGTGCTGTTGCGTGATTGATGTGCGCAGCCTGCCGGTTCTGATCAGAATTTTATCGCCAAACCCCTCTTTTTTCTTGCGGTTGGCATAGGCTTTGGTCAGCGGATGCCAGGCCGGTCGACCGCCCGCAGCAAAATTTCTATCGACCGCTCCCGCCATGACCGATGCCGCACGTTCCATGACCGGTGACATGTCGGCAAGCTGCGTCTGCAACTTCTGTAGATAGGCGGTGAGCTGCTGGTCGTCGATGTTGATTTTGATTGTTTCTGTCATAATATTCCCTTATAGTTAAGGCGCGGTTTGGGGGAGGGTTTGGTGTCGCATACGGGTGCGCTGTTACACCACTCCCCAGTGCAGGAATGCCCGTCACCTCCTGCGCTTCTAGCCCCCGGCCGCATTCTTTTCCATCCTGTTTTCCTCCAATAGCGGCCACAAGATAGTGCCAACCCGCTTTCTGTTGATCTGTTTATCTCCCATACGGATCACGTTCCACATTAGACTGCCGTCTACATTTTCCCGAACCACCACCATCAAATCCCGATCATCCTGAAAAAGGCCTAAATAATGCTTGCGATAGTTGCCATCCTCGTAGGCGGTCAACCAAACTTCGAACGGTTTGGTCAGGGTTGGCAGGATGTAATTGGCATACCGTTCCCGTTTTTGTCCCCGCTCCTCTACAATATGCGGCAACCATTCGGAACGGATAACCACCGGACCGATCGGTGTTTCGACAATGCGCCATGGGGCGGCATCTGTAATGTCCAACGCTTGCCGTACCTGTTTTATGGCGGATTCTTTATCAGGTGCCTCCGGTAGCGTTGGCGGTGTCGGCAGGCGACGCTCGTTGGAAACGGCTCGAATGTCTTCAAGTTGGTAATCGCGCCACGATTTTTGACCAGGCGCAACCGCAATCGCCGGTTTTTTGCCCGTCGTATCAAATCGTGCCCATGCCTTGCCCGGATTGTAATCAAAACCGGGATCAGGTGAGAAAACCAGCTCGTTGCCCGCACGGTCGGTGATACGCAGGCCGGTGACTGTGCGCAGGATCGGGTCGCCGGTTTCTGGATCTTTGCCGGCCGCTTTTTCCACCTCCACCAAGCGACCTGCTGAGCTTTCCACCTCCAATTGGTCGCGCTGTATATCCACCTCCGAGAGTGCCACGACGGCGCATCGGCAGTTCCAGCCGTTGGGCGGGTAGTGGGTATTCCAGATCGGGTCATCAATCGGGAAAATCCGACCATCCATGGCGGCGTGCGCTGGTCGGGTGCGGCTGTCCATCACCGCAACATATTGCAGATAGGGATGATGCGCGGCGGCGGCAATCTGGGTGCGGTAACGGCCGGCCATATACGCCGTCTGCAAATTGGTTTGATAGATGGTATGCAGCCGCCAGGGAGAGCCAAGCTGTACCGTGCGCTCACTACCATCCGGGGCGACGATCTTCTGTCTGCCCCACCAGCCTTTTTCTTGCAGAATCGGGGTCAAAGTCTGTTGAAACCATCGCTCAGTCTTGCCCTCTGCCAGCGCCTGATCAATGTGTTGCCGGATGGTTTTGAGAATATCCAGCGACATGGCGTTGGCGACGGTAAAGGCCAGCGCTTCTGCCTCGGCCAGCATGGCCGGGGTATTTTCCGGCAGCGCGTAACCCAGCGAGCGGAAATAGGCCATCGCCTGTTCCGGCGGCAGACGAACCGCAAAGGAGAGATCAGGAGGATTGGGCACTGACCGCTCCCCACAACCTGGAAACAAACAGAGCGCGGGCCAGAATGGCACTGAGTTCATCGCGGTTCATTTGCGGATAAACCGTTGGCAACCAGTCCACTATTTCGTCTGGAGTGGAGCCGTTTTGCAGTTTGTCCATGACCGGCTGCAGCAAAACATCCATGGCTTTTTGCAATAGGTCGTCCGGCGGATGGATGGCATCAATTGCCGACTGGCCGACGCTTGCCCTGTTGGCCGGATCCCCTTCGGTATAGAGGGCGGGCAACTCTTCTGCGCTTGCGGAGTCGCCACGCGCACCGCTGTCGGGCTTGATTGTGGGCGGTACTGCTGGCTTTTTGCGCCAGGCACCATCATAGGTACGGTTGATGTACTCTGGATCTGGTTCAAATCCCATGTTGCAGATGATCAAATCCCGCTCTGCTTTGGCTTTCAGGTCTTCTGGCAGGGTCACATCCCACTTGATACGTGGCGGGGTGGTGCCGGGAAAATTGAACTCGGTCATCCAGGTCAGCAGCGACTCGTTGAGCGTATCGGCCAGCAGATCGGCGTCGGCCTGCACCAACTCGAGGCGTACCTCATTGCGAATGATGGCGGCAGCCGCCAGAGCGCCCCCACCTCGACCGCTGTTGAGATCGCCATCACCCAGAATAATGCGGGTGATGCGGTTATCATTGTACTGGCAAAAACCTTCAAACGAGACGGTGCCACCACCTGATTTTCCCGCTTCGAGCAGATCGACGGCATAATCCTCCGGGATCACCATATGGGTTTCCTGCGCAAAATCTTGCAGGATAGCCAGAAATAACTTTCTTTCGCTCTCTGGTGTGCCTTCTGGAGTCTTGCCGATCAATCCCGGCTGGCCAAATCGCTCCAGATAGGCAGCCCAAAACTGCGTCCCGTGCTGTTTGAAATAGACCGGCCAGAAAAGAGCCGATCCCAGGCCGATGCCGTAGGGGTTGTCATCCTTGGCCCCGTGGCGGTGGACGATAAATTTACGATCAGGCACCGGTTCACCTGGATACAAATTGTTCCAGGTGATCAGCAGCAGTTCTGACCGCTCGTTGAAATGAAAGCGGCGCTGATCGCGCATCAAAATTTTACGGGGAATGATCTGGTTGTTGTCCACATTCCAGACAATTTCACCGACGGCAAACCCCTTGAGAACCGCATCCAGCAGGCCAAGACAGATTTTATTGAAAGGCAGTTTTTGCAGTTGTTGTTCAATCTGTTCGGCCACATTCTGGTCGGCAGGGGTGTCAGAGGCTGGTGTGATGGACCACGGACGACCAATCACCGCCAGTTTGCGTTTTTGCAGGTCAGAAAAGACGGCGTCGTCTTTTTCCAGTTTGTCATAGATCCAGATGCCGTTGCCTCCCCCCTGTTCGAGTAGGGTGTCGTCATGCGCGCGCAGAATGCCGTTTGCGGAGGGCCAGAACGGGTTGCTACCGATCAGTGCGATTTCCTGTTTTAATTGTTTATCCATCATTTTCACCACTTGAATCGGGAGGATGCGCGTTTGCCCCCGGTGTTAATCTGGCCCGCGCCGGAGTGGGTTTTGGCAGCGATACTGTGCAGCATGTGCAGTGCATCGGGGCCGTCGTCGTGACTGTCCGCCTCGCCGAAGCGGCGCAATTGCTCAATCAGCAGGGTTTGTGACTGGTGCAGGCGGATCAGGCCATTTTCAAAGTGGGGCTGCAGGCTGGCGATGCGCAGCTCCTTATCGCTGATCGGGTTAATCCCCTTGGCTGGTACCGGTACTCCCTGGATTGCCGAGCGCCGCACCAGCTCCTGTTTGAAAAACTCCTGAAATTGCACCGTTTCCACTGCCCAGAGGCGGCATTGGTACTGTTTTTGGAGTCGGATCACATCTTCAATGATTTGATCCGGTTTGCGGATGCGGATGTCGGCTTCCAGCACGTCCAGAATGCCGGTTTGTCGATCGTAGCCGCCAACGAGAATGGCCGACGGATCACCGCTGCCGCCTTTTTTGCCCAGGGAAGGATCGACAGCACCGAAACAGAGCCAACGTTTGTTTGGTTCGCGCCAATAGGGCAAATTGGCGAAAAGGGCGTTCTCGGCCATAGGTTCATTCTGCATTTCGGCGTCGAAGGCGTTGCGGCCATCGCGGGCGCGGATGGTCATCAAGGTCAGCAGTGGCCGCACGCCGGGCCAGGAGAGTTCTGCACCGGCATCCAGCTGCGCTTTGTTGGCCTGGTAATAGGCGTTGGCCACCTCTGCACCATCCTGCTTGAAGATATTTTCCCAACGATCCCAGGCATCCAGATTGTCCGGCCAGCGAATGATGGCCCGGAAGCGGGCCGACTCCCACATTTTGTTGGCCAGAATGCGGGAGAGGACCGAATCATGATGCAACACGGTGCCGATCATGATCACGGCCATGGAGTCGTCGGGTGGCCCCAGTTTCAAGACGGCCTTGTTCACCCAGGCTTCCGTTTTGTCGCGCTGGTTGCGGGAGAGGACATTCTGATCATTTTCCAGATCATCCAGGATCACCAAGTCGGGGCGGTAGGGGCCGTGGCGCAGGCCGCGCATGCGCTGACAGGAACCAAAAGCCTGCAATTTGATGCCGTTGCGGGTGACGATCACCCCTTCCTGCCAGACGGAGCCTTCGCCGAAAATGGCCGGAAAATCCTGGCGCAGACGGGGATTGACCGTCAGCTCTGCCTTGATCGCCTCCAGCATGGTGGCGGCCTGGCCGTAGGCGTCCATGATGATGGGGATGAAATGGAAGCGCTGGCCCAGCACGCACCACAGCGTGAACAGTTGGGTGACCAGCGTGGATTTGGCCTCGCCACGGGGTGCCGCGATGGCCAGTTTGCGACCCTGCTGACCTGATTCTTTTTGTGTCAAGCGTGGCAGACGCTCGAACAGGTGCCGATGCAGCAGACTCTCTTCCTTGCCGACATAGTGCGGAAAGTAGGTCTGGGCAAAAAAACGAAAATCCGCCAGAGCTTGTTGTCGGCGGAGTAGGGATGCGGCAGAATCAATCGGGAAACCGTCCACCTTGGCCTCGATTTCCCGTCGCAAGCGCTCGGTTTCGGCAGACAATGTTTCGAGAAATTGTTTACGGGTGATTTTGGGCATCGTCTTTGCTTAACTCCCTGCCAAACGGCTCAAGAATTTCTAAAATAACGTTCAGATGATGGGGATAGTGTTGGCGTACAAAGGTGATCTGGCGCTGCAGAAGCGCTTGCGCCATGCCCAGATCCAGGGTGGTGCGTGCCAGCAGCTCTTTGATCTTGCCGTTGTGCAAGATGGCGGTGCCGTAGACGCGCAGCAGTTCCTTGCTGAAATCGGGCAAGAGTCGGCGAAAAACGGCAATATCGTCTGCCGATTCGCGCAGAATGTGTGCTTCCAGAATCAGCAGAAAATCCTGAATCAGCGCTACCCGATTGATTTCCGGCGAGCCGCGCTGGGTGGCGTTGATGGTTTTGATATGGGCGTCAGAGAGGCCACGAATCACCCCGATCAATTCGATGGTGGCCGACGGATCGTTGCTGGATTCGGCCTTGGCCAGCACCTCCTGGGCACGCAGAATAGCCGCAGCCAACAGTTGCAGCATGGCCTGGTTGACCTTGTCTGCCCCGCCATGACTCAAAAATGCGGCGGCACGGGCTTTATCCCAATCGTCGCCCGCGTTTTTGGCCTGGGTTTGCCAGCGGCGCACGGTGGCGGCAGAGACGGGCAGCGCCGCCGCAATCTCGTCCGGTGACATACCCTGCAGGATGTAGCGGTTGCGGACCTCTGGTTTCAGCGCATCTTTGGCCATCAGAACCCCAGCAATTTTTTGATGTGTTCGGAAAGAAGGGCGCTGCCGAGTGCGATGGTGCTGCCGCCGATCACCTGATGCACCATGACTTTGCGCTCCACCTTGCGCAGACGGTTGTCCAGCTCTTTGGATTTGTCGCGAATTTCATCGAGACGGCTGCCGATTTCGTCCAGTCGCCCTTCGATACGACCGAGGGCCAACAGAACTTCCTGATTCAGATCAAAATCGCCCATGTTTGTCACTTTCCAGTTGAGTTTGGCAGGTCACGCATCGTTGGGCGCTGGGAAGAGCTTGCAGGCGACGGGCGGGAATTTCTTGGCCGCACGTTCGGCAAATGCCGGTTGATGGTGTGTTGTTGGTTTGGCCCAGGAGGAGCGAGATGGCTTGCTGGCGCTCCCGCTCCTCCTGCTCTTGCACGAAATCCACCTCATCCACAGTCAGTGCATCCCGTTTTCAGGCCGGGCTGCCGGTATCTTTGGAGGCCGCGAAAATCAATCCGGCCAGCATGGTTCCCACCTGGGAGAGTGCCTGGAATTTTTCCGGATCGATATGCGCGCCCAGCGCGGTGGCCGCCAGGGCAACCCCGGCATAGGTGGAGGGTTCTGTCAGGCGCGCACCGACATACCGGGCGGTCGTGCCCAGCCAGGATGCCGATTTGCTCCGTGCGCGCGTCATTTCGTCGAGTTGCGCAAGGGTGAGGGTGACGGTTTGATTGGGGTCAAGGTCAGGCATGGAGATTCCTTTGTAGATGAGATGATTATGGATCAACCTTGCCGTATCATTTCGGCCAGGCGGTGTGAACGCATGCCGACCTGTCGCGCCCAGAGGCTGTTCAACATGGCTTCGGCGGCGCGGTCGTATTGGGCTTGCGCGAGCTGCCCCAAGAATTGTTTGAAACCCTTCAGACCGGGAACGCCGAGATTGAAAGCCATGTTGACCAACACCATCTGGCGGTTGGCCGACAGGGTGTCGAACAACGGTCCCAGGGTTTGATCTCGTTGAATTTCGGCGATGGTTTGCAGCACGTCATCTTCCAGGATGGTGTCTGCAGCCCGTGGGGAGATGGGGCGGGCGTCCAGATTGTGACCGACGCCGATGGTGTGGTGGCTGGTGCTGTCGGTGTACATTTGCAACTTGCAGCCCTCGTCAATCTTGAGTTGGGCTTTGAGGGTACCGAGTACGAATTTGTAACCGGGCATGGGCGGCTCCTGTCGGCAGGGGTTGATCCTGCCGACAGGATAGAGGGGGTGGTTTGGGGATGTGTAGCTAACGGATGTTAGCAGGGGGAAGTAATATACTATTCCTCAATACTGGCTAACGAAAAATGAGCGGTAATTTTTGTTGAGGATTTGGACAAATGATGTCTTTTTGGGTGATAGCAGAGCCGCTTCGTCTGGTTTCACCGTTTGGTCCATACACTAGTAAATCTCTTTCACGAATAGAAGCGCCAAGAACCTCTTTGATCATGTTAACATCTGCCGGTGTGTCGTTGAATTTGTTGTGTAAAAATTGTTCAAGGGTTACACCTTTTTGACCAATAGTATCGACTATGTACTTTGGAATATCCTCTTGCAGTTGCTCGACACTTTGATCTCGTTCTGTCTTGCCAAAGATAAATTCCCTCTCTCCTGTCAATTTTGAATCATGGCGTGGATCGTATGCAAGCATACTCAAACCGCCATTACCATAATGGATAAAATGAGTGTGCATATTCCAATGAAGCTTGATCATTTCGTCTCTTGCCCGGAAATGATTAGATAAATGGATAAACCAGTATCCTCTAGGACTGGCAGCAGATCGAATAAAAAATGGGGTGTAAAAGGCAGCTCCAGACTCATGGTGAATTCCCTTGCCGAGCTCCATTTGAATCTTTTGTTTCCGCGCAATGCGAGAGAGTAGCTGGCTATCAGCTTGTATGTGTTGTTCTAATCCAATACGGTCAAGGATACCTCTCCTTCTCGTAGAGTCAAAATAGTCCATCATGGCATCTACTGAGAAAGTCAGAAGAACTTCCGCTTTCGGGAGAGTGTGAAAAATTGTTTTGATTGCGGACATCGGAACGTCAGTGTATCCATACTGATCCAAAAGAAAAATGGCGCGCCCATATTGAGAAGATTGAATGTCCTGCAAAATGGGAATAATTTTTTCAGTGAAGCAACCATAATGAAGAGAAACCTGTTCAACAAAAGGCAGGTCGCTTCCATGAATAACACGCTCAAGGCTTTGGAAACCTTTGATGTTTTTTTCAACAAAAATAAATGATGGTTTCAATTCAAACTGCTTTTTTCGATCCTCGTTAACCAAATTGGCTGCATCATGAGCCGCACGCATCATAATCAGTGGCGAGCCTTCATATTCCTGATCATTATCCCACCTGCGGTAAAGGCCACCTCCAGCGAAACCGTCAACCAGTACCAAGCGAAGACTGGAATATTGTTGGTTGCTTGCAAGAACTTGTATGTACCGTATCAGATAGTTTCGCAAAACCTCATGCTTTGCAATACTGTGCGGTTCGATAATGGGTGGCTTGTTGTTGCTGTCTTGCCAATGGTAATGTGTCTTTGGCATATCAACTTGCAAAATTTATGTGGATGCCCATGATAAAGCAGGAAACGCCTGCAACTCTTGTCCCATCAATGTTTTACCATTGCTTTTCTTGTTTCTTCTGATTCCATCCTCCCCAAACACCCCCCATTGTTTGAAGAAAAATGATGTGGTTCTTTCAAGGCATTGTTTGTAAAGTCCCGAAACCCATGCCGCTTGCATCGGGCGCGCTCTGGCACCAGATTCTCCCCCTGCTATCACCCAGTCGATTTGTCCATCTCCCAGCCACGGTGTCAAATCCAAAGGTCCGAGTAACGGTTCACAAGAGACGAAACGAATTTTTGCAGGTACGTCCAGAATGGCTTCGATACGTTTTTCAGCCCATTCCTGTGTTTCAACGGTTGTTCCCATCCAAACATTTTGCGGCCATTTACTTCCCCAGGGGGTCAATTTTGCTGCTTCCTCCGGTCGCTTACTGACCAGAAGCCAATCCAGGTTTGGTGTTTTTTGTATCAGATCCCATAAACGTGCCCGCCAAGGATCAAGGTCGCTACGTGATTCAAAAACGTCAGCCATTGAGGCGCAAAAAACGCGCTGTCTTTGTTGGGTGCGCAAGGCGTCTGTTTGCCATCTGAGAGGATTATGCCAGTGGCTATCACCAAAAAAGCGGCGCGGTGCTTCTTTGCCCCATAGATCGACACCCACACGTTTAGCCCATACCTCTGCATAACAGTTTGCACATCCTGCAGAAGCGCGAGTACATCCCCACCAGGGATTGAAAGTATGATGCGTCCATTCGATCTTGGAATCCTTGCCCATTCTTGTCTCCTTTGTCATTGTGTAATGGTCTAACAATCCGAATATTATACAACAAAATCAGACAGGTAACAAGAATTTAGCGGTTGGTTGCGTGTCTTTTGTAAGCAACAAGGCGTCTACTTTTTACAAGGCCAACCTGACGGTTTTACATCGTCAGGCAGAACAACTAAAAAGCTTGCCTTGATGCTTGTAGCAGTAGATCTATGGTGTGTCAAAATCTTTTTGTCGGGATTTTGGGTGTGATGGATCTGGGTGATGAAGTTGCTTGATTAACGACAACTGGCAGGATGATCTGGCTTGTCATGACGAACCGGTGTCGTCTAGTATGATTGGCTTCAACCACATCCGATAGAAAGAGTAACACAAGATGGAGAAGATTTTGTCTGATCTGATCGGAGTCTTGTTAGTCGTCTTGATTTTTACTGCTCTTTTTCGTTCGAATAGAAAAGCGGCTGTATTCAAAGCAGAAAGACTGCAGCGTCTGAATGATTTACTGAAACTGTCAACATCAACTTTTACCCCAATTCGTCATCTGTCTGGTGGCGATGGGAGGGCGGGATTCTCTATCGATGAGGCTAGACAAAAAATTTGTCTGGTAAAAATTGAGGAAGGTAAAGCTAATGCTGTCCATCAGCCAGATCAGTGTAAAATAAAGATCTTTTCCTTCGAGCAAATCATTTCGGTTGCGATGTTTGAGGATGGCAATTCTGTTTCATTTTCTGACGATTTTTCCATCGGAGTGCCCTTGTTTGGTGGAGTTGTTGTTGGCGGCACATCTGTGCAAAGGGCGCTTCGATATGTCCATCGTCTCGACCTACGTTTGTTGGTCGACGATACCGATGACCCTCTGCACGATGTGACATTTATCTCTGAGAAAACAGGTAGAGACAGCCAAGAGTATGCTGCCGCACTCCAATCTGCCAGACAGTGGTGTGGCATTATTGAAATCATGATGAAACGGAGCAAAGAGGGAAAGTGATGCTGGATTGATTATGGATATTCTGAAAAGCCTGACAGCCTCCAGCCGTCAGGCTGCTTCCCCGATTTTATTTCGCTTCCTGTAACAGCCACTCCGTTGCTCTGTCAAAATCTTTTTTTTGAATGTCTTGAATACGACGGATGTTCAGGGTGATTTTCAGCTCGGACCAGACTTTTTGCCGGGTTTTGCCGCTGCGTTCGGCGGTGCTGTCGGCCAGGAGGGTGAGTTGTTGGCGTTGCTCGTCGGTGATCGGTTGGGATCGGTGTGTCTGCCATACGATTCCTGCCAGCGCCAGAATCAGGATAGTGAGAATAATCGAAAAAATTATGATGGTTTGGCGTGTTGTCGGTTGCGGCTTGGCATTGATCTGGTGTGCGGCGCGGGCGGATTCAAACGTGTTTGGCATGGGGCTGCTCCCTGATAAAAGTTGACGATACTCTTTACATCGTCACCAGGAGCGCAATGTTGAATTTTTGTTTGTTATTCCTAAGTTGCGTTATTTGTAAATTGAAAAACCAAAATATTTGGCGACCGAGAGCGGTAAAGTAAAAATACCTTCTTCCAGACTCTTGTGCATCATGCGCCGCTCTTCCGGTGAACTGTTTTTGTAGACCGTGTAGAGCATTTCCGCCTTGTCCTTCGGTGAAAATTTGCTCACGGCGTTTTCTTGTTTCAGCACGCTTTCAATGATGAACATCACCCCGGCCATTTCGGCGGCCACGGTGTCGGGGTTGTTTTCGGTTGAGCGTTTGCCGGTCAAGATGTACAGCACATCGACTCCGGCCTCGGCTAGCCCAGCAAGGTAATCGCTGCCGACATCTCTTCTACCAGATTCGTAACTTTCCTGGGCCGCTCTTGATACCCCACCCAACATACCAAAGGCAGCTTGGCTCAAACCAAGCCTTCCTCGCTCTTCCTTTAGACGGTCTTTTTTTTCGCTATCGGACATAACGCTGCATTTTCCTGTTGACATGCTGCGAAACGCAGCATAATCTAACCGCCATGACGAAGGTTGATGCCTAAATTAGACACCGCAGGTGCACAATGACAAACACCAATACCAAACAGAAAGACTGGTCAAACGCCTACATCAAGATGCGTTTGGAAGAGGCCGGTTGGTCGCTTAGCCGTCTTGCTAAACACCACGGCAAATCCCGCACCATGGCCGCCACAGCGATGAGGATTCCCGTCTCGTTTGAGATGGAAAAACAGATCGCCAGCGTTTTGGGTGTCAAGCCGCACGACATTTGGCCTTCCCGCTATCGGAACGGCCTCCGCATCATGAACCGTTATTTTAAAGACAAACAGGGTACCACAACGCATTCTCTACACAATACCGCCGGAGAGCCATCATGAACAACACCACCCAAAACCCAGCCGCCTACTGTCCTGTCGTCTGTGACGAAGAGGGAGAGTTGTGGACCGACTCCCTGATCATCGCCGAGGCGTTCGAGCGCAATCACCGGGACGTGCTGCGCTCCATCGACCAATTGGTCGCCGACGGGACGATAGGACGGCGCAATTTTGCGCAGTCCTCCTACTACAACCTGCAGAACAAACCGCAGCGTATGATCCGTCTCGACGAGCGCGGTTTTCTGATCGCCATGCCCTTCATCGGTGGTCGGCGGGCGCGGCAGGGGCAGGTGCGGTTGGTGGATGAATTTCTCACCCTGCGTCGGCAGATCACCAAACAGACCGAACAACGCCTGAGCAACAGCGAACAGCGCCTCACCGCCATCGAGCAGGCCCTGTTCCGCAAGCACCCGCACTGGCCGACCATTCTGCGCTGCAAGGCCAAGGGGATGAGTCATCGTATGACCTGCATCTTCACCAAGCACAAAGATCCCGACACCATCCGGCGCAATCTGCGGCGGATGGAAGAGTGCGGCATTGCCGAAACCCACTGACACCATACCACAACGCGCCAGCGGCGCACAACTGAGGGATGACATGAGCAAACCATACACCCCGCCCGGGCAATTGCAGTTGAATCTGTTCCCGCCGCATGAGGAGCCACGGGATCTGCCTGGCTATCTCGATATTGACGCCCAGGTGCGGCACCTCATCGGCGAAATGATCCGCAACGCGCGCAAGGATCGCTACATTATCGCCGCCGAAATGACCCGCGCTACCGGCAAGGATATTACCCATCACATGCTGAACGGCTACACCGCCGCCAAAGAGGGTAATCGTTTCCCGTTGGAGTTTTTGCCTGCCTTTTCAGCGGCCTGCGGCTCTTATGATCTGCTGAACTTTCTGGCCATCAAGATGGGTTGTCAGATCCTGGTCGGCGACGAAACCGAGGCGGCCAACCTGGGCCGGATCGAAGAGCTGCAGGAGATGCTGAAAAAGGAAAAAGAAAAAGTCTTGACCCGTATGAATCAGAAAAAACGCCTGCTTGAAATGGAAGGGAAGGAAAGGCGATGAGCGGTAAAGTGATTTGTGATCATCCCGAAGCGGAAGGGGATGGAATGGAGTGTATCACCCCCGATCAATGCACCTACAAAGAGGTGGAGAACGGGGGAAGTGTTTGTGTCCATGCCTTGGATAATATTCTGCCTGACAGGGAGGAAGTGATGGAAGGCGAGCTGTTGGCACCGGAGTCGAACGTGCCGGCCACCACCGAGTGGAGCATGTTGCAATATGCTGATTGGATTTCTGCCTCCTGGCGTTCGTCCATGGAGGGAATTTTAGAAACCGGGCGGCGGTTGGTTGAAGCCAAATCCAAGTTGCAGCACGGTGAATATCTGGCCATGGTTAAAGATAAATTGCCGTTTGGGGATACTATGGCTCTGCGGCTACGCCGTATTGCTACGTGCCCGCATTTTTCAAATACGGATACGTATCCGCATTTGCCGAACTCGTGGAACAGTCTTTATCACATCACCACGCTTACTGAAGATGAGTTCAAAAAACTCGTCGATACCGGTCACATCAAACCAAACACCACCTACAGAGAGATTTTGCAGTTAAAAGAAGCGATTAAAAACAAAAAATCCCAAGCCCGCGACCCATCCCCCACCAGTCAGGCTGATGCGGGCAAAAAACAGATTGCGCTGCCACCACCGAAACCGAAACGCCCAAACAAAATCATCACCGTGCGCCTGTCCGCCAGCAACGCCGGCCTGCTGCTGCACCTTTGCCGCAGCAAGTCAATTGCCGAAAGCCTGCGCTTTTGGGCAGAAAGCAAAAACATCGACGCCGCACAGGAGCTGGCCGACATAGCCGACATCCTGGAAGCCTTCGGCGCGCCGACCATTTAACAACCAAGTCGAGGAATAGAGCATGAAAAACAAAAAGAAACAATCTCCTGGCGTCGTGCTGTTAAGACGCAAGGAAAGCAAAGAACGTATGAAGGAGGATATGGCTGATCTGGCCGGTTTTGCAGTTGAGAACAAATGGTCGTCAAGCTATCTGCATCATCTCTGCGTGTTGATATTAACCAATAAAGCGGCGCGTCTTGATCTCGCCGAAAACGCCTCTGTCTTCGTGCAGTTGCCGTGTTTGCTGCTGGACAATAACGATCTGTCTCCCCCGTTTTGAGGCGGACACACCACCTGACGAGCCGTGAGCGGCGAAACCTCCTGCTGGAGGTCGTGGTGAAGTTGTTTCATCGGCAAGCCGGGGGTGCCGTAAAACGCCGGCAGTCACCGATTGTGCCAAAGCTCAGAGGAGCAGACGACCAGAGACGCAGATTCCCGGAGGAACAGATACCCCAGAGGTACCGATACCCCAGAGGTACCGATACCCCAGAGGTACAGATTCCCGGAGGAACAGACGTCCAGAGACGCCGATTCCCGGAGCGCCCCCCTCCCACGAGGCGGTGACCGTCTGGCCCACGTGACGGGCCATTATCAACTACTGACGAGCGCGGAGCATGAGCGAGACAACCCTCACAGAGCAGATCATCTGGGCGACGGCGGCGCAACTGGCCGGGTTGCCGGAGATGCCGCAATCCGAGCGCGGCGTCCATCTGTGGGTTGATCGGAATGGTCTGCTCAAGCGCAAAAAGAGCAGCGGCAAGGGATTCGAGTATCACACCGGCCTGCTGCCACTGGCGGCCCGCCAGGCGCTGCAGGAGCGCCAAGAGACAGGCGATTGTCCGGAGGTGTCGGACAACGCAGCGGCGCTACCGATACTGATTCCGGTGCGCCGCGACACGCCAGAGATGGCGGATCTGAAAAAATGGCAGAGAGAGATTATGGATGCACGCTTGATAATCTTGCGCGAAGTGGAGCAGAGAGCAGCCGGATCATCGCTGGCGCAAGCGGTGGAAATGGTGGTGGCGCTGGCCGAAGACCGTTCATTGCCGCCGGAGGTGCAGGCCGCCGTGACCCTGGCGCTGGCCAAAAATCATGGCGGCGGCGAAACCCTGAGCGTCAGCACCATCCACCGCTGGCGGGCGCTGGCCAAGCGTGGCACACCCGCCCTGGCCCCGGCGGCGCTGGATTTGGGCAAAGAGCCGGATTGGGTGCCGGTATTCATGAAATTTTACCGCTCCCCCAGTCGCCCCACCATAGCGGCCACCATTCGCCTGATGCACGAGCAGGGGGTGGCAGTGGTGCCGAGCTATGCGCAGGCGCAGCGTCATATCCAGCGTATCGGCGAGGTGGAAAAAAGCCAGGGGCGGATGTCGCGCAACCAGATACGCGCCAGATTGCCGTTTATCCGCCGCTACACGGGAGATTTGCAGCCAGGAGATATTTTTAACGGCGACGGCCATTTGTCTTATTGTCTTGTGCAGCATCCCAACACCGGCAAGGCGTTTCGTCCGGAGGTGACAGAGGTTTTTGACGTGGCCAGCCGCAACCATTCCGGCTGGTCGATCGCCTTCGCGGAAAACACTCTGGCGGTGATGGATGCCCTGCGCATGGGAGTTGAAGAGCTGGGCGTGCCGCGCATTGTCCACTGGGATAACGGTGCCGGGGTGAAAAACAAAAACCTGCAGGATGAGGTTTCCGGTCTGAAAAACCGTCTTGGTTTCGATTTTTACCACCAGACGCCGGGCAATCCGCAGGCGGGTGGCGTGGTCGAGCGCGGCCACCAGCAGATTTTTATCCCGGCGGCCAAACGATTTGATACCTATGTGGGGCGGCGCGACAAGGATGATGGCCTGTTGCGCATCGTGATGAAAAAATTGAGCGAAGGCAAAATCCGCCTGCCGACCATCGAGGAGTTTGTGGCGGTAATCGAAACCTTGCGCCAGCAATACAACAACCGCCCGCACAGTTCGCTGCCGCTGATGGTTGATCCGGTGACCGGCAAACGCCGCCACGAATCACCCAACGAAGCCCTGCAGCGGCACCGGGCGGCGGGCTGGAATCCGGTGGTGGTGGATGCCCTGGAAGAGTTTCGGCTGGAAGAGGTGCGCACCGTGCTGCGCGGCGAAATCCGCTTCCACGGCATGCTCTACGCCGCCCCGGAAGGTCTGCGCGACTGGCACGGCAAAAAAGTGCGGGTGCGCTTTGACCCGCGCAACGGCAGCAAAGTCTGGGTATGGAGCCTGGACAAGCACGATAAATTCATCTGCGAGGCGCAGCGGGATGCCAACCTGCGGCCCTATCTCACAGAGAGCGTGCAAGAGCATGCCGAGCAAAAGCGGCTGCGCGGCCAGCTGGCCCGCCTGGACCGCAAACGGCTGGAAAAGCTGGCCGAAGCCCGCCCGACGCTGGAGCTGGTGGCCGAGCCGCTGACCATCGAGCAGGAGAGAGTTGCCAACGAGATGTTGGAACGGTTTGGCATGATCGACCAACCGCCTCTCGCCGAGGTGATTCCGCTGCACGCGGAAGATGGATTGTCCCCAAGCGGTCGCCCGATCTTTCGTGGCGAATTTGCCGAGCGGGATTGGGGATTGTGGGCGCTGGCGCACACGGACGAGCTGGATGAGGAGGAGTTGGATCAATTGGAGGCAAGGATGGAAGATCCGCGTTTCCGGTTGATGTTGGGGCTGGATGACGACGAGCTGCCACAAAGAAGCACAAAAAAAATGACCGGCCAGTGAGCGCTGACCGGTCGGCATCAAACCAAAACCTGAGGAGAGTATACCTGATGAGAAACAGAATGGCAAACACTTCCAACTACAAACGGTTTTTGGCCGGTGTTGGAGCCCTGGAGGATCGCGGAGCCAAAGAGGCCAGTATGCTGCTGGTGGTCGGTGATCCGGGGTACGGCAAGACCGAGACGGTGGAGCGGTGGGCCGATGCCGAGGATGCGCTCTATCTGTGCGGCAAGCCGGGGTTGACGCCGCACATGGTGCTGGGCGATCTGGTGCGCGAGCTGGGCGAAAATCCGGAACATAGCCTGGAGCGGCGCTATCGGCAGGCGGATCGTATGCTGCGCATCCGGCAGCGCCCGATCATTCTGGACGAGGCGCAATTTTATCTGCCCAACAAGGCCGAGTGTCTGGAGGCGATTCGTGCCCTGACCGATCGCTATGAGGTGCCGCTGGTTTTGGTTTCGATGGACGAGATCCAGCGGACCATTGCCAACTTTGATCAAATCGCCTCGCGCATTGCGGCGGTGGTCAAGATGCAACCTGCCACCCGCGATGATGTGAAAATCTGCTGCGACACCCTGGCCGAGGTCAAAATTGCCGACTGCCTGATTGATGAGATCCATTTCCACACCGACGGCCGGATGCGCGACATTATCAACGCCATTGCCATCGTCGAAAAATTTGCCTTGCGCAATAAGAAAGATCCGGTGGCGCGGGCTGATATGGTCGGCGAGGTGATTGCCCACGACTGGCGCAACGAGGCACCGCGCAAGGTGCGCCCGGTGCGCTCGACGAGGGCGGCATGAGCGGGCGGCAGTGGGTGGCTGATCAGGTGCTGCAGGCAGCGCCGGAGGGGCGGTTTGCCCGTCGCGACCTGTCTGCACGCCTTCCCGATCTGTCGGCCAGACAGATCAGCAACGGGTTGTACACGCTGCAAAAAAGAGGGATGGCGGTGGTGGTCAACGGGGCGTGGAGTTTGAATGCCGACGGGGCGATGGCGCGTGAGGATGCAGCCACATTCCGTCCTGGCGGATCCGGGCAGCCGAGAAACCCCAAAGAGCCACAAAAAAGAACCTTCCGCCAGCGGGCCTGGGCGGCGCTGCGTCGACGCAACGGCAAGGCCACCATCCCGGATCTGATGCGGGTGCTGGGGAGTGAGTCGATGCGCGATCACGGCAATATAAAAAGC
>PDZV01000053.1 GCA_002753135.1 Magnetococcales bacterium WMHbinv6 | reverse complement strand
GGGGTGTTCGGCAATTTCGATGGCGCGGATGGCCCGTTCCCGGCTGACCAGATCGGTGTGATTGTGCAGTTGCGGACGCAACTGGCGCAACCGCTCGGCCAGTTGCTCCAGGGTGTGGTCAGCCAGGCGGGCGCGCAAGGTTGGATTTTCCGGTACCGGCTGCAAGGCATACTGACGGACCACGCTATCAATATACAGACCGCTGCCGCCGACCAGAAACGGTTGATGTCCCCGCTGGCGGATGCCCTGCAGGGCGGCGCGGTAGTGCTGCTGAAAATCGTAGAGGCTGAACTCCTGCCCGGGGTCGCAGATGTCGAGCAGATGGCAGGGAATCTGGCCGTACTCCTGACGATCCTTGCCGGTGCCGATATCCATGCCGCGAAACACCTGGCGGGAGTCGGCGGAGATGATTTCACAGGGGGTGCCCGTACGCGCCTGCAGGCGCGCGCAAAGATCCACCGCCAGTCGGGTTTTGCCGCTGGCGGTGGCCCCCAGCAACACCCAGAGAGGCAAGAGTGGCGGGTTCATGGATCCAGCTGATCCAGACGGGCCAGCAGGGCCGCCAGTTGCAGATGGGCTGCCCGGCGATCGATGCGCAGGGTGCGGGCCCCGGTGATGGCCACCACCTCCTCTTCGCTCAACCCGGCTTCGCGAAAACGATGGATGGCGTCGTCGCGCAGTTCATCACAGCTGAACGGCTTGAGACGGGCCCGGTTGAGCGCCTGGCGCAGCACCCGGTCGATGGCATAGGGGCGGCGGATGGCAAATTTGCCCGGTTCGCCAAAAAAGAGCAGCGGCGTGTCGCTGATGTCGCGCACAAAGGATAGCGCCTCCTGAAACGGTTTGACCGCCTCGCGGCTTAACGGCACATCCCGAGGCGGAAAAATGCCGGTGCGCGGCAGATGAACCACACGCTGCGTCAGATCCACATGCTGGCGCTGCAGATGCAGCACCTCCATCTTGCGCATGCCGGTGGCCAGAATGATCCGCACCACCCAACCCAGCATCGGGTTGCTGTGCCGGCTGCAGGCGTTGATCAGACGCAACCGCTCACCGGGACGCAACAGACGGCCACGGCCATGCACCTCCAGCGGATCGGCCACCGAACGCAGCGGGTTGCCGGTCAGTGGCAGATGCCAAAGGTTGATCGCCGTTTCGATCACCTCGGTCAGCAGACTCAAATCCCGGCTGACCGTGGCAGCAGAGGCCTCCTGCATGCGGGTGGCTCGAAACTGGCTCAACAGCAGTGGCGTCAGCTCCGCCAGGGAGGTCTCACCCAAGCGGTTGCTCAAATGCTGGGCAATCCGGCTCTCCTGGGCATGGCTGACCGGTGACTTTTTGCTGGAAATTTCCGTTAGATAGCGCTGCAACAGATCGCGCAGGCTCAGTTCAGTCAACGGCAGGGCGGCAAAAGATTCTGCACTCTCTTCCATGGTGGTTGCAACGCTCTGGAGTCAGGGGAAACAGCGGCCTGTTTCGGTTATAGCGCAAGTCCAGGGGCAATGGCAATCGTGTCAAGTCGGTAAAATGGACGGGGGCTTTCGGTGCCGATTGCTGAACAGGGGGATTTTGTGGTAAGAATTGCTGTTTACACTGTTCCTCGACCGGAAAGCGCTTAAGCGATGGGATTGCCGTCCAGACAGATGCCGGAAGCAAACGGAAAACTCAGCAAAGCCGAAATCAACGAGTTGCCGATTCGCAAATGGGAAGGGCCGATCAATTTGATTGATTCGGATGAACAACTGTTGGAGGCCGTCGGGCGCTTGCGCAGCGAACAGGTGATCGGTTTTGATGTGGAAACCCGCCCCGCCTTCCGCAAAGGGGTCATCTATCGCCCCTCCTTGATCCAGATGGCTGGCACCGACTATGTCAATATTTTTCAGTTGCCCCGTTTGAGCAGTTATGAGCCGTTGAGCGATCTGTTGAGCGACCAGCACATTTTAAAGGTGGGGGTTGGTCTGCATAACGATACACAAAATCTGCAGGCGGTTTTTCCCTTTCAGCCGAAAAAACTGCTCGATTTGAGCGAAGTTACCCGCCGGGTCGGGATCGAAAGTTACGGTCTGCGCAGTCTGTCGGCCCATTTTCTCGGTTTTCGCATCTCCAAGCGGGCGCAATGTTCCAATTGGGAGAGCAAAGAGTTGCGTCCCTTTCAGATCTCCTATGCGGCCACCGATGCCTGGGTCAGTCGGGAAATTTATCTGGCCATGCAGCAGCAGGGGTTGTTGCTGGCCTGTTGAAGGGGGATGGGCAGGGGGGGATACCTTCCTGCTCTCCCGGTCGGGAGAGCGGAAGCGGTACAAAGCGGGTTACAGGCCGGGACGATCATCCTCGGACATGTCCAACGAGTTCAATAAATTCGTCAATTCACGTACATGGCTGCCCTCTTCCTTGACGGCGTCAAGACAATGGGCTTTGACATCCAGGTCGGTACTCTCTTTGGCGAGATTTTCATAGTTCTGCACGGCCTGTTTTTCGTAGCTGATCGCCAGTTCCAGAACTTGCTGAACCGTACCGTTTTCAATGACTTGCAGGTCAGCGGGGGAGATGGTTGCCTGGGCATCGTTATCGAGTTCACGCATGAAGGCGCCCACATCGAAATGTTGGCCGCATGGGGCATTTTTCACTTTTGCTGCCAACTGGTTGGCGTGATCATCCTCCATTCCGGACAGCTTGATAAAGAGCATACGGGATTCGTCATCCCGCGTTATCTCTGCGGCTTTGTTATAAAAAGCAGATGCTTTCATTTCGTGGCGCAGTGCATCCTTGTCACACTGAATGGCAGCTTGCATGAGTCCCTCCAAGGTAATGTCATGGAAAAGGAATTGTGAGCCAAGACAAGAGCAGGCCACAATCCAACCTGTAACCATTAAGGCACAGATCGGAAAAGAATTCAACATTCGGTGATATTTTGACAAATCACGAAATAAACAGGTAATAGCTAACAGGAGGATTCCCATGGTGAAAGCGGGTTTTTGGCATCCGCTGCAGGAGGGACGGATTCAGTGTGATCTCTGCCCGCGTCACTGCCAATTGGCCGAAGGGCAGCGGGGCTTTTGTTTTGTCCGCGCCCATGTGCAGCAGCAGATGGTGTTGACCACCTATGGTCGCTCCAGTGGCTTTTGTGTCGATCCGGTGGAAAAAAAACCGTTGCATCACTATTTGCCGGGCACGCCGGTTCTCTCGTTTGGTACTGCGGGGTGCAATCTGGCCTGTCGTTTTTGCCAAAACTGGGACATCAGCAAGGCGCAGCATATGGATCGGCTGGCCGAATATGCCGCACCGGAGGCGGTGGCGGCAGCCGCAGCCCAGAGCGGTTGTCGCAGCGTGGCCTATACCTATAACGAACCGATCATTTTTTTGGAGTATGCGGTGGATGTGGCCAAAGCCTGCCGGGCACGGGGGGTGGAGTCGGTGGCGGTGACGGCGGGGTATATCGATCCGGAACCGGCAGTGGTTTTTTTTGGGGCGATGGATGCGGCCAATGTCGATCTCAAGGCTTTCAGCGAAACTTTTTATTACCGTTTGACCGGCGGCCATCTGCAACCGGTGTTGGAACTGCTGGAATATCTGAAACGGGAAACCAAGGTGTGGATCGAGTTGACCACCCTGTTGATTCCGGGAGAAAACGACTCTGATGCCGAGTTGGATCGTCTCACCGCCTGGGTGGTCGATCGCCTGGGGCCGGAGGTGCCGCTCCATTTTTCCGCTTTTCATCCCGATTGGAAGATGACCGACAAACCGCGCACTCCCCTGACCACCGTACAGCGGGCGCGGCAGATCGCCCTGGCCAACGGTGTGCGTTATGCCTACACCGGCAATGTGGTCAACCCGGAGGGGGCAATCACCCACTGCCACCAGTGCGGCACACCGCTCATCGAGCGCATCGGCTACGAGGTCAAAGGGTGGCGTTTGGACGAAAAAGGGTGTTGCGCCGCCTGCGGCACCCCCTGCGCCGGACGTTTCGAGGCCAAACCAGGCCAATGGGGCAATCGCCGTTTTCCCTTGCGTATCGCCTCGCCGCAGGGTGGGGCCAGTTGACAGCAAGCCCGGAGGGCCTGTGCGATGAATACTGGCACTCTGCCCCTGCTCTGACTTATGCTGCAGTACATGAATGGTACGTGGTTGCGGTTATTTGCAACAATCAAGGGAGAGAGTGCATGGTCAGTCGGGAGGATGGGGTAAAGAAACGGTGGCAGAAGGGGCTCCGGGGTGGAGGATGGCTGCACAAAACGCTGCTGGTATTGGGGTTTGTCTCCACCTTGGCGGGCGGGCGGGTAGCCTTGGCAGCACACGGCATCAGCCTGGATGGGCAACTGAAATATCCAGCCGATTTCCAGCGCTTTGCCTATACCTCAGACAAGGCGGTGGTTGGTGGTACCCTGACTCTGCATGCCTTGGGCACCTTCGACAAAATGAATCCCTACACCCTCAAAGGGACCGCCCCGGAACTGCTGGCCGGTTTGCTCTTTGAGACCTTGACCGTGCAGTCGATGGATGAACCGTTTGCCCAGTACGGTCTCTTGGCCAAGGATATTCAGGTGGCGGACGATGGCATGTCGGTGACCTATCAGCTGCACGCCGAGGCCCGTTTTGCCGATGGAACGGCGCTTACCGCCGAGGATGTGGCCTTCTCTTTCCATACCCTCAAATCGGACAAAGCTCATCCTTTGTACCAAAGCTACTGGCAGGATGTAAAAGCGGCGGTGGTGCTGGATGCCCAGCGTATCCGCTTTGACTTCAGCCACAAAAACCGGGAACTGCCGATGATTACCGGTGAAATGCCGGTACTTAACCGGGCCTTTTACGGCAAACATCCCTTCGACAAAGGGGATTTGACCGTGCCGGTCGGTTCGGGACCCTATGTGGTGGAGTCGTTCGATCCGGGCAAAATCATCACCTATCGGCGCAACGCCGACTATTGGGGTAAAGCTTTGCCGGTGCGGCGCGGCCAGCATAATTATGAGCGGATTGTGGTCAAATATTTCAAAGATCCGGTGGTGGCGCTGGAGGGGTTCAAGGCCGGAGAGTTTGACTTCATCTTTGAAAACAACTCCAAGCAGTGGGCCCGCGATTATGTGGGGGAAAAATTTGAACAGGGCCGCATTCGCAAGGAGAGGCTGCCGCACCAACAGGGCGCAGGCATGCAGGGGTGGCTGTTCAATCTGCGCCGCCCGCTGTTTCAGGATAAACGGCTGCGCCAGGCCCTGACTCTGGCCCTGGATTTTGAATGGAGCAACGAAAATCTGTTCCACAACCAGTATCGCCGCTCCGACAGCTATTTTTCCAACTCGGAGCTGGCGGCCCGTGGGGCCCCCTCCGCAGCGGAACTGGCACTGCTGGAGCCGCTGCGGGACAAGCTGGATCCGGCGGTTTTTGCCGAGGTGCAACCACCGCCCAGTACCGCTGCCCCCGGCTCTTTGCGTGCCAACCTGCGCCGGGCGGCGGAACTGCTCAAAGAGGCTGGCTGGCAGTTGGGCAGCGATGGGTTGTTGCTCAAAAACGGTCAACCGCTGAAGGTGGAAATGTTGTTGTCCTCGCCGGCCTTTGAACGGGTGATGGCCCCCTATGCCGCCAACCTGAAAAAGCTGGGGGTGGAACTCAACTACCGCACGGTGGATCTCTCCCTCTATCAGCGCCGTCTGGAAAGCTTCGATTTTGATATGGTGGTCCATACCTATGCCCAATCGCAGTCGCCGGGCAACGAGCAGCGCGATATGTGTTTTTCGGCCAGCGCCGATATTCAGGGCAGCCGCAATCTGATTGGCCTGAAAGATGCGGCGGTCGATGCCCTGGTGGAAAAAATCATCTACGCCGACAACCGCCAATCCCTGATCACCGCCTGTCGGGCCCTGGACCGGGTGTTGCTGGCCGGTCACTATCTGGTGCCCAACTGGTATCTGGACTACTATCGGGTGGCCTACTGGCACCATCTGCAGCGACCGGAACAGCTGCCGCTCTATTATTCGGCGGAAGGGTGGTTGATGTCCTGGTGGATCCGTGATCCTGCCCTGGCCCCGCAACCGTCGCTCAAGAAAGAAAAACCGTGACCGCCTACATCGTGCGCCGGCTGTTGCTGATGCTGCCGACGCTGCTGGGCATTCTGGGGGTCACCTTTCTGGTCATTCAGTTTGTGCCGGGCGGACCGGTGGAACGGATGATCGCCATTCTGGAACACCGTTCCGGAGGTGGTCCGGCGGGAGGGGGTGGTGCCGAGGTGTCGGCAGGCGGCAGCAGCGGCGGTCTCTACCGGGGCAACCGTGGGGTGGCGGGCGAACAGGTGGAGGCGCTGCGCCAGCTCTACGGTTTCGACAAGCCCCCCTGGGAACGGTTTGTCCATATGGTCTGGAACTATCTGCGCTTCGATTTCGGCGAATCCTACTACCACCACAAGCGGGTGGTCGATCTGGTGATCGAAAAACTGCCGGTCTCCATCTCCCTGGGTATGTGGACCTTTGTGCTGACCTACCTGATCAGCATTCCGTTGGGTATCCGCAAGGCGGTACAGCATGGCAGCCGTTTTGATGCCATCACCTCGACCATTATTCTGGTCGGCTACTCCATACCGGGCTTTGTGCTGGGGGTGTTGTTGATCGTGCTGTTCGGCGGCGGCTCGTTTTGGGATCTGTTTCCCCTGCGCGGTCTGGTCTCCGACAACTGGGAGGCGCTCTCCTGGCCGTTGCGCATTGTCGATTATCTCTGGCACATGACCCTGCCGATTGTTGCCTCGGTGGTCGGCTCTTTTGCGGTGATGACCATGCTGACCAAAAACAGCTTTCTGGAAGAGATCTCCCGGCAATATGTGCTGACTGCCCGGGCCAAGGGGTTGTCGGAACGGGCAGTTTTGTACCGGCATGTCTTCCGCAACGCCATGATTCCGCTGGTGACCGGTTTTCCGGGCTCTTTTGTCGCCGCCTTTTTCAGCGGTTCGCTGCTGCTGGAGACCATTTTCAGCCTCGATGGTCTGGGTCTGCTCGGTTACGAATCGGTGATCAACCGGGATTATCCGGTGGTGATGGCCACCCTTTATTTCTTCACCCTGTTGGGATTAATCACCAAATTGCTCACCGATCTGACCTATATGCTGGTGGATCCGCGCATCACCTTTGATCGGGCGGCCTGAATGGGGTTGCTCTGTTCCTGCGCAAGCTGCACAAGTGAGTCCGAATCTTGCATGGCGGGAGGGGTGCCTTTTGCCCAGGGAGTCTGAACCATGCACCAGCTGACAGAAGAAACCCCCACCTTTGCCCTCTGCATCCCCACCTGCAACCGTGGCGATAAAGCCTTGCAGCGGGTGGAGGAGCTGTTGCCGCAACTGGAGGCTGGTTGGGAGCTGCTGATTGTGGATAACGGCTCGCACGAGGAGGTGGCCTCCTACCGCCGTATCGCCGTACTGGCCGAAGAAAATCCCCGCCTGCGTTATCATCGCCATGACCACAACCGGGAGTTTCACGGCAATTTTCTTGCCTGTCTGGAGCTGGCCCGTGCCCCCTGGCTGATGCTCTGCAGCGATGAAGACAGCCCGCAGACGGCCACCATACGAGCCCTGTTGCCGGAGATGCAGGCGCGGATGAATCTGGGCATGGTGCGTGGCGCGCTGCCCTACCACAGTCGCCCGGAAGGATACTATCGGGCCGGGCAGGAGGCGTTGAGCCGCTACGGCATTGCCAATACCTATATCACCGGCACCTTCTACCATCGGCAGCTGTTGGCCGAAAAAGGGTTGTTGCAGCGTCTGCGCCAGGGGATCACCGCCCATCGCCCTTATCCCCATCTTTATCTGGAGCTGTTGATCGGCAGCCTGTGCGATATCTGGGTCCGTACCGAGGTGGTGGCCACCCTCGGCGAAGTGCAAAAAAGCGGCAGCAACGCCGGACAACCGGCCCGCTATCATTCGGTCTACTCTCTGGGCGGTCGCCTGGATCTGCTCATCTCCCTGCGCGATGCTTTGTTGGAGGCGGTGCATTTGTTGGGGCAACCGTTTGATATCAATCTGTTCTGTGCCTTATACTGGCAGTTGTGCGAAGAGACATTTCGTCTGATCAGCGAGGTCAACGCCCCGGTCTATCTGGAGTACGGCCTGCATCCGGGGTTGACGCGCAAAGGGTGGCTCTATCTCTGTGCTGCAGCGATCAGCCACTATCCCAAGCTGCACCCCTACAAGGAGCGGATTTTGGCCGAACTGGCCCGCATCTATGGCCAGTTTTGTGCCCCGCCGCAAAGCGAAGGGTTGCGCGATGTGGGCCAGTTCAGCGCCCTGTTGGCCGAGGTGAAAGGGGCCGCTGGTCGCAGCGACAGCTTTCTCGAAGCGCTGTTCCGGCTCGATGCGGCGGGCAGCCTCAGCGATCTGGGGCGCTATATGCAGAGTGCGCCCTTCAATGCCCAGGAGATGGTGGCGGCGGTGGCTCCGCTGCTGGCCCATGGCCGTGACCGGGCCGCCTTTATTCTCGCCATGCTGCTCCGCAAACGGGGCCATCGGCATCCGACGGTCTGCCTGGCCATGGCCTTGGGGGGGGCGGTGTGGAACCATGCCACGGTGTGGAACGAAGCGGTGGCCGAACTGCCTGCCCTGGTCGAGGCGCTGCCTGCCGAGGGGCAGCGGCGTTTTTATCTGCGCGTGCTGCTGCCTGCCGTCAATCCGGCCTTGCAGAAGGCCTCTGCGGAGAATGATGTCGGGCGCATGCGCCAGTTGTTGGCGGTGGTGCAGGCGGCGGTGCCGGATCTGCGCGGAGCCTTCAGCCGCGATCTGCTGACCCTGGATCTCTTTGCCGAAGAGGCACAACGGTGGTGTCGGGAGCAAACGGGGACCATCTTGACCATACTCTATCGCGATCAGGCCTGGCTGCCGGTTGTTTGATACAGAAACGCTTTTTGCTGGGGGATAGACAACAATGAAGGCAGTGATTTTGGCGGGTGGTTTGGGTACCCGCCTGAGTGAAGAGACCTCGGTACGACCCAAACCGATGGTGGAGATCGGTGGCCGGCCTATTTTGTGGCATATCATGAAAATGTACTCCCATTACGGGGTCAACGATTTCATCATTTGCTGCGGGTATAAGGGGTATTATATCAAGGAGTATTTTTCCAACCATTTTCTGCATATGTCTGATGTCACCTTCGACATGCAGCACAACCGCATGGAGGTGATGCAGCAGCGGGCTGAGCCGTGGCGGGTGACTCTGGTCGATACCGGCGAACAGTCGATGACCGGGGGGCGTCTGTTGCGGGTGGCCTCCTATCTGCGTGACCAGGAGGCTTTCTGCTTTACCTATGGCGATGGGGTGAGCGATCTGGATATTGGAGCGAGCATCGCTTTTCATCGCCAGCACGGCAAGTGGGCCACCCTGACGGCGGTACGCCCTTCCAGCCGTTTCGGCATTCTTGAGTTGCAACAGGGCAAGGTGCTGTCGTTTCAGGAAAAACCCCGTTATGATGGCTCGGTGATCAATGGTGGTTTTTATGTGTTGTCGCCGGAGGTGTTTCGTTTTCTGCAGGATGATGGCACCGTCTGGGAACAGGGGCCGCTGCAGCAGTTGGTGAGCGCCGGGCAATTGATGGCCTATGAGCATGGCGGTTTCTGGTTTCCGATGGATACCCTGCGCGACAAGCAATATCTGGAGGAGTTGTGGAATTCCGCTCAGGCACCGTGGAAAAGGTGGGCGTGATGGTGGATCGGCAATTCTGGCGGGGCAAGCGGGTTTTGTTGACCGGTCATACCGGTTTCAAAGGGAGCTGGCTGTCTGTTTGGCTGACCGAGATGGGGGCAGAGCTGTGCGGTCTGGCCCTGACCGCCCCGACCGTCCCGGCGCTGTTTACCGAGGCCGGTCTGGCCGAGCGGATGGTGAGCCTGACGGTCGATATTCGCGACGCGCAAGCGGTGCGCCAGGTGGTGCAGCAGTGGCAGCCGGAAATAGTGATCCATATGGCGGCGCAGGCCCTGGTGCGCCACTCCTATGTGGATCCGGTCGCCACCTACGCCACCAATGTCTTGGGCACGGTGCATGTGCTGGAGGCGGCGCGGCAGGTGACTTCGCTGCGGGCCGTCGTCAACGTGACCAGCGATAAATGTTACGAAAACCGCGAGTGGTGGTGGGGCTATCGGGAAGAGGAGGCGATGGGTGGCTTTGACCCCTACAGCAGCAGCAAGGGGTGTGCCGAGCTGGTGACCAGCGCCTACCGGCGCTCCTTTTTTGCCAGCGCCGGGGTGGCCTTGGCCTCGGTGCGGGCGGGTAATGTGATCGGCGGCGGCGATTGGGCCACAGATCGTCTGCTGCCGGATCTGTTGCGGGCTTTTTCGCGCGGCGAGGCGGTGGTGATCCGGCAACCGCAGGCCTTGCGTCCCTGGCAGCATGTGCTGGAACCGTTGTCGGGCTATTTGTTGCTGGCGCAACATCTCTACCGCGAGGGACAGGGCTATGCCGAAGGGTGGAATTTTGGCCCCCATGAGGCGGATGTGCGCCCGGTGCAGTGGATTGTCGAGCGGGTGAGCGCTTTGTGGGGCGAGGGGGCCACCTGGCAGCAGGATGGCGGGGAACATCCGCACGAGGCGAAACTGTTGCGTTTGGACAGCAGCAAGGCGCGGATGCGCCTGGGTTGGCAGCCCCGCTGGGCCTTGGCGACGGCGCTGCAGCAGTGTGTCAGCTGGCATCGGGGCTGGATGGCCGGGGAGGATGCCTGGCAACTGTGTCGCCAGCAGATTGCCCAGTATGAATCAACCCCAACGGATGCAAACCACGGATAGAGACGACGATGAACAGCCGTTTGTTGGCCAATACCATGCGTGGCCTGGCGTTGCAGATGGTGGCCCGAGCCAGGGCGTCACATATCGGCAGTGCCTTGTCGATCACCGACATGGTGGCGGTTTTGTATGCCGATATTTTGCAGGTGGATCCGGGCAATCCGCAGTGGACGGAACGGGACCGCTTCATTTTGAGCAAAGGGCACGCCGGTGTGGCGCTCTATGCCGCCCTGGCGGCGCAGGGATTTTTTCCCTTGCCGGAGTTGCGCTTTTATGGCCAGGATTTTTCTGATTTGATGAACCATATCAGCCACAAGGTCCACGGGGTGGAATTTTCCACCGGATCCTTGGGGCATGGGTTGCCCTTTGCGGTGGGCAAGGCGCTGGCGGCAAAAAAGCAGAACAAACGTTGGCGGGTGGTGGTGCTGTTGAGCGACGGCGAAATGGATGAGGGGAGCAACTGGGAGGCCTTGCTCTTTGCCGCCCATCACCGTCTGGATAATCTGCTGATTTTGATCGACTACAACAAGCTGCAGAGTTTGACGACGGTGGCGGCCACCCTGGCACTGGAGCCGTTGGCCGACAAGCTGCGTGCCTTCGGGGCGGCGGTGGAAGAGGTGGATGGCCATGATCATGCCCTGTTGCGGGCCCGCTGCAAGGCGTTACCCTGGCAGGATGGCAAGCCGTCGCTGTCCAAGGCCCATACCATCAAGGGCAAAGGGGTGAGTTTTATGGAAAACCAGGTGGTCTGGCACTACCGTTCGCCCAACCCGGAGCAGTTAAGCCAGGCGCTGGCGGAGTTGGCGGCGGAACGGGCCGTCTGGGGAGGGTAAACGCATGCGGCTGGCCTTTATCGAAGAGTTGGTGGCCCTGGCAACGGTCAACGAGCGCATCGCCTTAATGGTGGGTGATTTGGGTTTTTCGGTGATCGAACCCTTTGCCGACCGTTTTCCCGACCGTTTTTTTAATGCCGGGGTGGCCGAGCAGAACATGATGGGCATGGCGGCGGGCATGGCCTCCGAGGGGTATCATGTCTTTGTCTATTCCATCGCCAATTTTCCCACCTTTCGTTGTGCCGAACAGATCCGCAACGATGTCGCCTATCACCGCCTGCCGGTGACCATTGTGGCGGTGGGGGCCGGTTTGGCCTATGGCAATCTGGGTTATTCGCACCATGCGGTGCAGGATTATGGTCTGTTGCGTCTGCTGCCCAACCTGCTGCTGGCGGCCCCGGGCGATCCGCTGGAGGTGCGGGCCTGCATGCGCCATCTGGTGCAGCAGCCACAACCCTCCTATCTGCGTATCGGCAAGGTGGGTGAGCCGACCCTGCATACGGCAGTGCCGGAGCTGGCTCCGGGGCGCTGGCTGCCGGTGGTGCGGCGCGGTGGCAAGCGGGCCTTGTTGACCACCGGTGCCACGTTGGCCCTGGCCGGGCAATGGCTGGCCTTGCCTGCCTATGCCGATTATGATCTGTATACGCTGCCCTTGTGGGGCATGGCGCACAAGGAGGGGCAGGCCGAACAGCTGGCTTGCTTCGAGCAGGTGATCACCGTCGAAGACCATCTGCACGATGGCGGTTTTGCCTCCTGGCTGCGCGAGGCGCTGGCCGAACAGCAGCCGGAACTGCTGTTGCGTCTGCAGGCGCGGGCCTTGCATTCTCGCGTGTGTGGCGCGGTCGGCAGTCAGCAGACCTTGAATGAATATGGCGGTTTGCACTGCGATGGCCGCCCTGCCAGCGACGCTGACAGCCAGGCAGGCCGGAGGGAGGGCTGATGGAACCCCCCCTGCCGATTGCCATTCTCGGGGCCAACAGTCAGATTGCCCGCGATCTGATTCTCTCCTTTGCCCGGCAGGAGAGCGTGGCTTTGCGCCTGTTTGTCCGTGAACCGCAGGGGATGGCGCAGTGGCTGCAGCAGGTTGGCTGTGCCGGGCGTTATGTGTCGGCGGATTATGGGCAATTTGGCAGTGAAACCTATCAGGCGGTGATCAATTTTGTCGGCGTCGGCGATCCGGCCAAGGCGGTGCGCATGGGGGCGTCGGTGCTGGAGATTACCTGGCACTATGATTCGCTGGTATTGGATTATCTGCAGCGCCATCCGGGGTGTCGCTATCTGTTTTTGAGCAGTGGCGCGGTCTATGGTGCCCGCTTCAGCGAACCGGTCAACGCCGAGACCTCCGCCTGCTTGCCGATCAACGCCTTGTCGGCGCAGGATTATTACGGCATTGCCAAACTGCATGCCGAATGCCGCCATCGGGCCCGCCCGGAGCAGGCAATCGTTGATCTGCGGGTTTTCAACTATTTCAGCCACACCCAGGATCTGGCGGCCCGTTTTTTGATCACCGATCTGTTGCGGGCTATCGTGCGCCAGGAGGTGGTGACGGTGGGGCCTGACTATATCGTGCGTGATTTTTTGCATCCGGATGATTTTTATCGTCTGGTGCAGTGCGTTTTGCGTGCCGGGCCGCTCAATGCGGCCCTGGATTGTTACAGCAGGGCACCGGTCGATAAACCCTCCCTGTTGACGGCGTTGCAGGCGCGGTTTGGCTTGCAGACCCGCCAGGCCGAGGCAGCCGCCGTCAATGCCACAGGCAGCAAGCCGCACTATTATTCCCTGCAGCGACGTGCTGCCGCTTTGGGTTACCAACCGGCGTTGACCTCCCTGCAGGGCATTCTGCTCGAGGCGGAAAAGGTGTTGCAGGCAGCCCGATAAGCGCCTGTTGCGGTTCACATTATTGCGAATGGATGCAAGATGGCAGAGACAAATCCGACATTACTGGATGAGGTGTTGCGGCTGGAGACCGAAGGTGATTTGCCAGGGATGATGGCAGCAATCACCTCTCGTCCGTTTCAACAAATGGAGACGTTGTCTATTCTGCAGACGCTGTTGAGCCAGCGCCGCTTGCGGGCGGCCTTGCTGCTGGCCATGCTGCTGCACAAAAACAACATTGCCCATTGGATGGTATCGCTGGCTCTGGCCTTCGGCGGTCTGGTCTACAAACGGGAGGAGGAGGAGGCCATCGGCTTTTCCCGTCTGCAGGAGCAGATGGCGGGCATGTCGGTGCCGAATCGCAATATGGTGCTGCAGCAGCTGGTCAATCCGCTGCAGGAGTTGCTGGTCGAACAGCATTTGGTGGACAAAAGTGGTGAATCGACCCCGGCGGTAGACCATTTGAACGCCTCGATGGCCCGCATGGTCGAGTACCATTTGCGCCACAAGGCCCAGTCCCTGGAAAGCCATCCCCTCAGCGATGAGGAGTGGTGGCGGGTGTTGCAGTTTTGCCGGGCGATCCATCCCCTGTATGGCAAACTGTTTGATCTGCAGGCCCCCATTCCCCGTTACACCCTGGACAATTTGCAGCAGGCGGGCCGAGCCCGGGCCGATCTGCTCCGTTATCCCTCGCCGGATCCGGCGGCACCACGGGTGCGGCGGCGGGTGATGATGTTTATCCGTGATTTTTATATCCCCCGGCGGATCAAGGTGGGGATGGAACGGTATGGCTGGGATGTCATCTACCATGGGACCATCAGCTGGCAGATGAGTGCAGAGGATATTCTCTCGGTCATCGCCCAGTGTCGGCAACAACAGACCGAGTTGCTGGTGCTGCATTTCGACCAGGTGGTCGGTGCCAAGCATATGCGGCCGATCTTTGACATGTTGACCCTCTTGCGCCAGGAGTTGCCCGGCATCAAACTGGTGGTGATCACCTGCGACATTTGGGGGCTGCGCAAGGATACCCCGGAAGGGGCCCCGGATCAGCAGATCAACCCCTTTGCCCGCCAGTTTATCGCCCTGTTTGATGCCATTTGGGCCTCCGATTCCCCCTCTTTGCCCACCCTGCGTGACGATCCGCTTTTTGCCGAACGGATCATCCATCTGCATGTGCCGCATGCCGGCTTTGACAGTCTGCCGGAGGGGCCGTTGCGCTTGCCCATGCTCTATATCGGTTCGGAAGTGGAAAAACGGCTGACCCGCAAATTTTATCTGCTGGCCTGCGACCGCCTGGGTCTGCCGGTGGAACGCAAAGATCATTTTTTTATTCCGGACAAAAATCTCGCCCCGCTGGAGTTGTGGATTCCGGAAGGTTCCGAATCGCTGATCAGTTACGGCCAGCACATGCGCCGTCTGCACGAGGCAACCTGTTGTCTGCACTTCAGCCGCGCTCCGGAACCGCGTCCCTTCTGGCACGGCATTGTCACCCATCGCAGCTTTGAGGTGCCGCTCTCTGGTTCCTTGTTGATTCAGGAGTATGCCACCGATATGTGCCGCTATTTTATTCCGGGGGAACACTATCTGGAGTTTGATTCGGTGGCCGAACTGGCGGGCATCGTCCATTTCATCATCAAGAGGCCGGAAGAGGCTGAAGAGATTCGCCGGGCCGGCAACGCCTTTGCCCGCGAACAGTACAGCGATAACAAACTGATCGGTTATCTGGAACAATTTTTGTGGCCGCAAGGGAGTTAAGCATGGCCAAAAGCAGCACGACAAGCGCAACACAGGCAGCAACCAGCCAACGGACCTTGGATCGCCAGGGGTTGCAGTCGATTGTGCAGCGGGTGGTGGAGCTGCATGCCGAAGGCAATGTGGCGCAGGCTTTGGGGGTGGTCAACCAGGCGATTGCCGCCACGCCTCCCGATGCCGATCTGTTGAATCTGGCCGCCGTCTGCCATTTGCGACTGGGCAATGTGGAGCGGGCAGAAGGCTGTTACCGTGAAGCAATCGCGGTCCGCCCGGAACATGCCGAGACCCACTTTCACCTGGCCAGTTTGCTCAAAGAGTTGAACCGAGTGGAGGAGGCGGAGGCAGCCTATCGTTTGGTTCTGCAATACAAACCGGGCCATGCGGCGGCGCAGTTGGAGTTGGAACGTCTGTTGGAGCAGCGTGAGCTGCGGGCGCGAGAAGAGGCCATGCGCGAGGAGCAACGCCGTTTGCAAGGTTTATTGCAACGTGTCGAGACGCAGGGACTCTTCCAAGCAGCGCGTCCCTACCTGATTGTCACCCCCTGGTATCGGCACAGCAGCGCCGGTATCGTGGCCTTGCATTATTTGTGTCACCAACTCAACCAGTTGGGTTACGAGGCCTATTTGTTTGTCTGGATGCAGCCACGCCTGCCTGCGGGCATGCGTCCCTTGCATCCCCATTGGAGTACGCCGGTGATTACCGTGCCGCTGGAGGATAATCCGCTCTGGCAACGGATCAAGGATCGGGTAATTGTCATCTATCCGGAAATTATTCCCAGCAATCCGGTGCAGGCCACGCGGGTGGTTCGCTACATGTTGAACCGGGAAGCGGGTACCCAGTCGGTACGGGCGGGAGCGGACGATTTTATCGTCTCTTTTTCCAAAATGTTTTTGCTGAGTCATTATGTGTTGTATATGCCGGTCAGCCTGGATTTGGCCCTGTTTCACGACCGGGAGGCACCGCAGGAGCGGAACCAGGATATGTGCTGGATCGGCAAAGGCAGCCTGTATGGGGTACAAGATAAGCCACCAGCCGGTTGTGTACCGATTACCATCACCTGGCCGCCGACCCGGCAGGAGTTGGCGGATCAACTGCGGCAAAGCCGCTTTTTGTATACCTTTGACGCTCTGACCAGCCTGACGGTAGAGGCCGCGCTCTGCGGAGCGGTGCCGGTGATCAAACATTTCGGCCCCTGGAGTCGGCGGGATTTTGAATTCAGCGAACTGGGGGTCAATGGCGTGGCCATGGAGGATACCCCCGAAGAGATTGAACGGGCCATCGCCACACGCGGCCTGTTGCG
The DNA here is from genome assembly GCA_002753135.1 of Magnetococcales bacterium WMHbinv6. Classification (GTDB taxonomy): domain Bacteria; phylum Pseudomonadota; class Magnetococcia; order Magnetococcales; family Magnetaquicoccaceae; genus Magnetaquicoccus. Next base: position 2,209 of record PDZV01000053.1, on the reverse strand, counting down.
CAGCAAGGTGCAGCAGGCCATCGCCGAAATTCCGCAAAAAATTCTCGGCTTTGCCGAGGCGACACAGGCCTTTTTCCGCTTTCGGTAGAGCCTGTTGATAAATCGCGCCGCCTACGGTTTATTGGCTTTGCCAACCGTCACGGTATAGAACCGGCTCGGATCAAGCAGACGTTTGGCGACACGCTGGAGGTCGGCAGTGGTGACGGCGCGGATGCGTTGCGGCCATTGTTGCAGGTAGTCGTCACCCAGTTGATAATAACCGATGGTGGTCCACAGGTTGGCCAGTTTGCCCAGACCATCCAGATGGAGCGGAAAAGAGCCGGTCAGATATTGAATGGCCTCTTGCCGTTCCTCCTCGCTCACCCCTTTGTCCACCAACTGCTGCAGCTCCTGTTTGAGCAGTTGCAGCGCCTCCTGTTGGGAGGCGGTCTTGGTCTTCAGCACCACGATGAAGGGGCCGGGTTGGGAAAGGGGCGAAAAACGGGAGTAGACCCCGTAGGTCAACCCCCTCTTTTCGCGAATTTCCCGCGTGAGCCGACTGTTGAGTCCAGAGCCGCCCAAAATTTGATTCAGGAGATAGAGCGGATAATAATCGGCATCCCGGCGGCTGATCCCCAGGGTTGCCAACATCAGGGTGGTTTGTGGCAGATCCATCTCCAGATGTTGCTCGCGGGCAATCTCCTGGGCGGGTGGCCAGGTGACTTCAGGTATGGCAGGAAAAGGGCCAGGTGTGCCATTGAGGTCGGCCAGGTGGCGTTGCAAAAGATCATGCAGCCGTGCCCGATCCAGATCACCGGCGGCGGCCAGAATCAGATTCGGAGCGTGCCAGGTGTCGGCATGCCGTTGGCGAATATCGGCCAGGGTGATGTTGGCCAGCCCCTCCACAGTGCCGCTTGGCGGGGAACCATAAGGATGGTTGGCAAAAAGCATCTGGTGCATGCGCAGGGAGGCCTGGGTTTGTGGTTGCTCGCGAGCCTTGATCAGACTGGCTTTTTGTTCGCTCAGGGCCCGTTGCAGATCATTTTCCGCCAGTCGTGGCCGTAACAGCAGGTCGGCAAGACGGGCAAAAGCCTCCTCCAGATGTTCGGTGCGGGTGGTCAGATTGATCTGCAGGGTCTCCATGTTGGCGGTGGCATCGAGATGAATGCCATGAAACTCCAGCTGCTCGTGAAAGTCGCTGGCAGCAACCGTTTGACTCCCTTCGTTGAACATCCAGGCGCTGACGGCAGCCACCCCGGACTTGCCCGGTGGGTCGTAGGCGGCACCACCCCGGCTGAGAATACGCACCTCCACCATCGGGTTGGCGTGGCTCTCCAGCAGCGTGACCTGCATGCCGCCTGGTCCTCGAAAGCTCTGTTGCCCGTCAGCGGCCTGCCCAAAGGCAGTATGGTACAGCAAGAGAAAGAGCAGCAAAAACAGGCGCGGCATCATGGACGCAATACTCCGATGGTCAAACGATCAGCACGCAGGTAACGCTCGGCGACCCGTTGCAGGTCGCTGGCCTGGATTGCTTCGAGCCGTTCTGGATAGCTTTCGATCAGTTCCGACCAGGAGAGACCGTTGCTGCTCAACTGACCGATGGCCGAGGCCAGCTCATGGATCGAATCGTGGGCGTAGACATGGTGGGCAAGCATGCTGTTTTTGGCCCGCTGCAACTCCCGTTCGCTGACCGGTTGCTGACGGAGGCGCTGCACCTCTTCCAGAATCATCCGCTCCATGTGGGGCAGGGCGGCGCTGGCGGCGGGAATCTCCGGGGTGTTGCTTTCCGTCTTCGGGGTGGCCGACAGGGTAAACAGCTCCCAACTGCGGGCCGAACCGCCATAATGGGCGGTGGTCGCGACGGCAATACCCTCTTGTCGTACCAGACGTTGATAAAGACGGCTGTTGCTGCCCCCGCCCAGAATGGTGGCAAGCAGCTCCAGAGCCAGAATATCTTTTTGTGCGCCGGTGGCATAGGAGTCTACCGGATAGCCTCCATACCAGAGCGGTACGGTGACACTGGCATCGATCTGTTCAAGGCGACGGCTTCCCTCTGGAAAAGATTCCGGCAGGGCAGGCAGCTGCGGTCGGGGAGGTGCCGGTTGGGCCGGAATGGCGGCAAAGGCTTGTTTTACCTGTTGCGCCATTTGCGCTGGATCCAGATCGCCAGCCATGACCAGAATGGCGTTGTTGGGGGCATAGTAGCGTCGATGCCAGTCGCGCAGATCCT
>PDZV01000052.1 GCA_002753135.1 Magnetococcales bacterium WMHbinv6 | reverse complement strand
GATCATGCTGACCGGATTATTGGCCGGATAATCTGGCAAATCATCCATGGGGGAAAAATCGGACTCACTCATAACAACCTTCTCGAATCGTTCAAAACCGGCAAAATCAACATTATGACAGCGTTGGGCGCAGTATGGCGCATGCGTACCCCCTTGGCAAGTTTCTTTAATAGGGCAGAGGCGGGCCAGGGTGCTGGCCAAGAAAAAATTTTGACGAAAGCCAGTCATGGTTTTGATGGCGGGCGAAGTTCCTTGCCGGATGGGGGAATCTCTGCAATCCTCTGCGCATGGAAGCGCTTCGATTTGACTCACTCCCGCCTGTGCCCCCGCCTGCTGCCGGCAACCCGCTGCCGGAAGAGGGTTGGCTGAGCGTCAGCCAGCTCAACGAGCAGGTGCGGCAGTTGCTGGAAGAGGGGTTGCCCTTCGTGCGGGTCAAAGGGGAGGTGGCCGATCTGCACCAACCGGCCTCCGGCCATCTCTATTTTACCCTGCTCGATGCCCAATCGCGCCTGCGGGCCGTCGTCTGGCGCAGCACGCGCAGCCGTCTGCGCCTGTTGCCGAAAAATGGTGACAGCCTGCTGATTACTGGTCGCATGGCCCTCTATCCGCCACGGGGCGAATATCAACTGGTGGTCGAAGCGATGCAGGCTGCGGGTTCTGGCAGTGAACGGGAACGGTTTCTGCAGCTGTTCAAGCGCCTGCAAGCCGAAGGGTTGTTTGCCGAAGCGCGCAAACGGCCACTTCCCTTTTTGCCGGAGGTGATCGGGGTGGTCACCTCGGCCAGCGGAGCGGCCATTCATGATATCATTCGTGTGCTGGAGCAGCGGGTGGCCGGATACCAACTGCTGCTGGCTCCAGCGCGGGTGCAGGGCGAGGGGGCCGATCGGGAGATGGTCGCCGCCTTGCGCACCTTGTGGCAGGATGGACGGGCAGAGGTGATCATCTGCGGGCGCGGCGGCGGCTCTGCCGACGATCTTGCCGCCTTCAATAGTGAGTTGCTGGTGCGGGCTTTGGTCGCCTCGCCGGTACCGGTGATCAGTGCTGTCGGCCATGAGGTGGATGTCACCCTGGCCGATCTGGCCGCCGACTGGCGGGCACCCACCCCCTCGGCGGCGGCAGAACGGGTGCTGCCGGAATATGGCCCACTGCGCCGTCGGGTGCAGAGTCTGCAACAACGGTTGCAACAGGCGGTGGCGGCCCTGTTGTTGCGGCAACGGCATGGGCTGCAGTTGGCCCGGCAACGGCTGCTCCATCCGCGCCGTCGTCTGGAGTTGCAACGCCGCCGCTGTGATGAGTTGAGCCAGCGCCTCGAGCGGGCGCACGCCATGCGCCTGCAGGCCGCTCACCGGTTGTTGCAAAGCTGGCACAACCGGTTGTGTTTGTGGGCGGTCAGTGGCGCTTCCCTGCGCCTGCAGCAGAACCGTCTGCACCATCTGCAACAGCGTCTGCAACAGTCCGCCCCCCGTGCCCTGCGCCAGGCCCGGCAACGCTGGCAACAGACGACGCTGCGTCTGCACTCTCTATCCCCTCTGGCGGTGCTGCAGCGGGGGTATGCCATCGTCTACGATCAACAAGGAAATATTCTGCGCAGCAGCGAAGGGCTGTCGTCAGGCGCTATTTTGCGGCTGACCCTGGCCGTCGGCAAGGTGACGGTGCAGGTGCAAGCGATTGAGGAGTGAGAATGAAAAAAGGATTGGCACTGCTGTTGATCATCTGCCCGGCGCTCACCGCCTGGGCCGCAGAGTTGCACCTTTCCGCCCCGCCGCAGATTGGCGCGGCGGTGTTGTTGCAGGTCAGTGCGTTACCCCCTGACGCCCAACTGAGCGGCACCTGGCAGCGACAGCCTCTACCCTTCACCCCGCAGCACCAGGCCCTGTTGCCGTTGGATATGGAGAGTCCCGCTGGCACGGCAGAGCTGGAGGTGGTCATCAAGGCTGCCGGGCAGGCGACAGAGCGGCTTACCCGTTCTTTTACCGTCGCTGCCCGTCGCTATCTGGAAGAGCCGATCACCCTGCCCAAAGAGAAGGTGGAACCAGATCCGGCGCTGCAGGCCCGCCTTGAGCGGGAGAGTCGTTCAATCACCGCCACCTATGAACGACGGGGCGGTCGGGCGGGTTATCAAAACGGCTTTTTGCAACCGGTCCAGGGCCGTTTTTCCGGGGTTTTCGGCAGTCGCCGGCTCTTGAACGGCAAACCGCGCAAGCCGCATAACGGCGTGGATATTGCCGCGCCACAAGGCACCCCGGTGCTGGCCGCCGCCGCCGGGATGGTGGCCCTGGCCGGAGAGGACTATTTTTTTACCGGCAACACCCTGGTGCTGGACCATGGCGACGGGGTAATCTCCCTCTATGCCCACCTGGAGAGCATGGGGGTCAGTGTGGGGCAGTGGGTGGAGGCCGGGGCACAGATCGGCACGGTTGGCATGAGTGGTCGGGCCACCGGTCCGCATCTGCACTGGGGTACGATGGTTCGCCAGCAACGGGTTGATCCGCTGTTGTTGCCGGGGGTTGCCCGTTAATTATCAGGGCCTGTTCTCATTCGAGGCCAAAAGCCCTTCAGACAAGGCGCTGGGCCGCGAGCAGCGCAGCTACGAGGTGTATGTGCGCAGCGGAGCGGCCAAGCAACGCCGTATCAAGGGGGTTTGGACCGAATGAGAACAGGCCCTACACCTCCTGCACCAGTTGGGTAAGGTCTCCCGCAAAGGTGGTCAGATCGGTAGAAAAAAAACGGGCGTTGGCCAACAGCTTGGCCAGCGGCCAGTTCCACCATTGGATGGCCAGCAAGGCCTTGATATGCTGCTCTGGAAAGCGCATGCGGATCAGGCGGGCCGGAATGCCGCCATAGACCCCATACCACAGCAAATCTTTGCTCACCACCGCTCGGGCGGCGATGACACAGCCGTCACCGATCTCTACCCCCGGCATCACCCGTACCTCGGAACCAATCCAGACATCGTTGCCGATCTTGACATGCTCCCGTTTGGGGCGCGACAACTCCGGGTAGCTGATCGGGATGCCGACGATGGTGCGCAACGCACCGGTTGCCACATAGCCGGTCTGGTGATTTTCGCTGGTCCAGCAGTAGAACGATTGGGCGATGGAGACAAAACTGCCAATATGGATCGGATAAAAACCGCCCAGGGTGGAATTTTGATTGATATAGCTGCAGCGACCCATGGTAATCTTGCCGTCGATGAGGCAATTTTTATGGATGAAACATTTTTCTCCCGGCTCTCCTGCCGTTTCGATGACATGATAATCTTCCGGTGCCTGTTGCAGCCAGCTGCTGGCTGCCGCAGCGGCGGGTTGCATGATCGTGCCTGAATCGGATGCTGCCATGGCTCTGTCTCCCGAACGGCGCAAGTTTTGCTGTGGAGAAAAATGCTAACAGAATAAGAAGATGGTGCCGGTTAAAATACCGGTATTCTGCCGCAACAGGCAATGGTTGGCATGCTTGCCTGCCCAGACCGGGAGTCGCACACCATGGATCGTGAACAAGCGATAACGTTTTTGCTCCAGTACCTGCACACTCTGTTGCAACGGGGGGGATCCGATCTGTTTTTGACGGCGGATTTTCCCCCGGCGGCCAAGCTGGATGGCCGCATGACCCCCCTTGCCGAAACCCCTTTGCGTGCCGCCGATACGCAAATGCTGGCCCGATCTTTGATGAATGATCGGCAAAACAAGGAGTTTGACGCTGCCAAAGAGTGCAATTTTGCCATTCAACCGGCGGAGTTGGGTCGTTTTCGGGTCAATGTATTTATCCAGCAGGGTCGGGTCGGTCTGGTGTTGCGCACCATTGCCACCACCATCCCCGATCTGACCGCCTTGGGCTTGCCGCCGGTTCTCCAAGAGGTGGTGATGGCCAAAACCGGCCTGGTGCTGGTGGTGGGTGGTACCGGATCGGGCAAATCGACCACCCTGGCCGCCATGCTCGGGGTGCGCAACCGTGACAGCTACGGCCATATCATCACCATCGAAGATCCGATCGAATATGTCCACCCGCACCGCAACTGCCTGATCACCCAGCGGGAGGTGGGGGTGGATACGGAAAGCTGGCAGGCGGCCCTGAAAAACACCTTGCGGCAGGCCCCGGATGTGATTCTGATCGGTGAAATTCGCGACCGGGAGACCATGGAGCATGCCATCAACTTTGCCGAAACCGGTCATCTCGCCCTCTCGACCCTGCATGCCAACAACGCCAATCAGGCTTTGGATCGCATCATCAACCTGTTTCCCGCCGAACGACGCCAGCAACTGCTGATGGATCTGTCGCTCAATCTGCGGGCCATCATTTCGCAACGGCTGATCCGGCGGCAGGAGGGGGGGCGGGTGGCTGCGGTGGAAATTTTGTTGCGCTCTCCTCTGGTTTCCGACCTGATTTTCAAGGGGGAGGTGCATGCCCTCAAAGAGGTGATGGCCAAATCCAACGAATTGGGCATGCAAACCTTTGATCAGGCCTTGTTCACCCTCTATGAGGCCGGTTTGATCAGCTATGAAGAGGGGTTGCGCCATGCCGATTCCGCCAACGAGCTGCGCCTGCGCATCAAACTGGAGGGGCAGGGGGCGAAAAAGAGCAGTTGGCAACAGAGTGGTGCCGGTCTCTCTCTGATCGCCAAAGAGGAGCTGCCCTGATGATGCAACCACCCCTCTTGCTGGCGCACGCCCTGCAACAGGCCAGCGCACAACAGGCCTCCGACCTCTATCTGACCCCTGGTGCCGCACCCCGCCTCAAGGTGGAAGGGGAGATGATCACCTTGCCCGGCCAAACGCTGACGGCCGCCGAGATTCAATCCATTCTGCAGCAGTTGTTAAACCCGGAACAGCAACAGCGCCTGACTCAACAGCGTGAGCTGGATTGGGCCTTTGCCCTGCCCGGTGGGGAACGGTGCCGGGTCAACGCCTTTTATCGGCAGGGAGAGCCGGCCCTGGTGTTGCGCCTGCTGCGGGCAGACATTCCCGAGTTGGACGCTTTGGGGGTGCCGTCGGTGTTGGGGGAGTTGATTTTGCACAAGCGGGGGTTGCTGCTGGTGGTGGGTGGCACCGGCTCGGGCAAATCGACCACCCTGGCGGCGATGATTCAACATCGCAACAGCCGCATGGCCGGCCATATTTTGACCATCGAAGATCCGGTGGAGTTTGTCCATCCGCACCGTTTGGCCATCGTCAACCAGCGGGAGGTGGGGCAGGATACCCTTTCTTATCAGGCAGCCCTGCAAAGTGCCATGCGTGAGGCCCCGGATTTGATTTTGATCGGAGAAATTCGCGATCGTCTGGCCATGGAGGCGGCCTTGCAGCTGGCTGGCACCGGCCATCTGGCCCTGTCAACGCTGCACGCCAACAACGCCTGTCAGGCGTTGACCCGCATTATCAATCTGTTTCCGCAGAGTCTGCACCGCCAGGTGTGGATGGATTTATCGCTCTATTTGCGGGCCATTATCGCCCAGCGTCTGGTGCCCGGCACCGACGGGCGGCGCAAAGTGGCGGTAGAGGTACTGCTCAACACCCCCCATGTGGCGGAGTTGATTTTGCAGGGGGATGTGGACGGGGTACAAACCGCCCTGCAGGAGAGTCGAGAGCCGGGCATGCTCTCCTTTGACCAGGCCCTGTTGCAGTTGCAGCAGGCAGGCAGCATCACCCTGCAAGAGGCGCTCAACCATGCCGACTCCCGGGCCAATCTGCAGGCGCGCATTCATTTTGGTTGAATTTTTTCCTCCGGCGGCAAAATCCAGGCCCGTGGGTTATGCTCAAAGCCGAGCCCCGCATAGTAGTCATTGGCCTTGGGGGCCGCCAGCAGGACAATTTGGCAAGAGGGTGCAATCCGCTGCCGCGTCTCCGCCAGCAACCGCTTGCCGATACCACGCCGCTGCCACTGCCGATCCACCGCCAGATCGGCCAGATAGGTGACATAAGCAAAATCGCTCAAACTGCGGGCAATGCCAATCAACTGCTCCTGCTGCCAGGCGGTGATCACCAGATTGGCATGCTGCAACATGGCAGCAAAAATCTCCGGCCTCTCCGTAGGCCGCCGTTCGCCCAAAGTGGAACGATGAAACAGATCAATGACCTGTGTGACATCGAGGGGGATGTTGTGGTGGTAGAGGATGGTCATGTTATTGGTTTGTCGATTTGTCTGGCTGTTGAAAATAATCGGTTCCAATATTGCGGACGCCGTGCAGAACACGTACCACCTCAATACCATCATCCATCGGCAGATAAAAGATCAGGTAGTTTTCTACCGAAAAACTGCGCATTCCTGGCATGAGTTCACAGCGGTTGGAGCCTGTATTGGGAAATATGGCCAGAACAGAGCAACTCTCTGCGATACGGTCAAGGAGTTTGTCTGCATGGGCGGGAGTATCTTGCGCGATGTAGCACCAAATCTCTGCAAGGTCGCTTTCCGCTTTGGGTCGGATCAGAACATGTGACACCGGCGGATTATACCGGATTAGACTGCGCTACCAGTTGTGTGCGACCGCGTGCCTTTATCTTTTCCATGTTCAGGAGAGTGGGCGGTCCGCTGGCAAGCCCTTCCTGCAGATCACGTCGCAACGTCTCCTGATGGAGGGTTTGTCGCTTGTTGCCTTCTTCCAAAAGCCGCATCGCGTCACTCAACACCTCACTTGCCGTCTGCTGCAGCCCTCTTTCTCCTTTGGCGCTTGCCAAGTCTGCTGATGAAGCGGGAAGCGATAGGGGCATGATGGTGACCTCTTGAATTGTCTGATGGCAAGGAAGACCCATCTCCACTTTAGCGTCATTGTTACAAAAAGCCAATTGATTTGTAGTCTGTGAACCCTGTGCATTGCACAACAGGCAGACAGAGCGCCTTCAAAGCACTTTGCCGGGGTGCTTGCTCAGAAGGTTCTGCTTTCCATCTGCTGTGGTTGTTGCGGATGGATCAACCAATTAATTATAATAAAAACAAATAGTTATAAAAACTTGCAGCAGTCTTCAAGAAATAACTTGTAAACAGGTGTAGGTGTTCGCTATAACCATCGATGTTCAGGAAAAATTTTTCTGGGATCGTTAGCCAGTAAGGACAAGATTCGTAATGCTGTACTTGTTTGCGAAAAATATTAGTAAAGATCATAGTTTGTGTGTATTAGGTGTCCGCGTCTCAGTCTCTATTCAGTTTGACCTGTCAGAGAAAAGACGGCTTTGATCATCGTTTCGGCCACCGGGCGGAGGCTCCTGGCCGTCTGAGTGCATATCTGATTGGAAAGTATCAGGAGTTTTTGGATCCTCCTGGCTGGCTTGGCCGGAGTGACCGAAACGATGATCAAGGCCGAAAAGACGGGCCTTCTTTACCAAAATCTTACTGTGGGTTTATATGGGTTTGGCAGGTATATTGAAAGGAAATATAGACATGGTAAGTCAGAAATTTGATAACAAGACGTTGCTCATCATTCCTTGTTGTGCCAGAAAAACAGAAGGAGGAGAGCGTATTCAGTATGGCGCTGATCCTCTGTTTGATTTTGTATCGCCAGACATCTATTTGAAGATGATGGATGCAAGGAAAGAAATATTGGTTCATGCTAATAATAAGTTTTCTGCAGTCGATGGATACGAGAAAAACGGTTCGATTCGTATGGGGAAGGACTTTGGAGGGAACAGTTCCGATGGTCTTTATATGACGGCACTGAACAGATATGCCGGTAGTCTCTACTCTATCCATGGGCTTAAACAAGTAATAGAAACTGCTGTCAGTTCTTACGATTCACCAAAAATCATCATTCTCTCTGCTTTATATGGTCCCTTACATCCGCTTAGCCAAATTCAGGACTATAATCTGAAAATGGAAAACGCTATGCAATGGAAAGAAAAATTTCCACCGTTTTTGAAAAACTATATCGTTAATAATGGAATTCGCCAGATTATATTATACCTGGGGAGTGGAAGTGCTTACTTTAGAGTTATAGAGAAGGCAGTGAAAGGGTTTGTTGGTTCTGGAGTGATCGATAAATGTATCCAGTATCATGTAGAAAATGGGAATTCGTCGACAACTCCTCGTCAACATGGTATACGCCTGCATGAAGATCTCGGTGGATTACGCATGGCAGGTTCTGAATCATCAGGCCGAATCATAGAAAATATTTTACGACCACGATAGCATTGACTTATCTTTTTAATCAATCATCACATCTGTGTTGAAATATTACAGTAGGGAGGTGTCATGAATAGCAATATTGAAAAACACACAAGGCAATTTTATCATCTGTTATCTCTTTTAGAATCGTTGCCAAATCAAGGTGTTCAATTGAGCCAATTGCCAAGCAGTAAGAATATACCGTTTCAAGGTGTCTATTTTTTTCGTGAGCCTGGAGAACTTGTATTTAAAGAAATACCAAGAATTGTCAGAGTGGGTACCCATGCGATCAGCTCGGGCTCGAAATCATCGCTTCATGAACGATTAAAAGCCCATTTGGGAAGCAAAACCGGTTCAGGCAATCATCGTGGCTCAGTCTTCCGTAAACATCTCGGGCACGCATTGCTCCAGAAAGAGCAATACTCAATTCCGACATGGGGTGTCGGAAGTTCAAAACCGCTTGAGCTAAAGGTTGATCCGATGGCACAGAAAGCAGAAGCGATATGGGAAAAAAAGGTTTCCGACCATATTGGCGCGATGACGATTTTGTGGATAGATGTTCAAGACGAGCCAAGTACGGAAAGTATGAGGGCTTTCATCGAGTTGAATGCGATAGCATTGCTTTCCAATCATTGTACCCCTGTTGTATCGGCTAGCGAAACATGGCTGGGTCGCCATAGTATTTGCAAAGAAATCAGAGAGAGTATGCTTTGGAATTCAGAACATGTTGATAAAACTTACGATCCAGCATTCCTGGATGTTCTAGATCGCTTCGTCCAATTGACCGTTCGCCAGTGGGGTACGAGGAGTGCCTTGCCTGTTGTCTAATCATCGCAACGATTCTCTGCCCCGTTCTTCGTTGCTTGAGGGTGCAGCAGGCGGAATATCTGTTCCATGACGGCCTGCCGGGCAGCTTCGGACAGTTGACCGGACACTCCGGCAAACAGGGTTTCGTGTGCGGTAAACAATTTGCCCGGGCAGGCGTAGCTGGTACGCTGCAAACCGCCATGAGCAAACGCTGCTTGTAACAACGTCACGGTGCTGCCATCCGCATAGGGATTACTGGTGATTTAGCACAAAATCCAATCGCCACGCCCGACATCGGCCAGAAGCGCCGCCGGTCGGTATGTGTTGCGGCTCAGGCCGGAAAAAGGAAAAGGGGGCAGGACGACTTGTCCGGTTGTATTGTAAATGTGCCCACGCCTTTTCCTCTTCTGGTCGTCCCCAGTCACGAGCCAACACGCTTTCGCTCAGTTGCAACAAGAGTTGTTCTTCTGCTGCATCCACCGCCCGGCAGGGGCCGGACAGATGGGCAGCTTCCAATAGCCGAACCCGGCCTTGGGCATCCACTTCTGCGGCATAGGCGTGCATCATGATCACTCCTCCCGACTGATTGGGGAGTTGAGAGAGTAATCCACATCCTTCCGCAGTCACGATACACCATTCAGCGGAAAACGCGAACTTATCCCAAAATTGACCGTTTTCCCGCCCTTTATTGCAAATAATTCCTGATCCAATCAAACCGATACCCCGCCTCGCGCAGTCTTTTGAGCAGGCTTTGCAACTGCTGGATCCCTTCGGGGCCGGAAAAATTTTGGTCGTGCATCAGCAGCACCAGTTTGTTGGGGCGGACAGTTTGGCCGTGCTGCAAGCGGCGTTGGATTTCGTTGGCTACCTTTTCCGGGGGGTCCATCTGTTTGCTGCGTCGGTTGCGCTGCCACTCCACATCCCAACCATAGAGGATAAACTGCTCGGCAAACAGTATGGCCACTTCCGCTGGTACCCCTCGTTTGTTGGCATAAGGGTGGGAGGCATCGTTGACATAGGTTTCGGTAAAACGCCAGTCGATCCGACCAGGCAGACGGCTGGCGTAAGGGGGGGAGGTCAGGCCGATGAGGGTGTTGTTTTTCTGAAAATCACGCAACACCCCCGCCGGGTTGCTGTAAAAGGTTCGATATTGCTCGTTGGCATGACTGAAAGAGTGGTTGGCAACCTGAATCAACGGGCTGGACTGCAACTGCTGCAGCGTTTTCAAGCGGCTGGGACCAATCTGTACGTGCGAACCAATCAAAAAAAAGGTGGCTGGCAGCGCTTCACGCTGCAGCAGTTGAAGAATCTCCGGGGTGCTGTTGCGTGGACCGTCATCAAAGGTCAAATAGATCGTTGCCGCCTGCTCCTCCGCTCCCGATCCGCTGGCCCCGCACAGCAGCAACCCTATACATAGGCCAATCACCGTCAACCGCGCACGCTGCTTCATGGGAATTCCTTGTCAGAAGTGGTCATGAAAAATAGAAAAATGACGCTGGCTTTGGCCGTAATCAGGGGGAATTTATTCCGGTGGCAACAGATCGGGTATCTCTTCAGCCGGGATGGTGGTGCTGGGTTGCTGGGTACGGTTGCGCGCCGGCTCAGCCTCGGCGGGAAGAATAAACATGCCGGATTGCAGCGGTTGCTCCTCGGCAGCGGCACCGCGCAGCCAACCTTGCCTGCCGCTGTCATCTTGCACCAACAGCCAGGCGTGCCGGCTTTGCAGAATACGCAACGGTGTCCCTTTCGGTAACTGTTGCACCGCGACAGCCTGCGGCTCTGGTTGCGCATAGAGGATGACCTCTTCCTGAGTGGTAAGTTCAGTAAGGCGCAATGGCGGCTGCGGCGTGTGCAGAGTCAATTTTTGCTCTGCGCGTACCGCTTGCACCGGCGGAGGCGGGGGCCTGTTGCTGGCAACCTGCGGCGGCAGTTGCAACGTGCCCATGTTGACCAACAGCCGATACTCCTCTTCCAACACCCCATAATAGGCGTTTATCCGGTTGTTTTGTGCGGTAAACAGTTCGTTTTCGGCGTTGAGAACATCGAGCAGGGAACGTTGGTCGGCGAGAAACTGCTCATGATAGGCCGCTGTCACCTGGCTGCTGACCGCTTCATGCTGTTGCAGAGAGGTCAAACGTTGCCGGGACTCCTGCAGGGTGCGCCAGGATTTTTCCACATTTTTCTGCACCGCCTGTCTGACCTGATCATTTTGTGCCTGCGCCTGTTCCAACCGTCGGGAAAACTCCTGACTGCGGGCAATGTCTCCGCCGCCACGGAAAAAATTATAGTTGAAACGCAGCATGGCTGCCGTCGATTCGGTCTCTCCCGCAAAGCCGCCGGAATTATTGCTGCGGGTGTTTTCCAGCGACAATTGCAACGATGGCCATAACCCGGATTGGGCGTTGCTCAGAGCAGCTTGCGCCGCCTCCAGATTGTACTGGGCTTCCAGCAGGCTCGGATGATTTTGTCGGGCCGTTTCCAGCGCCTGTTCCAGGGTGCGGGGAATATGTTTGCTCACCGATGGAACCGGGTCCAACTGCTCGGGCGCAAAGCCGAATACCCGGCTGAATTCGTCGGCAGCGCTGGCATTTTGACTCTCGACAGAGGCCAGACTGGAATGGGTCAGCGCCAAACGGCTTTCGGTCTGCCACACTTCGGCGACCGTTCCGGCTCCACCTTCATACCATTCCTGAATTTTGTTGAGAAAGTCGGCCTGCACAGCGGCAAATTGCTGGATGCGGGTCAACAGTTCCCGTTGCTTCTGTACCTCAAGAAACCGTTCGATGGCATCCATGGTGACTGTGTGCATGGTGGTCATATAACCCCATTCCGCCGCTTTTTGCACCGCTTCCGCTTTTTTGAAGTTGCTGCTGGTGCCAAAACCGTCAAAAACAGTCTGGGTGATGGCGGTGCGACTCTCCCGGTGTGCCAGGGAAGAGGTGCCCAGCCCTGCCGCACGGGTCGAAGGGGAGTTGGTGCGCTCGTTGCCGAGCGAACTGGAAAAATCCATGGAGGGAAAAAAGGCAGCCAACGCCTGCCGCCGTTGTTGGACGGTGATCTCTTTCTGCTTTTCTGCGGTGATCAACAGCGGGCTGATCTGTAACGCGCTGCTGATTGCCTCCGGCAAGGTGACAGACCAGGCGCTGCCGATGCCCAGTCCACTCCAGGCCACACTGCCGCACAGCAACAGTTGACCCAGCTTGCAAACCGGGCGACGACAGCTGGGCATGAGGGCAGAGCGAGATACGGTCATGAGTCTAATAAATAATTTTTTGATAAATAATAGATGCCAAACGGGTAAGCGCCCGGTTAACGGCAAAGGGCTCAACTCACGGTGCATAATGCAATTTACATACCGTGTATGTGGGTTGCTGTGTCTCTGTCGACCTGATGAACCACTCTGGCAAAATTGGGCAAATTATTGCATAAATCGAAGATGGCGTCACAGTGTTGTGTGGAACGGCTGGAGAAAGTTTTACAACAAGCAATAGGGGAACTCTTGACAGGAAAGTTTGTCGACGCCATAACTTTTCCGACAGCCCGCTCTCGCTGCATGAGAGGGAGCGGATGGGCTGTACTTCAAGCCATTGATGGTGACAGAGGGTGGACGGCCTTGCCGATCGAAGCATTTTCTAAAAAAGCAGGTTGGATGTTGGGGATGCAGTCGCTTCCCGGCATGCGCGGGATCGGGCCGACGATTGTGCTTTCGTCGGTGTTGATCAACGTGCTTTCTTTGGCGCTGCCATTGACGCTGGTGCAGGTCTATGACCGCATTCTGCCCAACGAATCGTTCAGTACCCTGGGCTGGCTGGTTATGGGTGTGGCCACCGCCTTGCTGCTGGAGGGTGTTCTGCGCGTTGCCCGTACCTATCTGAGTGGCTGGGTGGGCATCCATTTTGAAATGCGGGTGGGTGGCGGTGCCTTCAACCGTTTGACCTCAACCCGCATCACCGAATTTGAACGGGATGGTCTGGGTACCCATCTGGACCGCCTGAACTCGGTCAACTCGCTGCGGGAATTTTATTCCGGCAGCGCCTTCCAGGTGATGCTTGACGTGCCGTTTGCCCTGTTGTTTGTCATTGCCATTGCCTATCTGGCCGGTTGGGTGGCCATTGTGCCCTTGTTTGCCATCGTTGCCTTTTTGACCCTGGTCTACATGGCCAAGTCTCGTTTCCGCAAAGCCTTGGATGACCGGCACCTGGCCCATGACCGACGGCAAAATTTTTTGATCGAAGCTTTGAGTGGCATCCATACCATCAAATCGATGGGTATGGAGGAGTTGATGTCCCGTCGCTACGAACGATTGCAGGAGACCACGGCAGAAACCAACCTGCAGGTGGCCCTGTGGAGCATGTCGCCGATGGTGTTGGGGGCCTTTTTCTCCATGCTGACCATGTTTGGCGTGGTGGCCATGGGGGCAATCCAGGTCATTGATGGTAGCTTGACCATCGGTGGACTCTCCGGTGTCACCCTGCTGGCCGGACGGGCTCTGCAACCGGTTCAGAGTGCCGCCGGATTTCTGTTGCGTTTTTCCGACGTGCAACTGGCGAGGGAACGATTGGCGGAACTGGTGGCTATGCCGCCTCCGCCTGTGGCCAAGGTGGAACTGCCGGAACACGATCAGATTCGTGGTGAAGTGGCCTTGAATAATGTCTCTTTCCGCTATAGTCCCAAAACAGCGCTGATTCTTGATGAGGTCTCGGTCACCATCCGTCCCGGTGAAACGGTGGGGATTAAAGGGGATAGCGCCAGCGGCAAAAGTACTTTGCTTTATGTGATGATGGGTTCTCTGGCACCCGTCTCTGGCACGGTGACCCTCGACGGTTATGATCTGCAGGAGTGTGACAACAGCCGTCTGGGCGATACCATCGCCTATCTGCCGCAGGTGGGGGTGCTGTTTCAGGGCACCATCCTGGAAAATTTGACCATGTTTCGTGATCAGCGCCGCGATGCCGCCATGAGATCTGCCGCTCTGCTCGGTCTGGATTATGTGGTGGCGCGCATGCCCATGGGTTACGATACCATGGTGGGCAAAGAGTCACAGGATTTTCTCTCCGGCGGTGTCAAACAACGCATCTCCATCGCCCGCGCCCTGGTGCCGGATCCGCCGGTTTTGTTGTTCGATGAAGCCAATGTGGCCATGGATGCCCAAGGCGATACCCTGCTCAAAAAGGTGCTGCAGCAACTGAAAGGTCGCTGTACCATCGTGCTGGTCAGCCATCGCCCTTCGCTGTTGGAACTGGCCGACCGTATTTTGATTCTCAAGGGGGGAAAACTGGTGGATGCACCACCCCCGCCGCCTCGTCCTCCGGCACCTCTGGCCCCTTCGGCGGGCCAGCCTGCCGCGACTGCTGGCGCGTCTGCGCCACGTCCGCCGGTCGCTGCCGCCCGTCCACCTGGAGCGCCGGGTGGGCCTGCAGCACCAGGAGGAGCGGCTGTGTCCATGCCAGGAAAGGGCAGTCCGGCCCCTGTCCAGGTGGCGGTCAGTGAGCCGCCGCGCAGTATGCCGCCAACGCCGCCGCCGTCGGCTGCTCCCGACGTGCCCCGGACCACGGTTGCTCCGCTGCAGTCAGCAGTCCCGGATCCGACCACCGCGCCACCTGCCACCGTGGCGGTGCAACGGCCAGCTTCTTCCTCTGCCTCTCTGCCTGCGCTCTTCCCTGCGGCCTCTTTGCCTGCGGCTTCCCTGCCTGCCGACAGCGCCCTCACCCCTGCCGCGACGCAAGAGCCGGTCGCCAACACGGGCCAAGGCCAGGAAGGGGTGGCTGTGGCACGGATTGCCGTGGCCAAAATGGCCGTCGATCGGCGAACAGGTCGTACCGTGGTTGCCGAAACGGAAGCGGAAGCCTTGTTGGCCCTGCTGGATGCGGAACGGGATCAACATTTGGCGGGAGGAGGCTCATGAAACTGGCCGAAGATGGTTCGCCAATTGTGCGCAAGCTGCCGGCCATTGTCGGCGGCTTCAAGGCGGAAAGCGATTTTGCCGCCTGTCTGGTGCCGCTGCTCGAGGCTATGGCCTGGAGCGGGCGTGATCTGCACCTGATCGAAGCGTTGCCCCACTTTGCCGACGATCTGGATTTGACCGGTCTGCGCAACGTGATGGCCAACTTGAACTTTACCAGCCGTATTCGCAACACCGCTTTCAATAAACTGGATCCGCGCCTGTTGCCCTGTCTGTTTGTGCCGGAGCAGGGGGCCTGTATCGTGGTTTTGCGTTTGGAAGGGGACCAGGCCACCGTCTTTGATGGCGGCACCTCCCAATATGTCCAGATGCCTTGTGGTTCCTGGTCGGGCACGGCCATCCTGTTTACCGAACTGGAAGATCTGGAAATTCAACAAAATGAGCGGACCAGTAACTGGTTTGGTCTCTTGTCGACCCGTTTCCGGGGGGTGATGTTCCAGATTTTCGGTTTGGCGTTGGCGATGAATATTCTGGGTCTTGTCTCGCCCTTTTTCATGATGCTGGTCTATGACAAAATTGCCGCCACCCGTTCGGAAGAGACTTTGTACTATTTTGTTGCCGGGACGGTCATCGTCCTCTTTGCCGATACGGCGCTGCGGGCAATCAAAACCTATTTGATCTCTTTCAACAGCTCCCGCATCGGCAACATTATCGGCAACGAAGTGTTTCGCCGCATTCTTTTTTTGCCTCCCTCCTTTACCGAACGGGCTGCTGTTGGTTCGCAGGTGTCGCGCATCAAGGATTTTGAGGTGATCCGCGATTTTCTCGCCAGTTCGGCAGCGATGACGCTGCTGGAGTTGCCCTTTATCGTGATCACCATGACGGTGATTTTTTTTCTCGGCGGTGGCGCGTCGGTGGTCCCCTTGGTGATGATTCTGCTCTTTTTTCTTACCGGTATCATCATCGAACCCATGGTGGCCGAGGCCAACGCCGAAAGCGCCAAAGCCAGTACCCGACGCCAGGAGTTTGTCATCGAAACCCTGAGCCATATGCGGGCCGTGCGCTATACCGGTTCGGTAGAAACCTGGCAGGAACGCTATCAGGTGCTGACTTCGCGCTCGGTGATTTTTGGCTTCAGGGCGGCCCAGTTGTCGTCTTTGTCCCATACCTTGTCGCATGTGTTCATGATGGCCTCTGGCGTAGCCACCATGGCTGTTGGGGTGGTTTTGGTCCTGGATAAACAGCTCTCCACCGGGGGGTTGGTGGCCTGCATGATGTTGGTCTGGAAGGTGTTGGGTCCGTTGCGCAGTGGTTTTGACTCCTTGCCGCGCTATGAACAGGTGCGGCGCAATATTGTACAGCTCAATAAATTGATGATGCTGACCGACGAACGCAGCAACAAAGTGGTGCAGGCAACCCGTACCATTCGCGGTGCGGTCACCTTTGACCGGGTTTCCATGCGCTATACCCCGCAATCTGACCCTTCGTTGCTGGGGGTTTCGCTGGACATTCAACCCGGTGAGGTGGTTGCCGTGGTCGGGCGCAACGGGGCCGGGCGTTCCACTCTGCTCAAACTGCTGATGGGTTTGTATCAACCTCAGGCCGGCAAAATTTTGATCGACGGGCAGGATGTGCGGCAGATGAACCCGATGGAACTGCGCCGTTCTCTGGGCTATGTGCCGCAGTTGTGCCAGATGTTTTTCGGCACCATCGCGCAAAATATCCGCCTGGCCCACCCGACGGCAAGCGATGACGACATTCATTGGGCAGCAGAACAGGTCGATTTTCTGGAAGATATTCTGGCTTTGCCCAACGGCTTTCGCACCCGCATCGGTGACTCGACCGTGGAACAGTTGCCCACCTCTTTCCGGCAGCGGCTCAATCTGGCACGGGCTTTTGTCAAACGTCCTTCAATCTTTTTGCTGGACGAGCCGGGTAACGGGCTGGATTTCGGCAACGACCAGGTGTTGATGAACTCCATCCGCCGCATGAAAGGCATGGCAACGGTGATTATTTCCACCCACCGTCCCAGCCATATGCGTTTGGCGGATAAATTGTTGTGGTTGGAAGCGGGCCGCATAAAACGGTTCGGCCCGGCCAGCGAATTGCTGAATGATTTCATGAGGGATGATTCATGAGAGCCCCCGGTTCACTACTCAAAAACATCACCGCGCCAAGCCCGTTGGGCGAGCAGCCCAGTCGGCGTAAAATTCGCTATTTGGCGCAGTCGGTTGCCCTGGAGGAGACCGGCAACCCGGTCCTGGCCCAGGTGGTGGTGATGACGGTGGCCAGCATTGTGCTGCTCTTTTTGCTCTGGGCCGGGATCACCCGGGTCGATGAGGTGGCCATGGCCAACGGCAACGTTATTCCGACCGGCAAAGTGCAGGTGGTGCAACACAGCGAAGGGGGGGTGGTGGAAGCCATTCTGGTGCGCGAGGGTGAAGTGGTGCGGGTCGGGCAGGTGCTGCTGCGCCTGGATACCACCTCCATGCGTATTGAACTTAAAGAACTGCAGCTGAAAGAGGCCTCCCTGGCGGCACAGGCGCAGCGTCTGGCCGCCTTTGCCAACCATCAAAAATTGGAATTTTCCCCTCCGGCTACTCATTATGATAATTTTGTCATCGATCAGCGCAAAATCTATGAGGCGCAGGTTTTGGCGCGGGAGGAAAAAAGCAGCTCCCTGGCGAGTCTGATTCGCCAGAAACAGGCCGATCTGGCCCTGCTGGATGAGCAGGAAAAGACCCTTTTGATCAAACTGACCTTTCTGCAGGAGAGTTTTGAC
The DNA here is from genome assembly GCA_002753135.1 of Magnetococcales bacterium WMHbinv6. GTDB lineage: Bacteria > Pseudomonadota > Magnetococcia > Magnetococcales > Magnetaquicoccaceae > Magnetaquicoccus. Next base: position 1,147 of record PDZV01000052.1, on the reverse strand, counting down.
CTGAAAAAACGTTTGACCGAGCGGGGCTTGAGTTCCAAAATGCGCTTTCTCGATGCCCAGACCGAATTGAATCAGTCTCAGGGAGAATTGCGGCAGATTCGCACCAAAAGGAAACAGATGCGCAGCGTGCTGGAAGAGAGCGAAACCAACTTGCGCGAACTGGATGCCCAACTGACCAAACAGGCCATTACCGAAATGGGCAGTGTGCGTGCCGAACTGGCGCAGGTGGAAGAGATGATCAAACGGTTGAACAACAAACTGAATGGTATGGAAATCAGCGCCAAGGTGGATGGCATTGTCCAGAGTCTCACGGCCAACTCCATCGGTGGGGTGATTACACCACGGGCGGTGATACTGGAGTTGGTGCCGTTGGATCGGGAGTTGATCGTCGAAGCGAAAATTTCCGGGCGGGATATTGGCCATGTCAAGGTCGGGCAACCGGTCTCGGTCAAGTTTACCGCTTTTGATTTTGCCCGTTACGGGGGGGTGTCCGGGACGCTGCGCCAGGTTTCGCCTACCACCGTACCCGATGAACGGGGTGAGCCTTATTACAAGGGAACCATTCTTCTGGATGCGGCGCATGTCGGGCCGGATCCCTCTTTGCGCCCGATCCTGCCCGGCATGATGGTGCAGGCGAGCATTCAGACCGGTAACAAGAGTATTTTGGAATATCTGCTTAAGCCAATTTACGCTTCGGTGCAGCAGGCGTTGCAGGAGAGATAATTCTTCCGTTTGTCAGTCACAAACGAGCTGTTTATTGTAACGTAATATTGCAAAATTCAACACACTATTTATTGCCAAATCGTCACAAAAAGCGTTGCATGTGCAGCCCGCTCTTGGGAGTATAACGAAAGCGTGCTGCCCATAAGAGGCGACGGGTTCGGCTTGCCATTTGCTGACAATTCTGTCAGTGTAAATTGAAAAAACGCACAATTTATGAGGGGAAGATGGCCGAATCGGAAGAAGAGCAGGAGGGGGCATTGCTGGATCTGGACGGCATCACGGTGCTGCTGATCGACCAGCCGGAAAATCCGTTTCAAGACGATGGGATAGACAAATCAATTCCAGAAGAGGAAGAGAATATGCCCCCTGGCCCGGAGGCGTGGTTGGAAGAGTAGGACGGGCAACTGTAAAAAATTTTTTTTCC
>PDZV01000011.1 GCA_002753135.1 Magnetococcales bacterium WMHbinv6 | reverse complement strand
CCGCCGGAGATCCACTCCCCGGGGCGTATATTGACCTGCAACACCTCGGCCTCGAGCGGGGCACGGATGGTCAGCCGCTCCCGTTCGCTTTCTGTCGCTTCCAGCTCGGCGCGGGCCTGGCGGATGGCCGCCTCGCTGCTGGCCACCCGGGCGCGGGCGACGGCGTCGGCACTCTCCCGCCGCTGCACCTCCTCGCGGGAGACGGCCCGGTTATCGTTCAACCCTTTGACCTGTTGCAACAAAAAGCGGCTTTCGACGGCGGCGGCGCTGGCCTCCTGCAGGCGACTCTCCGCCACCTGCAGGGCGGCTTTGCGTACCGCCAGTTCGGCGACAATCTGCCGTTCATCGAGCTGAAACAGAGGGGCCCCGGCGGCAACCCGCTCTCCGGGCAACACGCTGACCCGCTGCACGATGCCGGGCACCGGGGTGGCGATGGCAATATTGCGGCTGCTGGCCTCGACCAATCCGGCTCCGGCCACGGTGTTGGCGTAGGAGCTGGCCGGGGTGGAGACCGGCGGGGCCACCGGCAAATTTTCGTCTCCGGCCAGCACGGCGTAGACCATCACCGCCAAACCGGCCACAGTCAGCAACGGCACCAGCAAACGACCCGTTGTCCCAATGCTATGCGACATGAAACGACTCCTTGTCCAGCGATGAAGCCTGTTGAGCGATATGGGTAATCATGCCATCCTCGATATGGGCGATGCGATCGGCAAAGCTGAAGATGCGGGCGTCGTGGGTGACCACGATCAGGGAACGGTTGGCGCTGCTGGCCACCTCGCGCAGCAGTTCCATCACCTGATGGCCGGTGACATGATCGAGGGCCGAGGTCGGTTCGTCGCAGACCACCAACCGGGGTTGATGCACCAGGGCGCGGGCGATGGCCACCCGTTGTTGCTGCCCGCCGGAGAGTTGCGCCGGCAGGGCATGGCGACGATCGGCCAGCCCCACCCGTTGCAGCATGGCGGCGGCCTGTTCGATCGCCTCGCGGCGGGCCATCTTCTGCACCAGGAGGGGAATGGCCACATTTTCTGCCGCGTTCAGGGAGGGAATCAGGTTATAGGCTTGAAAAACAAAGCCGATTTGCTGCCCGCGCCAGCGGGTACGGGCAGAGGCATCCAGGCTGTTCAGATCCTGACCCAACACCTGGCACTCCCCGCCGCTGGCGTCGAGAATACCGGCGATGACCGAAATCAGGGTGGTTTTGCCGCAACCGGAGGGGCCGACCAGCATCATCAGCTCCCCCTGTTCGATCTGCAGATCGATACCGCGCAGGGCATGCACCTGATTATCGCCGCTGCCGAATATTTTGCTCAGCTGGCGACAGAAGACGGCAGGTGCCGAAGGGGGTGGCGTAACGTGCATCGTTTACCCTTTAAAGACCACCGCCGGTTCCAGGGCAAAGACCCGGCGCAAGGAGAACCAGGAGGCAATCAGCGAAACCAGCACGATGGCCCCGGCGGTGACGGCGGGAATTTGCCAGGGCATGCTGAAGGCGAGACCAGCGGAACTCATCCACAACCCCAACGCCGCCCCCATACCGACACCGATGCCGTAGCCCAACACCGAGACCACCCCCACCTGCAGAAAGAGCATGGCAGCCAGGGTGCGATTGCCCACCCCCATCGCCTTCAGGGTGCCGTAGTGGCGCAGATTATCGAGGGTGAAATTGTAGAAAGTCTGCCCGGCCACCAAGGCCCCGATGGCAAAACCGAGCAGCACGGCAAAGCCAAAGTTCATCAGGATGCCGGTTTCGTTGAGAATATAGTCAGCGGTGATACGGATAAACTCCGGGTTGCTGCGGGCAAGCAGACCGGTTCGTTGTTGCAGCAGCTGGCGGGTTTGCTCCAGATCCGCACCGGGGGCCAGTTTGACCATCACATAGGAGAGCATGTTGCGCTCTCCCCCGGCGGCAAAGCCGAGGGCGCGGCTGTAGGTGGTGTAGAGGACCGGTTCCCAAAAAAAGCTGGTGCGCGAACGGTAGGAGCCGACGATGAAGGCGTCGTGATCCATGATCGAAAAGCTGTCCCCGACCTGCATCGGTCGCTTGCCGCCATTTTTCATCAGCAATTTTTTGGCGCTGGTTCCGGCGTCGATCAGCACCGCCCGATCCCGGCGCAGATCGGTCAACTGGCCTTCGACCATCAGCGGCGGGGCCCCGGTCAAGCTGGCGTCATCGAGCCCGACCAGAATCAGGGTGAAGTTGGTTCCATCCGGCATTTTGGCGCGCACAAACCCCTGATAGAGCGGCACCGCCCACGCCACCCCCGGGGTGCCGCGCACCAGATGGACCATCATTTCGCGCAGCGGAATATGATCCTGCGAAAAGCGCACCTGCGGATCCATGATCCACAGATCAGCCTGCGCGGTATCGCGGATAAAAGAGCCGGTCTGTTTGGTAAAGCCAACCAGAATCGCCGCCTGCTGGGAGATCAACATGGCAGCAAAGGCGATCCCGGCGATGAGACCGAAATATTTCAACCGGTCTCCCAGCAACATTTTCAAGGCGATGGCGTACACAATAAACGGGTTCACTCCTCTACAGGAGGATTGCACCGTCCACGGGAATGGTTTCGGTCGTAACAGCTGATCTGTTCCAGAGAACGATACGCCGCCTCACCCACGGCCCGACCGGTGCAACCGGAGAGCATCGCCAGACTGAGAAGCAAGAGAGAGGCCAGAAAATTGTTGGGCATTGAGATTTTCTTCTCCTGTGCGACATGGATTTCCACCGGACACCAGAGGCCCCGTTACAGCAGTCACCCCCCGCTGGCCTGACCTGCCCGTTGTCTGGCACGCCCTGCGCGTGTCGGCGCTCCGCCAGCCGACCCGTCGCCGGTCCTGCCCGACAACGGGACCCGCCGCACCTGCCGCACCTGCCGGGCTCACGGAACTCGGACACAGCGAAAGCCCAGGTAGCCGCCACGGTACGCAGGCACGTACCAGTAGCGAATGGCAGAGCGCACGCTACGCGCAAGGTCGTACCAGGAGCCACCGCGCACAACCCGCCACGCATCAGCTGGGGCGGCGCTGTTGAGCCAGGCGGAACCATCCTTCGGCGCACCCTGGTACGAGCGGTGCTCATGATCCTGGCACCATTCCCAAACATTGCCGTGCATCTCAAATAGCCCCCATGGGTTGGGCGGGAGTGAAGCAAGCGGCACGGTTTGCTTTCGATGCTCCCCTTTTTCCCCACCGGGATAAGGATAGTTGCCGTTAAAATTAACCTGTTGCGGGCTGATTGTGTTGCCAAAGCTGAAGGGGGTGCTGGTTCCGGCCCGGCAGGCATACTCCCATTGCGCTTCACTGGGCAGAGTCAGTTGCAAGCCCGGCAGGAGTTGCTCGATTTGGTCGAGAAAACGCTGAACATCGGTAAAACTGACAGTTTCTACTGGCCTCTCCTCTCCCGGAAAACGGCTAGGATTCTCTCCCATCACCGCCTGCCACAAGGCCTGGCTGCAGGCAGTCGCAAAGATCCAAAACCCTTGGGCAAAGGTGACTTCATGCTGCGGCCCCTCCCGATCCATTCTTTCCGCCTCACCCACCGGCGAACCCATGACAAACCGCCCCGCCGGTATCCAGCGCATCCGTTGCACCACCCCCCGGCAGGTGAACTCGACAAAATAGCCGTAACCATCCTGCCCCCAACCGGAGGCCCAGAGGGGGGGGCAGTGTTGGGGGAAGGGGGTGGGAAAAGCCGTACTCATCGCCTGCACACCTTGCTTGATCGTTTCACCTCGCCTCCTCTCCTGCCTGCCAACACCTGCTGCCTGGCTCACTACGGAACTCGGACACAGCGAAAGCCCAGGTAGCCGCGACGGTCCGCAGGCTCGTCCCAGCCGCGCATGGCAGAGCGCACGCGACGCGCACGGGAGTTCCAGGAGCCACCGCGCACAACCCGCCCCGCATCAGCCGAGGCGGCGCTATCGAGCCATGCGGAACCATCGGGCGGAGCGCCTTGATACGAATCATGGTTATGATCCTGGCACCACTCCCATACGTTGCCCAGCATATCATACAACCCCCAACCGTTGGAAAGTTTCAAACGAACAAGCCGTGTTCCAGCTTGCCGGTGATCGTATTGTTTTTCCTCCCACTCGGCACTATCGATACCTTGCTCCAGATCAAACTCTTTTCCGCTGTTGCCGCCATACCAGGCAATGGCATCCAGGGCCGGGGCGTTACGTTCCCCTAAAATCTTCATCGGCCCGTTATACAGGGCAGTGCTGCTCCCAGCCCGACAGGCATATTCCCATTGCGCCTCGCTGGGCAACTGCAGGCCAAGACCGGGCCGTTGTTCTTCCATTTTCTGCAAAAATTCTTGCACATCCGCAAAATTGACCTGCTCCACGGGTCGGTTTACTGAGCGGAATCGACTCGGATTATTACCCATCACCGCCTGCCACAACGCCTGTGTGCAAGGGGTATCGAAAAGCCAAAACCCCTGCGAAAAGGTCACTTCATGCTGTGGTCCCTCGTCAGGATAGCGCCCCTCCTCATCCTCCGGCGACCCCATCACAAAGCGCCCCGGAGGAATCCAGCGCAAAATTTGTCTGACCGGCGGGTGACCACTATCTGGCAGCGCAAAACTGGCCCACAACCCAAACCGGTCGCGCCCGATGGCATCGGCCCAATCCGGTTTGCGCAAGCGGGCAAAGGTGAGGGTTTCGCAGTCGCTCTGCACCTGGAAGGAAGGGCTCTCCGGCAGCTCAGCGCGGCTGTGCGTCGGCCCTTTTTGCAGATCGAGCAGGGTGCTCTTGACCGTTATCCCGGCATCTTTCTGGCTCTCTCGCTGTTGTTGCATTGCAGGTACCGGTGCCACCAGCGCGCCGCCGTTCGTTGCCTGCGCGGCACGGACACAGCGAAATCCCAGAGAGCCGTCACGCAGCGTTGACTCAAAACCGTAGCGCACGGCAGAGCGGACGTTGCGGGCGTCGTTGCCCCAGGAACCGCCACGCACCACCCGCCCGCTGCCAGGGGCGGCAGGCCAGGCGGAACCATCTTCTGGTGCCTCCGTATAGGAGTCATGCCAGCCATCCTGGCACCACTCGCGCACATTGCCGTGCATCTCGTACAAACCCCAGCGGTTGGCAGGCAGGCTGGCCACCGGCAGCGTGGCCTGACTGGCATGGTTGACCTGGGCCGGGCTGATCTCCTCGCCAAAACTGTAGGCGCTGCTGCTGCCTGCGCGACAGCCATACTCCCATTGCGCCTCGCTCGGCAAGGTCAGGCCGATGCCGGGCAGACGTTCCTCCAACCGCTGCAAAAACTGCTCAATCAACTCATTATTGACTTTTTCCACCGGATGGTTGGCCGCCTGCAAGGCGCTGGGATTGCTGCCCATCACCGCCTGCCACAAGGCTTGCGTACAGGCGGTAGCAAAGATCCAGAATCCCTGGCGAAAGGTTACCCGGTGCTGCGGTCCTTCGTCCGGGTAACGTCCCTCCTCACCCTCCGGCGAACCCATCATGAAGCTGCCCGGCGGCAGCCAGCGCATACGTTGCCGCACCCCATCCACGACAAACTCCAGCCAGGCACCATATTGATCCCACCCCCAGGCATCGGCCCAGGGGGGAAGTGACTCTTGCCAAAATCGCTTATCCTGCAACAAGCGACCGACCAGCAGCTGATCCTGCTGGCTGCGGATGGAGCCGAGCAGGCTGCCGGAGGCGGCCAACTCGCCCGCCAACAACTGGCACCCCTGCTGAGCCAACGGCAACAAGAGTGGTTCCGGATATTTTTTTGGCTGCAGGCGCAGGTCAAAGGTGGCCCGCACCGCCGCATTGCCCTCTTCACCCAAAGCGGCCAGGTGCAGGCGCTGCAGGGCCAGGCGCAATTCGGCATCCTCCCCCTGATAGAGACTCTCCGTACCGCGCCCATCGACACGCAAAAACCAGTCGAGAATATCCAGATCGTCGGTTGCCAGGGCAAGCTGTTTAAAAAACTGTTTGGCCGCCAGCCAATCCTGCTGGCGGATCAACTCCGGCATCTGCTCGGCTTGCAAGGTCAACAACTCTTCAAACCAAATCTCTTGGGCAAAGCCGCTGCGCCACTGCTGCAACAGGGTGATCACCGCCTGTTGCATCGCCTCGCTCTCCTGTTCGGCAAAGGCCTGGCGCAACCGCTGCCGCTCCTGCCCCTCCAACACCCCGGCCACCCGACTGCGCCCGGCCATGGCCGGATGGTTCCAGGCATCCAGTTCGGTTGCGCCATCCGCCTCGCTGCCCAACAAACGGCGCACAGCCCGCAACAATCCCGGCTCGATGCGGATGGCAGGCGAGAGCAGGCGCAACAACCGTTCGGCCCGCTGCTGCAGCCACTCTGCCGCCGGGGGTGGCCCCCGTCCCGTGCTGGCAAAAGAGAGTATCTGCCACGCGGGCAGCCGTTCCGCCACAATCCGATCCGGCGGCAACGGGTTGAGAGCCACCACCCGGCACCCCCGCTGGCGCAAACGTTGCCCCCACTGCTGCCACCGTTCGCTCACTTCTGCCGTCTGCGCCGACAACAGCCCCAAATCGCTCAATGCCAGCACCAGACTGCCCGCTTCCGGCAGGCGATACGCTCGCCTGCCCCCCCCCTGCTGTCTGCTGGTAGGGATAAAATCATCCTCCAACAGCACATACTCCACCCCGCGCCCGGGAAACAGGCGGGCCATCTTCCCGGCCACCTGATCGAGATCCGTCTGCAGCGGAATCAAACGGCTGGCCCGGTCAAGGATGATCTGAATCTGTTGCCCCCAACGGCGGCGCAGGCGACACGGCAAAGGGTATAACTCTTGGCCACGGACAAGGCGGGTGACAATTTTGTCCATATCCGGCTCTTTGCCCGCCACCCGCAGGGTAACCCCTTGGCGCAGACGGGGAAGCAGGCGGTTCCATGGGGTCAAGGGTTCCTGGCGTGGCGGCTCCTCGGGTCGGGTGTCTTTCGCCTCCCCTGCCTCCGCTGTTTGTCCGATGCGCAACGGTTCCCGCGCCTGAAAGTGCTGCAATTGCCACAGCAGCAGCGGTTCAATCTGCTGCGGGTAGGCTGGCCGGGGGGCAGTGTCGGGCGCTGCTGTGATCGGGGGTTGCTTCTCTGGCGGCGGTGGCTCTTCCGGTGCCGGGGTGGCAGGCTGGCGGACAAAACCGAGCAGCTCGGCCATCACCGTCAAATCGTCGCTGGCATCGGCCTGCAAGGCGCGGAGCAGATCGGCATAGCCGCTTCCGGCCAGCGGCAGAAGAGAGGGAGAGGCGGTGTTCAATGGTGGCTTGCCGTGCTGCTGCCATCCCAGGCCATATTTTTCTTCAGGGTGAACTCACCCACCTGTTCGAGCAGCTCCAACTGTTGTTCGCTCTCGCTGCTCAACCCCAGCACGGCCCGCAACAGATCGAGATATTCGGCCTGGCCCGGCAGCGGCGTCACTTGCACCTTGAGCGCATCACGCCGATGGCGGGCCAGCAGCTCCGCCGCCTTCTGCAACACCTTTGGCGCCAGTTGCGACGTCTCACTATTAAAATGGGCCTCGCCACGGGCGACAAGAAACGATTTCAGCTCCCCGTCACTGCCCGGCAGGCCGAGGCGCAAAACCAGACAGCGGCGCATGAAGGCATCCGGCAACGCCCGCTCTTCGTTGGTGGTGATGATCACCAGCGGCAGAGAGTCACCGGCACTGACCGGCTGGTTTTGCCCGAGGGGAGTAAACGAGCGGTTGCCGAGCGCCTCCAACAGCCCGTTGGGCAATTCGCTCTCCGCCTTGTCGATTTCATCAAGCAGCAGCACCGCCCCCTGTTGCCATGCCCCGCCATCGGGCTGCGGCGGCGGTTGGCTGTTGCTCTTCTCTGCCTGTTGCCGGGCATTATCCCAATCAAACGCCCACCACAACGGCCCCGGCTGCACATAGCGGCTCAGATCAAGCCGCGCCTGCACCTCTTGCCATTTGGCCTCACCGCTCTCCCCCAAAGCCCCAACCACCTGCGCATCGGCAAGACGGCGCACGGCGTCATAATGGTAGAGCAGATCACGAGATTCCGAGCGGGAATCAATCACATGTTTGATAAACACCCGCCCCAACAACCTGGCCGCCGCCCGCGCCATCTGACTCTTGCCAATCCCCGGCTCACCCCGCACCAACAAAGGCCGCCCGGCGGCAATGGCAGCATGAATGGCCAGCCATTCATCCCTGCCCATCAAATGAACCCGATCCATCACCCGCTCCCCTCCGGCCAACTTTACCTTGATCGGGAAGGTTTGCGACTCAAAAATTGTGGGGACAGTGGTCATGATCAGTTATCCTTTTCAGCAATCAAATTACGAATATTATTAAACAATCGCTGATCAGACACCAGCAATTCATTGTCCAGTTTCAAGATGGCCAAGAGACCAAAAACACTTTGTATTTCACTGACACAATCTCGATTCTGCAGTTGACTGTTGGCCGGCATTGTCTTCAAGATCAGATAATAGCGCTTGCCCTGCTGAAATTCATATTCCAGCTGAACGTTAATCGATTCATCAATCTGGTCTGTACCAATAGCTTCTACGGGAGATTTGGTTTTATAGTGCAAATCTTGACGAATCAAATCAATAATTTTCTCGCATTTGTCCTTGATGCCAACCTCTGGCAGCAGATCAAGTCTGGCACTGCCAGTTGGAAAAGTATCCATCACTGACCACGACAGCTCGCGATGATCCAAACCAGCCATGATCATATCAGCGACACAGGGCAGACCTGCCGGTATAGAAACCACATCAGCCAGTTTGCCGGTATTTCTCCATTCTCTTGCTTGTTCGTCGGGACAACGGGCCACCAACAGCAACCATGGCAAGAGCCATCGACTGACTTGCACGATAGCAGATAATCCTGACGGATTGCCCTTATTAAATTGTTTGTGACATTTAATAAGGGCTTGTGAGACTGCTGAGAAATCACTCTTCAATAGTATATCTAATAATATTTTTTCAGAATCAGCCAGAGGTGGTTCAGTATTTTCAGGCAAAAATTGCTTGAACAATGCACTTACCGCATCAGGTGAACCTGACAAGATAATGACAACCTTTTCTTTCAACAGATCAAAGAGTTCTGCACTGTCTCTGTGAATGGATGATTGATCCTCACTCGTATTGCTACGACCACTCTTCTCTTTTTGAGCGCCAGCCTTCTCTTGCTGTTCCTCTTTTTTCTGTTCACCAGGCACAACAGACTCTGCCGTCACGGTTACCTTTTCGTCAGCCTTCTCTTGAAATCTGCCTGTTCCAGCACCGGTATCTACTTTATTACGCTGATATTTAGTTTGATCAATATTGTGTACCACCATCCGGGAAAAAGCGACCGGTGGCATTTCGACTGCTTGAAGTTTAGTCGTGTGAACCTCTATCTCATATTCGTGATATTGTCTATTAAAGCTTTCACTACTTTCCAACGCTTGACTAACAGTTACCTTCCGATTTTGTTCTCTTTTGCCTACGAGCAACTTTTTAAGCATGGAGAGTATCTCTTCAGGCTCAACACTGGTTAACTGCTCCTGAATTTCGTAAGGATAATCTTCAATATAAAACAGCTTGTGCAACACCTCGACTGCCAACAAAGAAGGCATCGACACGCCCATTTCAGAGTGGGAACGTATCGTTCCTTTGATCGACAAGTAGGCCGCAATATCCTTGGCAAAATCCAATAGAGTGTTTGTATTCAACCTGGGAGTATTCAGTACCACTTGCTCCGGCCATCCAAAAGGCTTGATTGGTTCGCGACAAATAAAGATAAACGGGCAATCCAGCCAACCCTCCACCATCTCAGACAAAAAGGTAAGCAAATCGAATTGCTTTGCCCGAAAAGGCAACTCATGAATCACAGCCTGAACCGACACCAATACACCATCTATTTTTTTTTCCTTACGCCACTTGTGCAAAATATTTTGGCAATCTTTCATCACATCGGTCACACTACCGGTGACTACTTCCAAGGTTTTCCCCTGGCTGGCAAGATTCCTCGCTTTATCTCTTGCCAAATTGCATGCATAGTTATCAAACTCCAATAAAACCCCATAGTTAATCGATGATTGATTCATCACCGTCTCAATTTCCGACCCCACCGACCCGCCGATGCTGAAATAGGCTAAACATGGCTGCAATTTGGGGAACTCAGGGAGTTTATCATGCAAAATCCGTAAAACTTCACGCCCCTTGTTGATGCCGGATTCTTCAAACTTTTTGTGGTAAGATGCAATGAAAGTGTCTGCATTCTTGTCCGACTTGCGGCGACCAATAAAAGCCAACACATCTTCATCCAGAGCAGATTCAGCCATTTACCCACCTCAGCAAGTCAATGAATAGTTATCAAATTATCCGCTGTTCACATCAAGCGTTATACGATACACCCTGAAAGCTGCAGCGTCAATTCATCACTTTCCGACACAAAAAAATGAGACAACTGAGACTATCCACCAGAGATGATACTCTTGACCGTGTTGTCAATGATGACACGCATGACAACGTGACACAGATGACAATGTTGATAGACTTCAACAGTTATACAACATAATAATGATATTCTATCTTGTTGATTCTATTAAAGTGTGTCAAGATCATCACCATGTCAAGGATGTCAACATGGTTATCCCTATCCTGGATCTCATCCAAGACAGGGAGATACGGACACTGGCCTGAACCGCTTGTCGATCAGGCGGCCAGGCGCATGCAGGGGATGGGTTGACGCAGGCTGGTGAAAATTTGGCGGCGGAGTTTGTTGGGGCACTGGTTTAGGGTGTCGGCAAGAAAGATAAACGAGCCGATCCCTTTGCGGGTGGAACGGAACCAGAGCAGGGCAGGCTCCCGGGTTTTCGGATTGGCCAGATCGGCAATGGCCTGCTCCAGAACAGCTACCCACAGGCTCAACTCTGCCTCACCCTCGGTTGTTGACGGCCCGCTTGCGGTGTGCATGGAAAAATCCTTTCTTGTCTTGGCAAGGGTATGAACGGTGCGTACAGTAACCGGATTGCGGTTAATGCAAGCAATAATTGTACCAATATTCTTTAATCACGGTAGCGCTGCGCTTAAACGACTGTCCAACAAGAATATAAACAGGGCGGCCACACTGCTTAACAGGGTCCACCATATTTCGCTTTCTGTACTGCTCTGCCGATGGTGCTGCTCGATTCTGTTGGCCATTGTTCTGCCTCTTTCTCTGCAAACGGTTTGTTGACTCCACCTCTGCGGCACTTGCCAGAATGGACGGAAGGCTTGCCTCTCTTTGTCGCCATGCTACACTGATATTTTTGTGGCGGTGGCGGCGGCCATTGCTGTTTTCTTACCATAATCGATGGGAAATCCGTATGCCGACAGCCGACAAACAGCACGATGAAAACCGTTCACCGCTGTTTCAGGAGGGATTTTTGGCCATTTTGCTCGGTTTGGCCGTTTTGGGGTTGGTGGCGCTGTTGTGGCCCTTCTTGCCCGGTCTGTTTTTGGCTACCGTGTTGGCCGCCTCGACCTATCCCCTCTATCTGACGCTGCAGCAGCGCTGGCACGTCTCCGCACAAAACGCCGCCTTGTTGATGACCAGCACGGTCTTTTTTCTGGTCTTGACCCCGGTGACCTATCTGCTGACCATGACCGGGGTGGTCATCAGCCGCTCTTTTATGGAGCTTAAAGGGCAGATCAGCGCCCTTTCGGCAGCAGAGATGGGCCAATTGCAAGATCGTCTGTTGCGACGCCTCCCCTTGCCCGATGAGCTGCAACGACTGCTGTCCGACTCTTTCAGCAACCATGTGCAACAGATTGCCGGCCTGGCCAAAGAGATTTCCGTCGGCCTGTTCCAAACCGTGCTGGGCAATACGGCGGCTTTTGTCTCTTCGCTGTTTTTGATTGTTTTTGCGCTCTTTTTTTTCTATCGGGATGGTCCGGTACTGGTGCGGCAAATCAAAATTCTCTCGCCATTGGCCAATCGGCTGGATGATATTCTGCTGCACCGTTTTTCGCTGCTGGCAACCGTCCTGACTTTAAGCACCCTGCTCATTGCCCTGGTGCAGGCCATATCAATCTCCCTGATCACCGGTTTCATGGGGCTGCCCTGGTTTACGCTGGGGGTGGCGGTGGCAGTTACCTCCTTTATTCCGATCATGGGCAGCATGATTGTCTGGGGACCAGCCTGTTATTGGCTCTGGAGCCACGAACAAGGGAGTGCGGCGGTGCTGCTGCTCTTCTGGGGTGGGGTGGTCAACGGTTTTCTGGTGGATAATCTGCTGCGCCCGCTGCTGATTCAACGCCTCTCCCGCTGGGCCGGAGAAAAAGGAGAATACGACCAAACCCATACCCCACTGTCGCACACCTTGTTGACCGTTCTCTCCACCTTGGGGGGAATTTGGATATTTGGCATTCTCGGCCTGCTCTTTGGCCCGCTGATTGCCGCCATGGCCATCACCATTTTTGAAATTTACGAATTGGAATACGGCCACCGACTGGACTATTCCGGCTTGCCGGAAAAGCCAGTCGATTGACTCACAACTCAGAGCCGTTGTATCTGGCGACGGTGCAGTAAACACTTGTAAGGAATATGAGTCCGATTGACCAGCGCCGGATCTGGCGGGGAGAGGAGAGGTCCGGATTGGATCAATTGGCTGAAATTTAACACGGGGTGCTGTGCGATGCGTTGCAGGATGGTTTCCATCCCTTCCTGCAGAGTGCCCAGACGACAACTGGCAATACCAGACAAACCACCGCAGGGATAAATATCGCCATTGCGATCGATAAACCAGGAAAAGTGCGTCGCACAGCTATCGACCGGATGCGTGGGGCAATAGTCCATATGACGCTGGCTGGGATAGAGGGTGAAATTGGCGGCATTCAATCGTTGGTTATGCAGCAATCCGCTGCGCAGAAGGTTGTTGATATCACCCAGCAGGATGGGCATAACCCGACAGGCAAGCAGAAACTCGACCATCTCCAACAGAGGGGCAATCTGTTGCGGTGGAATGGGGGTAGGCAGATTGAAGAGAAATTTTTGAATACTCTTGTTTTGCAAAAGGGTGCAAATCTCTGCAGGCGGGTGCAGGGCATGTTCCAGGGCCATGCGCACGGTCAGGGCATGACCGGCGCGGGCGGTCACCGGAGCCAATTGTTGCAGATAGGCAGCTGCTCCCTCTTGCCATGAGCAGGGCAGCTGCACATGCACCCTGCGGCCTAACATGAGATAATACCGATTATTTTCTGCCACAAATCGCTGACTTTGCCATTTTTGAAACGCAAAGAGCCAGCGGGCAAAGGCAGGGATATCGGGTTGCATGCTTCCCTTGCCCTGCCCTTCTGTCGCTGTACTGAGATTAATATCTCGAAACAACCAGGGAGGATAAGGATCCTGCGCGGTGATCGATGGATCAGTAAGATGAGGGAGAATATTCATACACATGCCGTCGAAGCGTTGAGAAGATAATCGATGGCCAGGCGGATCTGTTCACTCTCCGTCTGCGCGTTGTAGCGGGTCAGATCTGCAACCATTTTGTGGTCGGAAAAGATGGTAGTGCAAAGGTCACACATGTTGCCGTACGCTTCGCTGGCTTGCATGGCATACCCCATCTCCTGCAGCGGTTTGAGCAAGCGTGCCACCCCGGCATAGGAGACCACACGAAACAGCGGCGATTGATTCATGTTGTGAACAATGTCCGCCAGAGAGTGGCTGGCGATGTTACCAAAAAGCAGCGCATCGGTATGATCCATGCCGGCACAACATGGAAAAACATCACCGCTGGGAACAATAGCGAGATTCAATACGGCAAAACAGCGACCTTCCGCCCCTCTGCGAAAAAAATCATCGGCATCGATCTGTTCTGCGGCCCGACCGACCGCAAAGACCGGGCCACAGGTAATGCGTGAGGTATGATTGAGCAGGTCAGGATCCAGTGTTGCCAAGGTGGCGGCGTGGGTATGTTCCTGGGTGGCCAAAAGGCGCAGATTGACGGCAATACCGCATTCCAGACAGGCTTGCATACAGTGGTTGATGGTTGCAGGCTTGACAAATGGGGCATGCCAATGGTCGGTACTCAGTTCAATTGAGGTCACGCCCGCTTCCCGCATGCGGCGGGTCAGCGATCGGGCCCTGGGCAACGATTTGGCCCAAAAGCCGTTGGTCGTGGTGGTAATGTCGTAGTAGCCCAGCGCATGCGCATAAGAAAAAAGATCCAAACACAATTCCGCATCCAGAAAGGCTTCGCCACCTGCCAGATGAAAACGTTTATTGAGACAATCCAGGCGACTCCCTTCCAGGAGGGCGCGCCGGATTAGTTCCGGCGCCAAATCCTGCCCACCCCGTGGCGACTCCTCCCCCCTTTGCTCTTTGCCTTGTGGTGAAGATCCTTGATAGCAGATGGAGCAGCGCGCATTGCACCGACTGGTTCGCTCCACAACCAAGGCATTGAATCCCAGCGGTTTATTGGCCAGGGTAACCCGCTGTGTGAGGGAAAGATCTCTCATTGGCATCCTTTATACGGCAACAGCAGCAATCGCCGTGTCAACGGCAGCATCGGCAATGGCATCGGCTGCCACTTCGGTGGCTGCAGAGTCCAAGAGGGCATCGTTGGCAGCTTCTACGGCATCAGAGACCGAGTTGAAAGTGTCTGCTGCCGAATCAGCGGCATCGGAAGCGATATCGGCAACACTGCTGGCGGCATCGGTTGCGATATCGGCAACACTGCTGGCGGCATCGGTTGCGATATCGGCAACACTGCTGGCGGCATCGCTCACCGCATGGCTGATGGTGGAGATGAATCCCTGCGCCTGCCACTCGGAACTGCTCATGGGGTCGCTGGGCACATCACCAAAAAAAATTTTGTTGTGCAGGATTTTTTGGACCCCGCCATCCAGGCGTACTCCCTGTTGCGCCATGAAACCCTCAGGATCGAGCAAAAAGGCCGACCGGGCGGCCTGATCTGCATAGAGATGTTGCAACAAAGCGATTTGTTGTTCATTCGACGAATGGGAAAAAGTAGAATTGATACTCATGATCTTCTCCTGGTTTGAGTAAACGTACCAACAAAGAAAGTTTTAGGCTGGTTGACAACGTGCAACGACACATCTCCTTTGAAAGGTTGCTCTGACCCAATGGCCTGACCACCTCTGCGTGGTACCACCCCCTCCTGGCGATGATCAGACTCTTTTGAAAAAAGCAAGCCGACAGAGACAGACCGCAAAAAACGCTTGAGTTGTATCACATTAAGAAGAAAAATCGCGGCAAAAATGACAGCGACCGGTCAATGTCCACGACTTGTTGTCAAGGTAACAGGTATTAAAAACATTTCAAGTGATTTTTTTTGCTTCTCATCATTTTTTTCTTTCTTCCTGGAGTGAACGTCTACGCAACGACAGAACACTTCCGGTTTGCGAACATTTGCATTGCACTCATACCATCCCAAACATGGCCATTAGGCGCGCCATATTTTATCTACTATGTTAAACCCATTGATAGAAATAAGTTTTTTGGCGTCAGCCGACGGACGAGGCAAAAAGAGGGGGAGATTGCGGAACAAAATTAACTGTTTACATCAGAACCAGTGTCTCTGCCAGGCCAGCAGTGCCAGCGCCGTTGCGGCAAACCAGCCCAACAGACCAAGCGGAAAACGGCGCACCAGTTGCCAATCAACCGAAGAGGGCAAAGCGTTTTCGATCAGGATGACCAGCAAAAAAAGATAGAGCAAATAATTCCACGGCGTGGGTCGGAAAGTGTGAAAAAAATGGCGATCCAACAGCCAGGCCAACGGCAGCAATAACAACGGTGCCAGACCGATGGGCAGGGCGTTGAAGGCCGTGACCCGCCCACAAACCACCTGCCCGAAAAGATAGCCGCCGCCAGAGCGCTTCGGCCAAACGGAAAAACGGGTCGGCCTGCCCCCCAGCAGCAACGCCACCAGATAATGGGCCAGTTCATGCAACACCACACCAACAAAATTGACCAGTGCTGCCGACCACAAACTGCGACAATTCAAATGTTTGAATCGTCCTATCAATACCACCAACACCACGCTGATAAAAAAATCGCCATGGTAGCCAGCCCCAGCCATGCCTGTTCCCTCGCCACTGATAACCATTGTCCTCCCTGTCGCCTACCCTCTCATCTTTCCGCCCTGTTTGCCGCCACCAGTTGCAACACCTGTTGGCCATAATTTTTCAGTTTACTGGCACCCACCCCATGAATTTGCGCCAACGCCTCCAGCGTGGCAGGCATGGCGGCCACAATGGCGCGCAATGTAGTGTCATGAAAAATGACGTAGGGAGGGACATTTTGCTCCTTGGCCAATTGCAGCCGCATGGTGCGCAGGGCCTCCCACAGATGGTTGGTGCCTGGTGCCGGGGGAAAGTCGGTGGGTCTCTCTCTGTTTGTTTCCGTTTTTCGTGCAACCTTGCGCTCTTTGTGGCGTTGGCTGCTCTGTATGGGATCGTGGCGGAAAAGAATGGGTATCTCCCCTTTCAGCACAGGGCGGCTTTGTTCGTTCAGATGCAAACCACCGTGCCCCTCCATATCCACCGAAAGATAACCGCCTGCCACCAACTGACGAAAAACAGAACGCCACTGCCCCATACTCAGATCTTGGCCGATACCGAAGGTACTGGTCCGCTGATGGCCAAATTTCAGCACACGTTCCGTCTCTTTGCCGGTCAGCACATCGACGAGATGGACGGCACCAAACCGTTGTCCGGTACGATAGACGCACGAGAGCGCTTTTTGTGCTGCAATCAGACCATCCCAGGTTTGCACCGGGTCAAGGCAGGTGTCGCAATTGTCACAGCGTTCTGCGGCCTCATCGCCGAAAGCGTTTAGCAGCACCCGGCGGCGACAGGATGTGGTTTCACAATATCCCAGCAACGCCTCCAGCTTGCGCATTTCGATCCGTTTGAACCGCTCTTCGGCCTCAGAACTTTCAATCAAGCGGCGCAACAGAACGACATCTTCCATTCCGTAGGTGAGAAAGGCGTCGGCGGCAAGACCATCCCGCCCGGCGCGGCCAGTCTCTTGATAGTAGGCTTCCAAACTTTTCGGCAGATCAAGATGGGCGACAAAACGGACGTCCGGCTTGTCTATCCCCATACCGAAGGCGATGGTGGCCACTATGATGATGCCCTCTTCAAAAAGAAATCGCTCCTGATGACGCCGTCTGGTTTCGCTCTCCAGCCCGGCATGATAGGGCAGCGCCTTCAGGCCGTGGTTGACCAGCCAGGCGGCGGTCTCTTCGACCCGGGCCCGGGAGAGACAATAGACGATGCCCGCTGCGCCGGAATGTTCTGTTTCGATAAAATTTTTCAGCTGTTGCCGTGGATTGTCTTTGAGGGTAACCCGATAGCGGATATTGGGACGGTCAAAACCGGAGACAAAAAGACGCGCCTGTTGCAAACAGAGACGTTGGACAATTTCATTGCGGGTCGGGGCGTCCGCCGTGGCAGTCAGCGCGATGCGCGGCACCGCAGGAAAACGATCCGCCAGCAACGACAGGCCCAGATAATCCGGACGAAAATCATGTCCCCATTGCGAAACACAATGGGCTTCGTCAATGGCAAACAAGGCCAAAGGCAGAGAGGCCAGCATCTCCAGGGAGGATTCCATCAACAACCGCTCCGGGGCCATATAGAGCAAATCCAAAGCGCCCGCTTTGGCCTGCATGACCACCTGCCACACCTCCTGCCCGCTCAAGG
Organism: Magnetococcales bacterium WMHbinv6; assembly: GCA_002753135.1. Taxonomy (GTDB): domain Bacteria; phylum Pseudomonadota; class Magnetococcia; order Magnetococcales; family Magnetaquicoccaceae; genus Magnetaquicoccus. Next base: position 80,913 of record PDZV01000011.1, on the reverse strand, counting down.
TGGAGTTGACAAAAGCGGCGCGGATGCCATTCTGACGCAAAGCGCCCACCTGATCCTGCATCAAGGCAATCAGGGGTGAAATCACAACGCCAACACCAGGACGCAGCAAAGAGGGTATCTGAAAACAGAGCGATTTGCCGCCCCCTGTGGGCATGAGAACAACAGCATCTCCGCCAGAGGCAACATGATGGATAACCTCCCGCTGGAAACCACGGAAGGATTCGTAACCAAAATAGCGTCGCAACACCTCCATGGCCGGATCGGTTGCGGGCTGGCTTGTGGATAAAAAGGTCATTGGGCTTCTCGCTTTGGCAGGAGCGAATCTTGCAGGCAACAGCACCTTGTCAACCAGCGCGGATGCAGGCGACAGCCACTGCCACACTCACCCACTCTGCCGCTGCGCAGAGTAGCAGAGCAAACAGCTTGTTGTAAAAGGATAATTTGTACTAATCTTTCATTAACACCATGCAAAGGCTTTGCAAAAGCGAGGTTTTCGGTTATCCTTCTGCCTCTTCCCTTTGGCTGAACACTAACGCTCAACGGCAGTTTACTGATTTGCAATAACCTGTTTGCATAAGGAGATGTTGCATGACCATTTTATATGAGTGGAAACCAGAGTACAGTACAGGAGTCGATGCAATTGATGAAGATCATAAAATGATATTCAGTTTGATCAATCAATTCAAACATTCCGTGGAAAACGGTGAGCATGAATTCGCCAGCAGCGAACTCTTGGATAAATTAATTGATTATGTGAATTTTCACTTCGCACGAGAAGAAAATAAAATGAGCGAAAGGGGCCTTGCCTCGCTGACGGATCATCAATATCTTCACGAAGATTTAAAATTTCAAGTCATCGCCTTCCGATCCATGGAAGAACAGGAAAAAGCAGCCATTATTGGCGAGATTGGTTCATTTCTTGAGGATTGGCTCATCAACCATATCATCAAGGTGGATGTGCCAACCTTTCGTCCATAAGTTGGGAGAAAATCATGTCATTTCGCGTCAGTCATAAATGGAATGAAAATGATGTCGTCTATTATGACAACAATAAAATACCCATTTTGAAAATCGGTGCCTATACCTATACCGGAGAGTTGGATATCACCGATTATCGCCCCTGGATGCACCCTGAACAGGAACCGGGCATGATCGAAATCGGGCGCTTTTGCAGTGTGGCCCGTTTTATCAATTTGCGCATGTACGGCAATATCGACTACCGCAATGTCTCCCAGTGCGGTTTAAGAAAACTTCTTGATACCGATAGCGTACAAAAAGTAATCAAACGGGTCCCGCAGGAGATCATCCGTATCGGCAACGAGGTGTGGATTGGCGATAACGTGACCATTCTCAATAATGTTGCCATTGGCCATGGTGCCGTGGTCGGCCTGCAGTCGGTTGTCACCCAGAACGTACCACCCTACGCCATTGTGGCCGGAAACCCGGCTCGCATCAAAAAATTTCGCTTTACGGAAAAACAGATCGAAGCACTGCTTGCCATCTCCTGGTGGAACTGGAGCAAAGAGAAAATTGTTGCCAACCATCCATGGCTGCTCTCGGCAGACATTGACGCCTTCATCGAACGTTTTTCCCACGATGATACAACGTGAACAAGGCTGACAGAGCGGTTTAACGCTGTTTGAGCCGCGCGTAAAGATCGTCGACCACCCGTTGCGCATAGTCGTTATAGGAACGTCCCTCGCAGATCAAATGCGGGGAGAGGGGCGGGCGCTTGCCAGAAAAACAGTCGCGCAACTGCTCCTTGGTGCGAAACCAGAGACAATGTTCATCCCAGTGCGGCGGATCGGCCAGGGGACGGCAGTCGTAGACCACCGGAATGGCTCCACAGGCCACCGCTTCCAACAAACGCCCGCTATCCAAATATTGCGGATTGATCACCAGCACATATTCCGACTCATTATAAATTTCCGCCACCTGTTCGGGCAGCGCAGGCCACTTGTAAAAGGGCTGCACGCACGGCTGGTGTGCCCAGTCGGTGCCATAAATTTCGATATCAATCTCATCCGCCATTTCGCACAACCAACGGAGCGAACCGTTGCGCACGATATGACCCAGAAAATGATCACGAATCATCACCAGAGAAAATTTGCTTTGCTCGACCAGTTGATCGAGCAAGGCTTGCGTAATGGGCACACCCGATAAAAAAATATCCCACAACTGAGCAAAAATGGTTTGGCTTCCATGAACGCTTTTGTCCACGTTACCATAGCCGTTGCCAACAAACACAATTTTTCTTTTTCTTGGCTTGTGCCAATTGTTAAATATCTCGCTGCTGTAATACAAACCTTTGCGCATCACCTCTTTGGCACCGGTTTTTTGCAAAAACGGGATGTAGGTCGACAAGGCATAAATCAGATCCCGCTCCCGCCAGGGAAAAGGATTGCCAGAGGTAACCATCGGCATGGGATCAAAAAAGTCCATGGCTTTGAACACATCGGGGTGTACCTTGAACAACTGCCCGGAATGCCAATCGAAATAGGCGTTACTGTCGACAACCAGGTGCGGTTTAAATGCCGCCATGGCCTCCAGCCAGCTGGCATAGCCCAACACCTCCGGCAAATCGGTTCCCGGCAGCACCCCCTCCTCGAACAATAAAACTTCGCACCCGGCGTGACGAAATGCTTTGGCGTAGGCTCGCGCCTGCAAGCAAAAACCGGGACGATGGCGGGTGGCGGGCAGAAAGACCCGCAGCGGCTCTCCGGGCTTGAATTCCGGTTTGCTGTTGGCGCAAATGTCTACCCATTCCAAAGCCTTGATCAGACGCAAGTGATGGGCCTGATTGAGTACCGTGACGAGAAGTTCCGCCAACTGCCGCTCCTCTGCCTCTGCCGGATCAAATTCCAGCTCTTCCGGGTAGGGATAGTGGGTGGCGAAGAAAAATTCGCGTGCTTCCGGGAGCGTTTCCGGAATGGCGATCAAATTGTGCGGCGTGTCGGCCAGCGGGGCCCCGATGTAATAACAGATGATCTTGGCGTGTTGTTGAGCAATTTTGAGTGCCCGCTGCCGATCAACAAAAAAGGTATGGGTGGTGGGCGGCGTGGTAAACTGTGTCGTCTGACCACTGTAATGCCTGGCCAGGCGGGCATGATAACTTTTCAGAAACATCATGCCACGCGGATAGACCGTCCCGGAATTGACCGTTTTCTGGTACGCCGTCGCCAACAATTCGTGCAACATGGGCACCTCGGGATAATGACGCAAAGCGCTCTGCAAAGGGGCTATCGCCTCGGTCTGTCTGCCTTGCATAAGCAGCAGTTGGGCCAGTTGGGTCGCAACTTTGGCATCGTCAGGCTGCACTTTGTTTAACAGCGTAAAAATCTGCGTGGCACGGTCAAAACGGGAAAGTTTAAGATAGCATTCTCCCAAATTACCAAGCAGATAGGGATGGTTTGGCACAAGGGCCAAAGCCTTTTCCATCCGTTCGGCAGCCCATTCGTAGCGACGAAACTGAAAGCAGATCAGACTGCTTTGATGCAACCACTCCGCATTGCCGGGCTCTTGGGCGTGCAAGGCTTCATAGATTTGCCAGGCACGCTGCAGATCACCGCCTTGCCGGGCAACCATAGCGGCATCGGCTGTGATGTCGGTCGGGGATAAAGCGGAGAACGGCGTGGCTTGTGGCAACATGGTGCATACTCTTTCAAGCAGATGATGACTGAATAAACCAGGGGTATCGTTCGATACGATCCATACAAAAACACTCTCCAGCTCTGTTTTATTTGCCGGGGGCAGTCTCTTCCCGTGCAACAGGAATGTCAACCGATTCCCTGGCTACAGAATCATTTTGCCCCGTTATCTTACAAAGCACTTGCCAGTCGCTTGCTTTCCTTCAACGCGGTGCCATTTTCCCTTGCAACCAGGCGTGAGCAAGCGCTTTGGCTTCATCAATCAGCGCTGGTGACAGCTTTCTTGTGATGTATCTTTCCAATACATACAAATTTTCCAACGCCTGTTCGCGCAGCGTCACATTGGTACGGTTTCTTTTTTCCATCGGTAGTTCCCGGCAGGCAATAGTGGCCCACTTGTAGGCCGTCGAATAATTTGCCGTAATATGCGGCATGCCCGCATACAACATGCCCAGTTGGTGTTGCGCCAGCAAATCTCCCTGCTCTGCTGCCAGATGTGACCACTGCAGCGCCTCGACAAAATCCTGCGACAATCCCTCTCCGGTAAAATACATTTTGGCCAACAGGGATTGAGAGGCCACCTCCCCTTGCCTTGCCTTGGTGAAAATTTCATCCAGATGGCCATCATTCTCGCTATTCTGCACTGTGCTGCCATGCGGATCATCCGGCAACACCGCTCCATCCAAGAGCATTTTGGCAGTCTGAAACATGCTGCCCCAAGATAAATGATGACGCATCTCCGGTTGGTCCAGAAAATAGGCCAAGGCATAGATCCGCACATCCGGTTTATGGCCCTGACTGTCATACGGCACCAAAATAAAGCGGATGGCATGGTTGAGCTTGATCTGTTCGTCGCGCCCCTCACCTACCCGAAACGACTGCTTTTTGCACTGCAAGGTGATAAAGCGGGAATTATTATTGGTCAAAACAAGATGAAACTCTTTTTCATAACAGGCCGGGCCAATAAGGGAAATGCTGTCAATATGTCTTATCGCTTGCATGTCACAGCTGAGCCATTGCTGATCACTGCCATCAATGGTAGAAAAAATCACTTGCGAAGTAATCTCTTGCCGGGAAAATCCATTCGCACATGGGGCGTCAATCCGCACGCCCAGTTTTTGTTGCACCATTTCCAAGACAAAGGGCAGCAGTTTTTCCGGTGCCAGATGGTATTGCGGGTATTTGGAAGGACAATAGACCTCCTTGTTGCCTAATCCATTATCCAGCAGAGCCAGATGCAATACGGACAATACTGGCACGCCAGACCACTTTTGCAACATTTCCGTAAACAAGACAGTGGCATAGTTTCTTTCTGTCTCGCTGCCTACCGTCAGCCAGTAAGGTACAGAATAGGTGTCCGATGATGGCGGAGGAGCCCAGAGGGCCACTTTGTCATGCAGCAATCGCACCTCGTCGACAAAAGAGAGATAACGACGGACACAACAAGCAACCGCCTGGGTCAAGCCAATTTTGATGGCCAGTTTGACAACAAAACAACGAATGTCAATCTCGCCGAAACTTAACATGATCCAACCGGTAAAACCGTTGGCAAGAGCCGCCTTGATGAAGCCCAGCGTCTTTTCCCGGGCTCGTAACCGCGTGCCGCTGGTGATTAAATCATAAGCCAACGCCGCCCCCACCCCCTTGACACAAATACCTGGAATATAATCGACAATGGGTGCTTTGCGCGAAGAAAAATCCACCCCTCTCCAGAAATAACTGTGACAATTGCCTACCACATAAATTTTACTGTTGGCATCGGCCAACCCCTGCGGATTGGCCCCATCGTGCTTGTCACCCACAATAGGATGGTCCAGCAGAAAATCGGGATGATCCGCGCTGATATCCAGCCAATCCAGATAGGCCTCAGGATCAATCGACTCTGCTTGCTGATCAAAAGAACTCTTTGCACGTTGATACGGAGTGTTCAGATCAGTGCGTTCTGCTTCGTTCCATAAAGCGGCCTTTTCATTGTGAATAAACCACTCGCCGGCACGTTTTTCCGCTTCATTGATCTGGGCTTGGGACAACTCCTGCGCCAGGGTGGACAATAACGGTAACGCTTTCTCTGAGCGCCACTTTGCCATGACCGTCCACATATAGGCCTGGAATATGTTTTTTCTTACCCCATCTCCTTGCGCATACATCGTACCAAGCGACAACTGCGCTTCTGGATCTTTTTCTACCACTCTTTTCATCAACGCAAGATTATTTCTCGATTTAGGAAACCAATTGCCCGCAAGCTGTTCTGCTTCCTGAATCTGTTCCGGCTGCATATTTTGCAGCAGAATAGGCAAATTATTGCGCGCCGATGTGCTGTTGTCATGGGCCAACAGTGTCCACATGCAGGCCTTGATAAAATCCTTTTTGATCCCATTCATGCCGAGTGCATAGTGATAACCAAGCAATGCCTGGGCTTCAGAATGGCCTTGATCTGCCTTGTTGAATAATTGAATATTTTCTTCAGATTTTACATACCAGTTATTTGCCAGCTCTTCTGCTTCTTTGATTTGGGATTTGATCATGCTCTGTGCCATTATCGGCAAGTTTGCTTTGGCAGAAGAGTTATTTCCCGATGCCAATAATGTCCACATATAGGCATGCACCATGTTTTTGGCGATGCCCTGTTTTCCGTTGGCGTAGCAGACGCCAAGAAGCGTTTGGGCCGCATGATCGCCCTGCTCTGCACGGTGGATGAGCGCGATATTTTCTGCAGTCTTGACAAACCATTGGTCAGCGCGTTGCTCTGCCTCGAGAATGTCTGCTGCGGTCATAAACTCTGCCAGTTCGCGCAGACTGGCGGTTGCGGCTTGATTTTCTTTGCAGGCCAAAAGCATCCACATGTAGGCGGTTACAAAATCAAGTCGAACGCCATCCCCCTGAGAATACAGGGTTGCCAATTCAGCTTGCGCCGCACTCTCCCCTTGTTCCGCCTTGTTGCCAACAACAATTGCATACTCGAAACGATGTATCATAGAGATTATCCTATTGATTTATCATGTATAGTATTGCACGGTACAACCGATAGCGGCAGGAATGGCGCACAGAAAAGCAGGATAGATGCGTCATCAGGCAACGGGGAAATCCGCTTGATTTGGCAGCTTGGCCGCAGGCTTCCCGCATGGGCATCTATCCTTCTGCTGCCCATGGATAACCAGGAGAAAAGCGGAAAACAACCCCACAACAGACCATCTACCAGATAATCATCGCCAAAGATTTGTCTGCCTCGACGGTTGGGAAGAGAGCGATTCGAGCAAAATCGACGGTTACATCAGGATGACAGCCCCCTGCTGCCATCCCGCCTACGTTGGAGACTATTCGACGATCTGTACCTGTGGTACCGGAATAATAAATTTGCCACCCCGGCGGCGATATTCCGCCTGTTGGGCCATGATCTCTTCGGCAAAATTCCAGGCCAACAACAGCACATAATCCGGTTGATCCTCCAGCAACCGTTCCGTCGCCACCACCGGAATATGGGTGCCCGGGGTAAAACGACCCTGTTTGAGCGGGCTGCGATCGGCAATATAACGCAAACGATCGGGGCCGATTTCCAAAAAGGAGAGCAAGGTGCTGCCTTTGGCTGGCGCACCATAACCGGCAATTTTTTTGCCCTGCGCCAACAGGGTATCCACCGTCTGGTTCAAGCTCTCCTTGAGCTGCATGGTCTGCCGGGCAAAGCTCCGGAAAGTTTCTATCTGATCCATCCCCATGTTTTTTTCTGCCTGCAGCATGGCATCGACCGCCTCGGAAACGGCAAAGCCGCGACGGCGTACCCAGGCCCGCAACTGTCCATGATGCACCGGCAACCGTTCCACATCCGTCACCTCAAAACCGAAGCGTTGGAAGAGACGAACCATGGGTGTCAACGCCCAGTAGGAGACATGTTCGTGATAGACGGTGTCAAAAGCACCGGCGGCCAACAGATCCCCCAAATAGTGCGCTTCCAGAATAAAGGTGCCATCTTCGGTCAAAAGACGATCCAACCCCCTGACAAAATCGGCCAGCATGGGAATGTGCGGAAACACGTTGGTGGCCGTAATCGCCTTGGCTCGGCCATATTGGCCGGCAATCTGTGCCGAGGTTTCGGCCCCAAAAAAGGCGGTCAAAGTCTCCACACCCACTTTTTGCGCCAATGCCGCCAAATTTTCCGCCGGATCCACCCCCAAAATACGCACACCATGCCGCTTGAAACCGGATAACAGGGTGCCATCGTTGGAACCGACATCGACCACCAGATCGTTCGCCGTCAAGGCAAGACGCTCCACCACGCAATCCGATAAATGGTAGAGATGCTGTTTCAAGGTGTCGGACATGGAGGAGATGTAGAGATAATGTTCAAACATTTCCGGTGGCGGCACCACCACCGTCAACTGCACATGCGCACACTCGGTGCAAAAACCGACCTGCAAAGGATAACTGGCCTCCCGATTGCCCAACTCTTCCGCCGTGACAAACTTGTTGGCCAAGGTGGTTGCGCCCAGGTCAAGAAACATCTCCACCTGATTTTGCTCACAAACAATACAGCGGCTTCGGGCAGTTTGCGTCATGGTCTCATCTCTCTTTGTGTAATGGAAATTGCGCTGCAACGGGCAACAAACGGTTTTGGCATCACCGGCAATACAGCCGTTCAGGTCAAAGCGAGCGCCTCCTGCTGGTGATGCCGAAACCAGGCGATGGTCTGTTGCAAACCCTCTTGTAACGTCACTTGTGGCCGCCAGGCCAATTCGTTTGCCGCCGCCTGATTATCGCCGGAAATTTCCCAAATTTCATCGGCTCGCGGGGGAAAAACGCCCACCTGCAACGGAACCGGATTGCCCATCAGCTCCAGAATGGTGCTGACCACCTCGCGCAATGAACGTGGTTCGCCGGAACAAATGTTGAAGACCGCTCCGGCAGGCAGCGGTTTGCTTGCCGCCAACAACAGCGCCTCGACCACATCTTGCATGTAGACAAAATCACGCTGTTGCCGACCGTCACCAATCCGCACCTCTTGCCCCGCCAAAGCGGATAAAATGACATGCGGAATCAGGCGATGCCGTCTTTCCCAAGGGCCATAGGGCGTAAACAGACGCAACTCAACCGTCGGGATAGCGTACAAACGGGCCCAAACCTGGGACAATTGACTGGCTGCCGCCTTGGAACAACCATAAAGAGAGCCAGGACGCAACGGCGCACTCTCCGTTAACAGCGATCCGGAATCATAGGCCCCTGCTGTACCGGTCCAGATAAAACGAACCGTCGGCTGTTCACGCAACGCCTCCAGGATGGTGAGCATGGCCAGCAGATTGACCCGATAATGCTCTTCTGCGCTCAAGGTAGGCGGATTGAAAAAGGTGCTGGCCAAGTGAAAAATGGTTGCGGGACGCAACCGCTGCAGCAAAGCATGCACCTGCTCCCGATCGGTCAAATCACAAGTGTGCAGCACAACGGCATCCATCACCGTTCGCAAACGGGCCAAATCGCTCTGCGGGCGCACCGTCAGGTGCGCTCTCACCCCTTCGGCAGCCAGTCGATGCACCAGATTGGCCCCGACAATACCGCTGGCACCGGTTACCAAAACCGGCTGGGGCAACAAGGCGGTGCTGAAAAGCGGAGCAATCATAGGTGATCGGTCAGCAAAATACGCGAACCGCGTGATTCAAACTGAATGGGCACCTCCTGCAGGTTGGCCAAGGCCTGACGCACCTTCGGCTGATCGCCGGGCGGTACCAGCAACAATAAAAAGCCACCCCCGCCTGCTCCGCAAATTTTTCCTCCCAGCGCACCGTTGGCTTTGGCCAGATCATACCACTCATCGATGCTGCTGTTGCTGATTCGGCTGGCCAGGCGACGTTTCATCTGCCACCCTTCATCCAACAGGCGGCTGAATTCGCCAATGTCCATACTATCCTGCCGCAACAACTGGTAGAGCTGCCTGGCCTGATCACGCATCAGATCCAGACTGTCATAGTTTGCCGACATGCTCTGTTTTTGTTCGGTCAGCACATCCACACTTTTGCGGGAAATACCGGTCCAGAACATTTGCACATGCTCAAAGAGGGTATACAAATTATCGTGCGACAAACTGATCGGCTCAATGGCAATGCCACCATCGGAGAGAAAACGAAAATAGTTAAAGCCGCCAAAAGCCGCTGCGGCATGATCCTGTTTGCCGATTGGATTTTTCAACACCTCAATCTCGACATGCGCAGCCTCTTCCATCACCTGCACTTGCCCAACCTGTTCGTGCCGCAGGGCATGCAGCGCCCGCAACAACCCCACCGCAAAGCTGCTTGAGCTGCCCAACCCGGAGTTGGAGGGCAAATCGGCAATGGTGCTGATGTAGATCGGCGGCTCTACCGGCAGCAAGCGCAAACACTCGCGCATGATATCGTTGCGTACCTTATCCAACGATTGCACAATTTCCGTTTCCGCATAGCTCAGGCGATAATTCTCCTTGAATACGCCACCGTGCTGTTTGACCGTGACATAGACATATTGATTGACCGTGGTACTCAAGACGGCACCGTAATCGCGCCCGTAATACTCTTTCAAGTCAGTACCGCCGCCGGCAAAACTGATGCGCAGCGGCGTTACGGTGGTCACAAACGAATAAAATTTTCCCGGCTCAACCATGTTTGACCGACCAATCATACGGAATATCGTTTTTGAACGGATCAATATAGATCAGTTCGTTACGATCATGCGGCATGGTCGCGCAGTTGGCCAAAATGGCCATCTTGTCGCCATAGGCTTTGTAGCCGTTGGTAATACCGGGCGGAATCTGCACCAGGCAATAATTTTGTTCGCCAATGAACAGTTCCATCAATTCACCATGGGTGGGCGAGTCGGGGCGCGAATCGTACAAAACCAGCTTTACCATGCCCACCACCACCGCATTATTGAGCGTCATCTCTTTATGGATATGCCACGCCTTGACGATACCGGGATAGCCACAAGAAAAATAGATTTCGCCGAACTGCAAAAAATGGTCATCGCTCGCTTTGAGCATGTGCATGATCATGCCACGTTCATCACAAATTTTGCGCAGCGGGATTACCTTGACACCGTGGATCATCGTTTGTTACCCAATCTAAGGATAGGTGAAAAAATCGGTTCAGGCCCTGCCCTCTTTGACCTGTTGCCGCCAGTAATTCAATGTCTCATCGAGAATTTGTTGAAAGGGAATTTTCGGTTCCCAGCCGGTAATCTGGCGGAAAGCACTGGTATCGGCGATCAGACGCGGCACATTGGTCGGGCGGACATACTGCGCGTCGGTTTCATAGCGAATACCTCGCACGGTCGACATCTCAATCAACCGCTCCAATGCCTGGCGAAAGGTGTAGATGGTGTCCGGAGCCTCGGAACCGATCAGATAGAGTTCGCCCGGTTGACATTTTTCCGTCGCCAACCAATAGGCCTCCACCATATCCCGGACATGGGTAAAGTTGCGTTGGTCATCGATATGGCCGACTTTCAGCAGTGGTTCCTGCAACCCTGCCTCGACACAAGCAATCTGATAGGCATACCAGGGGATACCAAACACCTTGTCCCGCCGCGGTCCCTCATGATTGAAGGCCCGGGTGCGGATCACCTTGACGCCGTAGGATTTGTAATAGACATAACCGATCAAATCCTGGGCAATTTTGGAAACCGCATAGGGATTGACCGGTCGCAACACCGTCTCAGGACGAATCGGAATTTCATCCTCGTTGATTTCGCCATACTCTTCCCCGGAACCGGGAATGTGAAACAGAGTCGGCAGCCCGAAGGTGTGAATGGCATCCAGCAGATTAACCGTGGCATGGTAGTTCATGGTCATGTACCGGCTGGGATGTTTCCAGGAGGGGCTGACAAAACTCTCGGCCGCACAATGAAAAATGCGCTCGGGACGGACACGGTCCATCATCTCCCGCGTGCCGATGGGGTCGGTCAAATCGCAGTCGATCATCGTCACCTTGCCCAACAGATGACGAATATGATCCATGCGCGACAAATGCCACCGTTTCAACCCGAACAGTTCAATATCCGGCATCCGTTCGAGCAGAAAATCGGCCATATGAGAGCCCACAAATCCGGTGATACCGGTAATAAGAATGCGCACCTTTCACTCCGCCTTTCACTGGAAACAAAAGAGAACACGACACGACACCTCTCTTGATGTCTCTTTGCACCAAGAGGCCCCCGCGCAGACCGTTTACAACCAACCACAACCATGCGCTGAAATACAGACAAACCGACCCGCAGATCAGGCGGTCAGAGAATGGTATCCAGCACCTGTTCCAGGGAGCTATGCTCTGTCACCATGGCAAAACGGCATCCTGCCGCATCCGCGGCCAGGCCATCCCGCTCATCATCACCCACATACCACACCCGGCTTAAATCGAGATGAAAATCCCGCTGTGCCTGCAACAACATGCCTGGCTTTGGTTTGCGACAGGCACACCCCTCATCCCAGCCATGCGGGCAGGTATAAATGGCATCAATCTTTCCCCCTGCCGCCTCCACCTCCTGCTGCATACGGGCATGGATGGCCTGCAAATCTGCCTCGCTCATCGCGCCACGGGCAACACCGGCCTGATTGGTGACAACAATCACCCGATAGCCCGCCACCTGCAAGCGGCGCAAGGCAGACAACGCCCCCGGCAGCCACTGCCAATCCTGCCAGGAACAGACATAGTGCGCTCTTGGCATCTTACGATTGAGTACACCATCACGATCCAGCAACACGGCAGGGCGACGCGCCAAAAACTGCTCCATCACCGGCAATTTGCCCGGTGAGGTAATGCTATAATAGCGATGCTCGGTAATAAATGCAAGCAATTGCCCCCTTTTTGCCAATTGCGGATAGAGGGTCGCCTCAAAGGAGATGTTGCCATCGGCCAGCAGATCCACCACCTCCTTGCAGAGAATCATGAAGCCCAAATCGACCCCTTTGAGTCCTTCTGCCGTGCGGCTTTTGTCATAGAGGCGAATCATCCCGTCAGCATCGAGTTGGATGTTGTCGCGAGAAAAACCATCCTGATTGCCATACACCGTCAACATGGCCGCCACATCATGACGCTTGAAACGATCCCACATGGCCGCAAACGGCATCGGCCAATAGTTGTCGCCATACATCAACAGAAAGATGGGGTCAAGCAGCGCACGGGCCTTGCGCACCCGGGTTCCGGTCTCATCTTCTTCCGGCGTTACAGAATAGTCAATCTGCACCCCGAATTGCTGCCCGTCGGTAAAATAGTCCTGTATCTGCTGGGCACGATAGCCCAACAGGAGCAGAACGCGCGTAAAGCCCTGCTCACGCAGATGTTCGATCAGATAGGCCAAAAAAGGACGCCCATGAAACGGAACCATCGGCTTGGGCATGCTATCGGTCAACGGGGCCAAACGGGTACCACGACCTCCAGCCAAAATCACCGCCTGCGTTGGCCGGGTCAACACCCCCTCCTGCTCTGCACTGCCCGACGGGCCGTTTTCTGCCATCCGCCACCTCTCCATTGCCACCCTTGCAGAGACGATTGTCGTCCGCTCTCTTACTCGATTACACGCTTACGCTCACAATACAATATGGTACATTCCGAACAGATTTTAAGCCTGTTTTTCTGTCCGGACAAATGCAACGCCCGCATCGCCTGCAAACGGGGCGCATTAAAGGCAGCAATCGGATCCTGCTCACGCACGTTGGCCAGATTGAATTGTGCCGTCAACAGATCTTCCGAACACAAGGCCAACGAACCGTCTGCCAGAATGGTCAGTTTGCGAAAAATATGGTGACATGGCTCCAAGGCGATCTCTTCCGGAAAAGGATCGTTGACCATCTCCTGCCGACTTCCCACCTGCCCGCCCCAGGTATGCATGTCATAGCAGGAAATTTGATCTCCCCGTTCCGGGACAATATTTTGCCGCCAAAAATGGCGATAGGCCTCCCACTCGCCACGATTGGCCTCCTGCCGGACAAAACGCACCAAAAAACGGGTACTGTAGTTGCCAGCGTTGCGCCTGGCAATGGTACTCAGACAGTGGTTGACCACCCGATCATAATCGACCCCAACCCGAATCGCTTCATGGGTCTCCTTGCAAAATCCATCGATACTGAACATCACCGTATCAATGCCACTCTCCAGCAGCGCCTGCTGTTTATCCTCGCTCAGCAGATCGGCATTGGTGGCGAAGGCCAGACGGCGAAAGCCGTTTTGTTTTAAATGGCGGATTCTTTCAAACAAATATTTGTCCAGCAACGGTTCGCCCAATGCGGTCAGATCCATCATTTCGATCTGATCCCGATAGGGCAACAGCCCGTCAACAATCTTGTAAAACAGCTCCATCGACATCACCCCCTTGCGGCGATGGGTCGGAAAGTCGATGACACACATGGTGCAATGGGCGTTACAGCCAAAAAAAGTTTCGATGGTCACCCGTTGCGGAATCAACAGTTGATCCGTCCAGGATGGATTGGCCTGCAGCATGGACTGAATATGGGGATGCTGGGAGACCACCGCCTGTTGTGCCGCCTGCAACCAACTCTCCCCAGTCACCGTGGTATGATCCCGATCCGGTTGATTCATGGCCCATTTCCTCCCATACACAGGCAAAAAGCAAAGATTGACAATCGGCTGCAGCGCCGGGCAAGCTACTGCAGTTGCTGAAACAACTCGGCAGGAACCACTTCAAGAAGATCAGGATTGGGTTTCAACCACTCCGGGGCAAAGCGGCGTCGTTGCACCAGTACACGATCCGCCAGAGCCGATTCGCGCACCGCCAGCAAAAAGCGATCACTGCTACGATTGTCACTTTTGCTGTCATCCAGTACGAGCAGCTTACGCGTCCGTTGCAGATCCTGCAGAATCATCGACCAGTCCGACGTTGACGCGCCACTGACGGAAAAAAGGGAGGCAGTCAAACCGCGCTCCTGCCAATAACGCCAGGTTTGCAGCGCCTGCGGAAAGGAAAAATTGCAGGAGACGATGGTGACATCCTCCCCCTGCGCATAACGAAAAATTTCGCCGGCACCATCGGTCTCCACCGGCTCTGACCATGACGGCAAAGCGGTGCCAAACAGCCGTTGGCTGACACAAATAATTTTTAATCCCGGGGCAAACAGATGGCGATTGAGTACGACCTCGGCATCCCATCCACTGCTGATAACATAGCCCGGAATGTGGGCCATGGAACAAAAATCATCCAGATTGTTGAGACACGATTGCGGCCCCTCATACCCTTGATCGACAACAATGGCAAACAGGGTAAAGGAACTTCCCGCATGCAACCGACGGACAATATTGTAGGAGTTGACCAAATGGTCCATGCCGAGCAGGAGAAAATCCAGCTGTTTCAAAAAATAAATCGAGGAGACGCCACGCAACATCATACCCAGGCCGATACCGGTCAGGGTATTTTCGCTGTTTTGTGTCTGCAGAATCTGGCTGCCTTCCGGCACCCGGATGCCTCTGGTCAAACCGCTCAGACAGGAGCCCGCCACAATATTTTGACCAAAAACCACCGTATCCTGCGCCACGGCCAAACGGGCACGCAGCAAACTGTTGATATGTTCGATATAGGTCATGACACTTCCTCTGCCAGGCGTTGGCTAACCGTTTCCGCCAAATCGCGCAACGCCGCCTCGTCCCACTGCTGAGCCAAAACAAACAGCGGATCGCCCGCATCCTGCTCGAGAACAGGCCACTCTTGCAACGCCACTTTCGGTGCCGCGCCGTGGTGATAATTGATGAATTTGCCCTCTGGAAATTCCGGCGTCGGCTGCAGCCAGCTGCCCAGCGTCGTCAACTGCACCTCCAGCAAAACAGGGGTGCGCTGCGCAATGGCCTCCTGGCGAGCCGCCTGCACCTGCCGATAATAGTCACCCACATCGTTGCCCTGCAGATGGCGGTAGGAGATGGCAAAAGCAGCGGCCAGTTTGTCCAGATCAATCGGACAACGCCGCTCGGCAATCCGGGTGGCCAGCGACCAGGTGTTGTTTTCCACAATCACCAGGCTGGAGAGCGAACAACTCTTCATGAATTGCAGCGTTTCAAAGAAGGCACCCTCCTCCATGGCCCCGTCGCCGGTCACCACCACGGTCACCGACGCCGCACCGCGCAACCGATCGGCCAGACTGATCCCCGCCGCCACCGAAAGACTGTTGCCCAAAATACTGGAGGTATAGGGAATCCCTCGCCGGGGATTGGCCATGTTCATCGAACCCAACCAGCCACCGGCAAGGCCGGAGGGGAGCAACGACAACTCATCGATTTCGGCCCGCAAGGAATCGGCACGGGCCAGGTTGTAGTGAATATTGCGATGGGTCAAACAGAGCGCATCATCGGGCAACATGCTCTCCGCCACCGCCACCGCGATTGCCTCATGCCCCATGGCCAAATGAACCGGAACCTTGAAAGCCCGCTGTTTGATCCGCTCATTGATCATCATCTGGGCAATGCGGTTATGCACCACCCTTTCGGCCAAACGCCAGGCCACCTTATTTTCTTCTGCAACCATCTCCACTCTCTCCCAGCAGACCGCTCACTACAGACCACCATATTTTGCCAAAAAGTGCGCAAAACTTGGGTTGGCTTGATGTTCAGCAGAGATAATGACGGGCTCGTCAAACAAGGGCCACTCGACGCCCAACTGTGGATCGTTCCACTGAATACCCATGCCATGTTCCACCGAAAAACGATTATCGGTAATCAGGTGCATCAGCACTTGCTCGGAGAGCGACAAGCAACCGTGGGCAAAACCGCGTGGCACATACAACGCCTGCTTTTTTTCCGGCTCCAGAATGGTGTAATCCCACTGCGCAAACGTTGGGCTATCCTTGCGCAAATCGACGGAAACCCAATACATTTTTCCGGTCAGTGGAATCAGCAGTTTGGCCTCGGAATAGTCTGTCTCCTGGGCATGCAAACCACGCACGGTATTGCGCCGTTCGGTGTAGGAAAGACTATGCTGCAACATTTTGATCGCCAACCCCTTTTCTTGAAAGATGTCAGCATCAAAGGTGCGCATCATATAGCCCCGGTGGTCATCCAGGCGATTGAAACACACATCATACATACCAGCCAATTTCCGTTGCACAAATTCCATGCCTGGTTCCTTTCTTGAGAGCATTGTTTGCTGTTGACCACATGATTAATGAGGCCGCACACCCATGACAGGCGCTGTCACAACAGCCTTTCGCGTGCGCGACGATCACCGGGTTGGCGATTCCCCCCTGGGCAGTTGCAGAAAATCGGCCACAGATTGCAAACCATGGGTCAAATCAACCCGAGGCCGCCAACCCAACTGCCGATAGGCCTTCTCGCCGGAAACATTGCGGATGCTGGGGGTATGCGGGGCCGTCTCGACAACGGAAATCTGCCGCTGCAAAATGGTCTGGCTGGTGGCGATCACCTCGCCCAACGAGACCAATCGTTCCCCCTGAATATTATAAATCGCAAAACCGCTCTGCCCGACGGCGGCCAACAGCGCTTCGGCAATATCGGAGACATGAATAAAACAGCGACTGGTCGCCTGCGCCCCAACGGTCAATTGATCCTTGCTTGCCACCCCATTGAGCAGCGACTCCACAGCCGACCAGGCATCATGGCGCGGGCCATAAATAATCCCCAGACGTAAAATGGTGACCGGACAAAAACCGTGTTGAAATTTTTGCCGCAGATTGAACTCACTCACCAGTTTGGAAAGCGCATATTCCGACTGCAAATTGGCCGGATCGATGGCATCCTCCTCCGTTTTTGCCACATCGGCAGTAAAACGGTCATAGACCCATTCGGTGGAGGCAAAAACAAATTGACGGGCCCGCCGCTGCAGGGCGGCCTCCATCAGGTTAAGCGTACCCATCACATTGACGGCAAAACAGGCCTTGGCCCGATTGCGACAATCCGGATCGCGTGACATGGCGGCCAGATGAATGACGGCATCCACCTCTTCCGGGATGGCATCCGCCAGATGTGGATCCTGAATATCCATCTGCAGGCAATCTGGCCGTGTCGGCTCCTGCCTGTCGATACCGGTTATCCGGATTCCCCTGGCATCACAGAGTGCCAGTAACGCTTTGCCGATAAAACTGCTGCTGCCCGTAATCAATAAATGCATGGTCTACTCACCCGCTCGTCTCTGCACAACCCGGTCCCGGCCAGCAAAAGCCAATTCCCCATTTTGCCGCCAAAAGACCAGTATAGCACACAACCACACCCGTTTCACAATACCGTCAATCTCCACCGGCAACAGAAATCAACTCTCCGGTGGTATAACCGGCAGCACTGCTGGCCAAAAACAACACCCAACCCGCCACCTCATCGGTCGTTCCGGCCCGGCCCAAAAAGGCCTTTTTGCCACGCTGAATAAACTGTTCCTGGGTATAACCGGGCAATTTTTTATAAATCCCCGTATCGATGATGCCGCAGCGAATGGCGTTGACCAATATGTTGCTGGCCGCACCCGCCTTGGCCAGCGCCATGGTGATCCCTTCCAGTGCCGCCTTGGCCGCCACATAGTGAACCCCATTGGGACTGCCACCAAATTTGACCGCTGCCGTACTGATGTTGATGATCCGTCCCCAATGATTCTGCGCCATGTAGGACCAAACCAGACGACTCAACCACAACGGTGCCTCGGCATTCAGCGCCATGGCCTGCCACCACTCCTCCTGCGTGATCTGGCGAAAATCCTGAAAACTGATGGCCGCTCCGGCGTTGTTCACCAACACATCCACCCCACCGTAGCGGGCAACAAACTGCTCGACCAAACGGCTGCGCTCTTCAACCTGCAGCAAATCGCACTGTAACAGTACTGCCTCACCCTGCTGCGCCCGAATCGCGGCCAGCACCTCCTCCGCCCCGCTGCGATTATGGGCATAGTGAACGCCCACACAAGCCCCTTTGCGGGCAAAAAGCTGCGCCACCGCCGCACCGATACCACTGCTGGCACCGGTTACCAATACCCGTTTTCCTTGCACATCGTCCATTTTGTCTCTCACGACTGGGCGACGCTATGAGGCGTCGTCGGAATAAAAAACAAATTTATCAATGTATCCCACCAATTTATCGGGACCGTAACGCGCCTGCGCAAAGGCAAACCCCCTCTGCCGCACCGCTTCGGCCTCTTCTTTGTGTTCGACAATAAATTTCAGAATGGCCCGCAATTCGGCAAAGGTGTGAAATTCCAGATAGTGTTCACCCGGAAGCAAAAAGCGTCTCGTATTGGGGGAATATTCTTGAATCAACAGCGAACCACTCAACACCGTCTCCATGGCCCGACCGGTCATAATCCCCTCCGGTTCAACCCCCCGATCCGTCACCGGACTGTCGGCGCTCAAAGCACTCAGACTGAGACAACAGGTCGCCTCCTCCAACCCCTTGATATAGTCACGATAATATTCCAGCGGCGAACGCTTGTAGACCTCATTATGGTAAGAAAAAACATTCAACTTCCAATTGATATTGCAGTCATAATGCCGCAACGCCACATACCAGAGCAGTCGCGACCAGTTGGAAGCATGAAAAATGCCATCAAAAAGGGGAACACTCTCCAACGGTTTGCTGACAGAACCGATTCCTTCGCCAAAAACCGGTGGCCAGGCACGCATTATTTTTCCTGAAAATTGCGGATGAGAGGCCATCTCCGCCGGAGGAATGCCATAGGAAACCAACTTGTCAAAAAAGGCACCAAATTTTTCGATGATCTTGTTTTCTGTATTACCGTCCACATCCACCAATACGCCGAGAAAATGGGCTGCAGGCAAGAGAGCCAACACCTCTTTTTTCATCGCCAGATAGGTGTCGGCATCATGGGCGATCATATGACTGGCTTCAAAGAGGAGCAACTCCGGCATCCCTTGCCGACAGCACTCCAGGAGCATACGACAATCCTCCTGCAAACTTTTTGGTTCCAACACACGCGGCAACATTTCCACCTGCCAACCATAATCGCTCATGGCTTTTGCAATCCGGACACCACTCCCTTTTTGAATGCTGCCATTCAAACAGACCAGCACACGACGACAACGTTGGGCCTGCTGTACGGTCGGCAAAGCGTTCTCAAACAGTTGCGAACTCTGCCAAGCCTGCTGGCGGATACTTTCCACGCACAGTTCGGGATCTGCTGCCTGAAAGTCAAATATTTTCCGATAAGCTGGTACCGCAGCCTTCAGGATGTCTATACTTTTTGCAATTGTATCAAAATCTTGAACTTTTAATGAAAGGTTTGACAGGCCGACAATAACGCCAGGAATAACATAACGAATGATTGCCGTATGCTGTTCGACAGTTAATGTATCGCTCTGCTGACTGAGCAATTGTAACAGGTTTGTTCTGTCGAATGTGGGGTTGAACAACAAGTGCCCTGCACACAATGCCAGAGAAATCATCCAGCTCTGATGCCCCGTTTGTTCCAGCATCTTGGCGATAACAAAAGCTGCGCGCAGGTGCCTGGTAATCAGCAGCTGTTGCACAATGATAAACCACTCTCCAACAGAACAGTGCAGTGACGCCACCTCATTTTGCAATTTATCAAATCGATTTTCTTTGTCAAGCAAAACCAGCTTGTTAAATAATTCCTGCATATTGCCTCGTTGATAAAAAACATTCAGCCTGTTGCAACGCAATTTGAGTGCAACCTGAGCGCACTCAATCCGCTTTTCAACATCATGACACTACCGTAAGCGCTCTACTCAAAAAGCATTATCTTTTCACATACACTG
The DNA here is from genome assembly GCA_002753135.1 of Magnetococcales bacterium WMHbinv6. Classification (GTDB taxonomy): domain Bacteria; phylum Pseudomonadota; class Magnetococcia; order Magnetococcales; family Magnetaquicoccaceae; genus Magnetaquicoccus. The sequence goes on along the minus strand of PDZV01000011.1, from coordinate 60,585 downwards.
CTGCAGGCGTCTCGTTTCCACTCTGCCGCCATGCGTGCTGCAGCGGTACATGCTATCAATTGACCACCTTGTACATGTTCCACGCATTGACTTGGTTTGAATATTTTTCTGATGTCAATCCTTTGCGCGTCTGTTTTCCCATTTCAGAAATGATACCATAATAATGATCCAACACCTCATCGCTCATCTGTGTCATATTGACTACTCTTTCCCAGTATAAATTATTCAATTTACGAACATACTCAAAGTCGTTGTCAATAAATCCATTTTGCTTAACCTCCAAATAGAGTTCAGTTGAAGGCAACGGGGTAAGATAGTGTAATTTTACGCGCCCGTACAGCTGATTTTTATTTACAAAATCTATCATATCCTGACAGCTTTTTTCTGAATCGCCAGGAAATCCCAGAATGAGATTGACGTGAACACGTATACCATAGCGATTGGCACGGGCAATCGCCTCTTCGGCGACGCTCAACGAAATATTCTTGTTGATATGCTCCAACACGCTTTCTGAAACCGATTCGACGCCGGTACTGATTACACGCAAGCCATTTTCTGAACCGACACGGCATCTTTCTTCATCGATTTCATCAATACGCGACTGCGCATACATATCAAACACTAAATTACGCCTTTGTTTTTCCTCGATAAATTTAAGAAAATATTTTTTCATTTGGAGAAAATTTTCATCAACAAAATAGAACCTTTTAATATTATGATTGTTCATAATATATTCAATTTCATCCATAACATCTTCCACGGAGCGGACAGACATACCGTCACCCATAAATTTATAACAGAAGGTGCAATGGGCACGACACCCCCGGGAGGCCATAATTTCCCATGAAAGTTCCGTTTCTTTGAAATAGTTGGCATAAAATTCAACATCAAAGAGCGTAAAATTTGGATTAGAGAGACGATCCAATTTACGCATACGACGATTCCGTGTGCCGCGAATTTCGCCATTTTTACGATAAAAAACACCGGAAAAATTTTCAGGAATTTCCTGCCCACTGCGCAACAGGTTTATCAGTTCAAAAAAGGTTATCTCTCCTTCTCCATGCACGATATAGTGACACAGACAACCATTCTCCAACAACAACTCAGGAACAGAAGATGGCAGCGATCCGCCATAGACGATAATACTCTCCGGACTGCTCTCCAGGATGATACGAACATGTCTTTCTGTTTCATCCAGATGGTGATTGCCAATCATTAAACTGAAGCCGTAAATCGCCGGCTCGGCAGGTATTCTTTTTTTTAACTCTTTTTCTCGATTGGCAGGATCTACTGTGATCAAATCAATAATTTGTGGCGTTATTCCTTGCAGGAGCAAGCTGTTGGCAATCACGCTGAGTCCCATGGGGAAAGAGATGGCATTGGTACTGCGCGAAACATTGACCAACACAACCGGATATGAATAAGCCGTTTCAGACATGCTCTACTCCAATGAGCCAATTGCGCAGAAAGCCCGACAAAAGGCGAGACAACGGCAATCGCGCTGCCTGCAGGAAGGGACAGATTCTGCCATGTTTTGGTTCCAAGACTATTATTGAGGTGATGGTGCTGATCTACCCAGGCAGCACTTCTGCTCACGATGAGCGAAAAAACCGCCATGGCTTGTCTATACATGCATCGGGTAAACGTCTTCTGTCAATAGTTATCTTCAGGGTTGGGCTCTTTCCGTTCGACAATGCTACGCGCCAAGACAACGTGCCATCCCTTTTGCATCGCTTGCATGGTGCCTCATCGCTTATCTGCCAAAACCGGGCGGAGGTAGCGGGGAGTCGTCATCCTCTTTTTGCGAGCTTTCAATCACCTCACGCAACGAATCACCTGCCGGGGTAAGCAGATCGGCCAACTGCCAACAGGATTGTGCCTGGTTGCGTTCCAGCAACAGCGTGGTCACCCGTTTTTCTTTGCGGCTATTGTCGAGTGCAAAGGTATAATGCATGGCCACACTGGCAGAACGCTGATCGTTGCTGAGCAGACGGAAGCTGACCGGCTTTTGGATGGTGCCATCCTGGGTACCGGTCCAAGGGTCAGCTTCGACGGCACACAGCTCTCCGCCCATACGACATTGATTCTCCATGGAAAGAGCGTGCATCAATCCGCCCGTGACCAGACCGCGCAACTGCTTGGGATCGGTCAGCATGCGTTCCCGATACGATTTGAACATTTTTTCCGCTGCCGCAACCGGTGTCTTGCCCAGACAAGGGGCTGCCAGCTTGTTGCCCGCATGGGCAGTCGAAGCGGTCAGCAGCAAGATAAATACCATTTTTCGGCATAAGATCATCACGGTTCATACTCCGGCTGGCAAAGAGAAAGAGTGTATTCTTGCAAGAGATGGACAGATTGCTCCGCGTTGTGTACAACCGTTGCACAACAGCCTGCAACAGGCTGCAGAGGAGTCAGAGCAGCACGCCGCAAACAGAACAGAATCAAGCTGAAGCAAAGTGGCAATAATACAACAATCGACACAGGATGCCAATGCCATGCCGATGGTTCAGCCCCTGCACCCCCCTTCGCGTATCGATCCGGCAACCCTGGAAGCCTATCTGGCTACCGATTATCACATTTTGAGCGAACCTCCCTTTATCGTGAAAGTGGGTCAATTCAGCCAGGAGTTGAGCGCATTGCACCACCGCTTGCACGCGGCCAGCAGCGCCCTGCTGACTGCCTGCAATCCCTGCAGCCGCCTGTTGAGCGAGGAGGAAAATCAGCGGCGCCAATGGTGCCTGCTCGAATCGATCAAAGAGGCAGGCATCCCTTTTATCACCGCACGAGGCGAAGATCCGCAACGGCAATGGCCTGCCGAAAACAGCCTGTTGTTGCTGGGTATCGAGCAACAAACCGCCATCAAACTGGGGCAGAAATGGCAACAAAACGCCCTGCTCTGGCATGGCCATGATGCGGTACCCTTGCTCTTGCTGTTGCGATGATGCCGATTTATCGATTTCCGAATTGTGAGTGCAAGCGCGGATCTGTATAATGGGGGTTTGTCTTAACCCTGTTATTCATTCCTGAGAGCGCCCTGAGGAGTTTTGGCATGGCTGTGCTACGCATTGTCAGTCTGTTGATCGGTTTTCTCTCGGCTTGGCTGGCCAACGCCTCAGCAGAAACAGTGCGCATCAATGGGACTGGATCTGCCATTTTGTCAGTCAAACGGGTGCTGGAACCCTATATGACTGCCCACAGCCAGGACTCTTATGAAACAACCCTGCCACCGATGGGCAGCGGTGGTGCGATTAAAGCGCTACTGGAAGGGCACTTGGATATTGCTCTTTCTGGCCGTCCGCTCAAAAAAGAGGAACAGGCGGCCAATCTGCAGCAATTCTGGTTAGGCCAGTCACCGTTCGTGGTTGTGGTCCCCAAACAGGTCGCGCTGCAAAACATAACCCTTGCACAAGTGGCTGACATCTATGCGGGTCGGCAAAAGCGATGGCCGGATGGTTCTCGCATCCGTGTCATTCTCCGCCCGATCGCCGATGCCGATACCGCATTATTGAATTCCATCTCACCCGCCATGGCCGAAGCACTGAAACTGGCTCATGCCAATCGGCAACCAGGGGCGGCACTGGCGGATACGGATATTGATCTGGTCAGCATGATCGATAAAGTGCCTGACAGCTTTGGCACTGTCTCTTTGTCGATGGTACTGGCGGAACCTCGCGCCATCAAAGCGCTCTCTCTCGACGAGGTTGAACCAACCCTGGCCAATCTGGAAAATCATCGCTATCCCTTGAGCAAACCTCTCTATTTGATCATGCGTCACGACGCCTCGCCAACTTTGCGTGCCCTTGTCGCTTACCTGCAGTCGGATGAAGGCAAGCAACGGATGGTCGGGCAAGGTTTCACCTCTCAACAGCCTCGACGCCTCTCTCCATGAAGCGCACGGATGCTCTCCCGCGACTGGTCAACAGCATCACCCTGATTATTGCTGCCTTGGTGACCTTTTTGCCGCCGTTGATCCATCTCTATCTGGATTGGGATCACACCAACAAATATTTGAGCAGTGAGTTGCGCATTCATACCATTTTTCTCAACAAATTCATCAGCCAACACCCTTCCACCTGGTTTACCCAAAATATTCGTCTTAAAGGACTCCTGGAGGATACCCATGCCCCAGGTACCTCGGTCCAGGTTTTCTATCATCAGCAAAACGAGATCAAGGAAGCAGCCTCTGTACAGGAAGAACTCTCCTGGCCGGTGGTGCAACGTCAGAATGCAATCCATGACTATGGTGAGCAGGTTGGTACCGTGACAATCTCCTTGTCCCTTAGCGATGGTTTTTCTGCCATACGAATAACGTTGCTTCTCAGTCTTATGGGGGGCATGTTGGTGTTGTTTCCATTGCGGCGCTTGACCTTGCGCACCATCGACCAGGCAACCGCTGCTCTCTTGCAAGCCAAAGAGGCAGCCGAAGCCACCAACCGTGCCAAATCGGACTTTTTGGCCAATATGAGCCATGAATTGCGCACCCCGATGAATGCCGTCCTTGGTTTGACCTCGTTGGCACTGCAACAGGAATGTTCGGCAAAAGTGTATGACTATCTGAGCAAAATTGACGGATCTGCGCAAACTTTACTCAACATTATCAACGATATTCTTGATTTTTCCAAAATTGAGGCCGGCAAACTTACCCTCGATGAAGTTGATTTTACGCTGCGCGATGTGTTGGAACATTTGGCCGATCTGTTTCGTGTGCGCAGTATGGAAAAACAGGTTGAGTTGATTTTACATCTCAGCGAGGAGTGTCACTACGCTTTGCGGGGTGATCCGTTGCGCCTGGAACAAATTTTGTTGAACCTGCTTGGTAACGCCTTCAAATTTACTGATCGCGGAGAAATTGAACTGCAGGTCTCTACCAGAGCGTCCAACGATCCCTATGTTACCTTGCTTTTTACGGTGCGGGACAGCGGTATCGGCATCTCAGAGGCTAAGATAGCCTCTCTGTTTCAACCGTTTACCCAAGTAGACAGTTCGGCAAGCCGCAAATTTGCTGGTACCGGGCTGGGTCTGACCATATGTAAACGTCTGGTCACCCTGATGGGCGGTGAGATATGGGTGGAAAGCCAGCCGGGTGTTGGCAGCCTGTTTTCGTTTACCGTTATCTGCCAACGCAATAAATCTTTGGAAACCCCTAACTTGTTGGCTCCGCCAGAGGTGCGGGGTCGCCCGGTTCTGGTGGTCGATGACAATGCCACCGCCTGCCAAGCCACGCAAGCCGTGTTGCATCTGTTTGGCATGCAATCATCCACCGCTTGCAGCTTTGCCGAGGCGGTGCAACAACTGCAAAAGCCGATCCATGCCGAGGGGCATGCATTGATTCTGCTTGATCGCAGCCTGCAAGAACTGTCCGATAGCGCCTCTTTCCAGCAACTGTTGACCTGTTCTTCGGCAACGCATCCACCCCTGCTGGTGTTGATGAGTGAATTTGGTCGGGAATATCTGCCGGTTGCCGATAACGTCAAAATTGCTGCTCAACTGACCAAACCGGTACACTGTTCCCTGCTCTACGATACCCTGATGAATCTGTTTGGCGTCCAGGTGGAGGCTCTCTCCCGCATTCGGCAGCACCTGGTCGATGAACCGCTGCTGCATGCCAATCTGCAAGGATCCCGGCTGCTTTTGGTGGAGGATAACGGCATCAATCAACAGGTGGCCAAAGAAATTTTGCAAAGTGCCGGATTGCTGCTTGACGTGGCCAGCAATGGGCGGGAGGCTCTGCAACTGATCGCAAGCAACGCCTACGATGGGGTGTTGATGGATATCCAAATGCCAGAGATGGACGGTTATGAGGCAACCCGTCGACTGCGCGCCCAGGAACACTTGGCCAGGCTACCCATCATTGCCATGACAGCGCATGCCATGAGCAGTGACCGGGAAAAATCTTTGGCTGCGGGCATGAATGACCATGTCAGCAAGCCTATTCATGCACCCACCCTGTTTGCCGCCTTGAATCGCTGGCTTGTTGCCAAAGAAGAGCCTATGCGGCAAGCGGTGCGTTTGCCCGTGCCAGCGGCCATGGGCAATGACAATCCTGTCCCTTTGGATGCCGTACCAGGTATGGATATTGCCGCTGCTCTGCAACGCATGAATCAAAACCATACCCTGTTGCGGACCATTCTGGCCGATTTTCTGCGGGACTACCAACAGACCGCCGAGGAGGTCGCCACCGCGCTTGGCGGACGACGCAAAGCCGACAAAGAGAGCGCCCGTCGCCTGGTGCATTCGGTCAAAGGATCTTCTGGCAACCTGTCGGCCAACGCGCTGTATCGTGTAGCCAGCCAGTTGGAAATGGCTATCCGTGCTGAGGCGTGGTCGGACTGTTCGGCATTATTGCAACAATTTCAACAACTTCTTAACGAACTGTTGGCGCATATCAAACAGTTTCTGCAGCAAAGCTCAACACCCCAATGGACAGAAAATCCTGTTGAGTCTGCACGGTTCGCCGATGATGAGGAGTGGCAACAGCTGGTGAACGAATTGTCTACTTTTCACCGGCAACTGAGCCAATCCGATTTTACTGCCCAACACACTTTCGATAAGCTGACCCCCATCATCGATAGCCAATTGCCTCCGCCTCTGCAGCAGCACTGGCAACATATTGCGGAAAAAATGGTACAATTTGCCTTCGCCGAAGCGGCAGAACTGCTGCTGCACATCATCGACCAACTGCCACATGGGCAAAAGTCATACACCACGTTGTCAGCCGCAACAAACGAGGGCAAAGATGAAAAATAAGGCAAAACTGCTGATCGTCGATGATCTGCCCAGCAATATCCGTCTGTTGACCGCCATTTTGGCCTCTGAATACCATCTTTTTGTCGCCACCAACGGTCAAGCGGCTTTGGATATCGTGGCAAAACATCCCATCGATTTGCTGTTGCTGGATCTGGTCATGCCAGAGATGGATGGCTTTGAAGTGTGCCGCCGCATGCAGCTTGCTGAACACGCCCGCAATATACCGATCATTATTGTCACTGCCCAAAGCACCGTAGAAGAAGAGACACGGGCGTTATCCCTGGGAGCCGTCGATTTTCTCAGCAAACCGATTTCGCCGCCGGTGGTTCTGGCCCGTATCAAGAGCCATCTGGGTTTGAAACACTCCCGCGAATTGCTGGAACAACAGCGCCGCGCCCTGGCGGAACAGAATGAACAACTGCAGCAAGCCAGCCAACTGCGCGATGATGTGGAACGAATCATGCGCCATGATCTCAAAGCCCCGCTCAACGCCATGATCGGCTTTCTTGATCTGCTGCAACACAGCCTGGAGATGGATGAAGAGCAGGCATCCATGTTCCAACTGGTCAGCCATGGGGCGGAGACGTTGTTGAATATGATCAACCTCTCCATGGAACTGTTTAAAATCGAACAGGGGACGTTTCAGCTGGAGGCCACCACCTTGGATCTGGTGCAATTGTTGCGCAAACAGGAGAAGGTTCAGCAAAGATTGTTGCAGACAAAAAAGAGTCGCATTGATCTTTTTCTGGAAGGGGCAGCGATGCCTGCCGGCGTGCCTTTTTGGGTCATGGGTGAAGAGCTGCTGTGTTGTTCCTTGTTGGGCAATTTACTGAAAAATGCCCTGGAAGCAACACCGGCTCAGCATCCGGTCACCGTCTCCTTGTGGCAAAAAGATGGCTTTGGTTGGCTTGCCATTGGCAACCAGGGAACCATTCCGGCAGAGATTCAACCGCAGTTTTTCAACAAGTATGTCACCTCCGGCAAAAGCAAAGGAACCGGTTTGGGTGCCTATTCCGCCCGTCTGCTGACCCTGGCCCAAGGGGGCACTATCAGCATGCAGAGCAGCGAACAACAGGGCACAACCATCACCCTCTCTTTGCCTTTGCCGGAATAAAATCAGGCACCATCCGTACAATAATGGATCTCGATGGTGGTATGGACAATCTCTTCATGGATCGACAACCGCTTACGGATCTCATCGGCTGTCAGTTCGCTGTTGTGGGTGACCACCGTCATGGCACAGGAGTAGACCATTTTACCCACCCGCCAGACGTGCAGATCGGTCAGGCGGCTATCACCAGGCAGGCTTTTATCCTCGACCACCTCGCGGATCTCCTCGACCACCGGATGATCCATCTCCCGATCCAGCAACACCTGACCTGTTTCCCGAATCAACCCTTTGGCCCAAATGGCCACCATCACCGCCCCGACAATGCCCATGGCGGCATCCAGCCAGGACCAACCATACATCCATCCTCCAGCCAGGGCGATAATGGCCAGCAGAGAAGTGGCAGCATCGGCGATGACGTGTAAATAGGCCGATTTCAGGTTGAGATCATCATGCTGCGGGTGGTGGTCGTGATGGTCGTGATGCTCATGCCCATGCGCAGCATGATGGTCGTCGTGGGCATGTCCGTGGCCGTGACCGTGGTCGTGGCCATGGCCATGATGATGGGCTCGACCCAAAATCAGGGCACAGACCACGTTGACCAGCAAACCTGCCACCGCAATGATAATTGCCTCCTGGTAATGAATCTGCTGCGGAGCAACCAACCGTTCGATCGAACTGGTGAACATCATCACTGCCACACCGAGCAGAAAAATGGCACTGGCAAAACCACCGAGAATTTCAATTTTCCAGGTACCAAAGGCAAAACGGGGATCCTTGGCATAACGTCGGGCCGTGGCGTAAGCAAAGGCGGAAAGACCAATGGCCACCGCATGCGAACTCATATGCCAGCCATCGGCCAACAAGGCCATAGAATTGAACCACCAACCGGCAACAATTTCGATGATCATCATCACAGCGGTAATCCACATCACCACACGGGTGCTGCGTTCTGCCGCCTCGCTGCCGCTATCAAAGACATGATCATGCAGCCAGCTGCTTAAATTTTCCGTATGCACCTCTTTTTCCTCCCTGATTGGTGGATGAATAACTCGTCCTATTTCAAATAGGTACGCAGCACCTCGATGAGTGCTTCCGCCCCCTGCAACCGTTCTGCCTCGGAGGAAATGGCGGGATCAACGATATGGGTCCGCACATGATCCTCCACCACCACCGACATCAAGCCATTGGTCGCACCCCGGATGGCGGCAATCTGGTGTAAAACTTCCCCACACCCTTTTTCCGCCTCCAGGGCCCGTTCCAAGGCCTCCACCTGGCCACGAATACGCCGCACGCGGGCCAACAATTTTGTTTTATCGCGAATGGTATGACTCATTGCTCCTCCTTATATACAATAGGGGGGTATGGTATATTGAGAGCAGTCAATGGGCAAGTTTTTTCTGTGTACTTGCCAAACAGCAGATCAGCGATAATAAGCGCTTGACAGGAAATCACAGATATGATTGAATACAATTCAACCAGATGGTTGAATTGTACAAAATGTGGCCGAGGAGAATGCGCATGGAACAGGAAGCAACGCTCCGCTTGACCCTTTTTCTGGGGGTATTGATCATCGTCGCGCTGGCTGAGAGTTGGGCACCCCGTCGGCAACGCAGCTTGCCGCGTGCCCAACGCTGGCCAGCCAATCTCGCTTTGGTGTTGATCAATACCGTGTTGCTGCGCCTGCTGGTGCCAATCACGGCGGTCGGCTGGGCCACCATTGGCGAACAGCGGGGATGGGGAGTGCTCAACCTGTGGTCAGGTGCGGAGTGGCTGCGGCTGCTGCTGGCGGTTGTGCTGCTCGATTTGGTCATCTATCTGCAGCATGTGCTGTTCCATGCCCTGCCGCTGCTCTGGCGGCTGCATCGGGTACACCATGCCGATCTGGATCTGGACGTGAGCAGCGGTTTGCGTTTTCATCCGTTGGAAATTATCCTCTCCATGGGCATCAAACTGGCCGCCATTCAGGTAATCGGCGCACCGGCCACGGCGGTGTTGATCTTTGAAACAGTGCTCAACGCCATGGCCATGTTTAACCATGGCAACCTGCATATTCCCGAAAAATGGGATCAGGTTGTGCGCTGGCTGCTGGTCACCCCCGACATGCACCGGGTACATCACTCGGTACTGGCGGCGGAAACCAACAGTAATTTTGGTTTCAACCTCTCCTGCTGGGATCGACTCTTTGGCAGCTACTGTCCGCAACCAATCGCCGGTCACGACAGCATGCAAATCGGCCTGCGCCAGCCTCGAGAAAAGGAACTTTGTCAACCGTTGCGGGCTCTGTTATGGATGCCTGTAGAGAGCAAAAGGGATCACTATCCCCTCAACCACCGCTGGTAGGCTGCTCCGCTACCCCTGTCAGGGTTGTTCAAGGAAACTGCGATGACAGCCAAAGTGATACCAATCCGCCTGATGCCCGCCAACCAGCAACGTTCGCAAGCCGGACGCTACGCCTGGTGGGTCAAGGCACTCTCCTTGCTGGCTTTCACCTGGGCTTTTCTCGGCTGGCTTAATGAGGCCTGGTTTTTTCAGTTTGGCTCGCCCTTGTGGCTGAATCGCTACACCGAAGAGGTGATCATTCTCCTTTTTGGCCTCTGGCGCATCCGCGCCGAAAAAAATGCCCATACCCGCAAACGGTTGATCATTCTGGTGGCCAACGTCACCGTGTTGTGGTGGTTGATCCCCTGGGGCTTTCCCTTCATCGAACCCTATATTGGCTATCTGGCCGGATTGCCTGCCTTTCCTTCGCTGCACACGCCGGGAACCCTCACCTTTTTTCTGGTTCTGCTCGGCGTGCTGCTCTTTGGCCGACGGATCATCTGCGGCTGGAACTGCCCCTGTGTCGCCATTCGTGAGGTGGTGGGTTTTCCGTTCCGCCACGCCGACCATGTACCGCGCAGTGCGTGGGCCTGGCGCTGGCGCCACTTGAAATGGATCTGGTTTGTTCTCTATCTGGGGGCCATGTGGGCCATGACCCGTCCCGCCGACAATTTGACCAGCAGCTATCTGGGCTTTTTTGCCCTGGTGGTGGGAGTGCCCTACTTTATCACCTTTCTGCTCTCCCCCTGGATCGGCAACCGGGGCTACTGCCGCTTTCTTTGCCCCTTTGGGGCCACCTTCGGACTGCTCAACAAGGTGGGGCTCTTCCGCATCGATTATCAGGCAGATAAATGTATCCAGTGCGGCAAATGCGTCAAAGTCTGCGACATGAATATTCCGGTCTGGCAAATGGGTGCGGCCAACCAGGGACGGGTCGACAGCACCGAGTGCATGGGGTGTGGTCGCTGCATCACCGCCTGCCCGACCAACAGCCTGGCCCTGCACGATCTGCGCAACCTGCTGCGTCCCGGCTTGCGCCAGGATCGGCACCATCTGTTGCATAAAGCGGATCGCCATCGCCCCGCCTACCGGCGGGGTCTGCTCGCCAGCCTGGCGTTGCTGGTGCTGCTTTTGGCCGCTGCCATCTACTATTCCAGCCAGGTGGGTACCATTCACGAACTTCCGGCACGATTGGGGGCACTATGCGGCTTGCCATCACTCTCCTGGTAACCTGTTTGCTCGGCTCTCCGCTTTTGTGGGCCGCTCTGGCGCTGCCGCAACAGGGGGTCGGCGAGTTTGCCGATCAGTGGCAACCCGATGCCATGCACGAATATTGGGATCCGGAAACCATGCACCGCCCGGAAAAGGAGCGCATGAGCGGTGTGTATACGGCTGATGACTGCCTGGCGTGCCATAAAGCGCTCACCCCCGGCATTGTCAAGGATTGGCAGGCCAGTCGGCACGCGCAGGCAGCACAACCGGTAGGGTGCCCCGCCTGCCACGGCGACGATCATCAAAATCTCTCCCTGCCGGGTCCGCAAATCTGCGGCGGTTGTCATCCGCAACGGGTGGCAGAGATGGAAGAGGAGAAAAAATACGGCTTTCCCAGCCATGCGCTGGCCATGCAGCGGGCGGTGGACAGCAAACATTTTGCCGACAAACCGAAAGCGGAGGTGACCGCCTGCCTGCAATGCCATTCGGTAGCCAGCAAATGTGACTCTTGCCACACCCGACATCGTTTCGACGCCGCCGAGGCCCGGCGTCCGGAAGCCTGCATCACCTGCCATAGCGGCCCACCCCATCCCGATGACCAGGCCTATGCCGCCAGCGCACATGGCCGCCTCTATCAGCAAGAGGGGCAGCGCTGGGATTGGCGTCAACCGTTGCGCAAGGGCAATTATCCCGCGCCAAGCTGTGCCTATTGCCATATGAAGGATGGCAAGCACCAGGTGGCCGACAAGGCGGTGTGGAAATTTGGCATCCGCGAAGTCAACCCGCACAGCGCCGAAAATGCAATCAAACGCAAACGATGGCTGGCCACCTGTGCCGATTGCCATCCAGAGGAGGTGGCCCGCGACTTTTTCCGCAACTTGGATGCAGAACGACAGAGCGCCTGGCAAAAACTCTATGCGGTGGAACGACTGCTCAAAGGATTGCGTGGCGACGGTCTGTTTACCCCTGCCGCCAAAGAACGCCCCCCCTACCCCATGGATTGGCTGGGCAAATGGTGGCCACGGGAACGGATCGGCTTTTATGAAGGGCAGGCCTCCGCCTTTTACAACGTCAGCGCCATCGAACGGGACTATTTTGAGCTGTGGTATTTCACCAACCTGGCAGCCTACAAAGGGATGGCACACGGTGCCAGCGAGATGAGCCAAAAGCGGCATCAACAGATGGAAAGGGAAGCCGCCGCCATCGCCGCCCAGGCCGAACAACTGCGCCTTACCCCAAAAAAAGTTCATGATCGCCCGTCACTGTGGCAGCAGGGGGAGTATACGGAGTACAATCGGGATCACCAATAATCAAACAATTTTGTAAAAGGAGAGACAATGAAACAGTGGTTTGCAATCAGTATCGTGGGCATGACATTGTTATTGGCGACAGCTGCGGCCATGGCCTCATCGCCGCAGGGCACCGTGAATGATGCCGACGCCTTACAGGGTGTTACGGTCGGCAAAGTGGTCTTTGACATCAATATGGCCAATCCACACATGTTGCCCCTTTACCTCAAGGTGATTACCCAGACCCATGCCGATCTGCAACGGCAGCAGGTCAAGCCGGAGATGGTGTTGGCCTTTCGTGGCAAAGCGGTCAAACTGGTCTCCAAAAACCAGGACTCTTTTCCTATCGATCAACATCCGTTCCTGGACGAAATTGCGCTGCTGATCGCCGAGTTGCAAAAGAGACCCGGTGTTCGGATGGAAGTTTGCGGTTTGGCCACCGGGCTGTTCGGGGTGGATAACGGCACCGTTTTGCCTGGCATCAAGGTGGTCGGCAACACCTTTGTCTCCCTGACCGGCTATCATGCCCAAGGCTATGCCGCCATACCCATTTATTGAGTCGGGAGAAGAGCCATGACCACACCACTTGGCAGCGAAGCCTCGTTGACCTCCATCTCCTCCTCAAACCGTACCCGCTGGTTGCTGATTCTGTTGCTTGGCGCGGGTGTGCTGTTGGCCTATCGTTACCGGGAGTGGTTTGATCCGCAACGGTGGGCGGCAGAGGTGGAGGCGTGGGGTGTGTTGGGCATGCTGCTGTTCATGGGGTTGTATATTCTCTCGACGGTGTTGTTTTTGCCCGGTTCGTTGCTGACCCTGGCCGGGGGGGCGTTGTTTGGACCATGGCTGGGGGGGCTGCTCTGTCTGAGCGGGGCCACCATTGGCGCAGGCATCGCCTTTTTGCTTGCCCGCTATCTGGCCGCTGCCTGGGTGGCCCGGCAAGCCAAGGGGATGCTGGCCCGTCTGCTGCAGGGGGTGGAAACGGAAGGTTGGCGTTTTGTCGCCTTTGTGCGTCTGGTGCCGTTGTTTCCCTTCAATTTGCTCAACTATGCTCTGGGCTTGACCCGTATCCGCTTTGATCATTATCTGCTCACCTCCTTCCTCTGCATGGCCCCCGGCGGCTTGGCCTATGCCTGGCTGGGCTATGCCGGCAAGGAGGCTGCGGCAGGCAGTGCCGACAGCGTGCGGGCCGCCTTGTGGGCGGGTGGTTTGTTGGCCATCGTGCTGTTGTTGCCGCGCTGGTTGCAAAAGGCCCGGCAAAAGCAGCAGGAACTCTCCATCACCGCCCTGCGCGAACGATTGCAGAGCGGCGAGGCCTTGACCCTGCTGGATGTGCGCGATGCTGCCGATTTTTATGGCGACAACGGCCATGTACCCGGTGCCTGCAACATTCCCCTGCCGGAACTGGAACAGCGGCTGGAGGAGGTGTGTGCCATGCCGCGACCCTTGGCGATCATCTGCCACACCGACCGCCGTTCTGGTGAGGCGGTACGCCGTCTCGATGCCTTGGGTATCGGCCCGACCATTCTGGTGCGTGGAGGCATGAAAGCCTGGCGTCAACAACTCTTTCCGGTAGAAAGATAAAAGCGATGGCCAAACCCGGTCTGTATGCCCGCATCACCGCCGCCCGCGAACTGCTCGGCCTTGCCGAGGAGGCAACTCTGGAGCAGATCAACAGCCAGGCCAAAACGTTGTTGAAAAAATGGCATCCAGACACCTGCCGCGATGAGCTGGAACGGTGCGAGGAGATGACCCGCGAGCTGCTGGCTGCGGCCAAACTGCTGCGCGACTACTGCGCCCATTACCGCTATTCGTTCCGGGTTGAGGAGGTGGAAAAATATCTTTCGCCGGAAGAGTGGTGGTTCAACCGTTTTGGCCAGGATCCGGTCTGGAGTAGCGACAAGCAGGATCCGCTGGCCAACACGCCGCGTCCACAGGTCAGGAGAGGCCGATGAATGGTTGGCGTTGGGTGATGCTCCTGTGGCTGGCGCTCCTGTCGAGCAGCAGCGCCTGGGCTACGGAGCCCGCCACCACCGACTGTGGCGACTGCCACCGCGAGCGGGATCACACGCTCTGGCAGGCCTGGCAACAGAGCGCGCACAATCTGCCGGATCTGGATTGTCGCAGCTGTCACGGCAACAGCCACAACGGGCAGATGGCCGCCCGTGCCCGACGCGACGCCACCTGCACCACCTGCCACCAGCGCCAGGCCAGCAGCTATCTTCTTTCCAAACATGGGGTAATTGCCACGCTGGCCGAGCCGGAAAACCGTTACGATCAACCGCTTGCCGATGGCAACTATCGTGCCCCCGGCTGTGCCTATTGCCATATGCACCGAGGCAACCACCAGACAGGCCGGGAAATTCTGCCGCTGCTGCCCAGGGAGGGGTGCGCCGAACCGACGGCGAATCAGGCCGAACGGCGCGAGGAGCCCTGCCGCGACTGCCATTCGCCCCGTTTGGTCACCACCTGGTTTCAGAGCGGCGACCGGATGGTGGAAATCGGACGAATGAAGCTGCGCGAAGGGGCGGAGGTGGTCGCGCGCATCGCAACCAGTGAACCCGCTGCCATGCCGCAGGCCCGTGCCCTCTGGCAACAAATGCGCGATCAACATTTGGCCAACGTGCGCTTGGGGGTGGGCCATCAATCGCCGGACGATCAATGGTGGCATGGTCATCCGGCCCTGGATGGCGATTTGTTGCGCCTGAAATCGTTGTTGCGTTAGGGGTGTGCGGTGAACCCTTGCCATGGCAGGCTCACTTGCCGATGATTTGACCACGACACCTTTTTGCCCTGGGGAATTTTTGCCATGAACCATCCGCACGACCATCAGCCTCACCACCGTTTTGATCCGGCCAAGGCGGCCAATCTGCTCGATCCACGGCGACGCCTGATCGATGATCCTCTGCCCCTGCTGCAGGAGATGGGGATTCGCGAGGGGATGCAGGTGGCCGATTTGGGCTGTGGGGTCGGTTTTTTTACCGCTGCTTTGTTGCAGGCGGTGGGTGAGGGCGGGCAGGTGATTGGGGTGGAGTTGCAGGAGAGCATGTTGGCCCTGTTGCGCGAGCGTTTCCCGGCGCAGCCCCGACTGCGCCTGCAGCTGGCTGATTTGACGGCGACCGGCTTGCCGGATGGCTGTTGTGACGCGGTTTTTGTTGCCTTCACCCTGCACGAGGTGGCGGTAGCCGATGCCTTGCAGGAGATTGGCCGTCTGTTGCGCCGTGACGGCCTGTTGACCGTACTGGATTGGGGCCCGATTGCCCCCTGTCCGGAGCGGGAGCCGGGGCGGCAGGCCGGTCCGCCGGAGGCGGAACGTCTGCTGCCGGCAACACTCACCGGCATGCTGCTGGCCCGTGGCTGGCGGCTGCAGCGGAGCGGTGCCCGGCTGCAGGGGTGTCATTATTGGCTAAGCGCCCAACCTCCTCTGGCGTAAACAAAAAGGTTTGCCATGGCCCACAACACCCCCTCTTTTGCCGGTTTTCGGCCAGAAACGTTCGCCTTTCTCTGCAACCTGGAGCAGAACAACAACAAACCGTGGTTTGAGGCCAACCGGGATCACTATCAACGCGACCTGCTGGAGCCGATGTTGGATCTGGTGGAGGTCTTGAGTGCGGCGATGCTGGCCATCGACCCGGCGTTTGAGGTACGCCCGGCCATTGGCAAGACGGTATCGCGCATTTATCGTGATGTTCGTTTCTCGCAGGATAAATCCCCCTACCGCCCGCGCCTGTGGCTGACCTTCAAGCGTCCCAACAAGCAGTGGCAGGATGCCCCCGCCTATTATTTCGGCCTCGGCACCGACCACGCCCGTTACGGCATGGGCTTTTACGCCCCCAGCCGCGAGACCATGGACCGTTTCCGGCGGCGTATCGAGGCCGACCCGACAGGCTTTTTACAGCTCATCGCCCCGCCACAACCGGGCCGTTTCACCGTGCAGGGAGAGATGTACCAAAAACCACGCACAGCCAACCTCGACCCCCGCCTGACCACCTGGCACCAACGCAAAACCCTGCACCTGAGCCGCCAGGAACCCGTAACCCCCACCCTCTTCCAACCCCAACTGGCCACCACCCTGCAGGCGGATTTTAAGCAACTGGCAACGTTGTATCACTTTTTTTGGCAGTTGAAACCATAGCCAGGCCGACCAACCCACCCTGCGCGTTGTCGTGCCCGCCCTGCGCGTGCCGGCGCTCCGCCAGCCGTCCCGTCGCCGGGCGCGCGCGACAACGCGACCCGCTGCTGGCTGGGCTCACGGAACTCGGACACAGCGAAAGCCCAGGTCGTCGAAACGGTGCGCAGGCTCGAACCAGCGGCGCATGGCAGAGCGCACGGTACACGCAAGGGAGTCCCAGGAGCCACCGCGCACAACCCGCCTCGCAACAGCCTTTGCATCGGCGCGAAACCGAGCGGAGCCGTCGTCTGGTGCCCCCCCGTAGTTGTACTCATGATCCAGACACCACTCCCATACATTGCCGTGCATCTCGAACAAACCCCAGGAATTGGGCGGAAGGGAGGCGACCGGCACGGTTTGCTGGCGATATTCCCCTTTTTGGCCACCGGGATAGGGAAAATTGCCATCATAATTGACCTGCTTTGGACTAATCATGGTGCCGAAGCTGAATGGGGCAGTTGTTCCGGCGCGGCAGGCATACTCCCACTGCGCCTCGCTGGGCAGGGTCAGTTGTAGTCCTGGTATCAATTTACTGATTGTATCGATAAAATCATGAACATCCTCAAAACTGACCTGCTCCACCGGTCGATCTGCTGCGGTAAACCGGCTGGGATTTGTCCCCATCACCGCCTGCCACAGGGCTTGTGTACAAGCGGTATCAAACATCCAAAAACCCTGGGTAAAAGTCACTTCATGTTGCGGACCTTCATCTCTAAATCTTTCTGGCTCCTTCTTCGGCGAGCCCATCTTGAAACGCCCTGGAGGAATCCAGCGCATGCGTTGCCGCACACCGCGACAGGTGAACTCGACAAAAACCCCATAGGCATCCTGACCCCAACCGGAGGCCCAGTCAGGGGGATTGCCATCAAGCAAAGGGTGCTGGGAAGAGTCGATCATGGCTGCAGCCTGGGTTCAGGGGAGACGGGCACAGCGAAAACCAGTATAGCTGTTGCCAACAGCAGATTCGCCATAACTGCGATAGGCAGCACGAATACAGCGTGCAAAATCAATCCACGCCCCACCGCGTTTGCAATGGCGCATATTATTGCCTTCGCCAGCACCCGGCCATGCCGAGCCATCCAACGGGGCCTGTTGATAGGATGGCTGCCACACATCAGCACACCATTCCCGCACGTTGCCCAGCATATCATACAGTCCCCAACCATTCGGCTCTTGCAAAGCAACCGGGTGGGAACCAGCCTGTTGGTGCGGATGATATTTTTCTGGCCAATCATGGCTGTTGACCCCATTTTTCAGATCAAACTCTAGGCCACTGTTGCCACCATACCAAGCTATTTTTTCCAAGGCAGGGGCACTGTTTTCTCCTAAAATGTCAAGCGGGCCGGTATAAAGAGCGCTGCTTGTCCCGGCGCGGCAGGCATATTCCCATTGTGCCTCGCTGGGCAAAAACAGGGACAAACCGGGAAGTTTCTCATTGATTTTATCAATAAATTTATTAGCATCATCAAAACTGACTGCCTCCACGGGACGGAAAGCTGATCGGAAGCGACTCGGATTGTTGCCCATCACCGCCTGCCACAAAGCCTGGGTGCAAGGAGTATCAAAAAGCCAGAATCCTTGCCGCAAGGTTACCTCATGCTGCGGCCCTTCACTCTGCTCTCTTCCTGGCTCTTCCTCCGGTGAACCCATCATGAAACGCCCTGGGGGTATCCAGCGCAATTTTTGACTCACCGGAGGATAAGATTCACCGGGCAGGGTAAAGCTCACCCACAAGCCAT
This sequence comes from Magnetococcales bacterium WMHbinv6, assembly GCA_002753135.1. Lineage (GTDB taxonomy): Bacteria > Pseudomonadota > Magnetococcia > Magnetococcales > Magnetaquicoccaceae > Magnetaquicoccus. Next base: position 42,000 of record PDZV01000011.1, on the reverse strand, counting down.
AACGGTCCCGCCCGATTGCCTCGGCCCAAGACGGTTTGCTGTAACGGGTAAAGGTGAGGGTTTCGCTGTCGCTTTGCACCTGAAAAGAATATCCACCCGGAATCTGGCAGCGCCTCCTCTTGGCATCCCCTTGCAGATCCAAAAGAGTCGCGGCGACTGCTGCAGAACGTGTTGTCTGGTACACTAATTGCTGTTCCGGTACCGCCAACTGCGGCTCCGTAACTTGCCCGCTTGCTTGGCTTATTGGCATTCGGACACAGCGAAAGCCTAGGTAACTATTGCGTCGTCGTGGATCAAGCCTACTGCGCGTGGTAGTTTGCACACTAGGCATTGAATCGCGCCAGGAACCACCACGTATAACTCGCTTCTCCTCTGACATTGCGGCTCTGATGTGCCATGTAGAACCATCATTGGGTGCGCCTTCGTAAGAATTATGCCAGCTATCTTGACACCACTCCCATATATTACCGTGCATCTCGTACAACCCCCACGGATTGGGCGGAAGAGATGCCACAGGCACAGTACCGTTCATACTATCGAAATTTATTTGTTTCTTCGTGATAGAATCACCTAAATTATATGCAGTATGAGTATTAGCTCGACAGGCATATTCCCACTGAGCCTCATTAGGCAAAGTCAAGTCGATTCTGGATAAACGTTCTCCGATCCTTCGGAGAAACTTTTGCACATCCATGAAATTGACACTTTCCACTGGCCGATCTGGAGAACGGAATCGACTTGGATTCTCACCCATCACAACCTGCCATAAAGCTTGGGTACAGGTAGTATCAAAGAGCCAATAACCCTGATGAAAGCTAACGCGATGTTGGGGACCCTCATTGTTATTGCGCTCTAGCTCACTTTCCGGCGAACCCATCATAAAGCTACCCGCCGGTATCCAGCGCATACGCTGGCGCACCTCACCCACAACAAACTCCACCCACGCCCCAAACGTATCCCACCCCCAGGCATCGGCCCAGGAAGGAGCCTTGCCGCCTTGCCAAAAGTTCTCTGCCGCTTCTGAGCTTCCTGGCAACACACGCCCAACCAACACTTTATCCTGACAACTGCGAATTGCCCCCAGCAGGCTTCCCTCCGCTGCCGCATCACCCAGAATGATCTGCTTGCCTTGATGGGACAAGGAGAGCAGCAGGGGTTGCTCCCGCACCTTGGGCATCAAGCGCAGGTCAAAGCCTGCCCGCACCTCCGCACTGCCACTTTCGCCCAAGGCGGCCAGATTCAGTCGTTGCAGGGCCAGGCGTAGCTGCTGATCCTCCCCCTGATAAAAGTCTGCCGAAGCCCGCCGGTCTACCCGTACAAACCAATCTAACAGTGACTCATCTCCCTGTGTTCCCTCTTGGGGGACAATGTTCATGAAGAAACTTTTTGCTGCCAGCCAATCGTTGTTGCGGATGGATTCCGGAAGTTGCTCTGGTTGCAGTTTCAGCAACTCTTCAAACCAGATCTCCTTGTCCAAGCCACTGCGCCACTGCTGCAGGCAAAGGACCACCGCCTGTTGTCTCGCAAGCTCCAGCCCGGCAAAAACTTGGCGTAGTCGTTCAGCCTCTTGTGGATGCAGAACGCCCGCCACACGGTTGCGCCCGGCCATGGCCGGATGGTTCCAGGCATCCACTTCGGTGCCGTGATCAGCCTCCGTGCCCAGCAGTGCGCGCACCGCCCGCAACAAGCCCGGCTCGATGCGAATGGCCGGGGAGAGGTGGCACAACAATCGTTCGGCCCGTGCCTGCAGCTCTTCCGCCGTGGGCGGTGCGCCCCGTTTGCCGACCAGCAGGGGTAGCATGGTCCAACTCGGCAACCGTTCCGGTAACCAGCGATCCTCGGGACAGGGGTTGAGTACCATCGTCCGGCATCCCTGCTGCTGCAGGCGATGTCCCAACCGTTGCCACTGGCGCTGGGTGCCGCTCCCTTCGGCGGCAAAAAACCCCATGTCCCCCAACACTACTACCAAAGTACCTGCTTCCGGCAGCTGATAGGAGGAACATTGCCCATTACTCCCTACCCGCAGGGGTTCTGGCTGCTGTTCCCACACCATGGCATATTCCACCGCACGGTGTGGAAACAAACGAGCCAGTTGCCCAGCCGCTTGATCCAGATCGGCCTGTAAAGGAGCCAGCCGCTGTGAACGGTCCAAAATGATCTGCACCCCCCGCCCCCAACGTCGCCGCAGCCGACAAGGAATAGGGTGCAGCTCTTGGCCTCGGCTGATGCGGGCGATGATTTTGTCGAAATCGGGATCACGCCCCACAATCAACTCGGTAAATCGCTGCCGGAGACGGGGGGCCAAACGGTTCCAGGCAAACAACGGCTGACAGTTCGGGGCAGCATGAGGCCGGGTATCCTTCCCCTCCTCTTTGACCGTATTATCAATCGTCAACGGTTCTCGGGCCTCAAACTGTTGCAAGCGCCACAACGGAAGCGGGGCAAGATTTTGCGGGTAGCCCTTCTTTGGCTGGACCGGTTCCGCCGTGGTTGGCGGTTCGCTCACGGGGGAGGCGCTCTTTTCCGGCAACGGTGGCGGTGGGGGTTGCTGGACAAAACCCAGCAAAGCCGCCATGGTCGACAGCGACTCCTCCCCACCCATTTGCAAGGCACGCAGCAGATCAGCATACCCTCCCCCGGCCTGGGGCAATCGGCTTTCCGGCCTGAGCATCAATGGCTGCCCATGGCAGAGGCATCCCAGGCCATATTTTTCTTCAGGGTGAACTCACCCACCTGCTTGAGCAGGGCCAACTGCCCCTTGCTTTCACTGCTCAACCCCAACACGGCACGCAACAGATCCAGATATTCGGCCTGGCCCGGCAACGGGGTAACCTGGGCCTTGAGCGACTCGCGCCGATGGCGGGCCAGCAATTCTGCTGCCTCCTGCAACACATCTTGGGCAATAGACGACGATGCGCTGTTGAAATGGGCCTCGCCACGGGCAATCAGAAAGTTTTTCAGCTCACCGTCACTACCCGGCAGTCCAAGGCGCAGCACCAGACAGCGCCGCATGAAGGCATCCGGCAAGGCACGCTCTTCGTTGGTGGTGATGATCACCAGCGGCAGGGAATCGCCGGCACTGACCGGGAGGCTCTGCCCCAAGGGGGTAAAAGAGCGGTTGCCCAGCGCTTCCAACAACCCGTTTGGCAATTCGGTTTCTGCCTTGTCGATTTCATCAAGCAACAGCACCGCCCCCTTTTGCCAATCGCCGCCATCGGGCTGCGGTGGTGGTTGACTGTTGCTTTTTTCTGCCTGCAGCAGAGCATTTTGCCAATCGAAAGCCCACCACAACGGCCCCGGCTGCACATAACGGCTCAAGTCGAGCCTCGCCTGCACCTCCTGCCATTTGGCCTCGCCACTCTCACCCAATGCCCCGACCACCTGGGCATCGGCGAGACGGCGCACGGCATCGTAGTGATAGAGCAGATCGCGGGATTCCGAGCGGGAGTCGATGACATGTTTGACAAACACCCGCCCCAACAGCTTGGCGGCAGCACGGGCCATCTGGCTTTTGCCAATGCCCGGCTCACCACGCACCAGCAAGGGCCGTCCGGCAGCGATGGCGGCATTGACGGCCAACATCTCCCCCCTGCCCATCAAATGGACCCGGTCCATCACCCGCTGCGCCCCGGCCAACTCCACCCGCAACGGCAGTGACATCTCTTCCGGCATCGGTATCAAATAGGGGTTGCTCATACATCCTCCGTAACCAATAATTCCCTAATTTCGTTAAATAATCTTTGGTCAAAATCTATCAAATCCCGGTTCAATCCTACGAGCGCAACAATCGGATACTGTTGTTGAATCGCGGCAATCCGAGCCTGAAAACGCTGATCAGATTTCGTATCACCTGTCATGGCTGCACAAATCAGGTAGTAACGTACCCCTTTTTGGAACAGGAATTCCAATTGCGTATTAATTGCCCGATCTTGTTCAGCAATCGTTTTTACATTGCCAGGTATTTCAATCCGCTTGTAGAGATCCGTGCGGATGATTTCCAGATCTTTTTGAGTGCTGTTGCTGATCCCCCCTTCCGGCAAAAATTCCATATCTATGAGAAACTTACTCACGGGAAAAGAGTGTATAGCCTGCCAGGTCACCTCCCGGTGATCCAAACCGGCCATGATCAACTCAGCCATCGAAGAGATACCCGCCGGAATCGGCAACACATTGGCCAAAATGCCTTGCTCTATCCATTCTATCGGTTTTTGGGGCGAAAAACGCCAAAAGACCAGCAACCAGGGCAGGATCAAACGGCTGATTTTTTTGATCACCTTTTCAGCATCTGGATCCTGTTCTGCCAACTCTCTTTGTGCTGCCAGCAGAATATCCTTGACCTCGGGAAACCCTAATGCCAGCAAACCGTCCACTAACGGCTCCACCGGTATGAGTGGAACCTGTGCATCCGCTGCCTGCTCTTTGCCCAGTTTTTTACTGCAGAGCTGTAGGGCTGCAGGAGCAGAAGCGAACAGCTTTTCCAATTTGTTCTTGAAAGCAATAAACATCGCCGCGCCATCCCGCAGCAGCGGTTTTGGTTCCTCTTTTTTGGCTGCTTCGGCATAAACTACGACAGACACATGGCGCGAAGAAGTCCCTCTTGCTTCCACTATTCTGCTCTGTCCGTCACTTATTGGCGGTGGGCTGACGGCGGCTGCAGTTGGCTCCGGGGTTGCTGACGGTTGGCACTGCCGCAACAAAAAGCCTGTGGAGCTACCCCCTCCGCAATCCTGGTCATAAACAAACTTGATTTCCTGGTTAGTGGTCACATGCAGCTTCATCGGCCAAATGCGCAGACATCCGTCTCCATCCAACTCACCCCAGGCATAACCCATGGACCTTTTTTCCGTTGCCGTACCATAATTTTCCAAACCAAACAGGGAGGGGGCCTGAAAATAGTGACGCGGTTTACCGCCGTACTGGGCAACCGCAGTGGCATTCCCCTCGTGCATATGCCCGAACAGGCAGGCCAAATAGCGATCAGGCTGGTAAATATCCCTCTGAAAAAAAGTGGATGATATTGGCGAAAACCATGAATAGGGATGGTGCAGCAGCAATAATTTGGCGGCAGCAGAGTCATGATTCACCAGTAGTTGGTGCTGCTGCTGGCGGTAGATTTCCAACTGACCGGGGTTCAGATCGGTAAAATGTCGCCACGCCGAGTTAAGCCCGACCACCGTCACAGGTGGCTTGTACGGCAAGGCAATATCAACCCGCACATCACCGGGAAAAAAGGACAAAAGATGTTTAATACCGACGGATTGCCATGCGGGTTGAATATACTCTTGCAGCCATTGTTGATAGTGGTGAAATAACGGCATAAAGAACGAGGCATCCTTGCGGTTCCACAGGTCATTATTGAGTTCCTTGATAAACTCATCCGCATCACCTTGGGCAAAATTATCGAGAATTTGCAGATTTCTTGCCGCAAGTTTGCTCTTTGGCCGCAGTAAATCATGGTTGCCCGGCACCGGAATAATGACCGGCCTATTACCCAACCATTGACAAAGCCGCTCGTAAAACTCCTTGAACAAGGAGTAGCCATCGGGGTTACCCTGATGGGTAATATCTCCGGTCAGCAACAGCAGGTCTGGTGCTGCACCCCGCTGTTTTACCATGCTCTGAATACTTACGGCAAAATCCTCATTGGTCTGCCACCAAACCTCTTTGCCTGGCGACCCCAAATGAAGATCCGACAGATGCAGCCAACGCAGCGGCTGGGAAAAGTGGTTTGCCATGGCTGTCCCAAGCAGAAAAGATAGAAATTTATCAATAAAACAATAAGCTATACAAAAGATCGAACAAATACCACCTGTCGTTCCATGCCATTCTACGACAAATGACACCAAAGTGCTACCCCAGACAGTCAGCCCAACAGTGCGCTTTTTTTTGCAGGATGGCAACAACGGGAGTATTGGTTGGTTGCCCGATTGCTCCAGTTGCGCCCCCGTCAGGGATCGTCTGCGCCACAGCTCCCCCCCTGCTGCAGGCAGGGCAACCACGTTTTCTGTTGCCTTCCTCCACACCTGTGCATTAAATTGCAAATGTAGACCTTAAGCCGGGGCCATGCCTGGCAGGATAACCAGAGAAAGCAATCATCATGAAAAAATTGTACAGCTCCCTGAAATTTCTCCGCTTTTCCGACCATATCGACGCTTTGCGCACGCAGAGCGTCTGTGCGCCGGTGCATATTCGGATCAAACCGACCAATATCTGCAACCATGACTGCTGGTACTGCGCCTATCGGGTCGATCATCTGCAACTGGGGGCCGATATGGTGGAGCGGGAGTCGCTCAGTTATGAAAAAATGTCGGAAATTGTCGATGATTGCATCAGCATGGGGGTCAAGGCGGTTACCTTTTCCGGCGGTGGCGATCCGCTGGTCTACAAAAATCTGCCGGAAATGATCGAACGATTGGCCAATGGCGGGGTGCGGGTGGCCACCTTGACCAACGGGGCCAACCTGAAAGGCAAAATGGCCGAGGCCCTGGCCCGTCATGCCACCTGGGTTCGCATCTCTTTGGATGCCTGGGATGATGCCAGCTATGCCCGTTTCCGTGGCATCAAAGAGGGGGATTTCAGCAAATTGTGCGACAATATCCGCGCCTTTGTCGCCATGGGGGATCGCTGCGTTCTCGGCATCAGCTTTATCGTCACCCACGAAAATTATACCCACATCCTGGAAACCAGCCGCCTGCTCAAATCATTGGGCGTCAACCATATCAAATTTTCCGGCGTGGTCATCGCCAACGAAGGGCACAACAATAACGAATACCACAGCCAGATCATGCAGGAAACCTCTGCCCAAATTGAAGCGGCGAAAGCCTTGAACGATGCCCGTTTCACCATCATCGATCACTACCACGAACTGGAAGAGCGTTTCGATAAAAGCTATACCCAGTGCCCCTTTCTGCAGTTTTTGACCGTGATCGGGGCCGATGCCACCGTCTACACCTGCCAGGACAAAGCCTATACCGAGGCGGGCACGCTCGGCTCCATCCGGGACCGCTCCTTCAAAGAGTTTTGGTTTTCGGAAGAGAACAAGAAAAAATTATTCCAGTTCAACCCCTCGGAATCGTGCCGCCATCACTGCGTTACCCACAGCAAAAATCTGGCAATTCTCGATCTGCTCTCCATCGATCCGGAACATGGCTTTTTTGTCTGATTCGTCGCCGGTTGCGCCGATGCGCGGCCCACCGGTCAGCATCCCCGACACCTGTTTGCCAATGAAGGAGTTTTGACGGCTATGGGCAGATTGCTCAATCTTGTCACCCCGCTGCATGTTGCCACCAAGCGGGATTATCATGGTCGCATGCAGGACGAAAAAGTCCTCTGCATGCAGGTTGCCAAAGAGTATGAAGAGCGCTACTGGGATGGTGACCGCCGCTTCGGTTACGGCGGCTATCGCTATATGCCGGGTCGCTGGAAGCCGGTGGCCCAAGCCTTGATCGACACCTACCAACTGCCCGCCAAGGCGAAAATTTTGGATGTGGGCGTTGGCAAAGGGTTTCTGCTCTACGAGTTGCAACAACTGCTGCCGGAAGCCGAACTGGTTGGCTTTGACATCTCCCGGCACGCCCTGGCCAACGCCAAAGAGGAGATTCGCGACAAACTGTTTCACTACAAGGCACAAGATCCCTACCCGTTCGGCGACAAAGCGTTTGATCTGGTCATCTCTCTGGGAACCCTGCATAATCTGCGTCTGTTTGAGTTGCAGACAGCCCTGCGTGAAATTGAACGTGTCGGCAAAAACGGCTACGTGATGTTGGAGAGCTATCGCAACGAACAAGAGCTGTTCAATTTGCAATGCTGGGCTTTGACCTGCGAATCCTTTTTCGATACCGCCGAATGGATATGGCTCTACAACCATTTCGGCTACAGCGGCGACTACGAATTTATCTACTTCGAGTAACAGCCTGATGATCCCTTTTGCAACGTACTCTCTCCCGCAATCAGAGACCAGGCAGGGCCTGTTGCTGGTCGGTGCCGATGGCGTGATTGGCAGCGCTCTCGCCACCTGCTTGCGACAGGCGGGCACACCTTTTTTTGCCACCAGCCGCCGCGTGCAACAACCCACCGCGCAGCTGCTCCCTCTGGACCTGCAAGCCGATCCGGCCAGCTGGTCGCTGCCTGCAGGGCTTGGCACCGCCTACCTGTGTGCCGCCGTCTGCCGCCTGGATCAGTGCCGCAGAGAACCGGAACACTCTTACCAGATCAATGTGGAACGCATGGTGTTGTTGGCGGAACGGTTGGCGGCAGAGGGCTGTTTTATCGTTTTTCTCTCCACCAATCGGGTGTTTGATGGCCGACAGCCGCACGTGGCTGCCGATGCGCCCTATTCGCCCACCAGCGAATACGGGCGACAAAAAGCAAGCGCCGAACAGCGCCTGCTGGCCGCCTGCCCGCAGACGGCCATTGTGCGCTTGAGCAAGGTGCTGCCAGCAAACGATGCCCTGTTGCAGGGTTGGAAAAATGATTTACTGCAGGGACGGGCCATCCAGCCGTTTCATGATGTGGTCATGGCCCCGGTGGCCTTGTCTTCCGTGGTCTCTCTTTTGCGCCTGATCGGCGAGCGCCGCCAGGGGGGCATCTGGCAGATCACCGCCTTGCAGGATATAAGCTATGCCGAGGCTGCCCGGCAGATCTGCAGCCATCTCGGCTGCGATCCGGCGTTGGTACAAGCCCGCTCCTACCGTGATGCCGGACTGCACGAGGAAATTTATCTGCAACACTCCACCCTGGAGGTCTCCCGCCTGCAGCGCGATCTGGGCCTTACCCTGCCTTCGGCACAGGCGGTCATCGAGATGACGGTAAACCCCTGAAGCCGCTTGACCGGCAGCACCGCTCAGGCCGGTTCGTTGGCTTTGCCCAAATATTTGAACCAACTCTCGGTGGCTTTGGCAATACCGGAGACATCCCACAGGGGGGCATCCCGCCAACGTTCAATATCCTGCATCATGGTGCGCACCCCGGTGGCAAAATCCACCAGCGGGTACCAGCCCAGATCACGATTGATCTTGGCCGTCTCGGCCCAGGTGCAATCCGGCTCACCCGGTCGTTTGGGGACAAAAATCACCTCTCCCTCCAACAACTCCACCAGGCGCAACACCGATTGCGGATTGTTGGCCCCCACATTATAAATTTCCCCTTCATGCCCGCTGCAGGCGGCCATATAAAAGGCGCGCACCACATCGGTGACATAGATAAAATCCCGGGTCTGCGTGCCATCGCCCACCACGGTAAAGGGATAACCGGCCAATTTTTGCCGAAAAAAGACCCCAAAAACCGCGCCATAGGCACCTGTGGTCCGCACCCGTGGGCCATAGGCGTTAAAAATGCGCATCGAGTTGACCGGCAAACCATACACCTGCCGCCAGTGCAGCACCACCTGTTCGCCCAGATTTTTGCTCAGGGCATACGGGTATTGCGCTTGAATGGGAAAATCTTCCCGTGTTGGCGTCGCCGCCAGCCCGTAACAGGAGGAAGAGGCGGCATAGACAAAACGCTGCAACGAATGACGCCCCCCGGCGCGTGCCGCCTCCAACACCCGCACCGTGCCCTGCACGTTGGTGGCCATATAATCGATGGGCTGCTCCATCGAAGGGACAATATCCCCGATCCCGGCAAAATGGTAGACCTGCGCCACATCCTGGAACAGGGAACTCTCCGGCAACAGCTCGCGAATATCACCCTGATCCAGTACCACATCCGGATTGTTCTGCAGATGGGCCAGATTGGCCAGATGGCCACCCTGCAGATTATCCAGAATGCGCACCTGATAGCCCGATGCCAACAATAAATCCACCATGTGACTGCCGATAAAACCGGCACCACCCGTCACCACGGCAATCGGTTTTGTACTCATTGTGCCAACTCCTTGCGTACCGTCTGAATCAAATAGGCCCCGACCAAATGGTCAAAAATCATATGCAGATCTTCCACCGGACCATATTCGCCCGGCAGTGTCGGCACATGCAGGGAGAGATCGACCATCTGCCGCAAACGGCCACCGTCAAACCCGGTCAAACCAATCGTGCTATTGCCGCGCTGCCTGGCATACTCCACTGCCAACAGCACATTGGGCGAATTGCCAGAGGCGGAAATGGCGACCAGAAGATCACCCTCCTCCATCTGCGTCTCCAACTGGCGCAAAAAAATCTGCTCGTAGCCAAAATCGTTGCCAATGGCGGTGATAATCGAGGTGTTATCCGCCAGGCTGATGGCGCGAAACGGACGTTCCCGGCTGCGCGAACCAATCGAAATATCGTTGGCAAAATGGCTGGCCGTCGCGGCACTGCCACCGTTGCCGATAAAAAAAATGCGGGCCCCCCGTTCTCTGGCCTGCAGCAGCAAGGTGATGAATTGTCCAATGGCCTGGGCATCCATCCGGCTGCACAAGGTGGCCAGATAGTTAAAATAGCCAGCGGCAAAATGGGACGGATCGGTGTTGGCGGCATACAGTTTGTCGAGTTCGTTCATCTTGGTCTCTTGTCCACTTTCCATCCAGAAATCAATCGGCTGCTTTAAGTTGCCCCGGAGCAATAAACCCTGTCAGGGCAACCCGGCCAGCCGTTGTTGAATACGTTGGCTCATCCCCTCTGCATCCAGGCCCAAGCCAGCCAATTGTTGCTCCTGAGAACCGTAGCGATGGGGAAATTGATCGGGAAGCCCCAAACGCAACACCGCTTTGAGCAGGCCGGCATCCATCAGCATTTCCAGCACGGCACTGCCCAGGCCACCGATCAGGGAGTGTTCTTCGGCAGTCACCACCAGACGCGCCGCCGCCATGACCGACAACAGGGACGAATCGAGCGGTTTGAGGGTATGGCAGTTGTAAACCGCGCAGGAGATGCCCTGTTCGGCCAACAATGCAGCGGTCTGCAGCGACCGTTGCACCATCACGCCATAACTCAACAGCAGCACATCCGTACCCTGGCGCAAACAAATCGCCTGCCCGATACGAAAACCATCCTCCTGCCGCGATACCAGCGGATCGCCTCCCTTGGCCAAACGGATGTAGATCGGACCCGGCCAGTCGACGGTTTGTTCCATCAGGCGCGTCATTTCCGGCGCATCCGCCGGGGCAACGATGGTCATATTGGGCAAAGCGCGCAACAGAGCAATATCCTCTTGCGTGGTATGGGTCGGCCCCAGGGGGGCATAGACCAAACCACCCCCGTTGGCAATCAAACGAACCGGCAGGTTGGGCAGGCACAGATCGACGGCAATCTGCTCCAGACAGCGCCGGGTGATAAAGGTGGCGATGGTGTTGACGTAGGGAATATACCCCTCCATGGCCATCCCTGCCGCGACACCGATCAAATTCTGTTCGGCTATACCCTCCATGAAAAACTGCTCGGGCAACTCTTTTTGCATCGCCTGCAAAGTGCCACTGCCCAGGTCGGAACCGATAAATATAACCTGTCGCTGGCTTCGTGCCAGTTGATGAACCATTTCCAAACAGACGCGGCGCATGCTCTAACTCCCCAGGGCCGATTGCAGATGGGCCAGCTCTTCAGCTTTGAAGCTGGATTTGTGGTGCCAGTTCGGATTGTTTTCCGCCATCGGCACCCCTTTGCCTTTTACCGTGTGACACAATATTGCCGTGGGTTTGCCTGCGGTCAACGGCAAGCGGGCAAAGAGCGCCCGCAAGGCCGCCGGATTGTGGCCATCCACCTCCTCCACGGCAAAGCCGAAGGCGCGCCATTTATCCAGCAACGGCTCCAAACCCTGCACCTGTTCGACCGGGCCGTAGGATTGCAGCTTGTTGTAATCGACGATGGCGGTCAAATGGTCCAGGCGATGCTTGGCGGCAAACATCGCCGCCTCCCAGACGGAACCTTCGTCCAACTCGCCGTCACCGAGAATGACCATCACCCGATGCTTTTCCCCTTTGCGCTGTGCGGCCAGGGCCATGCCGGCAGCGATAGACAAACCATGCCCCAAGGCCCCGGTTGATGCTTCCACCCCCGGCACCATGCCCAGCTCCGGGTGGCCGCCCAACATGGCATCCAGACGACAAAAACGGTCCAGCTCCTCCAGCGGGAAAAATTTTTTATCCGCCAGAATGGCGTACAAGGCCAGACAGCCATGCCCTTTGCTTAAGATGCAGCGGTCCCGCTGCGGCCAATCGAATCCGGCGGGTCGAACCTGCAAAATATCGTCATAGAGAACGCGGACAATTTCAATCAATGACAAGGCAGAACCCGGATGGCCTCGTCCTCCGCCCTGCATGGCGCGAAACACCAGTCGGCGCAAATAACGGGACCGTTCATCCAACGGTTCATTCACGGCATCACTCATGATGGCAATCCCTTTTTGATAAGCTGCACACGCTGATTGGCCTCTGCCAAACGCTGGGCCAACAGCTGTTCTTTGGGTTGTGAGGTGGTCAGGCGCTGCCACCCTTCCGGCAGGAAAGGATTCAAGAGGATCAAGCACCAGATCAAACCGTTCAGAGGATGCAACGCCGCGAAACGCTGCCGAAAGTCGGCATCCTCATGGCTGAGGGCCTGCATGCCTTGCAGCCAACAACGGGCGGCATCCTCCGGGCAGAGCATGGCCGGGTGCCAGAGAAAATCAGAACAGAGTTTGCTCGGGTCATCCCAACCAAAATATTCCAAATCCAGAAAAATCAAGCGCCCGTCCGCCTGGCGCAGCAGATTGTGTATGCCAAAATCGGAGGGGCTCAGCATCATCGGCACCGTTTGTTGCCAGAGATCGGCCAGGGCTGTTTCGGCTTGTGCCATCACCGTTTCCGCCAGCGGCAGCAGGCGCTGCTGCAAAAATTTCTGCAGCTCTGGATCCTGCTGCCCCTGCCACAACCGCTCATAACGACGCCGGAATTGCGCAACCACCGCACTCGGGGTGACAAAAGCATCTGAGGCCAACGGCATCTGCCGTGCGCTGGGCAGCCCTTCCAGGCGGCGCAGACGTTGCAAAAAAGCCAACATTTCTGTCACCAGAGGCAGTGTCAAAGCAGTCACCCGCTGGCCATCAATCCACTGGTACAAAGCGCAACGATCTTGTGCAGACCAGGCAAGCGGCTGCGGCAAATCCGTCATGCCCTGTTCGCGCAAAAAGGCGATGGCATGCCACTCTCTGGCCAAGCGATCCCGACCACTGGCATCGGGCAGCGGATCATATTTCAGCGCATACTCACCCTCTGCAGACGCCAGACGCAACAGGCGATGATTGCCGCCACCGCCTATCTCCCGCAAGCAGAGCGGTGCGCCCAACAACCCCTCGGCCACCTGCAACAGCTGCTGCAAACTCTCTTCAGACAAAGACATGCGCTGCCATCTCCAGCCAATGGCCACAGGAGACAATACCGGGCAAGGCATCCCGTCCCGCCGGGTTAAACCAGATCGGTCGCACCCCGTGCGGAAAATGGGGATCGGTCAACACCTCCGGCAGATCATCGATAAAACAGTCCAGTTGCAGCTCTGCAATGCGCGCCAGCTTTTCCCGGCGCGTTGACTCATAGAAGAGATTTTCCGGGGCCAGGCCAAACCCCTCCGCACGAAAAAAACCTTTTTCCGTCAGCCATTGCGTCGCCGTTGCCCGAATATCAAAGCGGTTTTCCTCCTGCCCGGCGTAGTGGGTTTTGTGACTGACGATGAATACCGTCACCCCTTGTGCTTGACACGAACGCAAAAAAAGATCTGCCCCGGCCATCAATGGCGCTTGCCTCAGGGTGACCCCGTAGATTTCTGCCTGCAAGGATTGCCAGAGCAACTCACCACTTTCCCGTTGCCGCAGGCAATCCCGGACGGCGGTTTTGTCCAAGATCGGTTGGGCGGCAAACCAACCCCGCTCTACCGCCTGCACAAAAAAAAGATCGTCCAGATCGATCAAGGTGTTATCCAGATCAATCCCGACACGCATCCCTGGCAATCCGCCCGGTCGGTTTGCCACCATTTCGACTCCTTGTAAAGCTGCAACGATCACGCTGCCACCAGACAATTATTTCAGTAACGTTGTAATATATTTAAACAAAGGCACAGGCTCAATCGGTTCCCGATTGCAGACGATCTGCACATCCAGCGCAGCCGCCGCACTGCCGATAAACAAGGCAATCTCTGGATCAATCCCCCCAGCCAGCGCCAGACTGGCAAAGGCAAGAAAACTGTCACCAGCCCCCACCCGATCCACCACCCGGGTGGACAAAGCCGGAATCTCCAGGATGCGATTGCTGGCACTGTCGAGCAGCATTGCCCCCTGCGATCCACGGGTGACCGAAAACTGTTTGCTGTGCAGCTGCTTGTTGATTCGGCGGGTCAGCGACTCCAGCGTGCCGAAACGGTCATGGGCCGCCAGGCGCAATTCCGGTTCGTTGACAGCGGCAAAATCGGCCCGTGGATAACGGGTCACCACATGGTAACCCCGATTGCCGCCATTGACTTGCGTATTGACGGCCAGAAAACGGGCATGTTTGCTTAACACCTGGACAATGGCGGGCGAAATCAAACCGTTGCCATAATCCGGCACGATCACCAGATCATAGGTGTGGGCATGCTCTACCAGCCAGCGGCAAATGGCACTTTCCACCTTTGCGGTCAACGGTTCTTCGTCACCAAAATAGAGTTCAAACAGTTTGTTCATGTTTTCATCGACAAACCGTCTTTTGACCAGGGTGGGGGCCGACTCGTAATAGTGAAAAAAGGGCTCGACATTCTGTGCCAGTTTGGCGCGGATGAACGGTTCGTGCGGGTCATGCTGCCCCAGGCCGCTCAACAGACTCAAGCGTTTGACAAATCCTGACAAATGGTTGGCGACGGCCAGGGAACCACCGGCAAACTGTTCGGTCGATCCGTAGCGGCAGGCGATGACATTGACCCCTTTGCCCACCATGCCCATCGGGTTGACGTAACAATATTCATCAACAATCGCCTCACCGACCACCAGCACCCGCATCTCATGCAACGACTGCACGATTTTGACGATCGTTTCGGCCTGATACCTGGCCTTGAAACCCTGCAAAAACTCTTTGGTGGCCGGTGGAAAAACATCAAACTGGTCGTTGATGATGCTCGAGGAGCTGAACTGAATCTCTTCGGTATAACACAAGCGCCCGCCATGCGACTCCACCGCCTCCTGCTCGGTGGAAATGTTGCCGCTGATATCCTCTTCGACCACCTTGTAATCCTGGCCTTTGACATAGATATCCGGCTGTACGGTATGAATCACCGGCACCGCCGTCGGTGCCTGGTTGATGGCCACATGATCCACACAGGCCAGCGCCGCCAGGCTCTCCGCCCGCAACTGCCCGGTAAATACCGGTCTTCCTGGTCCTTTGTTGACATGCTCATCGGTGGTCAGGGTCACGCACAACACATCCCCCATCTCCCGCGCTTTCTGCAGATGTTTCATGTGTCCCGGATGGAGCAGATCAAACACTCCGTGACACAAAACCACCTTTTTTCCCTGCTGGCGGTAGTGGCGAGACCGTTCACCGAGTTCCTGTAAAGATAAAATTTTCGTTTCAGACATATGCTATTCCCAGCGTCAAGTAATTACGCCACGAGTGCCGACTCACCAGGCCCGCGATGCCCGGTTATTGTTGTACCGCCAGTGGAATATGCTGCAAAATGTGCTGGGCATAATCCAGATAGGTGCGACCCTGACTGATGCCAAACGGAGGCTTGGCTGGTTTGTGGTTCAGGCAGGCCAGCAACTGCTCTCTGGTGCGAAACCACAGACACTCATCATCCCAATGCGGTGGATCGGCACAATAACGACAGTCGTACACAACCGGAGTGGCCCCACAGGCCGCAACCTCCACCAACCGTTGACTTTGCAGGTCATTGCCCTGACAAACCAAGGCAAATTCAGCCTCGTTGTAGGCATCCGCCACCGCTTTGCCATGCGTTAATGGTCCTTTGAAATAGGGGGCGACCGCCGGATCTGCCTCCCAGCCGCGACCATAAATGACCACCTCCATATGGAGTGAGGAAGCAATCTCACACAGCCAGCGCACGGCGCTTTTTCTGACCACATAACTCCACACCATCAAGAATATTTCATTCGCCGGAAAGGAACAAGAAGCGGCAAACTCATCCAAAAGGGCAGGGGTAATCATCTCTCCCCGCTCGACCATGGTCCACATGCGTGCCAGAATGGACTCGGTACCAACATATTGTTTCAACACAAAATCATGCGCCGAGCCGACAAAAACAATCTTGCGTTTTCTCGGCAGGCCATAATCGCGAAAAATCTGTTGATCATAACAAAAACCTTGCAGATGCACGGTACCGGCACCGCAGCGGTGCAACATGGCGGTAAATTCATCGCATAACGAATAGAGCAGATCCCGTGGTCTCCAGGGGAGAGGCTTGCCGCGAAACAGAATCGGCATCGGATCCTGATACCAGTATACACCATAGACATCAGGATGAATCGCCAGTTTGAAATAGTTGTTGATATCGATCACCACCTGTGGATGAAAATCGATCAACTGCTGCAAAAAATGAATGGCATGGTAGCTTTGCCGCTCTTCCTGTTCCATGGCCATGAAAACTTCACACCCCAGCTGCTGCAAGGCTGCCTGCAAGCCGTATGAATTGGTCAGCATGACATCCAACTTGCGCGACGTGGCGATAAAAACCCGCAACCGGCCATCAGGACCATAGGCTGGTGCCGTCGCCCGGCTTTTTTTTTCCAGTTCGCTTTGCGTTTGACTGCGCAAGATCAAAGATTTGTACAAAAGTTGCACAATCCGTTTTGCCTCTGCCCGTTCCAGCGCATTGGCAGGATCAAAATCGATTGCTTCTGGATGAGTCATGCTGTTATGGGTGAAAAAATCCAACAGGCTGACGTTATCTGGCGGCAAACCGATCGCTGTTTTTGGTGCCTCCGGCAGCGGATCTCCAAGATAATAACAGACCTGCAGGACCGATTTTTGAATGGTTTCCTGCACTCTTCCCGCTGCCCGGGCACTTTGCAGGGCTCTTTCGGGTTGCAGAAAAAAGGTATGCTGCAAGCGGGTTGGCTTTGTCGGAGGACGTCCGGCGTAATAATCACCTAACCGTTGATGATAATGACCATAAAAGGGAATAGACAATTTGTGCAGCGCCGCGCCCAACATGAGATGACTGTCCACATGCTCCGGGGCCTTTTCCACCGATCTGTGTAAAAATTCGACCGCTGCCTCCCAACGTTCCGTTTTGAACATCAGTTGACCGAGCAGGAACAAGGCACGCTGGTGCTGCGGTTCCAACGCCAACAAGGCACGTAATTTTTGTTCCGATGCCGCCCACTCTTGCAAGGCAAACAGAATCAAGCCAGTGTTGAAGAGCAATACCGGGCTGTTGGGTTGTAACAACAAAGCCCGTTCAATCCGCTCTTTGGCTGCGACAAACTGCTCGCTCTGCAAAAACAGGTTGCTGGATAAAAACAAGGCATCCAGTTGTTGTGGCTCAACTGCCAAAATTTCTTCACACAGGGCCAGAGCTTTGGCCGGTTGATTCTGGGCGCGAAAAAGATTGGCTTCCGCTAATTTTTTTTGAATTTCCAGAGTATTGACCGGCATTCGCCCCCCAGCAACGGCAGGCACTTGCCGCACCTGCGGTTTTACTCCCCGTCTGTTTTTCATCCGGTCACCTGTTGCGTGCGTCAATCATTTAAATGAAGTTGATGTGGGGTATGGATTGTCGATGGATCTGGTGCAGATAACGGTTGACCTCATCCATGCGGCAGTTGACGCGGCACTCAGCGATATCCAACTCCGTGGAGACCAGATGAAAACTCTGTCGCCGACGTTCCCCTTCCCAAATATCGCGAAAGCTGTGTTCGCGGATATTGCCATATTCAAAACGTTCATCTTTTAAAAAGGCGCTGCAACCGGAAACGGTGCCATCGGCCATAATGTACGCCCAAAGAAAGGGCACCGCATAACACCGATCGTAACGTTCTTTCTCTTTGTCGGCATATTTTTGCATGGTATGACCTCGAAAAATCAAGGAAAAACGATCGGTATTTAGGGCAGCCAACCTCTCACCCAACTGCAAAAACTGCTGATAATCAATCCCTTTATAGCGCTCGGTGGTGCTGAATAAATGTTGCGAATAGGGTTTGATCACCAAATAATCCAGCCCGACCTCATCCCGGCACAAACGGGCCAGCGTTTCCATTTCATGAGCGTTGTCATCCAGCAACAAAGCCTGCGCCCCCAAAGTGCAGTTAAAACCACCGGCACGGCGGGCCTGGACCATGCGCGACATATTGTCGATTACCCTGGCAAAATCGCTCTCTTTGGTCTGATGGATGGCCGCATAGGTCGCCGGGGTACCGGCGTTGATCGACACCTTCAACCAGGAACAGGCCGGCAATCCCTGTTCCAGGAATCCGGGCGGCAGCACCGTACAGTTGGTGGTAAAGGCGACATCGATACCGGCAGATTTGGTCATGGTGACAATTTCCGCCGCCTGCTTATGCAGCAGAGGTTCTCCTTCGCCAGCAAACATTATGCTTTTGACCCCCAAACGGGCCATCTCCGGAATGCGCTGGGCGAGCAGACCATGGTCCAGACGCACCGATTGATAGCCGATATAATCGACCGCACAAAAAACACAGCGATGATTGCACGCCCCCATCAAG
Organism: Magnetococcales bacterium WMHbinv6; assembly: GCA_002753135.1. Taxonomy (GTDB): domain Bacteria; phylum Pseudomonadota; class Magnetococcia; order Magnetococcales; family Magnetaquicoccaceae; genus Magnetaquicoccus. The sequence goes on along the minus strand of PDZV01000011.1, from coordinate 23,406 downwards.
GCCACTTCCATATAGATCGGATAGACCGATTTGGCCCGTTGCCAATCCCCTTGCGCTGCCAACACCTGCGCTGCCCGTTCGGGGTGGTAGATCAGTTTATGACTGTCAATGCGAAAGGTATCCCGGCTCACGTCTTTTTTATCCACTCCATTGATCGACCCGACATGCGGGCCGCAATCGTTGCACAACCGCTGACGACCGCCAGAAAACAACCTGCAGTCGCCTGTAGTTAATGCCCCAGAATGGGGCTAACAGCAAGTAAAAGTCAACCAAAAAACGAATTGACCCGTCGCACCGGGAAAGGCGGATAAAGTTGTCGGAACAACACACAGGAGGGAAAAACGACCCTATTTTCGCAGAACAGGGTTTGGCTGACGACAGCCAGTGGCACAAAACAGCAGAGACAACCCCATCTCTTTTTTCACCATTAAAGCGGCAGATCAACGCCGCAACAGTTGCTGCAGGTGCTGATCTGGAAAAATCCAGAAACGTTGTCGCTGACTCAACAGCAAAAAGGGGGCAAACAACAGCACCAAACCACACATCAATACACTTGCCAGCATGGTCCCCACCATTGAATTGCGCCACCTGCCCGCATCTGCCAAGACATATTGCCATAAAGTACCGGTAGTGATCACCGACTTGACCACCGCCAGCGACAGCCACACAAAGAGCATCATTTTCCACAACGGCCAATCCAATGCAGACATCAACATGGCACGACTCTCCCCTTCGGTGATCGGTTCTGACAAAAAGAGCCGAACCGGAAAGCGACGCCTCTTTTGCCACAAAAAGTAACGAATCCACCTCAAGAATTGTGCCTGCCTGAACGATTCTGATCATTACATAATATTTTCAATTTGTTGTATCAGTTTTTGATGGACAAACAGAATCCAACCCATATGCAGCATATGCTGCACCCCTCATGACATAATCAGATAGAATTATAATTTATCCGATATATATTATGAATATCAACAAATAGCCTCTTAGCATAAAATGCTGCACCCCTATAGCGACCTATCGACCATCACAGGCAGTCAATCCAGATGAGCAGGTTGACTGGAAAACAAATTCACTCTCGCAAAAATTTATGATTGAATCGCGCGCCAGGTTGGAGTAAAAAGATAGTAGGAAAGTGGAATGAAATGAGAGGTTTTTACATTTTGAATCTGGCAGTTGCAGTGCGTTACTCCAAAAAAACAACTTTTTCAGAATTGTGACGGTTTCTGACAAGCCGTCCGCCCTCGTTCACCCGATTATTCTGCAGGAGCCTAACCATGTCTGATGCATCGATGGACCTCACTTCGCAAGACAACGCCTCCGGCCTCAGCGCTCTTTTCTACAAATTGGCTGGCATTGTCATTGCCCTTTTTGTCAAGGCAGACCCCTTCCTGACCCCGGCCACTGCAGGTCAAAAGGGAGTGCCGTTTGAAACCGAATAGTCGTTTCGGTTAGAATCTGTTCGCATTCGAGACCAAGAGCCCTTCGCTTTATGGTTCGCCAGCTCAGACGGCCATCCAGGGGTTGGGCTCCAGTGGTTGAGCGGTGGTCAATTGGCCGGTTTGACGGTCAAACGGGTTCGAATGCTGCGCGACGGTCAGTGCTTGTTCTTCTGGCTGGCAATTGGCCAACGTTCATGTGTGACGATAATTTTCGCTCGTACACTTGTTGGGCTGAAAGCGTTCCACCATCTCCAACAAGGTTTTCTTTTTGAGTGGTTTGGTCAGGTGCGCATCACAACCGGCCTGTTTGCTTTGGACGACATCCTCGGCCAGGGCGTAGGCGGTCAGGGCGATGATGGGCAGACGATGGCGGTTTTGGTCTTGTTCAAGCCGCCGCCAGGCGCGTGTGGCAGCATATCCGTCCATGACCGGCATCTGAATATCCATAAAAACCAGATCGTACACATTATTCTCCAAATATCGCAGCGCCTCGACACCATTTTCTGCCGTATGCAATCGGCAGTGGTACCCTTTCAGATAAGATTGAATCAACAAACGATTGTCTTCCGAATCGTCCGCCAGCAAAATCCGAACGGGTTCCTGGCAAGGCATCATCGCCATCGTTTGCTCACCTGGCAACAGCGGCGGATGCCGTATCCGATCGATCATCTGCAACAAATCGACACGGCGCACCGGTTTGATCATGTAATGCTGCACACCATATTGGCGACAGTGTTGCAAATAGAGATCCTGATGTTCCGAGGACATGATCAGAATCGGTGCCCCGGGGCGTCCTGCCGCCCGCCAACAGTTCAATAATTGAAAGCCATCCATGCCCGGCATGCGCACATCGAGAAGAATCACATCATAGGGGCGCTGGTGGGCCAACGCCTCTTCCATGCGCTGCAAAGCCGTCGGGGCATCACCGGCCTCTTCCACTTCGGCATGAAAGGGCAACAACGTTTCGCGAAACACCAGTCGGTTGCTCTCCACATCGTCGACGATCAATATCCGCACGCCACGCAAGTCGAGCTGCTTGTTGACCGCAAGCAACTCCCCCTCCTGAAACGGAATCAACAGACGAAACTCCGTTCCCTGCCCCACCCGGCTTGCCACATCGACCCGACCACCCATGGCTTCGGTCAAGCGCTTGACAATGGCCAACCCCAGTCCCGTTCCACCATAACGACGGGTGATCGACGAATCCACCTGCACAAAATGGTCAAAAATGGATGCCAATCGTTCGGCAGGAATACCGGAACCGGTGTCCGCAACACGAAATTCAATCATCACTGGTCCGCCTGCCGTAGCCATTTGTACCGCTTCTGCGGCAAAATGAACGGCACCTTGCTCGGTAAACTTGACCGCATTGCCCAGCAGATTCAAAAATATCTGCCGCAGTCGGGTCGGATCTCCCAGCAGAAAAGAGGGAATGCCCGGATAGATGCGATGCTGCAATTGCAACCCTTTGGCATGGCAACGTAGCGCCATAATGTCGCAGACCACCTGCATCTCTTCGGCCAAATCAAAGGCAATGCGCTCCAAAACCAACTGCCCGGCCTCAATTTTGGACAAATCCAAAATGTCATTAATGATATTGAGAAGATTTTCACCTGCCGAACGAAATACCTGGACAAATTTGCGCTGTTCCGGCACCAGATCGCTCTCCCACAACAGATCGGCCATGCCGAGAATGGCATTCATCGGGGTACGAATTTCATGGCTCATGTTGGCCAAAAACTCACTTTTCGCCCGATTGGCCTGTTCGGCCCGATCCTTGGCCTCAATCAGTTTGACCTCCATCTGTTTGCGGTCGGTGATCTCCCGCCATGCCACCAATAACGCCTGGCGCTCGGGAAAATCGATCAGGGAAATGGTTATCTCTGCCCAAAACGCCTCTCCATCCGACCGTTGGTGTACCCATTCAAAGCGGTGACTGCCCTGTTGCAGTGTCTCCTGAATGATTTGCGCTGCCGCCTCCAGGGAGGTGCGGCCATCCGGTTGTCTGGGCGGGGATAATTGATCAGGGCGCATGCCGAGAATTTTTTGGCATGCACTGCGCAGCATCCGTTCCGCTGCCTGGTTGCAATCGCTGATCACCCCACCATCCAACTCCATGATAAAATAGGCATCCGGAGAATTGGCAAACAAAAGTTGATAGCGATTTTTCAGCTGTTCCAACTCCAGACGCTGCTGCTCAACCACCATCTCTGCCCGTTTGCGTTCGGTAATATCGAAATGGGTGCCCGACATCCACAATGGCCTGCCGGCTTGATCCCAGCGGATTACCCGACCGCGATCCAGCACCCAAATCCACTCCCCGTTTTTATGCCGCATACGGCTTTCGCACTCATACGCCTCGCTCTCCCCGGCAAAATGGCGTTGCAGCGCCGCCTGGCTCTGTTGCAGATCCTCTGGATGGGCATAAGCAAGCCAGGTCTCAATACTGACCGGCTGCAGCTCCGACAACGTATAACCGATGATCTCTGCCCAACGTTCATTGAAGCAGGTTTCACCCGTTTGCACGTTCCACTCCCAGGTACCAACCCCAGTCCCCCAGATGATATCAGCAAAACGTTGGCGCTCTTCCTGCAGGGTCTGCAGTAACACACGGTTGCGCTGAATCTCTGTAGCCAAGGCTTTGTCTTTGCGATACAGATCGAGAAAAAAACTGACTTTACTAAGCAAGATAAGGTCGTTAAACGGTTTTTCCAGATAATCCACTCCGCCCGCCTGATAGGCCTGCAACAAATGGGCTGGATCCCGATAGGCAGCCGTCAAAAAAATAATGGGAATATGATGCGTCGTGCGCAGGCTTTTGATCAGGGTTGCCGTTTGGTAACCATCCATGTCCGGCATATTGACATCCATCAAAATCAAGGCAATTTCCAGCTGCAAAATCTGTTGCAACGCCTCTTCACCACAAGCCACCGTCACCACTTGACAGCCCAGGGGGGTCAGCAGTTGCAGCATGGCCTGCCGATTGGCCAGACTGTCATCTACCACAAGCACCGTAACGGCTTCGCTCTCCATTGACCTGCTCCCTGGTACGTTTAATAATTCCATTATTTTTCAAGCATGGACAATACTGTCTCCCACAACGCTTCCGGTGCTGCGTTGCGCTGCAGACAGCGATTCGCTCCTTCAGCCAGAAGCGTTTGCCAGGCATGTTGTTCTGTTTCTGCCGTCAACACCAGTAACGGGCAATGGTGTGCCATACCTTTTCCCTGCCGCAATTGATGCAGAATCGACTGCAGCTCAGGGGCGTTGACCGAATAGTCGGCGATGAGCAAATGGACGGCTTGCCGCTCAGCCAGCAGGCGGAACAGTTGCTGGGCGTTACCGGCAATCTGCACCCTGGCCACCCGCTGCTGTAACTGCTGGGCCAAAAGAAAATTGCGTCGCACATCCTCACCCACCAACAGCAGATTTTTGTCCAGTTCACCCTGTGGCAACAATGCGCTGGCTGGCTCGAACGGTTGATCCGTGATGGCTGTCGCCACGGGCGGCCTTCTTGCCTGCTCTTCGGCGACTGCCTCTGCAACCGCCACATGACTCAGCCACTCCTGCAAAACGGCAAACAATCGCTCCAACACCACCGGCTTGGCCAGATAATCGTTGGCACCCGCCTGCAGGCACCGTTCTTTGTCCCCCGGCATCGCCTTTGCCGTCAAGGCGATGATCGGCAATTGGGCAAAACGGGGTTGGTTGCGAATCTCCCGCATCGCCTGGTAACCATCCATGCGCGGCATCATGATATCCATCAACACCAGGTTGATTTCCGTATGCGCCTGCAACACCTGCAGCGCATCGGCACCGTCCACCGCAAAATAGAGCTGACCCGCCCGTCCGGCCAAACTTTTTTGCAAGGCCAAACGGTTTCGTTCATCATCATCGACGATCAAAATTCTTGCTCCTGGATGACGAAAATCTGCCACAACCTCCTCACTGCGTACCCTGTCCGGATCGCTGGTGACGGCCAAAATTTTGTCAGGGTAGGGAAAAGCGAGCGGCAGAATCAATGAGAAAAGCGTTCCGGCACCCAGTTGGCTCTGTAAATGTATTTCTCCACCCAACAAGGAGGCAAATCGTCGGGCAATCGTCAAACCCAAACCGGTACCGCCATATTTGCGGCTGGTGGTCGTTTCCACTTGCTGGAAACTTTCAAAAATCAGTTCAAATTTATCGGCGGGAATACCGATCCCGCTATCCTTGACCCGCAATGCCACCGTATTGCCCGCCGACAACCCCGGTTGATGAAATGTTTCCTCTGCCGAGGGCCTTTCGATGGCCAAATGGACGCCACCTCGTTCGGTAAACTTGAAGGCATTGCTCAACAGGTTGCGCAAAATTTGTTCGACCTTAATGGGATCGGTAACCAACTGTCCCGGCAAATCCAGCGCCAGGCTCTGCGACCATTGCAAGCGCCGGGAAAAGGCCACCGGACGAAACTGCCGTTGTAAACTCTCCAGCAGGCTCGCAAAAGAGATGCTCGTGGCCACCACATCCAACCGGCCTGCCTCTGCCTTGGACAAATCAAGAATATCATTGATCAAGCGCAACAAATCGCTGCCACTTTCATGAATGATCCGTGCGGAATCCTGCTGTTCATTGCCCAAATTGCGATCATTGGCCAATAATTTGGAGAGAATCAGCATACTGTTGAGCGGGGTACGCAACTCATGGGACATATTGGCCAAAAATTCCGATTTGGCCCGGTTGGCTGCTTCGGCGGCCTCTCGTGCGGCATAGGCCGCTTCCTCGGCTTGGCGTCGCGCCGAAATATCACGCAAAGTGCCAAAAGATCCAATAATGTGCCCGTGTTCATTCAAACGCGCACCGCTATACAGTTCCACCCACACCGGCGTACCATCCCGACGCAAGCCGATCACCTCATCGCGATAGTAAGGAATGAAGCCATCGAGTAAATCTTGAAACTGTTGCAGCAATTGGCCATGAAATTGCGGGTGGGTATAGGTCAAAAACGGGCGGTGCAATGACTCCTGCACCGTATAACCACTGATCTCCTCCCAGGCCGGATTGAGAAACTGCCAGCAACCCTGCCTATCGGTTTGAAAAATGACATCGTGAATATTATCCACCAACTGCTGGTAACGAACCTCCGACTGATGCAGCTCCCGACTGGTGCGTTTGACCTCCCGCTGGACCTCTTCCTGCCGTGCGGCCAGAAAACGAAAAAGAAGAAACAACAACAGGTCGATAAACACACCCAGGGCCAGCACCAGCCACGGTTGATTGCTGCTCAACCTCTGTTCAAACTCAGGGCGACTGTGAAAAACAACCGTCCATACCCGACCCAAAATCACCTCTGTCCGAGAAACGGTATACAACGCCTTTTGCTGAACTGAGCGAACCGTATCGTTGCCGACGGAGCTGTACAATCGATTCTCTTCGCTGATCTCCAAGCCGTCATACACGGCAAAATCCATATCGGGAATGCCGTGGCCCAAAATACCCCGCATCAGATCTTTGGTACGAAACGGGCTGTAGACAAACCCGACCAGGGCTTGCCGACGTTTTTCCACCGTCTCCAGAGAAACTCCGGCACGGTAGACTGGCAAATAGAGCAAAAATCCAACCTGCACATCGGTACTGGTCTCCTGTACCAGGCGAACCGGACCCGACAACGAGGCCAGACCTGTATCACGCGCCCTCTCCATGGCCGCTCGCCGTACCGGCTCGGAAAACATGTCATAACCAAAAGCACGCAGATTGCGGTCCCGGAACGGCTCCAGAAAGATGATCGAACTGTAGAGTGACCGCTCCCCCTCTGGACGTATCGTATAATCGGCATACCCTTCGCGACGAATCTGGGCCAGATGCGCCTCCTTCTCTGCGGCAGGAATCATCAGACTGAAGCCGATCCCCTGAATCCCCGGCCAATAGGTATCAATCTGCAAGGTGGCGACAAAGTCGTGCCACAAACGACGATCCACTTCGTTACGTCTGGCGTTGAACAAGGCCACGCCACTGCGCAATACCTGTTCATACTCCAGCATCCGCTTGCTGATCGCTTGTCGTGCCTCCTCGACGGTGTATTCAATCCGATCGTTGTTACGGCTTTCTGCCGCCTTCCAACTGAAATACCAATAGATAACCGTCACGACCCCTGCAAACAGCAACACAATCCAGGCCGTCTCTTTACGCAAAAAAAAGTTGGACGAAACAGTCCAACCGCTCACTCGCAACCATGACTTGCGCCAGGCGACAAAGGCTGCCAACAGCACTGCAGCCAGCCAAACCGGCAACCAATCAGCGATGATCCCGTCAGACTCTCCTTCTTTTTTTTTCAAATCTGCCGTATCCGCATAATATTGACGAAACGCGGCCTGAAATTGACGACTGTTTTTCCATACCACGACGGCTGAATTGAGACTTGTCAACCAGTCACTGTGCTGCCGAGACAAAAGAACACCCCGCCGGATCTCCAAAAACGGATTGCCAATAACCCGTACCCGTCGTGGTGAACTCTGCCATTCCCGTTTTGCCATGACACTTGGCTGCGGGGCAATCAACAGGTCTGCCTGTTTGTTTAGCAGGGAATAAATGGCCGCTTCCAGATTGATTGCCGGAACAAGTTGAATATCGGTGCGTTTACTCAGCTGTTGATAGGCTGCCCCCTGCTGCACCACGGTAATGGAACGCCCGGTCAAATTATCGCAACTGGTGATCGAACTGTTCTCTTCCGTGACAAAGCAGGAGACCAGGGTGGTCAATACCGGATCAGAAAACAGGAACTCCTTTTCCCACTGAGGGGTGATGGCAACGGTTGGCGACAAATCGGCCTCACCTTCGCGCACAGCCTGCGCAGCCTCCTGCCAGTTTTCCACTAAACGATACTGCACCTTCCAGTTCAACACACCGGCGAGAAACTCCATCTGCTCAATGGCCAAACCGTATGGCTTGCCATCTTTGCCGATCATGCTTAAGGGAGGAAAATCCCGCAAGACCGCCGCCGTTACCGTCTTGCGTGCTTCTTCGGCAAACAACTGCCCCAAAGAACAACAGAGAAACAGATGAACAACCAGCCAGCAGACAATGCTCTTCTGCCTTCTGTATCTGCTTTGCTGGTCTACACACCCCATGCCATTTTTCTCCGATGAGCCACCGTTTCAGGAAGACGCAACATCGTCTCCACCTGCTCCAATAACTGGTTGGCCCGAATCGGTTTGCCCAGGGTAACCGCGCCCAAAGCACCTGCCATGCGCAATGTTACCCCTGCCGTAAATTCATGAAACCCAGCCGAAATGGCCAACACCTGCACCGCTTGCTCCCGCAGCGAGTGGATCAAACGGAAACCATCCATCTCCGGCATAAAAATATCGGTGATAACCAGATCAAATGACTCTTGCATCAAGCGTCGAAACGCCTCCCTGCCATCCATGGCTGAAGCGACATCATACCCATGATTACTGAGAATTGCCGTCAGGAGAAGGCAAACTTCTTCATCATCATCGACAACCAAAATGTGCGTCATGGTCACTTGCTCCCCATTCTGTTGGTTCCACAGGGTATACTCCGACCCCGGCGGATGGCCTGTTCAGACGCCTACAATCATTTACTGTTTTTGCCTGTATTGCAAGATAATTTTATTCCACCGGCCATTTTTTCTTTCTCGAAGGTGCAAATGGGTTACCAACCGGGTTAACGGGGTGGTGGAAGCAGCTCTTCGGCAAGGCGATCAACGTTATTTTCCAGGCGTTGGCTGAAAGCGTTCATCATCTCCTGCAGTTCGCGCAGTCCCACATGCACCACACTGCCAACAGGGCAACTAGTTGATTTACCGGTGATTATTTTCATGGCGGCCACACTCTCGTCACTGCCTGGCAGACGGTTGAACTGCAACAGGTCACCGGTTGTCAACACACAGGTGCCACCACTCTGGCTATCCGTCACATCCAGGCGTTCGGCAACCTGAAAAATGGTCTGCATCGCCTCCCCGGAAGCCAACAGAGTAGCCAAGGAGCCTGGTTGTTGTTGTTGATGGCGCTCTATCTCCTCCTGCACTTGCCGACGCATCTGTTTGCGTACCCGATCGGGAATGGTCACCGGACGAGAGGCCCCGCTTGTGCCACCCGCGGAGGCTCTATCATCCACAACCGATTGATTGTAGTCGACAATGGCAGCCAATTGCTGCTCTTTGTCCGCCAACTCGCTGCGCAACGTCTCATTTTCCGCCATCGCCTCGGCAAGTTGTCGCTGCATGTGCGTCAAGGATTCGCTCCCCCCTGATGCTGCCCAATCATACCGACTCTCCTGTGCTGGCGGCGCATACCAGATCATGCCGTCATACAGGGCACCGGCCAACTGCCAATCGGTCAACCAATCAATCGGCTGGCGATAGGTGGTGATCGGTGTGCTGGTGACAATCACCGGCGGCGGACACAACAGACACTCCCGCGTCACCACGATCGGTGTGGCCAATGGCTGCAGCAGCAGCGCATAGATCGATGGCTGCCACACGATCGGATCGTAGGTATACACCTCCGAGCGATGCACCAGCAGAGGACGATAAATCCAGATTTGCGGCTGTGGCAACACCACCACTTTTGGCCCGTGCAAGCGGGCATAGACCGTGCGGCGAATAATCCGCTGTTCATGACCTTGCTGGTGATGGGTGGCAAACTCTTCCTGAAAATAGCGTTGCGTATGCTCTGCCGTGCGTGCGTGCCGCTCAACGTTGCCACTGGGTAAAAAGGCACTGCGCAAGCCATTATTGTGCTGGGTCAAGCTTATCCGCTGCGGCAGCGTATGGGTCACAAAATCCTTGCCATAGACTATCCGCCTTCCATCCGGATACCAACGAGTTTGCTGACCGCTGTCAGGATCGCGGCTTTGTTGATAAATTTCCAAATGAGGACGATGTTTGCCAGATGGCCGCGCCTGCATGATCCACTCTTTGCCATCCGCTGTTTTGTGCTGCACCGTCACATCTTCTTTGCCCTGCTGCACAAACACCGTGGTTGCCGGATTGAGCGCAATGGCCTGGCGCACGATCGGCTTCGCCCGTTTCGGGCTTGTGTGTTCTCCTTCGCCATGGAAAAATCCCGGCTCTCGTCTGATGCGCTCCGGCAGCGGAGCTGTCGGTTGCAGCGATTTCATCTGTTCGACTGGTCGTGCCTGTGACGGTTCTTTACCAGGGGCAGCAGTGGACGGTCGCAACGCCTCAACCGGCTGCGCTCTTTTGGGTTCGAGCTGCTGGGCAGGAGCGGGCAGCGGATGCGACTCTGCCGCCTTTGGCTGGCGCAACTCTCGCTGCCGCACTTTCTGTGCCGGTTCTTCCAGATCGCTTTGATGCGGCAACGAGATCTCCGATCCAGAATAGGAGTGACCCGGCGGAAAAACCTCTGGCGCATGCGTCTGTTTTTTCTCACCAACGGGCGCAGGAGAGAGGGTGCGCACAGCCTCTTCTGCCCGTGCAGGCTGCGGTTGCATAGTGCGCTGCTTCGGAGAGGTATGGGCTGCTCCTTCTGGCTGTGGAGGCTGTGGTTGCACAGTGCGCGGCGCCGCAGGGGTACGCAGGGGTTCCTCTTCTGCCCGCGCAGGCTGGGGTTGCACAGTGCGCGGCGTCGCAGGGGTACGCAGGGGCTCTTCCGCCCGAGAAGAGTGCGGTTGCATAGTGCGCGGCGTCGCGGAGGGGTGGATTGGTTCTGTTACCGTCGGGCGGTGCCTCTCTGCACTTGGAACCGTAAGAGCTGGTTGGACCGCTTCAACTGGCACCACACGCTGCACCTCTGGCCGGCCTGCTGGTCGGACGGCTTCAGCGGGTGCCACACGCTGCACCTCTGGCCGGCCTGCTGGTTGGACGGCTTCAGCGGGTGCCACACGCTGCACCTCTGGCCGGCCTGCTGGTCGGACAACTTCAGCGGGTGCCACACGCTGCACCTCTGGCCGGCCTGCTGGTCGGAGGGCTTCAGCGGGTGCAGTCTGCGGAGCGGATGTTGGGGCATGCTGCGTTGGCTGAGACGGTCGTGCCGCTTCTGGAGCCGCTTTGTTGCCTTCATTGTTGCGGCAATTGCCACCCGAACGGCCTGCCGCGCACCCCTCGCTGCTGTTATCAGCCTGAGCCATCGCCATGGCCGACAAAAGGGCAAAGAGCGACAACAGCCTCCATCCCGTCCGTGATTTGTGCATTAGAGCCATCCGTAACCTGATAGGGTGTCAGCTGTTGACGGCAATCTGTTGATTCATGAAGCGGTCAAATTGGGTAATATGATCCACCAACTCTTGCATCCAATCATACAGACGATTCAGGGTCTCCGCGATTGCAAAAATGGAATCCTCGCTCCAGATGGCTTCCAGACTCTGTTTCAACTGCCGATGTCTCTCCCGGTGCTGCCGACACAGTGTCGCCTCCAACGATTGCCAAACCTCCTCCTCGTCGTGAAAGTGTCGTTCGGTATAATCAAACAGCGCTGCAAAAACCTCCTGCAACGCATGCCGTTGATTGTGTTCCTGACTGATATGGAAAACCCGATTCGCCAGTTGAAAGAGCATTTGATGCTGCTGATCGATCAACGGTTGACCAATGACGTAGGCATCGTCCCACTGCAAGGTATACATTGTTTTCGCGCTCACACAAAAACCGGTTGACATTGAACATCAGGGAAATCTACCACATTTTCTTGCCGCAAAACCAGAACGGATTCCCAATACGGTCATCATTACTTATTACCATAATTGATTGACATTTTATCACTTGATTGCCAGCAAAAGTCGGCGTAACTTCTTGAAAGAAGTTGAATATAAGATGTTTAACGCAGCTCTGGCAATGAAGGACTCCCACGATGAGCAACACGGTCGATCTCATGCAACTTCTTGGTAACTTTAGCAAACTTTGCATTCCAGAAAGCGTGGTCAGTGAATGGAAGGATCAATTCGGCTCTGCCTCCCTGGATAAAAGCAAATTTGTCATCAAAGAATCGACAGAAAACACCTTTGCCACTCAATTTGCCAGTTTGTCTTCACCGACCGATCGCTACCTGGTAATCATTGCCGGGTCAAACCTGACTTACAAAGAGTCACGCAGCCTGCAATCCGGCACTATCGCGCAGTTTTCCTGTTACCTGAACGGCACCTACTCTGCGGGCAGCCAGTCGGTTACTGCCGGCAGACTGATGTTTTCTCTCAAACTCTCCTCGCGCCAGTTGCAAATGGCGACAGACAGTTTCACCTTTGCGATCAACGGCACCTTCCCTTCGTCCATGACCACAATCGGTGTGATACCGGGTGTGGAAAGCAGCAACACCAGCATCACCATCACCGGCATCCAGGTTGGCACACCAAAACAACCCGTTAACCTGATTCGTTACGACTGCACCTTTGCCCCCAACAAGGTTGAAATTATCCTGCATGACCCCTACCACACATCCGGGAACAAAGATACCAGAGTAACCTTCACCCTGGATCATTTTGCTGGCAGCATTTCTCCGGGCAAGCAGTCTCTTAGCGATTTTCCTTTCCTGGATGGTTTTTCAAATCAGACCATTACCGGCGTGCAGATCAGAGCCGATAATCGCACGCTGCTGCAAACTTCTGACAACAATGGGCTGAACCTGGATCAACTCAACGAGATGATGCAAAAGTCCATCCAGGTTGCCAAACTGATCAACCTGAGCAGCAGTGAATTGGGCAAATGGAGTGCGGAACAACTGGATGCACTGGATGCGGAAAGTCTGAGCTGGTTAACTCCCGCTCAACTGCAGGGATTGAATGGTTCACAACTGGCCTCCCTGGCCGGCAGCCAATGGTCGCAACTGGGCAGCAGTCAATTGGCTGCCCTGAATAAATCCCAATTGCAGGCAATCGACAACGATCATCTTGCCATCTGGAGTACGGCACAGCTCAATGGTTTGAGCAGTGGACAACTGGCCGCGCTGACCCCACAACAGATCTGTGCATTCACGCCACACCAACTGGCATCGTTTGCCAATACACAATGGGATGGCCTCACCTCCAGTCAACTCAACCTCCTGGGACAAAGCACATGGGACGGATTGAGTTCGCTACAGTTGGCACAATTGGCCCATACCCAATTGAATGGGATGACCGCCGATCAGTTATACACATTATCCGAGACCCAATTGAACGGGTTACAATCGCTGCAACTGAACAGCCTGGCGGCAAGCCAATGGCAAGGGCTGTATGCCAAACAACTGACCTCATTGGTCGATAGTCAATGGAATGGCCTTGCTTCGCACCAGTTACGCGCCATGCCCGCAACCCAATTGGCCTCGTTGGCAAACAAGCAATGGCACAGCCTGGCCAATACACAACTGGATGGTTTGCAAGCGGATCAACTGCTTGCTCTCTCCGCCTTATTGAACGCTTCTGTATCCGACAACCCATTGGAACTGGAAACGTATGTCCTGGATAGATCATCCAGCCTGTTCACCTCGCAACAGTTGCTTTTTCTGGCCAACAGCCAACTGGATGGCCTGCTCTCGGACACCTTGGCCAATTTCAGCGTGACCACGCTCAACGGTCTGCGTTCCAACCAGATATTTGCCCTGGCCGACACACAGTTGCAGGGATTGAGCAAACTGCAACTGCAATCTTTGGCCAACAGCCAACTGGACGGTCTGCGCTCACAAGCCTTGACCACAGTTGGACAAGAGCTGTTGACCACTCTCTGCAGCAACCAATTGGCTGGTTTGGCCAACACCCAGCTGGATGGTTTTCACGCCGATGCACTCCGCTTGTTGGATGCCCAACAGTGGAATGGCGTCACCACCCAACAGCTGGCTGCTCTGGCCACAACGCAACTTGACGGCATCACCGCTGCCCAGTGGAACACTCTGGCAGTCACCCAATTGCGCGGCCTCTCCTCCCGCTCGCTGCACTCTCTGGCTGCCACACAATGGGATGGTTGGAGTTCCGTCCAGCTGTTCAAACTCAGCACCAGTCAATGTGATGGTTTGCAGGCAGCACAACTGGCACATCTGGCCGACAGCCAATGGGATGGTTTGAGTTCACAGAATCTGGCATCACTGGCTACCAGTCAACTGACCGCCTTGCCGGCAGAACGCTGGGCCGGTTTGTCGGCCACACAACTCAATGGTCTGACCTCCTTGCAGCTGCGCACGTTGGCTGCCACGCAATTGGTTGATGTTACGGCACCACAGTGGCAATCGCTGGCCAACAGCCAACTGGATGGGCTGACCAGCCAACACATAGCAACCCTCTTTCCCTTACCCCTGGCAGCGGATACCATCCCATGGCAAGGCCAGGAAAAGCTGAGAGAATCCCTCAACAGTGCGCAATTGGTTGCATTGGCCAATACCCAACTGGATGGTCTCAGCTCTTTGGCTTTGGCCTCTTTTGCTCTTGCCGTACTCAATGGGCTACGTTCGGCGCAATTGGCCGCCTTGGCGGTCAGCCAGTTAAGCAGCATGAGCCATGATCAAGTGACCTCTCTGGCCAACAGCCAATTGGATGGCCTGCGTTCCGAGCAGGTACACACTCTGGATGAAACCTGGCTGGCATCCTTGGGCAGCAACCAATGGAAAGGGTTGGCCAATACCCAACTGGACGGTCTGCGCTCCTCGACCATGGCAATCCTTGACGAGCAAACCCTGCATCTCCTCAGCTCTGGGCAATTAAACAAATTTGCCGCCACACAATTGGCTGGCTTGACCTCGGCACAGTGGGAAAAATTGGACTACACCCAATTGGATGGCCTCTCCTCCGTACAACTGCGTTCTGCACCCTTTGCCCAAGGTTGCCCGCTGAACAGTCGCCAACTGTTCAGCCTGGCCAACAGCCAATTGGATGGCCTGACTGATGTCACTCTGCAAGCCCTGGAAGCTGCCCAGCTCAATGGCTTCAGTTCTTTACAACTGACAGCCCTGGCCGATAGCCAGTTGCTGGCTTTACCGGCCAACAGCTTTGTCAGCCTGGCCAACACCCAATATAACGGCCTGACCTCCCGACAACTCAACCGTCTGAGTATCCAATCGCTGCAATACCTGACCTCTCTTCATTGGTACGCCTTGGCCAACAGCCAACTGGATGGTCTCGCCTCTGGGCAACTCAGCGTGTTGTCCGGCAACTCTCTGCTGGGGTTGACCTCCGGCCAATTAACCCAGCTGGCCAATACCCAGTTGGATGGGCTGCTTTCCTCGGCGTGGCACTCCCTGAGTGACAAACAACTCAATGGTCTGCGGTCCAGCCAATTGAACGCCCTGGCAATGACTCAATGGAACAGTTTGACTGCCACGCAGTTGGCTTCCCTGGCCAACAGTCAATTGGATGGTATGCGTGCGTTGCAGTTGCAGAGCTTGTCTGCCAGTCAATTGCAGACATTTGGTAACCAGCATTGGAGCGGTCTGAGCAACAGTCAGTTGGACGGTTTGCTTGCCGCGCAACTGTCCGCGACAGGTGATTATCAATGGACTGGCCTGAGCAGCGGGCAATTGAGTGGTCTGGCCAACAGCCAATGGGATGGCATCACCTCTGCACATTTGAGCGCATTCAGCAATGAAACGCTCAATGGCATGGGTTCACTGCACCTGACTGCTTTGGCCGATACGCAACTTGCTGGCATCCGCGCCACACAATGGGCCGGATTGGCCAATACCCAGCTCAAAGGGCTCACCTCACAACAACTGCGGACACTGACGGCCAGCCAGTGGCAAGAGTGGCAGAGCGGACAACTGGCCGCTCTTGGCAGCAGGCAACTCATTGGTCTCTCCTCCGAACAGCTGGCACAGTGGCAGGAACCGCTGCTTAATCGGCTCAGCTCACAAACCATCGCCAGCCTGTCAACGAGTCAACTGGCCGGTTTGGATGCCGGGCAATGGTTTGGACTGGCCAATACCCAATTGCGCGCTGTCGGTTCGCTGCAGCTGCGCGCCCTCTCCGATGCGCAATGGCAAGGATGGAACTCCAGCCTATTGACCACTTTGGCAAACAGTCAACTGGATGGTTTGCCAGCCGCTGCACTGGCCAATTTGACCCCTCAACAGCTCAGAGGCTTGACCTCCCGGCAATGGAGCGGCTTGGCCAATAGTCAGCTGCAGGCGCTCTCTGCCATGCAACTCACTACCCTCGCCTACACCCAATACGACGGCTTGACCTCATTGCAACTGAAAAATTTGCACAGCCAACAACTTCCCGGACTCACCTCATTGCACTGGCGTTCTCTGGCCAACACACAGTTGGATGGACTCACTGCCACCCAATTAGGCGCTTTGAGCCGTTTGGTACTCCCTGGATTGAAATCCCTCTCTCTGGCCTCTCTGGCCAACAGCCAATGGGACGGCCTGCTTGCGCAACAACTGGCCACCCTCTCTGACTCCCAGTGGGACGGCGTTGGCTCACTGCGACTGGCCGCTCTTGCCGCAAGCCAACTTTCCGACCTCACCAGCGCACAACTGGCCTCCTGGGCAACGACGCAATGGGACGGTCTCGGCTCTTTGCAGCTGCAATCCCTGGCGGCAAGACAGTTGTCTGCTTTTACCTCTCTGGCCTGGCGGGGGCTGGCCAATACCCAATTGGATGGTTTGAACTCAGAAAGTCTGGCCATCCTGCCAGATGAACGGTTGAATCTCCTGACTTCCTGGCAGCTTTCGTCCTTGGCCAACAGCCAGTTGGCCGGATTGTCTGCGCCACAGTGGCAGGGTTTGGCCAACAGTCAACTCGATGGTCTGACCTCCCTGCAGCTGAAAAATCTGCACCAGGAACAACTATCCGGGCTGACCTCCCTGCATTGGCGTGCTCTGGCCAACAGTCAACTGGATGGTTTGACCTCGCGACAATTGGGTGAGATGAGCAACACGGTACTCGCTGCCCTGACATCTCTTGCCTTGGCCTCGCTGGCCAACAGCCAATGGGATGGCCTGCTTGCGGATCAGTTGGCAACCTTGACGCCCGTACAATGGAACGGAATCTCCTCCACACGTTTGGCCGGCCTTGCTGCCAGCCAATGGTCCGCTCTCACCTCGGCACAACTGGCCTCCTGGGCGACAACGCAATGGGACGGCATCGCTTCCTTGCAGTTGCAAACCTTGGCAGTGGAGCAGCTCTTTGCTTTTACCTCCCTTGCCTGGCGTGGGTTGGCCAATACGCAGCTGGACGGTTTGACCTCTCTGACCTTGTCGGGATTGCCGGCCAGTCAGATGGATCTGCTGACCTCCACACAACTCTCGGCCCTGGCCATCACCCAGTTGAGCGCTTTGCCCGCCGAGCAGTGGATTACGCTGGCCAACACCCAACTGGATGGTTTGACCTCCAGGCAACTGAGCCTGCTGCTGGCCCCACAGGTATTGGATTTGACCTCTCGACAGTGGCAAGCTCTGGCCAACACCCAGTTGGATGGGCTTTCCAGCCGGCAATTGGCCCAATTGACGGCTGCGCAACTCTCTGGCTGGACCTCGCTGCAGTTGTCCGCTTTGGCCAACAGCCAATGGGATGGTCTCTCCTCTGAACAACTGGCTCTCTTTACCCCGCTGCAATGGAACGGTATTGCTTCTCGGCAACTGCTCGGCTTGGCCAATACACAACTCGACGGTCTCACCGCCTTGCAATGGGCCTCTCTGGCCAATAGCCAACTGGCCGGATTGAGTTCCGTTCAGGTAAGCGGCATGGCCGACAGCCAGTTAACCCTGCTGCGTTCCGCCCAGATTGGTGCCTTTGGCACGCTGCAACTGGTCGCCTTGACCACCACGGCAGTGGCTTCTTTGCGTGCAGGGCAATGTGATGGCTTGACAACCGCGCAAATTCGCGCCATGACAACAACACAAATCGCCAGCCTCACCGCCTTGCAACTGGATTCTCTGTCGGTCGCCCAGGTTAAATCGATTGCCACCACTTGGAATGGCACTGCCAGCCATTTTGAAGCCGGAATGGCCGCCTGGAGTGCCCATGGTTTAACCCTGACCCAGGTGGAGGCGCTGGATTCCCTTCATCAGTCTGGAAAAGCAGAAGCCATGGCCACTTTATGGGGTGTGTAACGGCATGGAAGCCTTGTCTTTGGTTGTCTCCCGTTTGCAACAATGCCAACGGGTCGTGGTGTTTACTGGTGCCGGTGTGTCAGCAGAGAGTGCCATTCCCACCTTTCGCGATGCCTTGACCGGCTTGTGGAGCCGTTTTGATCCGGCCCGTCTGGCCAGCCCGGAGGGGTTTCTCTCTGATCCGGATCTGGTCTGGGGCTGGTATGAATGGCGTCGCCGCAAAGCATTGCTGGCCGAACCCAACCCGGCCCACCTGGCCATTGCCCGACTGCTGCCACTGGTCCCGGAATTGACCCTGATCACCCAAAACGTCGATAACCTGCACGAACGGGCGGGCAACCAGCACCTGCTGCGCCTGCATGGTTCGCTGCATCAGCCCCGTTGTTTCAACTGTGCCACCCCCTATCCTCTGCCGGAAGGCATTCCCGATGAACCGGAAGGGGGACGTCGCCTGACCCCGCCGCGTTGTGCCCGTTGCAGCGGTCCGATTCGTCCCGGCGTGGTCTGGTTTGGGGAATCGCTGCCGGAGACCATCTGGCAGCAGGCAGAACAGGCAACCAATCAGTGTGACCTGCTTTTTTCCATCGGCACCTCTTCGCTGGTCTGGCCGGCGGCTCAATTGCCGTTTCAAGCCAAACAGCACGGGGCTACCGTGGTACAAATCAACCCCAACGGCACCAGCCTCGATCCCGTCGCCGATTTCAATCTGCACGGCCCGGCAGGTTTCATTTTACCGCAGATTGTCAACGCTCTTGCAGAGGAGCCGCTCCAGAGATGAAAGCACTGCTTCGCTTTCTGATGCGTCAACTGACCCGCTTACTGTTTCGGGTCCGTGTCGTCGGTGAGCAGCAAGCGCTGCAGGCCGAACGGCTGTTGATCATCGCCAACCATGAATCGTTTCTCGACGGCTGGCTGCTCAGCCTCTTTTTGCCGGTGGATCCGGTGATCGTGGTCCATACCAGCGTGCTGCGCTCCCGCTTTTTCCGGATGCTGCTCTCGCAGGTGGAAACGTTGGCCGTGGACAGCAACAGCCCGATGGCGATGAAAAAGGTGATTCGTTTGTTGGAGTCGGGACGACCGGTTTTAATTTTTCCCGAAGGGCGCATCACCCTGACCGGCAGTTTGATGAAGGTCTATGACGGTCCTGCCTTCGCTGCCGCCAAAAGTGGGGCCACCATTCTGCCCGTGCGCCTGCATGGCACGGCCTTGACCCCTTTTTCCCGCCTGAAAAAGCCGTTTCCGCGTCGACTGTTGCCCAAAATCACCATCACCCTGCTGCCGCCAACCAGCCTGCCGATGCCCGATGCGCCGCTGGCCAAACAACGCCGCAGCAAAGCCGGGCGGGCCATGCAGCGGATGATGCAGGAGATGATTTTTGCCACCACCCCGCACCATACCCTGTTTGCTGCCTTTTGCGACGCCATCGCCTTGCATGGCCGTTTTATGCCTTTGGTCGAAGATGTCAAGCAGATTGAATACCGCTATCAGGATCTGCTGAAAATGGCTTTGCTGCTGACCCGCGTGCTGGAGCGGGTTGCCCCCGAGGTCAAAGAAGGGGATCGTATCGGGCTGTTGCTGCCCAATCTGGCGGTGACCGCAGCGCTGCTGCTTGGTTTGACCGCCCGGCGGCGGGTACCGGCCATGCTCAACTATACCGCTGGTCGTGAGGGGATGCAGTCGGCCTGTCTGGCCGCCACCATTCGCACCGTGGTCACATCACACGCCTTCGTCGAGCAGGCCAATCTGACCGAAAAACTGGCTGGTCTGCAGGGTATCCGCCTGCTCTATCTGGAGGATTTACGACCTGCCATCACCCTGGCTGACAAACTGTGGTTGATGGGCTATGCCTTGTGGCTGCCGCGCCGTTTTGCCTTGCCGGAAGAGCCCGAATCGCCTGCAGTGGTGCTGTTCACCTCCGGTTCGGAAGGAACACCGAAAGGGGTGGTTCTCTCACACCGGGCCTTGCTGGCCAATCTGGCACAAATTCGCGCCATCGTCGATTTTTCGCCGAACGATAAAATTCTTAATGCCCTGCCGCTCTTTCACTCTTTTGGCCTGACAGTCGGAGCCCTGCTGCCGCTGATCAGCGGTATTCCCCTCTTTCTCTATCCCTCCCCCCTGCACTACCGGATCGTCCCGGAGACCGCCTACGACCGGGCCTGCACCATTCTCTTCGGTACCAACACTTTTCTGGCCAACTATGGCAAATTTGCCCATCCGTATGATTTTTTCCGCATCCGCTACGTGATCGCCGGGGCAGAAAAGTTGACCGATAACGTGCGCACCCTGTGGTTTGAAAAATTTGGTCTGCGCATTCTGGAAGGATACGGAGCCACCGAAACCGCGCCGGTTCTCTCCTGCAACACCACCCTTGCCTATCGCAGCGGTACGGTCGGCACCTTTTTGCCCGGCATCTCCTGGCGTATCGAAGCGGTGCCCGGCATCAGCCGTGGTGGCATGTTGCAGGTCTATGGCCCGAATCTGTTTTCCGGTTATTTCAAGACCGATCAACCCGGTCACCTGCAACCCCCCTCCTGCAGCGCCGGGGAGGGCTGGTATGAAACCGGTGATCTGGTCACGGTGGATGATGACGGTTTTATCCGCATCATTGGCCGCATCAAACGTTTTGCCAAAGTGGCAGGGGAGATGATCAGCCTGGAAAGTGTGGAAAAATTGGCCGTTGCCGCCTCGCCGGAGCAACAACATGCCGCCAGCAGTCAGCCCGACCCCAGCAAGGGCGAGGCGCTGATACTTTTCACCACCGATCCCCAATTGGACCGCGAACGGTTGCTCGGCCAAGCCCGTGAACTGGGCAGCCCGGAGTTGGCCGTGCCGCGCAAAATCGTGCGTATTGATGCCCTGCCACTGTTGGGTACCGGCAAAGTCGATTATGTCACCTTGAAGCAGATGGCCGAGAAGGTGCGATGAACCGGACGCGGCGCAGCCTGTTGCAGAAGATCGGCCTGGCCAGCCTGGGCCTGCTGACCACATCCGCGCCTGCCTGGGCCACCCCGCTGCTTTGGAACCCCTGCCATGAGGGTCTGCCTGCCCATTTGGCCGCGCATCCAATCGTGCAAGCCGCCTGGCAAGGAATCGATCCCGCCGACTTTTGGGATTGTCACGCCCATATCGCCGGGGTGGGCGACTCGGACAGCGGCATTCGGCTGCCTGCCAGGCAGGGCAGCCTCTGGCATCCGGTTCATTATGTGCAACGGCTTTTTTATCTCAACGCCGCCTGTGTCGATCAACGTCCAGGTCAAATTGATCTGAGCTATATCGCCCGTCTGAACCGCCTGTTGGAACAGTTTCCTCCGGGTGCCAAACTGCTGCTGTTGGCCTTTGATCAGGCGCATAAAGAGAACGGCCAAGCCCTGCCGGAAAAAAGTGCTTTTTATGTCGCCAACGCTTCGGCGCAGGCCTTGGCCGCCCGTTATCCTGACCATTTTGAATGGATCGCCTCCATCCACCCTTACCGCCCTGACGCCATTGATGCCCTGCAGCAGGCCAAAGCAGAGGGTGCCCGGGCCGTCAAATGGTTGCCTCCGGCCATGGGTATCGACCCGGCAGAGGCGCGCTGCCGCCCCTTTTATCAGGCCATGGCCAGCCTGGATCTGCCGCTGCTCAGCCACACCGGCGAGGAAAAAGCGGTCGAAGGGATGGGAGAAACCGCGTTTGGCAATCCCTTGCGCCTGCGTCTGGCGTTGCAACAAGGGGTACGGGTGATCATGGCCCATTGCGCCACCTTGGGCGATGAAGCGGATCTGGATCACGGCCAGCAGGCGGTGAGCGGTTTCAGCCTGTTTACCCGGATGATGGATGATCCCGACTTTCGGCAGCATCTGTTTGGCGATATTTCTGCCATCACCTTGCGCAATCGGCAACCGGAGGTGTTGCATACCCTGCTGCAGCGGCAGGATTGGCATGATCGACTGCTCAACGGCAGCGATTATCCCCTGCCCGGCATACTGCCCTTGATTTTACCGGGAAGATTGGCCAAAGCCGGCTTGCTTGCGCCAGAGGTGGTTCCGGTGTTGAATGAGTTGCAAACCTACAATCCCCTGTTGTTTGATTTTGTCCTGAAACGGCAGTTGGCCAGCCAGGGCCACCGTTTTGCCGAGCGCATTTTTGCCACACGCTCCTTTTTTGTAAGGAACAGGCCATGACCACCCCCACAGGCCCGGCAGATTTATTGCGGAGCCGTCGTTTTCTGCCCTTGTTTGTCACCCAGTTTTTGGGTGCCTTGAACGACAATGTGATCAAAAACGCCCTGGTGGTTCTTTTGACCTTTCATTCAGCGTTATGGACCACGCTGCCACCGGAGTTGCTAGCCAATCTGGCTGCCGGTATTTTTATTCTCCCTTTTTTCCTCTTTTCTGCCACTGCCGGACAGATGGCCGATAAATACGATAAATCGCGCATGGCGCAATGGGTCAAGCTGCTGGAGATTGTCATCATTTTGCTGACCAGCCTGGGTTTTGCCTGGCACAGTATCGAAATATTGTTTGCCGGACTTTTTTTGCTGGGAACCCATTCAACCTTTTTTGGACCAATCAAGTATGCCATTTTGCCGCAACATTTGCCGGATCATGAGCTGGTGGCAGGCAACGCGCTGATTGAGGCAGGCACCTTTATTGCTATTTTGTTGGGCACTTTGTTGGGGGGAATTTTGGCGGCATTGAGTGATCCGGGCAGCCGCATTACCCTCTGCGGCCTGCTGATTGGGGTCAGCGGTTATCTGGCCAGCCGGATGATTCCGGCTGCACTGCCGCCTGACAACAGCTTGCGCATCAATCCCAACTTTGTGCAAGAGACCTGGCGCACCCTGCAGCTGCCGAGGGTGGATCGAATTTTGTTTTTGTCGGTGTTGGGCATCTCCTGGTTTTGGCTTTATGGAGCCCTGTTTTTGGCCCAGTTTCCAGCCTTCAGCAAAAACATTCTCGGCGGCGATGAAGCGGTGGTCTCCCTGCTGCTGCTCACCTTTACCATTG
>PDZV01000051.1 GCA_002753135.1 Magnetococcales bacterium WMHbinv6 | reverse complement strand
CTGGAGGGAGGTAGCGGCACGATCACCCCGGCCTTGTTGTCGGTCAGTGATGCCGAACAGGGGGCAGCAGCCTTGCGCTACCAGTTGATTCAGCTGCCGGAGCATGGCCAATTGTTGCGCCAGGGGGTGGTTTTGGTGGTCAATGATGCGTTCAGCCAAAGCGACATCAATGCGGGTTTGCTTACCTATCAGCACGACAGCGGCGAAACGACCAATGATACCTGGTCTTTTACCGTAAGCGATGGGGCCGGGGGGATCATCGGTGCCACCCCCTTTGCCATCAGCGTGACCCCGGTCAATGATGCAGCACAGCTGACCGCCAGCGCCACGCCGCAGACCTGGACGGAAAACGGCAGCTTGCCGACGCTGTTTGCCGATCTTTTTGTGGCCGATGCCGACAACAGCACGCTGCAAAGGGCAACTGTCACCTTTGGCAGCGGTTTTTATGGCGCTGAAGATTTTCTCACTTTCACTCATAGCGCATTGATCAGCAGCCATTGGGACAACAGTACCGGTATTCTGCAGTTGAGTGGGGCGGCACCGCTTGCCGAATATCAGTCGTTGTTGCGCTCGTTGCACTATGCAAACGCAGCTGGAGAGAATCCGCAGGCCGGGGTGCGTACCCTGCAGCTGCAGGTTGAGGATGGGGTGGATTCCAGCAATCTGCTCAGCAGCACGGTCACGGTTGTTGCCGTGAACGATGCACCGCAACTGAGTGCGGGCGCGCTGTTGGCTTTTACCGAAAACGATCCGGCCACCATCGTCGATGGCACCATTACCGTGAGCGATCCGGATAATAGCACCTTGAGTGGTGCTGTGGTCAGCATCTCTTCCGGCTATGTATCGGGCGAAGATCAGCTGGCGTTTGGCAATGGTGGCGGCATCACGGCTATATGGCAGGCAGCGACAGGCAGCCTGACTTTGAGTGGCAGCGCCTCGCTGGCCGCTTATCAGTCGGCGTTACGCTCGATCACCTATCTTAATCTGGGGGCGGATACACCGACTGCCGGAACACGACAGCTCTCCTGGACCATTAACGATGGCGCGCTCAACAGTGCTGTGGCCAACAGCCAGCTGGTGGTCAGTGCCGTCAACGATGCCCCGCTCTTGCATGCCGGGGGTAACCTGAACTTTACTGAAAATCAGGCAGCGCTGACGCTTGATGCCGCCTTGACCCTGCAGGATGCGGACGATCCACTGTTGCCGGGAGCAACCTTGACCATCCGCAGTGGCTATGATCCGGGCAAAGATCGTCTGCTTTTTACCGATACGGCGCAGATTGTCGGCAGTTGGGATGGTGTCAATGGCCGCTTGACCTTGGCCGGATCAGCCAGTCAGGCTGCCTGGCAGAGTGCCTTGCAGAGCATCCGCTTTGCCAACAACAGTGAGGATCCGCAGGCTGGCAGCCGCACCATTGACTGGCTGATCAGTGATGGTGTTCTGGAGAGTGCCGTGCAGAGTACGACCATCACCCTGCAAGCGGTCAATGATCAACCGGTTTTGGCCGGTGTAAGCGCAGCAACCTGGGGCGAAAATGGCGGTGATACCACCCTGGCTGCGGCGGCGCTCGTCAGCGATGTGGATCATCTGCAGCTGCAGGGAGCCTCTGTGGCGCTCACCGCCGGTTATGTGGGCAGCGAAGATCGTCTGCTGTTTCAGGATGCCCATGGCATCATCGGCAACTGGAACGGTTTGACCGGGGTGTTGACCCTGCAAGGTGCGGCGAGCCTGAGCGATTATCAGGCGGCCTTGCGCAGCATTACCTACCACAATGTCAACAGTGAAAATCCCACCGCTGGCAACCGCACCCTGACCTGGCATATCGAGGATGGCAGTGACAGCAGCCTGCCGGTGACGGTTGCCCTGACGGTGCAGGCCGTCAACGATGCGCCACTGCTGCAGATCTCTGCCGGGGCTGCCTCAGGTGTCGCCTATAGCGAGGGGGATGGCCTGCAGACGCTGGATGGTGCGCTGCTGTTGCAAGACGTGGATAACAGCCAGTTGCAACAGGCCACGGTACAGATTGTCAGCGGTTATCAGAGCGGCGAGGATCTGCTTGCCGTTGCGCTACCCCTTGGCTTGAGCAGCCAGTGGGATGGGGTGAGCGGTACGTTGACCCTGGGTGGTGCGGCGAGTTTATCCACCTATCAAGCGGCGTTGCGCAGCGTCGGCTACCAAAACAGTGGCGGTGATGATCCGACGGCGGGGGTGCGCACCGTGCAGTGGGTTGTCTCTGACGGTGTGGCCGACAGTGCTGCCGAAACGGTGACCTTGACGCTTTCGGCGGTAAATGATGCCCCGATCTTGAATGGGGGTGCCATTTTGTCCTTTACCGAAGGGGAGGGCACCTCCCTCATCGATGCGACCATCACCGTTGCCGATGCCGATTCCAGCCAGTTGAGCGGGGCAACGGTGCGCTTCAGCAGCGGCTACCAGAGTGGCGAAGATCGGCTCTACTTTACCGATGGCAACGGTATCAGCGGCAGTTGGGATGGGAGTGCGGGCGTTTTGACCTTGACCGGCACGGCATCGGCTGCCAGCTATCAAACGGCGCTGCGGCAGGTGGGTTATGGCAACTTGTTGCAGGATACGCCGACCTCTGGCAGCCGTATCGTTGTGTTTCAGGTCAGCGACGGGCAGTTGAGCAGCACGTTGTTGAACAGCCAGATTGTGGTGAGTGCTGTGGATGACCAACCGCTGGTCACTGCCGACAGCAGCGTAGCCCTTTTTAGCGAAGGGGATGGCAGTCAGATTGTCAACAGCGCTTTTCTGCTCTCTGATGTCGATAACAGCCAATTGCAACAGGCCACGCTGCAGTTTTATGGCGGTTACCAGGTGGGTGAGGATCAGCTGCAT
Organism: Magnetococcales bacterium WMHbinv6; assembly: GCA_002753135.1. Taxonomy (GTDB): domain Bacteria; phylum Pseudomonadota; class Magnetococcia; order Magnetococcales; family Magnetaquicoccaceae; genus Magnetaquicoccus. The sequence goes on along the minus strand of PDZV01000051.1, from coordinate 17,469 downwards.
TTTAGCGATACCGCCGCCATCAGCGGTTTTTGGGACAGCAACAGTGGGGCCTTGATTTTGAGTGGCACGGCCTCGCTGGCTGACTATCAGGCCGCCCTGCGTTCGGTCACCTACCAGAACAGTGCCGGAGAGGATCCGCACAGCGGTTTGCGCACCCTGCGGGTGACTGTGCATGACGGTACCCTGGCCAGTCAGGCGGCGACGGTGTCGCTGCAGGTGGCAGCGATCAACGATGCGCCGAGTGTTGCCTGCAGCGGATCCTATACCTTTACGGAGGCTGACAGCCCGCTTGCCGTTGCGCCTGCCTTGTTGTTGAGCGACCCGGATAACAGCACGCTGGAGCGGGCAGTCATCTCGCTGCTTGGCGCTGCCTCTGCCGATCAGGAGCGGTTGGCGGCTCCGTCGCTGGGTGGCATTATCTCTTTTTGGGATGAGAGCCAAAAAACGCTCACCCTGACCACGGCAAGTGGTACGGCCAGCCTGGCCGATTATCAGACCGTTTTGCGGGCGCTGACCTACGACAACCCGAACCAGGATGATCCGCACGCCGGCAACCGGACCATCACCATCAAGGTCAACGACGGGGTGGCAGACAGCACGCTGGCTACGGTGACGGTCAACATGGTTGCCGTCAACGATGGCCCGGTGCTAAACGGGGTGACCTCGGCAAGTGCCGTTGAAGATCAAGCGTTGCTGCTGCAACCGATCACCATCACCGATGAGGATGTGGCCGGAGGCGATCTGGCGCTCTCCCTGACTGTAACCCATGGCAGCATCCATCTGGATGGCTCTGCCCTGACCGTGACTGCGGGTCACAACAACAGCGCCCATCTGGTGGTGACAGGCACCCTGGCCAATCTGAATGAGGCCTTGGCCACGATGATCTATCAGGGTGAGGCCAACTATTGCGGACAGGATAGCCTGCTGGTGCAGGTGAGCGATCAGGGTGGTTCGGGTAACGGTGGCATCCTGGTGGCATCGCATACGGTCACGCTCACAGTGGCGGCAGTCAATGATGAACCAGTCACCGGCGGTGATGTCATTCTGGTCACCAACGAAGATATGACGCTGACCATTCCGGTGGCCACGGCCATTCTGGCCAACGACAGCGATGTGGATGGTGACACCTTGAGCGCCACCATTGCCGATTGGCCTGGCAACGGTACCTTAAGCGATGCGGGCAACGGCACCTGGCTCTATCAACCACCGCACAATCTTTCTGGTGTGGTTCTGTTTCACTACACCTTGAGTGACGGTCACGGTGGCACCGCTTTAGGCACGGTCAATATTGTTGTCCATCCGGTGCTGGATGGATTGCAGGCGGCCACGGATAGCGTCACCGCTTTTCCAGAGGATGGTTTTATCACCACACAAGGGGTGCTGAGCAATGATCGCGATCCCGACTATCATGCCTCCTTGCCCCCTTTGCCTGATTATGGCCTCAATCCCGATCTGGCGGTGATCGGTTTTACCCAGGCTGCTCATGGTGTAGCGGTCTATAACGGGGATGGCACCTTTACCTATACCCCGGATCCCGACTATTACGGCAGCGATCAGTTGACCTATACGCTCAATGCCGGAGATGCCCGGATTGATGTGGGCACGGTGACGTTTACCATCGGTGCAGTCAATGATGCGCCGGTTTGGGCGCATAACAGCGGTTTTACCGTGAACGAAGGGGGGACGGTGACTTTTGCTCCCACTCGTCTGCAGGTAACCGATGTGGAGCAGGCGGCCACGGCGTTGCTCTACACGCTGGAAAATCCGACCGTACACGGCACCCTGAGCCGCAGTGGTGTCGCCTTGAGCCTGGGCAGCCAGTTCAGCCAGGAGGATATTGATCAGGGCAGAATCGGCTATCAACAGGATGGATCCGAGACCAGCCAGGATCTGTTTGTGGTGGGCGTCAGCGATGGTGCCGGGGGCTCCCTGTTTGCGACTGCCGTGACATTGACCATCACCCCGGTCAACGATGCCCCGGTGTTGCTCAACAATCTGGGTGCCACCTTGGCCGAAGGGGAGAGTGTGACCCTGTCCAGCCTCGAACTGCAAGTAACCGATGTGGACAACAGCGCCGGGCAACTGCGTTATACCGTGGGCAGCCTGCCGCAATCCGGCCAGTTGTACCGACAGGGGGTACTCCTGCAAAGTGGGGATGTTTTTACCCAACAGGATGTGGATGCGCTGTTGATCAGCTATCTGCACCATGGCGGCGAAACCTTCAGCGACAGCTTTTCGTTTGGCGTCAGCGACGGGGCAGGGGGGCAAATTGCCAGCCACAGCTTTGCCTTCACCATAACCCCGGTCAACGATGTTCCTTCCCTGGTGCGCAATGCAATCCTGACGGTCAATGAGGGGGCAAGCGGGTTGTTCGACAATACGGTGTTGCAGGTCAGCGACCCGGAACAAAGTGCAGCACAGTTGACCTATCATCTGCTGGCCTTGCCGGATCATGGCCTGTTGCTTAAAAATGGCGTGACGCTGACCCTGTCAGACACCCTGACTGAACAGGATCTCCAGAACCATCGCATTGTCTATCGGCACGATGGGAGTGAAACCAGCAGCGACAGCTGGCAGTTTGCTGTCAGCGATGGTGCGGGAGGCACCATTGGGGCAACCACCGCCACCATTCAGGTGCTGCCGGTTAACGATGCTCCGCAATTATCCTCGGTCAGTATACCGGTCACCTTTCAGGAAAACGGCCTGCCAACGCCGCTCTTTGCCGATCTTTTTGTCCAGGATGTGGATAGCCTGCTCTTGCAGGGGGCAACGGTCAGCTTCAGCCAAGGCTATCTGGCGGCGGAAGATCAACTCTCCTATACCAGTCAAGCCGGGATTGTTGGCAGTTGGGATGGGCTGACAGGGCGTCTGAGTCTGACGGGGGCGGCCACTTTGAGCGCCTATCAGGCGGTTTTGCGTTCAGTTGGCTATCAGGTCAGCACTGGAGCGGCGGACAATCCCACCAGCAGCAACCGCTGGCTGCAGGTGACGGTCAACGATGGTCAGTTGGAGAGCGGGGTGGTGAGCCAACAACTGCAGTTGGTTGCGGTCAATGATGCCCCTGTGCTGGGTAATGGTACAGATCTGGCCTACAACGAAAACGATCTGGCAACGCCGATAGCCCCCGATCTGACCATCACCGACCCGGACAGCAGCCAGTTTGGCGGGGCCACCATCACCATTGGCAGCGGCTATGTGGCCGCGCAGGATCGTTTGGCCTTTGTCGATCAGGGCGGCATTCACGGCAGTTGGAACAGTACGACGGGCCAGTTGACCTTGAGTGGTACCGCTTCACTGGCACAATATCAGAACGCTTTGCGCAACGTCACTTATTTCAACAGTGAAGGGTCTACCCCCACGGAAGGGGGCAGAACGGTAGAGTGGCGTTTGCAGGATGGGGCGCTGCAGAGTGCGCCGATGTGGCGACAGGTTACGGTGCGTGCCGTCAACGATCCACCGCTTTTGACTTCCCCTCTGGCATTGACGGTCAACGAAGATCAAACGCTGACCATCAGCAGCTTCAGCCTGCAGGATCCTGATGTGGCCAATGGTCTGCTGGAACTGGATATGGCCTGTCAGCGGGGAAGTTTGACCCTGGCCTCCACCGTTGGCCTGAACTGGCTCTCTGGCAGCAACGGCAGCCAATGGCTGAGTGTGACCGGTACCTTGTCGGCACTGCAACAGGCGTTGAACGGTATGCACTATCAGGGGGAGAGCGATTTTAATGGTACGGATCTGTTGACCTGGCAAGTCAGTGACCTGGGCCACCAGGGCAGTGGTGCGGTGGGGGTTGTTTCCCGTCAGGTGACCCTGCATGTTCTGCCGGTTGAAGATGGTCCGGTCGCCGGTGCCGATGCTTTTACCACCCCGGAAGATACGCCGCTTTTGCTCAGCACGAGTCAATGGTTGGCCAACGATGTGGATGTGGATGGCGATACCTTGAGCGTGCAACTGCTGCAGGGACCGCAACATGGCTCACTGACTCCATTGGCCAACGGCCAATACCTCTATCGGCCGAATCAGGATTACAACGGGGTGGACAGCCTCCGCTATCGTATCAATGACGGTCATGGCAACAGCGGTTCGGCACTGGTGACACTGATTGTGCAACCGATTGAAGATGCCCTGCAGGCCAATCCAGATCGGCTGAGTATGAACGAGGATGGGGCAGCGCTCAGTTTTTCCGTGCTGGCCAACGACCATGACCCGGATCAGGCGGGTGTGCTGCAAGTGATTGGTTTTACCGCTACCGAACATGGCCGTTTGTACCGCTTGGCGGATCAAACTTTTCGCTATCAGCCGGATCATGATTTTTACGGTATCGATACCTTTTCCTATATCATCAACAGCGGTGATGCCCGTATCGGGCGGGCAACGGTGGAGATTGAAGTGCGAGCGGTCAACGATCTGCCCAGACTGCAGATTGATAACGGCCTGATTCTGCGCCAAGGGCAGCAACAAACCATCGGTGGAGCGCAACTGCTGGTGGAGGATGTGGAACAGGGGCCATCCGAGTTGCTCTACACGGTTGCCTCGCTGCCCACGCATGGTACCTTGCTGCGCAATACCCTCTCATTGCAGGTGGGGATGAATTTTACCCAGGCCGATCTGGATCGTTTGTTGCTGCAGTTTCGCCATGATGGCAGCAGCTATCCGCAAGATGGATTCCGCTTTACCTTTACCGATCAAGTGACGCCGCAATGGCGGCAAGTCGGTTGGTTTCCGATTACCATACGGCTGAATGCCGTGCCGCTGCCTGTGCCGGAAAAACCATCCTTGCCGAACAAAACGCCGGAAGTCTGGCTGACCGACCGGGAAGGAGAGTTTATCCTGCGACCTTCCGCTTTGCAGGAGGCCATGCCCATTCTGACCGCGATTCAACAAGAGACGCGCAGTGTGGCGCTGCAGGATTCGCGTACCCCCTTGTTGACAGCCGTCAGCAACAGTAACCCGGGGGTGCAGGATGGCGGGCTCTCCACGCCGGTGTTGAATGCCGTGCAGCGCAGCATTGCCACCGTTGCCCCAGGTGCCTTGCAGACGCCGGTATTGAACGCCGTCATGTCGGAAAGCAGCCAGGCGATATCTCCCGTGTTGAGTGGTCCTGCGGCCCAACCCGGATTTGCCGTGCGCTCGGGGTGGTATTATTTTGGCCCGGAGTTTGATTTGCCGAGCGAAGATCTGCTGCAAAAGGAGGGGGCCTTGTGGAATAGAGATCCTGAGTTGCAGGAGCCGCTGGCCATGCCGTTGCCCGCCAGGCAAGGTGATGCGCCTGGCAGGCAGGAGGAGCAGGGCCTCTATGCGTGCATCGAGCGTTGGGAAGATGAGCGAGAAGGAGAGATTCGTGCCTTGCTGGCAGTGTGGGCATGATCGCGCTGCCGCGCTTGCGTCAGGATTTGCAGCTGTTGCCGCGCACGCGCGGGGCCGGTGGCACACCAGCCTGGTTGCTGTATGATCGACCGCGACACCGCTATTTTCGCCTCGGTTGGATCGAATCGGAAATGTTGCGCCGCTGGCAACGGGTGAGCGACGGTGCGCAACTGCTGGCGAAAATCCGGCAAGAAAGCACCGTGCCGGTAGAGGAGGATGATTTGCACCGTTTTGTTCGCTTTTTAACGGTCAATCAGCTGCTGCAACCACAGGGTGAGGCCGACCGGCACCGTCTGCTGACAGCGGCACAACAAAAACCCTCCGGCTGGCGCTGGCTGCTGCATCATTATCTGTTTTTTACCATTCCTTTGTGGCATCCCGATCCCTTTCTCAATCGCTGGCAGCAACGGCTTCCCTGGTTGTTTCGTAGCGGTTGGTTGTGGCTGTTGGCCCTGTGTGGTCTGTTGGGTCTATTCCTTGTTTCCCGGCAGTGGGACCGCTTTTTGGCCACCTTGCCGCCGCTCTCCTGGCAGGGAGGGATAATCTTGTTTCTCGCCCTGACCGTTGCCAAGGCTGTCCATGAAGGGGGGCATGCCTGGGTTGCCAAACGTTACGGCTGCCATATTGCCAGCATGGGTGTGGCCTTTTTGGTGTTGTGGCCGGTTCTCTACATCGATACGACGGATGTTTGGCGCTTGCCTTGCCCTAAACAACGACGGCAGGTGGCCATGGCCGGGATGGTGGCCGAATGGCTGTTGGCTGGCGTGGCCTGTCTGTTGTGGAGCTTGACCGATAATCCCCTCTGGCAAAGCGGGCTGTTTACCTTGGCGGCGGTCAGTTGGTTGATGGCGCTGGCGGTCAACGCCAACCCGTTGATGCGTTTTGATGGCTATTTTCTGCTTGCCGACATGCTGGATATGGCCAATTTGCAGGAGCGTTCCTTTGCCTTGGGACGTTGGCAGCTGCGGCGCTGGTTGTTTAAAATGGCGGATCCCCCTCCCGAAACGTTTGCACCGGCCCGGCAACGTCTGTTGATTGCCTTCGCCTGGAGTGTTTGGCTCTATCGATTTTTTCTTTTTATCGGCATAGCTCTGCTGGTCTACCACACCTTTTTTAAATTACTCGGCATCTTTTTGATGGGGGTGGAGATCACCTGGTTCATTCTGTTGCCCGCCTGGCGAGAGGGGGTCTACTGGTGGCAGATGCGACAACACATGGCCTCTGGTGCCATCACGCGCCCGGCGCTGTTGCTGTTGCTTTTTCTGGCACTGCTTGTTTTGCCCTGGCAGACAAAGATTGTCCTGCCCGCTTTATGGCATTCCCACACCTTTACCACCCTGTATCCCCCCACCGCCGCACGGGTGGAGAGTCTGCTGGTGCAACCGGGGCAGCGGGTAGAGGTCGCGCAACCGTTGCTGATTTTGCATGCGCCTGACCTGGAACAAAAATTGCTTCTAAATCGCTTGGAAGAAGAACATTGGCTCTACGAAAGTCAAAGGCCCGGTGTTAACGATCCTGATCGGGAACAACGTCTGCTGGCTGTGCGCCAGTTGGCAGCCACGCAGGCCCAACAACAGGGGCTGCAGGCTCTTCGCCAGCGGTTGCTGATCACAGCCCCGTTTGCCGGGTTGGTGGATACTCCGGCAGAAAGCGTGGCTGTCGGTCGTTGGGTTGGCACACAGGATCCACTGCTGTTGTTGCATCAGACAGAGGATCGTGTCATCCATGCCTATGTGGATGAGCAACAACATCCACAGATCCAGGTTGGTGCAAGCGGCTGGTTTGTGGCCCAGGATCTCTCCCTGCCCCGTTGTGCGGTGCTGGTGGAGGAGGTTGCGGCCATCGCACTCGCTGCGCTTGATTGGCCACATCTGGCCACGGTGCATGGTGGCCGTCTGGCAGTGCGCAAAGAGGGGGAACGACTTGTTCCAGACGAAGCCCTTTATCGTGTGCAATTACGACCCGTTGCGTCGTCGTGCCCGCTGCCCGACAAGATGATCGTAGGCGATCTGTTTCTTCATGGTGGTCAGGAGAGCGTGATTGCTTTTCTCTGGCGGCGGATGATGGCCACTCTGCTTCGCGAGTCGGGCTTTTGATCATTCGGGATGTTGCGTTTGTCTCCCAAGAACAGGCAGGCGGTTATGCACTCATGTCATTCAAACGATTCCCGGCGTTTCTGCAGCCCGCCAGTCTGTTATGTCTGGTGTTCTGCCGCCCTTTTGCTCGGCTCCTGCACCTACACGCCCGAACCGATCACCCAACAGGAGCGCCTGCAGCGTATGGCCCAGGATCGGCTGGCTGTCTATAAGGATGTGGAACCGATTACCCGCCCCTTGACTCTTGCCGATGCCATGGCCCGGGCCATTCGCTACAATCTTGATCACAAACTCAAACGTATGGAAGAGGCGCTGGCCTTTGGTCAGAGCGCAATGGCGGAAAAAGAGCTGTTGCCGCGTTTGACCATGCAGGCGGGCTATTCCAGCCGCAACCGGCCCGCTGGTGCCTCCAGTCGCTCGTTGTTGACCGGGGTGCAATCCCTGGAGGCCTCCACCTCTGCCGAACGGGAGAGTTTGGACGCCGATCTAAGCGTGGCCTGGAATGTGCTGGATTTTGGCCTCAACACCCTGCGGGCGCAACAACAGGCGGACCGCTATCTGATCAGCCAGGAGCGGCGGCGCAAGGTGATCCATGATCCCCTCCAGGAGGTGCGCCACTCCTTCTGGCGTGCCTTGGCAGCGCAGCGCCTGTTGCCGGAGATTCAAACCTTTCTCAACGAGGCGCAACAGGCGTTGGCCGATTCGCAACTGGCCGAAATCAACCTGCTGCAACCCCCCAGTCAAGCCCTGGAATATCAACTGGGCCTGTTGGAAACCATCTACCAGATTACCACCCTGCAACGCGATTTGAGCGTGGCCCAGACGCAGCTGTCGGCTCTGATCAACCATGATCTCAATCAATCCTTCACGCTGGAAGCCCCGGAAAAAGGGATGGATGGGTTGCCACGTTTGCCGGAAGATGTGCAACAACTCGAGGAGTTGGCGCTGCTGTTCCGCCCGGAGTTGCGCGAAGAGGACTATTTGACCCGGATCGATCAGACCGAGGCCCGCGCCTCGCTGCTGCAGCTTTTTCCCGGCATGAACCTGGAGGGGGGCTATCATCTGTCGACCAATGCCTTTCTCTATCATCAAAACTGGCTGCAGGGCAGTCTGCAACTGGCCTGGAATCTGGTCAACCTGATCAAGGCTCCGACGGCGCTGGCCATGGCCGATGCCAAGGCAGAAATTGCCAAGGGGCGTCGTCTGTCGATGGGCATGGCGGTGTTGACGCAGCTGCATGTGGCCAAAATCCGCTATGATCAGACCGTGGCGGAATATCGCATCATCGAGCAGATGAGCCAGGCGGCACAACGACTGCACCAGCATGCCAGCCATGCTGCCAACGCTCCTGCCGCTTTGCAAACCCGCAGCGATCTGGATCGTATTCAAAGCAAAGCCCGCTCCATCTATCGCCGGATGCAAAAAGAGTTGGCCTATGCCGAACTGCACAACGCGGCAGGTCGCTTGTCGTTATCGGTTGGCATCGATCCGCTGCCGGAAAAAGGGGCTGGAGAGGCGGCTTCGTTGTCTGCGTTGAGCCAGGCCATTCAGGAGTCGTTGCAAAAATGGCCGGAATCGATCCAACGGGCCAACGAACAACGGTTGGCCAACGCCAAGCCGCTGACCCTGGTTGCCCCGACACCGTTGACCGATCGGCCCTTGCGTATTTCTCAGGTGGCCATGACCCGGATGTCGGAGGAGCATCCGCTCTGGTATCACCTGCTGCCTGACCCGGATGCAACGGATCAACCATGAAACGTCGTCTGGCACGGTTGGCTTGTGGCGCTCTGCTGCTCTGTGCCTGGGTTGGCAGCCTGCCGATGTTGTTGGCGGCCAGCCCTGTGAGCCAGAATGAACCCCTGCCCAGAGGTCTGATCGTCCCGCAACAGGAGGCGTGGATCTCCAGCCTGATGGAGGGGCGGATTGTGGCGATTCACAAGCGGGAGGGTGAACGGTTTGAGAAAGATGAACTGTTGCTCAGCTTTGACTGCACGGTTCGGCAGGCCAAACTGCAGCAGGTACAAGCCACCCTGCAGGCTGCCCGCAAAAAATTGCAGGCCAATCGGGAGTTGGTCACCGTGCGTGCTGCCAGTCGTCTGGATGTGGCCTTGAATGAAGCCGAGGTGTTGCAGGCGGAAGCAGAACTGGCCGTGCAACAGGCCATGGTGGAGATGTGCCGCCTGCGTGCCCCCTTTGCCGGGCGGCTCCATACCATTCCGGTGCATGCTTTCGAGAGTGTGCCGCAAGGAAAACCGTTGCTGGAAATCTCCTCCACCGCTGTCTATGAGGTGCGGGTGATTGTTCCGTCACGCTATCATGCCGGCTTGCCGGTCGGCACTACCTTTACCATTTTTCTTGAAGAGACGGGCCGTTCCTACCCGGTCCAGGTGGTGCGCAGCAGTGGACGGATCGATCCGGTCAGTCAGACCATGCCGGTGGTTGGTCGCATTCAGGGCGATTTTCCGGAACTGCTGCCGGGGATGGGCGGTCCGGTTACCCTGCCCGCGCTGCCACGCTCGACAGTGGCTCCTCCTCCATGAACCCTGTCGGCAGCAGGCAAGCGGTCGCTTCTGCCACACCAGGGGATTCCGAGTTGTTGGCCAGACAGGTGGCCGGATTAAGCCAATTGCTCTCTTTGCTCAAAGAGAGTCGCCATGCGCTTGAGCTGTCGCAGTTGGGTTTTGTTGTTGTGAATGAAACTTTGCGCCTTGTCCCTTATCATCAAGCCCTGTTCTGGCTGCAACCCCCACAGCAAAAACAACAATTGATTGCCCTCTCCGGTGTCGCCCAATGGGATGCGCATGCGCCACAGTTGGTCTGGATGGACCGTTTTCTTGCCGAATATGGCCAATTGGAGGTCAGCCAGAGCCTGCATGCCGTCGATCCGCAGCGTTTGTCGGAGGGGCTGCGGGCTGAATGGACCGTCTGGTCTCATCCGCAACTGATCTGGTTGCCGTTGCACCATCCGTTACGCCAGGAACGGCTGGGTGTGCTGCTGCTGGGACGGGATCAACCTTGGGAAACGACCGAACAGCGTTTGCTGGAACAGTTGCTCGACGGCTATGCCCAGGCGTTGACGGTGCTGTTGCCATTGTCTCGCCGGGCATGGCGCTGGCATTGGCCGCGCAGGGGCTGGTGGTTAAAAGGAGTGGCCTGGTTGGTGCTGCTGGTTTTGGCCATGATGCCGGTGCGCCAATCGGTGTTGGCCCCGGCCAGTGTGGCAGCCCGGCAGCCGCTGCTGGTGGCGGCCCCCATGGATGGCGTGGTGCAACGGTTTCATGTCGTGCCGAACGAAACGGTTGTGACAGGTGCCCCTCTGTTTGATTTGGATCCAACGGAGCTGCAAGGTCGTTTCCAGGTGGCTACGGAAGAGTTGGCCATTGCCAAGGCGCAATACCAAAAAAGTGCCAACAAAGCCTTTCAGAGTGCGGAGAGTGCTGGCGAACTGGCTGCCTTGCGGGCGGCGATGGCACGCGCTGCCGCCCAGGCGGAACATGCCGGTCAATTGCTGCACCGTCTGCAAGTGCGGGCGGAAATGGCTGGTGTGGTTTTGTTTGCCGATGTCAACCAATGGTTGGGGCGTCCGGTACGGGTTGGGGAACGCATTTTGTCTATTGCTGATCCAACGGATCGGGAAATAGAAATTTTGTTGCCGGTTGCCGATGCCCTGGTTTTGCAACCGGGGGCAGAAACCCGTCTGTTTCTGCATACTGACCCGCTGCACCCCTTGCCGGGACGGCTGCGTTATGCCTCCTACGAAGCGGCAGCCACCCCGGAGGGGGTGCTGGCTTATCGGCTGCGCAGTACCCTGCTGCTAGAATCCCTGCCAGCCTCGGTTGTTGCCCAACTGCGCCTGGGACTGAAAGGGACGGCCAAACTGTTCGGTGAAGAGGTGCCGTTGTTCTATTATCTGTTTCGCCGTCCGTTGGCCGCTTTGCGACAAACATTGGGTTTTTGAGGGAGAAAAAAACATGGAGGCGTTGACGGTTGCCGATGTGGGTGTGGAACGGTTCAATAACGACCACCAGCGCCTGCTGTTTTATATCATTGAGTTCAATCGCCTGGCAGAACGGTTTCATGAGCGCAAGCCGCTTGAGGAGGAGTGGGATCCCATCGATGCCATTTTTCCACGCCTGGAAAAATATACCCAGGAACATTTTCAGGCCGAAGAGGAGTTGATGCGCCAGCATAAATATCCTTTGCTGGAACAACATATTGAGCAGCATCAACAGCTGATCCGCCATTTGCAACAACTCAAAATGGATGTCACCAACCGGCAGGCCGCTGCCATCACCAGGCTGGAATCGTTTCTGCTCGATTGGTTGACCACCCATATCAATCAGGATGATCGCCAATACCAGGGCTGTTTTCAGTTGGCCGAAACCCGGCGGATCAGCGAACGGGCGCTGTTCAATGAGATGATTGCAGCCGATCAGTTGCAGCGACTGATCGATCTATCGGCCAGCAACGTGGTGTTGCTCGATCTGCGTACTGAAAGCGAACAGGAGGAGGGGATTATCTGGGGTTCCCGTCTGTTTCCCTGCGACCATAACCTGATCAACCGCCAGGATACGGAACCGTTCCGACGCAGTTTCAACGCCCGTTTCAAACCCGATCTGTTTGATCCCGATCTGTGGTATGTGTTGATCTGTCGCTCTGGTCCCCGGGCGGCCATTGCCCTGGAACAGTTTCAGCAGCACAACCTGCAGGCGTGTGAATTGATTGGTGGCATTCAGGAGTGGCTGCGTCAGGCGTTGCCTCTGGTGGGTAAAGAGCAGGCGCGTTAGATGGTCCAGCCCCGTTGCCGTACAGGCCAACGGGGCGGCCAGCAAACGCTTGCAACGTCCGTCCGCTCAAACCATTATGCTGCTTGCGTCTTGGTCTTTTCCACCAACTCGCTCACATTCTGCTCAAGAAATTCACTGACTTCTGCCTGGCTGCGCGTCAACAGATCCAGCGTCTGGCGGGCATTGTCAACAATCAGCTGACCCATCTCCGAGACCAAATTGGCCTGAGCATGGGCAACATCTTCCACGGTTTTGAGGCTGGTCAGCGTATTGAGTTGTCCAGAACCTGCTTTGACCAACGTTTCGGCATTGCTCAACTGTTGCGATGCCAGCTCTTTCATGATCTTTTCGTTGATTTTCTGCAAACCGGTCAACGTATTCAAAATTTTGCTGTTTGCATCCATGATTTGTTTTGCCAGATTGCCGTCCATCCTGTTTTCCCCTTGTCTGTGAGGTTATGAGTGTGAATTGCTGCACCGCAGCATTTGTTGCAGTGCAGCATAATCTTCTCACCCACCCCTGTCAATCACAATTTTGCCCGCCGGACAATTTTTTTTGTTGCCGTGCGCTTTTTTCTCAACCCTTGCCTGGCAGCAGAGCGGCCAATGCTTCCGCTTCCTGCATAAGGGGTTGCAGCGTGGTGCGAATACCTTGCCGCCAAAAGGCAGCGTCGGTGGGGTCCAACTCAAAGGGGCGGAGCAGTGTCACCAAATCCTGCGAGCCGCCCGCCTGCAGCAGTTGCCGATAGCAGGGTTCAAAACGGGGACCAAGACGGGGTTGCACGGCATAGAGCGATTGGGTCAGCAGTTCGCCGCAGGCATAGGCGTAGACATAGAAGGGGTTATGAAAATGGCTGATGTAGCTCCACAGATTTTCGGTGGCCTCGTAGCGGAAGGTTTCTCCCGGCGGGCCATACAAGCGTAGCAATGATTGGTGCCACAGCTGCGCCAAATCGGCAGCACTCAGGCGTCCGTCATGACCATGCACCGCCTGCTCAAAGAAAGAGAAGCCGATTTGCCGGACAACCGAGTTCAAGAACGTTTCAATCCGTTCGGTCAGCAGGGCCAGCAAGGCAAGCGGGTTGTTTTGTTGTTGCAGGCGTTGGCGCAGAAACTGGAACGTGGTCATCTCGGCAAAGATGGAGGCGGTCTCCGCGTAGGCCATCGGTGCCGAGGCCAGCAATGCCCCTTGGGCCTCTCCGGCCAGCAGACCGTGGACGGCATGGCCCAACTCATGGGCCAGGGTCATCACATCCCGGCTGCTCTCCTGATAATTGAGCAGCACATAGGAGAGCGTGTGACCGCCAGGCAACACCACCGAATAGTTGAAGGCACCGCTCTGCTTGGCTGGCCGGGGGGCGACATCGATGGCCCCCTGTCGGGCCACCTGGCTGACCAGTTCGGCCAGGGTCGGGCTGAACTGTTGGAAGGCCTGCAACACCAACTGCCACCCCTCCTGGTAGGGAATCCGGCTCTGATCGGCAAAGGGCAGGGGGGCGTTGCGGTCGCTCCAGCGCAACAGGGGCAAGCCCAGCAGGCGGGCTTTTAATTGGTAATAGCGTTGGCATAAGGGGGTCGCCTCCTCCTCAACCGCCTGGTGCAGGGCCTGCACGATGCCATCATCCAGGCGGTTGTGCCGGTTGCGATAGCTCATCGGATGCGGATAGCTGCGCTCCTGATCCTCCACCCGCTTGCTGCCGACCACCATGTTGAGTACCTGGGCAGAAAAACGGGCAAAAGAGCCGCCCAAGCCGTCGTTCAAGGCGGTCAAAACGGCAAAACGGCGATCTGCATCCGGGTCATTATTCAGTTGGTGCAACGCTTTTTCCAAAGTGGCCGGACCATCGGCCAGGGCAAAACGCAGTTCACTTTCCACCTCATCATAAAAGTCGGACCAGGAGCTGGCCGCGAAGGTGGCCCTTTTGCTGAGCGCTGCCTCCACCTCTGTCGAGAGCATGAATGGTCGTTGCAGTCGCACCTGTTCGACCCAGGAGCGAAGACGCAAACAGCGTGCATCCTGCTGGCAATGACGCTGCCAGATCTCTTCCGGCAAAGCAGCCAGTTCGATGGTGAAAAAGGTGGCATACTCCCCGCCCAGACGATCAACCAGCACGTTCACCTCGTGCAGACGGTTTTTGACCGCCTCCTCCTCCAGATCGGCGGCATGGCGCAGATGCAGATAAAAATAGAGACGGTTCAACCGTTCGGCAAACCGTTCCCACTCCTGCAGCGCATCGCCCAGCCGTTCGGCCAGTTTGCCGCGAAAGTCGGCAGCAAAGGCGGGATAATGGCTTTGCAACCATGCCAGATCCTCTTGCAGCAGCGGATCATCCAATCCCCGATAAATCGGGCTCAAATCCCAAACAGGCAGGGTGTCGGCACTATCGGTCATGTTCATCACGTTATCCGGGCGGTGGTAAGGGGTAAGGTAAACTCCGTTGATTGTAGCAGAAACGTTTTATTGTAGCCAGTTTCAACAGGTTGTTCTGGTGGATGAGACACTGTATAAATATTGGGCTGTTCCGATTTCTGGGATGCTTGACAAGCGCAAGAGTTTATAGTTTAAATGGGTCAATATGCTCTTTTTCATAAGGTGTTGCCCGATGCGTCCATCCATCTGTTTTTCTTGGCAGGGCTGGCTGCTGCCGACGTTGTTGCTGTTGTTGTCCGCCTTGACTGGCTGCCTTGCCCCGACAAAGGAGGAACCACCTGCCCGACTCCAGCAGTCGAAAGAGAGCCCCCCGGCACAGCAGGAGCCGCCTGCCCGCCCCCTGCTGCGCCTGGAGAGCGGCATGCACACGGCGGCCATCAGACACATTGACGTGGACCGGGCGGAACGTTGGCTGGTGACTGCCTCTCATGACAAAACTGCACGGGTGTGGAACCTGCAATCCGGGGAGCTGCTCACCACCCTGCGCCCACCGATTGGGGAATCCGGCGAGGAGGGCAAGCTCTACGCGGTGGCCATTTCTCCAGATGGGGAGACGGTGGCGGTGGGGGGGTGGACCGGGTGGCAATGGGGCAATAATGTTTCCCTGTACCTTTTCAACCGTGCCAACGGGCTGCTGACTCGACGTATTGCCGGTCTGCCTAATGTCATCAATCATCTACGCTTCTCACCCGACGGTCAGTATCTGGCTGTTGGCTTGGGAGGGGCGAATGGCGTTCGGGTCTACCGGCTTGCCGACGGCAAGGAGGTGTTTGCCGACCGTGAGTATGGTGGGTCTAGCTTCGGCGTGGATTTCGATCCCCATGGCCGCCTGGTCACTGCCTCTGATGATGGTCATGTGCGGCTCTACGACGCCAGCTTCCGCAAGTTGGCCCAAGTGCAGCCGTCTGGGGGGAAAGAGCCCTTTGGGGTTGCCTTTTCCCCGGATGGCCAGCAGGTGGCGGTGGGGTTTCGCGACAGTACGGCGGTCAACCTGCTTTCGGGGCAAGAGCTGCGTTTTCTGCACGCCCCGGATACCCAGGGGCTGGACGGTCACTTGGCCTCAATCGCCTGGTCCCGGGATGGGACTTGGCTGTATGCCGCTGGAACGGCAGACAGTGAGGGTAAACGCATGATTCGCCGATGGGGGAAGATGGGTCAGGGGAGTGCCCGGGACTTTCCGGTTGCTGAAAATACGATCACGCACCTGCGCTCCCTGGCAAATGGCAGCGTGGTCTTCGCAACGGGAGAGCCCGCCTGGGGGGTGCTGAATCGGGATGGCAAACTGCTCCTCTCCCGCCTGCCTGACCAGGCCGATCTTCGTGGCCAATGGGAAAAATTCCTCCTCGCTGCTGATGGCAAAAAGGTTCGTTTTGGATTGGCAGAGGATGGCAAGCATCCGGTCGAGTTTGACCTGAACAGCCGCCAGCTCAGCCAAAAAGCTGCTCCAACTGCAGGTCTCCATCCTCCCCGGATGGAGGCTGCCGGGATGAACATTACTGGATGGATGAACACCCAGAATCCCCAGCTTGACGGTCAGCGTGTCGATTTGGTGCAATACGAAAGATCCCGCAGCCTGGCCATCGCCCCCGACGGCAAACGTTTTTTGCTGGGGACGGAATGGTTCCTGCGCTGCTTTGACCAGCAGGGCAAGGCGCTGTGGCAAAAGCCGGTCCCTGGGGTAGCTTGGGCGGTCAATATTTCCCAGGATGGCCGTGTGGCGGTGGTTGGCTACGGCGACGGCACGGTGCGCTGGCATCGAATGCAGGATGGCCAGGAACTGCTGGCCTTGTTTGTCACCAAGGATGGCAGGCGATGGGTGCAGTGGACCCCGCAGGGCTACTATGCCGCCTCCCCGGGGGCGGAAGAGTTGCTGGGTTGGCATCTCAACCGGGGTAAGGAGCGGGAGGCTGCTTTTTTCCCGGTGGCCCGCTTTCGGGAACAATTCTCCCGTCCTGATGTGGTGACCCGGGTACTGGATAGCCTCGACGAGGCCCAAGCTCTGGCCCAGGCCGATGCGGCGCTGGGCAACAAGAGCCGTCCGCAGGTCAAGGTGGAAACCAGGCTTCCTCCGGTGGTGCGGTTGCTTGCCCCTGGCAATGGGGACTCGTTTTCCTCGGCCCGTGTGACGCTGCGCTACCGCCTGGAGAGCCCGTCCGATGCCCCGGTGAACTGGCTCATTCCCCATGTCGATGGTCGCCCCCTGGTGGAGAGCGGTGGTTTGGAACGAATAAAGCCGGAAGCAGCTGAAGGGGAGGTGACCCTGACCCTGCCAGAACGGGATCTGTCACTGGCATTGATTGCCGAAAACCGTCACGGCTTTAGCGAACCGGCCCAACTCCGGCTGCAATGGCAAGGAGGGAAAAAATCCCAGATGGCAGAGGATGGCTCCGTGAGCAAGGCGTTCGTAGCCAAGCCCAATTTGTATGTGCTGGCCATCGGGGTGCAAACCTATCGCTCCGACAAGCTACCCAACCTTAAGTATCCGGTCAAGGATGCCGAAGATTTCGTCAGAGTGATCAAGAAACAGGAGAGGATACTCTATCAGAATGTGGAAATCAAGTCTCTCCCCAACGCCACCCGGGATGAAGTATTGAACGGGTTGGAGTGGCTGGAGCGGCAGACCACCGCCAAGGATGTGGCCATGCTGTTTCTCTCTGGTCACGGGGTCAACGACCGCAACGGGTACTATCACGTACCACCCGCGTAGCGGGTGGTTTGATGAAGGCCCCCGTAGGGGGCCATTGTCCTTATGAAGGCCCCTTCAGGGGCCTTTTCCCTTATGAAGGAGG
>PDZV01000010.1 GCA_002753135.1 Magnetococcales bacterium WMHbinv6 | reverse complement strand
GGCTGACAGCCAGTTGGATGGTTTGCGCAGCCAGCAGCTGACGGCGTTTGCCGATAGCCAGTTGGATGGTCTGCGCAGTCTGCAGCTGACGGCGTTTGCCGATAGCCAGTTGGATGGTTTGCGCAGTCTGCAGCTGACGGCGTTGGCGGACAGCCAGTTGGATGGTCTGCGCAGTCTGCAGCTGACGGCGTTGGCGGACAGCCAATTGGATGGTCTGCGCAGTCTGCAGTTGACGGTTTTGGCCGACAGCCAGTTGGATGGTCTGCGCAGCCAGCAGTTGACGGCGTTGGCGGACAGCCAGTTGGATGGTCTGCGCAGCCAACAGTTGACGGCGCTGGCGGACAGCCAGTTGGATGGTCTGCAACAAGCGCAATTGACCGCCCTGGCCGACAGCCAGTTGGATGGTTTGCAACAGACGCAGTTGGCTGCTCTGGCGGACAGCCAGTTGGATGGTCTGCGCAGCCTGCAATTGACAGTGTTGGCCGACAGCCAGTTGGATGGCTTGCGCAGCCAGCAGCTGACGGCGTTGGCGGACAGCCAGTTGGATGGTCTGCGCAGCCAGCAATTGACGGCATTGGCGGACAGCCAGTTGGATGGTCTACGCAGCCAACAGTTGACAGTGCTGGCCGACAGCCAGTTGGATGGTTTGCGCTATCAGCAGTTGACGGCATTGGCGGACAGCCAGCTGGATGGTCTGCGCAGCCTGCAGTTGACGGTTTTGGCCGACAGCCAGTTGGATGGTCTGCGCTATCAGCAGGTGACAGCATTGGCGGACAGCCAGCTGGATGGTCTGCGCAGCCAGCAGCTGACGGCGTTGGCGGACAGCCAGCTGAATGGTTTGCGCAGCCAGCAGCTGACGGCGTTGGCCGACAGCCAGTTGGATGGTCTGCGCAGTCAGCAGCTGACGGCGTTGGCCGACAGCCAGTTGGATGGTCTGCGCAGTCAGCAGCTGACGGCATTGGCCGACAGTCAGTTGGATGGTTTGCGCAGTCAGCAGCTGACGGCATTGGCGGACAGTCAGTTGGATGGTTTGCGCAGTCTGCAGTTGACGGCGTTGGCCGATAGCCAGTTGAATGGTTTGTTGAGTGTACAACTGAGCGTTTTGGCGGACAGCCAATTGGACGGTTTGCGCAGTCAGCAGTTGATGGCGTTGGCCGACAGCCAGCTCGATGGTCTGTTGTCGTTACAATTGAAAGTGTTGGCCGACAGTCAGTTGGACGGTCTGCGCTCCATGCAGTTGAGCGCCTTTACCGATAGCCAGTTGGATGGCCTGCGCTCGATGCAATTGACCGCGTTGGCTGACAGTCAGTTGGACGGTTTGCAGTCGCTGCAACTGACGGCCCTGGCCGACAGCCAGTTGGATGGTCTGCGTTCCCTGCAGTTATCGGTTTTGGCCGACAGTCAACTGGATGGTTTATGGTCGTTGCAGCTTAAAGTTTTGGCCAACTCCCAGTTGGATGGTCTGTTGTCGCTGTCATTGTTTGCCTTTGCCGACAGCCAGCTGGATGGTTTGTTGTCACTGCAACTGTTTGCGTTGGCTGAAAGTCAGCTGGATGGATTGCAATCGTTGCAGTTGATGACCTTGGCAGATAGCCAGCTCAATGGTCTGCGCTCGCTTTCTCTCTTCTCTTTGGCCAACACCCAGTTGGATGGACTCTTGTACAGCCAGGTGGTTGCTTTGGCAGATAGCCAGCTGGATGGTTTGAGTTCAAGCGGATTTGGTTCATTTGCCGATACCCAATTGGATGCACTGACCTCTTTGCGACTGACCGCTTTGGCGGCGAGCCAATGGGATGGTTTGAGGTCGCTGCAACTGCCGACGCTGGCTTACACCCAGTTGAACAGTCTGACTTCCCTGTTGCTGTTCACCTTGGCCGACACCCAGTTGAATGGGCTGGATCTGCTTCAGCTGGCTTCACTGGCCAATACCCAGATGGATGGCCTCTCTTCCATCCAATGGAACTCGTTGGCCGATACGCAGCTGGATAGTTTGACCAGTCTTAATTTGACGGCGTTGGCCAATACCCAGTGGGATGGCTTGACCTCGCTGCAGTTGGCATCACTGGCCAATACGCAATTGGATGGTTTGCGCACGCAACATCTGAATGGGCTGGCGGATAGCCAATTGAATGGTCTCTCCTCCTATCAGTGGGGCGAGTTGGCCAAAACGCAGCTGGATGGCTTGATTTCTCTGCAGTTGTTTGCGCTGGCGGATACCCAGCTGGATGGTTGGACTTCCGTACAGTGGGGATCTTTGGCTGCAACCCAGTTGGATGGCTTGACCGCCACGGCGGCCAATGCCATGTCCGATACGCAGTGGGATGGCTTTTTGTCCAGTCGTTTGCTTACCCTGGCTGATTCTCAGTTGAACGGGCTGACCTCTCTGCAACTGTTCCTGCTGGCCAACACTCAACTCAATGGTTTGACTTCGCAGCATTTTTCCGCATTGAGTGATACCCAACTCAATGGTCTGGACGGAATACAACTCAATGCGCTGGCCAATACCCAATTGGATGGTTTCCGTTCCATTCAGTTGAATGGGCTGGCGGACAGCCAATGGGATTATCTGCGCTCTGCGCAATTGACCGCTCTGGCGGACAGCCAATTGGATGGGTTGACCTCCACGCAATTCAATGGTTTGGCCAACAGTCAGCTGGATGGTATGCGTTCGTTGCAGCTCTCCGCTCTGGCCGACACCCAGTTGGATGGTGTGGATGGTGTGCAGTGGGCAAACCTGGTCAATACCCAGTTGGATGGGTTGTTGTCGCTCAGTATCTCCCATTTGGCCGCCACCCAGTTGGATGCGCTGACTTCCAGCCAGATGGCCTCTTTGGCCAACAGCCAACTGGATGGTTTGACCTCCATTGCCTGGCTTGCTTTTGCCACGACGCAATTGGACAGCATTCTTTCCAGTCGTTTGTCGCAGTTGGCCGCGACCCAGTTTGACGGGCTGACTTCGCTCAATCTGGCCAGTTTGGCCAACACCCAGTTTAACGGTTTGACCTCCGTGCAACTCTTCAGTTTGGCTGATACCCAGCTGGATGGTTTGGATGCTTTGCAGTTGACGGGATTGGCCAATAGCCAACTGGATGGCCTTACCTCTATCCATCTGCTCGCCTTGAATCAAACCCAACTCTCCGGGCTGACTTCCACGGCGCTTGGCGGTTTGGTCAATAGCCAGTTGGATGGGCTGCAATCCTTGAAGTTGAATTCGTTGACCTCGGTGCAGCTCAATGGATTCACCTCATCGCAGTTGACGAATTTGGCAGACAGCCAATTGAATGGTTTGGAGGTGGCACACCTGTTTTCGCTGGCTGCAACCCAGTTGAACGGTTTGCTCTCCAGCCAACTGGCCAACTTTGCCGATTCGCAATGGGATGGTTTCAGTTCGACGCAGCTGGCCAGTTTGGCCAATAGCCAATTTGATTCTCTCTCTTCCTGGGTATTTGGCTCTTTGGTTGGCACCCAGTTGGATGGTTTGAGTACCTTGCAACTGGCCGGATTGGCGATCACCCAATGGGATGGTTTGTTGTGGTGGAATGCGGCCACCTTGGCCAACACGCAGCTGGATGTTTTGGGTTCCACCTTGCTGGCCAGCTTGGCAGACAGCCAGTGGGATGGCTTTTCTTCGCTGCAGTTGGCCAGTTTGGCCAACAGCCAGCTGGATGGGTTAAGTTCACTGAACCTGCTGGCATTTGCCACCACCCAGTGGGATGGCCTCTATTCAACCCGACTGGCCTCTTTGGCCGACAGCCAATTGAACGGTTTGCTCTCTGGCGCGCTGTACGAATTGGCCAACAGCCAACTCAATGGCTTGAATTCACAACAACTTGCCGGTCTGGCGGACACACAATGGGATGGTTTGAGTTCATTGGCGCTGTTCGGCTTGGCCAATACGCAACAGAACGGCATCTCATCCCTGCAGTTGGCAGCATTGGCAACCAGCCAGTTGCTTGGTTTGGCTTCGGTTGGTTTGAGCGGTTTGGCCAATACGCAACAGAACGGCATCTCATCCCTGCAGTTGGCAGCATTGGCAACCAGCCAGTTGCTTGGTTTGGCTTCGGTTGGTTTGAGCGGTTTGGCCAATAGCCAACTGGATGGTCTGGGTTCCGTACAACTGGCCATTCTGGCGGGTACCCAGCTGGATGGTTTCTCTTCCCTCAGCTTGTCTGCTCTTGCCGATACCCAGTTGGATGGATGGTTGGTGCAGCAGGTGGCAACGCTGGCCGCCACACAATGGAATGGTCTGACATCGCTGCAATTGAGCCAATTGGCTTCCACACAGTTGGACGGACTCAGCTCCATCCAGTGGTTTGCCTTGGCCAATACCCAGTTGAATGGGTTGGGTTCGCAACAGCTCAACCTGCTCTCCATCACCCAATGGAATGGCATGAGTTCTGTTGCCTTGACCTCTTTGGCCGACAGCCAATTAAACGGTTTGACCTCTGACCAGCTTTTTGCCCTGGCCAACAGCCAGTTGAACGGCCTCTCATCCTTGCGGTTGAACGCTTTGGCTGACACGCAGCTGGATGGGCTGGACTCCTATCAGCTGCAAAATCTGGCCACTACCCAGTTCAATGGCTTGACCTCACTGCAATTGACCCAGCTGGCCACTTCACAGCTGGATGGCCTGCTCTCTCTGGCCTTGTACAGCCTGGCGGCAACACAACTCAATGGGCTCACCTCCACCCAGCTCTACGCTTGCACCGATACGCAGTTGAATGGTTTAGGTTCCATCCAGTTGATGGGCCTGGCCGATACCCAGTGGGATGGGTTGGATGTTGCCCAACTGCTGGCTTTGAGCAGTACGCAGCTGGATGGTTTATTCTCGATGGGCCTGGCCTCATTTGCCGATACCCAGCTGGATGGGTTGACGGCAACTGGTGTGGCCGGCCTGGCCGATACCCAGTGGGATGGGTTGCGTTCCTGGCAACTGAATACCTTTGCCGATACCCAATGGGATTATCTCAACTCTGTTCGTCTGGGCAATTTGGCCACCAGCCAGTTGAATGGCTTGACCTCCCTGCAATGGGCTGCTTTGGCCAACACCCAATTGAATGGGATGACCTCTATTCAGTTGTCGGGGTTGGTGGATACCCAGTGGGATGGGTTGACTCTGAGCCAGTTGGCCTCGCTGGCCGACAGCCAATGGGATGGGGTCAGCTCAAGTGTATTCGGCACGATTGCCTCTACCCAGTGGGATGGCATCGCTTCCCTGCGTTTGGCCGCGTTGGCCATCACCCAGTGGAACGGTTTGCTCTCCGACGCGCTGACGAGCTTGGCCAACAGCCAGCTCAATGGTTTGGCTTCCTTGACGCTGGCCTCGCTGGCTGACAGCCAATGGAATGGTTTGAGTTCATTTGGCCTCTATGGTTTGGCCAATAGCCAGCTGGATGCACTCTCATCGACGGTGCTGACCTCTTTGGCCGACACGCAACTGTATGGTATGTCATCGACCACACTGTTCGGGTTGGCAGGAACGCAACTGGACGGTCTGACCTCCCTGCAACTGTTTGTCTTGTCGGCAACCCAGCTGGATGGTTTGAGTTCCGTCGGCCTCAACTCTTTGGCGGCTACCCAGTTGAGCAGCATGTGGCCCAGCCAGTTTGCCTCTCTGGTCAACAGCCAGCTCGATGGCCTGCGTTCGACACAGATCAGCGCACTGGTCAACAACCAGCTGGATGGATTGGCCCTTGCCTCCCATTGGAGCGCACTGGCCATAACCCAACTCAATGGCTTGACCTCAAGCCAAATCGGCCTGATGAGCAATAGCCAGTGGGATGGCATCACCTCTCTGGTGCTGACCAGTCTGGCTGACAGCCAGTTGAATGGTCTGTCTGCCGATCAATTGGTCAACCTGGCGGTTACCCAATGGAATGGGTTTACTTCCACGCAGCTGGCCGCCCTGGCCGTTACCCAATTGAGTCAAACGGACTCTTCTGTCTTGGGCAGTTTGGCCGACACGCAATGGGATGGCGTTGGTTCGCTGCAACTGCTGGCTTTGACGGATGATCAGTGGAATGGTCTTGGCTCGTTGGCCATCTCACATTTGGCCATTACCCAATGGAATGGCATCCGTTCCACGCAGCTGCAAGGGTGGGCGGATACGCAATGGGATGGTTTGACCTCCCTGCAGCTGGCCTCTCTGGCCGACAGCCAGTTGGATGGTCTGTCGTCCGATCAATGGGCGTTGTTGGCCAACACGCAATTGGATGGGCTGACGACGGGTCAACTTCTGCAATTGGCCGACAGTCAGTGGGATGGGTTTACCTCTGAGCAACTGGCTGCTCTGGCGATCAGCCAGTTGAATGGTCTGTTGTCCGGCAGCTTGACCAATCTTGCCGTGACCCAGTTGAGCGGTTTTTCCTCGACCCAGTTGGCTTCATTGGCGGGGACACAGCTGGATGGTTTGACCATGACCTCTTTGTATGGTCTTGCCATCACCCAGCTGGATGCGCTGACTTCGTCGGTGTTGACTTCGTTGTCTGTCGCCCGTTTGGATGGATTAAGTTCGGTCGGTCTGCTCAGTCTGGCCAATACCCAGTTGAATGGGCTCACTTCGTTACAGCTGCAATCTCTGGCCGACTCCCAGTTGGATGGTCTCAGCTCAGGCTTGCTGACCGCTTTGGCCGACAGTCAGCTCGATGGCATGCTCTCCATGCAATGGAGCGGCTTGAGCAGTACCCAGTTCGATGGCCTGTTGTCGACGCAACTCAAAGCCCTGGCCGACAGCCAGTTGGATGGTGTGACGGCCTCGCAGTGGAACAGCCTGGCGGCAAGCCAGCTGAACGGGGTGACTTCCCTGCACTTGAGCGGGTTGGCCACCACCCAGTGGGATGGTCTTGGCTCCACACAATTGGCCTCGCTGGCCAGCAGCCAGTGGGATGGTTTGACCGCGTTGCAACTGACCGCTCTGGTTGATACCCAGCTCGATGGTCTGAGTTCCGTCCAACTGCAGCTGTTGGCGACCACCCAATGGGATGGTCTGGGCTCGCAGCAACTCTCCTCGTTGGCCAATACGCAATGGGATGGTCTGCTTTCGACCTCTCTGTTCAGTTTGGCGACGACCCAGTGGGATGGTCTGCTCTCGCTGCAGCTGAAAAACCTGGCCAATAGCCAGTTGGATGGTTTGACTTCTCTCGCTCTGGGCTCCCTGGCCAGCACGCAATGGGATGGTCTGACCTCGGTTCAGATTGCCAACCTGGCCGATAGCCAATGGGATGGGGTGGGTTCGCTGGCCTTGACCTCGTTGGCCAACAGCCAATGGGATGGTCTCTACTCTGCTAGCTTGTTTGCCCTGGCGGCTACCCAATGGCAAGGCATCACCTCTGTGGCCCTGGCGGCCCTGGCCAACAGCCAGTTGAACGGCCTGACCTCCCTGCAGGTGGCCAGCCTGGCTGCCAGCCAGTGGAATGGCTTGACCTCGGTTGCCTTGGCCGGATTGGCCAATACCCAGTTGGATGGGCTCTCTTCCAGCCAATGGGCGCAGTTTGCCGATACCCAGCTCAACGGCCTGGCTTCCGTGCAACTCAACGGCTTGGCCGACAGTCAATTAAACGGTGTGACCTCTGCTCAGATCACCGCCCTGGCCAACACACAATGGGATGGCATCAGCTCAATCCAGTTGATCCGTTTGGCGGAGACGCAGTGGGATGGACTGAAGAGCGGTCAGTTGCTCTCCTTGGCAACCACACAATGGGATGGTTTGCTTTCTGGACAATTGGCCAACCTGGCAGACAGCCAATTGGATGGCATCGGTTCGACCCATTGGCAATCGTTGGCAGTGACGCAATGGAATGGCCTTGCTTCGCTGCAGCTTGCCTCCCTGGTCAATACCCAGCTCGATGGCCTGCTTTCGACCACCTTGTTCTCTTTGGCCGATTCGCAGCTGAATCAATTGACCTCCCTGCAGTTGACCTCGCTGGCCAACAGCCAGTTGGATGGTTTGCGTTCATCCGCATTGCGGCTTTGGGTAGAGACGCAGTGGGATGGTTTGACCTCCATCCAAATGGCGCAGTTGGCCGACAGCCAGTGGGATGGCTTGACTTCGTCGGCGTTGTTCAGTCTGGCCAACAGTCAGTTGGATGGTCTCAATTCCAATACGATTATTGCCCTGGCAACGACACAATGGAGCGGATTAACATCTGTGGCACTGGCTGCTTTGGCCAGTTCACAACTGGATGGTATGCGCTCCGATCAGGTTGCGGCCATGACAATCTGGCAGTGGGATGGTTTGAGTTCCGGTGGCTTGGCCGATTTGGCAGAGACGCAATTGAATGGCTTGCCGTCCACCCAGTTAACCTATTGGGAGGAGACGCAGCTCAATGGGCTGAGTTCGACGCAATTGACCACTCTGGCCGACAGCCAGTTGGATGGTTTGTTGGTTGAGCAGGTTGCCTCGCTGGCCAATACGCAACTCAATGGCCTCACCTCGGCACAACTGTTGAGCTGGGCGGATACGCAGTGGGATGGTCTGTCAAGCAGCCATTTGCTCGCTTTGGCGACGACCCAACTGAATGGTTTAAGCTCGTTGCAGTTGTCCATGCTGGCAACCACACAGCTGGATGGCGTGACTTCGGAACAGTGGTATGAACTGGCGGCGACGCAATGGAATGGTTTGTCCGCCTATTCATTGTCTACCCTGGCCAAAACCCAGCTCGATGGTTTGAGTTCAACCGTACTGCTCAGCCTGGCGGCGACACAGCTGACGGAACTCTCTGCGACACACATTGCCTCTCTGGCCGTGAGCCAGTTGAACGGTTTAGGCTCGTTCTTGCTGGCGGCATTGACCGATGCCCAGCTCGACAATCTGACATCGGTACAGTTGGCTTCCCTGGCAGACAGCCAATTGCTGGGGTTGACCTCCAGTCAATTGAGCAACTTGACCGACACGCAGTTGGATGGTTTTACCTCAAGCCAACTGTCGGCCTGGAGCGTGAACCAGTTGAATGGTTGCACGTCGACCGCCTTGTCTGCCCTGGCCGATAGCCAATGGGATGGTTTGACCTCGCTGCAACTGGCTTCCTTGGCAGCGACCCAGCTCAACGGTATCCTCTCCACCGCCCTGGCTTCGCTGGTTGACAGCCAATGGGATGGCGTGACCGCCACGCAGTGGGCTTCGTTGGCCACCACACAACTGGATGGCGTTACCTCCACCAGCCTGGCAACTTTGGCGACAACGCAATGGCATGGCTTGGACTCTCTGCAGCTGGCCTCTTTTGCGACCACGCAGTGGGATGGTTTAACCTCGGCGCAATTGAACAGTTGGTCTGATACCCTCTGGAATGCGCTCTCCAGTACAACCTTCTCCTCGTTGGCCACGACGCAGTGGAACGGTTTGACCTCGGTACAGGTAAGCGGCCTGGCCGATAGCCAATTGGATGGTCTGACTTCCCTCCAGTGGCAATCGTTGGCAACCACCCAATGGGATGGCCTGCGTTCGTTACAACTCTCTGCCCTGGCCGACAGCCAATGGGATGGTGTGACCTCCATCCAGCTGGCCTCTCTGGCCGACAGCCAGTTGGACGGATTACAGGCAACCGTTCTCAACGCCTGGGCAGATACGCAGTGGAATGGCATCTCTTCCTTGCGTCTGACCGCCTTGGCCGATAGCCAGTGGGATGGTATCTCTTCGTTGCGTTTGTCCGGTTTGGCCAATACCCAGTGGGATGGTATGCAATCCCTGCAGTTGGCCGGCCTGGCCACCACCCAGTGGGATGGCGTGCGTTCTGCCCAATTGTCCGCCTTGGCAAACAGCCAGTGGGATGGACTCACCTCCCTGCACTTGGTCAGCCTGGCGCAAACGCAATGGAATGGTTTGACCTCTGTGCAATTGCTGCAGCTTGCCGACAGCCAGCTGGATGGTTTGACCTCACAGATTTTGGCCAACTTGAGCAACATTCAGCTTAATGGATTGCGTTCAGCAGCCCTGGGCGAATTGGCCGCCACCCAACTCAATGGGCTGGGTTCTGATCAACTGAGCCAATTGGCGGATAGCCAGCTCAACGGCTTAAGCTCTGCACAACTTGCCACACTCAGTGATACACAACTGACCGGTATGCAATCGCTGCAGTGGCGTGAACTGGCCAACACCCAGCTGGATGGTTTGCAATCGCTGCAGCTGACCGCGTTGAGCGAGCTGCAGCTGGATGGTCTGCGCTCGCTGCAGTGGAGCGATTTGGCTGCAACACAACTGGATGGTTTACACACATCGCAACTGCTGGCGTTGGCGGACAGTCAGCTGGATGGTCTGGGCTCCCTGCAGTTGGCAGCGTTGGCGGACAGTCAGCTGGATGGCCTGGGCTCGCTGCAATGGAGAGCCTTGGCCGACACGCAGTTGCAGGGGCTGCAGAGCAGTCAGTTGCAGGCGCTGGCCGATAGCCAGTTGGACGGCTTGCGCTCCCTGCAGCTGGTTTCATTGAGTGATACGCAGTGGGATGGCCTTGGCTCTCTGCAGCTGGCCGCGTTGGCCGACAGCCAATGGGATGGGGCAGGCTCTCTGCAGCTCTCTGCCCTGGCCGACAGCCAATGGGATGGTTTGCTCTCCGACACCCTCTCCGCCTTGGCCGACAGCCAGCTGGATGGTTTGCACTCACTGCAACTGATCGCTTTGAGCGACAGCCAGCTGGATGGTCTGCGCTCCGTGCAATGGGCAGCGTTGGCGACGACGCAGCTGGATGGATTACGTTCCGATGCCCTGCCGGCGCTGGCCGACAGCCAATGGGATGGCTGGAGCAGCAACCAGCTGGCCAGTATGGCTGTCACGCAGTGGAATGGCCTGTTGTCAGGCACCTTGTCTGCTTTGGCCGATAGCCAATGGGATGGGGTAAGTTCGCTCCAACTGGCTGCGTTGGCAGAGACGCAGTGGGATGGCATCGCGTCGTGGCAACTGACAGCATTGGCCGACACGCAGTGGGATGGTGTCAGCGCACAACAGTTGGCTCTTCTGGCTGAAAGCCAATGGAATGGCGTGGTCTCCGGGCAGTTGGCCGCGTTGGCGAATACCCAGTGGGATGCGCTTGCCTCGCTGCAGCTGAGTCAACTGGCCGACAGCCAATGGGATGGCCTGGGTTCATTACAGCTGGCCAATCTGGCGGTTACGCAATGGGATGGTTTGCTCTCCGGACAGTTGGCCGCGTGGGCAGTGACCCAATGGAACGGTTTGACATCGTCACAGTTGCAAGCCCTGGCCATCACCCAATGGGACGGGCTGAGCGCAACGCAATTGAGCGGATTGGCCAATACCCAGTGGGATGGTTTGCTGTCAAGCCAGCTGTCTGCCATCGCTGACAGCCAGTGGGATGCGCTCTCTTCCGTACAGCTGGCAGGTTTGGCTGACAGCCAACTGAATGGATTATGGTCCGCACAATTGACCGCCTTGGCCGACACCCAGCTCAACGGGTTGACGTCACGGCAATTGGCCGGCCTGGCCGACACGCAATGGTCTGGACTGCATTCCAGTCAACTCTTTGCCTTGGCCGACAGTCAGCTGGATGGTCTGCTGTCGCTGCGCCTGGCGCTGTTGACCGATAGCCAGCTGAATGGCTTGACCTCCTTGCAGCTGGCTGCCTTGGCCAACAGCCAGTTGAGTGGTCTCTCCTCGGCGCAGTTGGCAGGATTGGCGGATACACAATGGGACGGTTTGGCCTCTGCTGGGCTGACCACTCTTAGCACCGGACAGCTCGGCGGTTTGCTCTCGCAACAGCTCTCCTGGTTGGCCAATACCCAATTGTCGGGCTTGACCAGCCTGCAGCTGGCGGCCTTGACCACCACACAGCTGACCGGATTGACGAGCAATCAGTTGGCCAATATGACGGTAAGCCAACTGAAAGGTTTGGCCTCCGGACAACTCAGCGAGTTGACATCGACACAGCTGGATGGTTTAAGCAGCGTGCAGTTGGCGGCACTGACCAGCACGCAGATGCGAGGTTTGTCCAGTAGCCAGATTTTTGCCCTGGCAGATTCGCAGTTGGATGGTTTAAGCAGCGTGCAACTGGCTGCCTGGAGTAGCAGCCAGCTGGAGGGCGTTCGTTCCGAACAGCTGGCCGCCTTTACCACCACACAAATGGCTGGGTTGACGGCTGTGCAGGTGACAGCGTTGACCACCACCCAGCTGGATGCGGTCAGCAGTACCATGGTCGCTGCCTTGACCACGACACAGGTGCGCGGCTTGAGCAGTAGCCAATTGACCTCTTTGGCCGATACCCAGTTGGATGGTTTAAGCAGCCTCCAGTTGGCCTCGCTGACCAATCTGCAACTGGGCGGTATCAGTACCAGTCAGTGGATCGATTTGACCACCAGCCAAATGGCCGGATTAAGCAGTAGTCAATTGAGCCAGTTGACTTCGACCCAGTTGCGCGCCTTGACCACGACGCAACTGTCGGTACTGACAGCTACCCAAATGATGGGCTTGACAGGCTCAGCCGTGCAGCTGTTGACCCAAACCCAGCTGGCCGCTCTGGGTGCCACGCTGCTTACGACCACCCAGGTGGCGGCGTTGACCACGTCGCAGGTGGCCAATCTGACGGTGTTGCAGATCAGTTTGTTATCGTCGACGATGGTACGCACGCTTTCCACGTCGCAGGTCGCCGCCTTGACCACGACGCAATTGGCCACTTTTTCCACGACCCAAATCGCGGCCTTGACCACCGCACAACTGCCCGTTTTGAGCATCACCCAACTGGCCGGACTGGACAGCACCGATATTGCCGCCTTGGCCACGGCTCAGGTGCGCGTGTTGACCAGCAGCCAGGTTGCCAGTTTGACGACCACGCAGCTGTCTGCCTTGTCGACCAGTCAAATCGGTGTCTTGTCCAGCACGCAACTGCGACAGTTGACCACCACCCATATCGATGCGTTGAGTACGACGCAAGTGGCAGGTCTCGGCTCTCTGCAGCTGGGTATGCTTTCCACCACGCAGATGGTGGCGCTCTCTTCGACGGATGTGGCGGTATTGACCACGACACAGTTGAGGGGGTTGAACGCAACGCAGGTGGCGGTATTGACCACCACCCAGTTGAGTGTTTTGGTAACGACCGCCCTGGTCTCCTTGACGGCGGTACAAATCAACCGCTTGACCACCACCCAGTTGGCGGCCCTGAACACCACCCAGAGCGCGGCGTTGACCACAACCCAACTGACCGCTTTGACCACCACCCAGATCAGTGGCCTGGAGTCGACCGATGTGGCGGTGTTGACCAGCAGCCAGATCAGGGCGTTGTCGACTGCGCAACTGGCGGTGTTGTCGACGACCCAGCTGGGTGGTCTGACCACAACACAGGTGGCCACCTTAAGTTCATTCCAGTTGGCCGGATTGACCACAACGCAGCTCAAAAGCATGAGCAATGACCAGATGGTTGCCATCGGTACCTTGATCAAGGGGTTGAGCAGCGCCCAATTTGTCTCTTTGACCACCACCCAGCTGGCCAATCTGACCTCCAGCCAGGTCGGTGTGCTGGCGACGGGACAATTGGTGGCGATGACCACCACACAAATCAATGCGTTGACGGCAACCAACGTCAGTATTTTCAATACCACGCAGATCAGGAGCCTGAGTGCCACGCAACTGGGTGTTTTGACAACGACGCAGTGGGCAGCCATCTCCTCGACGCAAATTGCCGCGATGAGTTCTGCTCAGCTGCAACGGTTGACGACCACACAGGTGGATGGGTTGACGACCAGCCAAATCAGTGGTGTCAGTTCAATTCAGTTGGCCGCATTGACCACCACCCAAATCGGCGGTTTAAGCGCCACCAATCTTGCCATCTTGTCGACCAGTCAGATCAAGGGAGTTACGGCGCTGCAAATTGCCGCTTTGACCACGACACAGTTGGCAGGTTTGGAGGCGGCGGATTTGGCGGTATTGAGTACGGCACAACTGAATCGTTTGACGACGACGCAGCTGGCGGCGTTGAATACCAGCCAGGTGGCTGCCATGACGACGACGCAACTGGTTGCCCTGACCACCTCGCAATTGACCGGTCTGGAACTCGCCGACCTGGCGGCGCTGAGTGTCACCCAGATCAAAGCCTTTAGCAGCGGGCAGTTGGCGATTTTAACCTCGACACAGATGGCAGGGTTGAACGAAACGCAGGCGGCAGGGTTGTTGGCGGTACAATTGAGTGGTTTTTCGACGACGCAGATCAAGGCCCTGACGACGACCCAAGTGGTTGCTTTGGGCACCCAACTGAAAAGTCTGAATTCGGCACAGGTTGCTGCCTTGACGACGACGCAGGTTGCCACGCTGACCACGACCCAAGTGGCCGTTTTGTCGGCAGCCCAGATCTTCGCACTCTCCACCACCCAACTGGCGGTGATGACCAGCACGGAGATGGCTGCTTTGCTGACGACACAATTGAGAGTGTTGACCACAACACAATTGACCGCTTTATCGACCACGCAGATCGGTGCCTGGGCAACAACGCAGATCGCTGCCTTGACGGTGGCGCAACTGCCACGGATGACCACTACCCAGGTTGCTACTTTGACCACGACGCAAGCGGGTGGTCTGAGTTCAACCCAGTTGTATTCGCTGACGACAACGCAAATCAGTGTCCTGCAGGCAACCAATCTGTCGGTGATGAGTACGGTTCAGATGAAAGGGTTCAGTGCCAACCAATTGGCTGCTCTAACCACCACCCAACTGGCCAACCTCTCTGCCACCAATTTGGCCAGCTTGAGTGTGGCACAAATCAACCGCTTGACCAGCACGCAAGTGGCTTCGTTCGATACGAATCAGGTGGCCGCTTTGACCAGCAGCCAGGTTGCCGGATTGACGATAACCCAAGTGAGCGGGTTGGAATCCACCGATCTGGCGGCGTTGACCAGCACGCAAGTGGCCGCACTTGCCAGCGGACAATTGGCCGTGTTGACCAGCACACAACTGGCTGGTTTCAGCAGTACGCAGACCGCCGGCCTGCTGTCAACCCAGTTGCGTGGTTTGACAACCACCCAGATTCGTTCGTTGAGCAGCAGCCAGGTCGTCTCTCTGGGTACGAC
The DNA here is from genome assembly GCA_002753135.1 of Magnetococcales bacterium WMHbinv6. GTDB lineage: Bacteria > Pseudomonadota > Magnetococcia > Magnetococcales > Magnetaquicoccaceae > Magnetaquicoccus. The sequence goes on along the minus strand of PDZV01000010.1, from coordinate 84,080 downwards.
GGTGCAGAGCTTCAGTTCGGCACAGGTGACCGCTTTGACCACCACCCAGGTGGCCGCGTTGGCCTCCACACAAGTGGGCGCACTGACCGCCGCACAGTTGGTGGTGCTGACCACGACGCAGCTGGGTGTGTTGAATACGGCGGATATGCAGGTGTTAAGCTCCAGTCAACTGGTTGCCTTCTCCACCTCGCAGATTGCCAGTTTGAGTTTGACCCAGTTGGCTGCCTTGACATCCAGTCAGGTTGGCTTCTTGAGAACCTTGCAAATTTCCCGTTTGACCACCAGTCAGGTTGTCAATTTGACCACGACGCAACTGGGTGGATTCAGTTCGTCGCAAGTGGCTGCCTTGACCACCACCTTGATTGGCGGCTTGACCTCGACTCTGGTGGCCACCTTGACCACCACTCAGGTCAAAGGGTTTACTTCAGCCCAGATTGCCAGTTTGACCAGTACGCAGGTATCGGTTGTGGATACCGCAGCCATTGCTGTTTTGACCACGACCCAGTTGCGTGGCGTGACGGCAACACAAATGGTTGCCTTGCAAAGCAGTCAGGTGGCCGCCATGACCACCTCGCAACTGGCGGCATTGACCACGGTGCAGGTGGCCGCCCTGCAGGCGACCGATCTGGCCGTGCTGACCGTCAGTCAGGTGCAATCTCTGAGCAGTGGACAAGTTGCCGTGTTGAGCAACAGCCAAATGGCTGCCTTGACCGTCAGCCAAATCAGCGGCATGACGACGGCGCAGGTGCGGGCCTTGTCTGTTACCCAGTTGGCGATACTGGCGACAAGTCAGGTCAATGCCTTGACCAGCAGTCAACTGCAATCGCTCAACACGCAGCAGGTGAAGGGTTTTTCCGCCACGCAGCTTGCCAGTTTGAGTTCGACGCTGGCCGGAAGCCTGACCACACAACAGATTGCCGTTCTTTCCAGCACCCAGCTGACCAGTTTGGACACGACCGGCATCAGCACCTGGAGCAGCAGCCAGATTCGGGTTTTGAGTACCTCCCAGTTGGCGGCTTTGACGACGACGCAATGGTTGAATCTGACCACAACGCAGGTGAGTGCCTTGACCACCAGCCAATGGCAAGGGGTGGCCACGGCGCGCATTGCTGCCATGACCACGACGCAGATCAGCGCCATGACCACCGGACAGTTGGCTGCACTCGGCAGCAGTCAGGTGGCCGCCCTGACCACAACCCAAATCAGCATGTTGAGCAGTACCCAGGAGAGTGGGCTCAGTGTGGCGCAAATGGCCTTCCTGACCACCGATCAGATTGTCGCCCTCAGCAGCAACCAGATTGCCAATTTATCCTTCAATCAAGTGCGAGGATTGACGACGACACAAATTTCCCGCTTGCTGACCACGCAGGTTGCCGCACTGGAAACAACCGATCTGCTGGCGCTGACCGGTCAGCAGGTTGGCAGCTTGACCTCCAGTCAGATTAACGCCCTGACGGTGACGCAGGTTGGCAGTTTGACCGATGCCCAGGTGCGCTCCCTGTCGGTTACCCAGGTCGCCGGGCTGGAGGTGGAAGATTTTGCGGCATTCAACACCACCCAGATGCGTGCCTTGAGCAGTTCCCACCTTGCCTCCTTGACCTTGACGCAAATCAGCGGCATTTCGGCACAGGGAGTGGGGGCGTTGTTGGCCGGGCAAATGTATGGATTGAAATCCACACAACTGGCTTCACTCTCGTTGGGCCAGGTCTCCGGTTTGACCAGCGCTCAATTGGCCATTTTGACCACCACACAAGAAAATGGATTGACCTTTGATCAGATCACTGCCCTGACCTCAACCCAGTTCAAAGGATTCTCCGCAGCCCAGATCAAAGCCCTGACCAATAGCCAGGTGGCCGCCTTGTCTGCCCAGATCGGCGCGATGAACAAAACGCAGATCGGTGGGTTGGAAACGGGAGATTTTGCCTTGATCGGGACCATGGGGCTGTTTACCACCGATCAGGTCAATGCGATGACGACGGCGCAAAAGAGTGCCTATTGGGCCGCCGGGGGGACCATTGGCCGTACCTCGTAACCTTTGACTCTGTGTCAGGGCCTGTTCTCCTTCGAGGCCAAGAGCCCTTCAGACAAGGCGCTGGGCCGCGAGCAGCGCAGCATACGACCTGTATGTGAGCAGCGGAGCGGCCCAGCAACGCCGTATCAAGGGATTTTGGACCGAATGAGAACAGGCCCTAATTGATCGGCAGACAAGGCAACAGGAGATCATCCCTGGACCTTGTCTGCTATTTTTGTTTTCATTCCCTGCAGAGTCACAAGTTTCTATCCACGGAATGGATGATATGCCCGCTGCATTATCTTCCCACCTGCCGCATCTGCTGATTATCGATGACGACAGCGACGCCTCTTTGTTGTTGCACACCATCCTGAAAAGTGAAGGGCGTATCTCCGTGGCGGCTGGCGGCCTTCCTGGCCTCGCCATGGTGCAGGAACAGCTTCCCGACTTGATTCTGCTCGATGCCGATATGCCGGACATGAGTGGTTTTGAGGTCTGTTCTCTCCTCAAAGCCGATCAGCGTTTGGCGCGCATTCCCATCATATTTGTTACCGGCTGTTCGGATATTGCCAGCGAAACCAAAGCCTTGCAATTGGGTGCCGTCGATTTTATCAGTAAACCGTTCAGTCCGTTGATCGTCAAGGCCAGGGTACGCAACCATCTGTTGCTCAAACAGCATATGGACTCCCTGCAACAGTTGGCAGCCATCGATGGGCTGACCGGTGTTGCCAACCGGCGTGCTTTCGATGAAGGGTTGGAAATGGAATGGCGCCGGGCAGCGCGGCGACAGGAACCGTTGGCCCTGCTGTTGATGGATGTCGATTTTTTCAAAAATTACAATGATTTTTATGGTCACCCGGCAGGAGATACCTGCCTGCGTCAAATTGCCAAGGTGTTATCCACCATTGCCCAACGTCCCGGTGATCTGGCGGCGCGCTATGGCGGCGAAGAGTTTGCGGTGCTGGCTCCCAATACCAGCCTGGAGGCAATCCAACATTTGGCCGAAGAGCTTTGTGATCGGGTCAGAGGATTGCACATTCCCCACGAACGATCAGCCATTGCCCGGTGGGTAACGGTCAGCGTGGGCGTATGCAGCCTGTTGATACCTGGTGATGCGATCAACGGCAACCGTACAACCGAGGGTGAACTTTTGCCCGCTGGGGCAATCACTCCTGCTGCCTTCGTGCAGGCAGCAGACAGGGGATTGTACCAGGCCAAAAAAGCGGGCCGCAATCAGGTGATGGTGGCTACTCTGCCAGAGGAAAACAGCACCATGACACTTTGATTTGTCCCGAAGTTTGTGTAACATATTGCTCACTCTCGTGATTATTTGTCACTTTTACAGGGGTTGAATATTCCGTGTTGGCATCTCTGCGAATCGGTAGAAAAATCGGTCTGATTATCGCTGTAACCACCCTGCTTTTTGCTGCTGTGGTGGTACTCTATCATGTCACGTTGCAACATACGCTGCACGCTTATGAGCGCTTGCAAGAGGATACCCAGAGCCAGCTGACGACCATGATGGCCATTGACCATTATTTGTTGGAGGCCAGACGGTACGAAAAAGACTTTTTATCGCGCCATAATAATGCGCTGGCTGACAAGCAGCGCACTCAGGTGCAGGAACTTTTGCGGCAGGTGGACAGTTTGCGGGCTGTGCGGCAACGATTCGGCGAATCGCTCACGGAGGTGGAGCGGATTGACACACTGGCTCGTTCCTATTTGGCCAACTTTCAAGATGTGGTGACTGCCTGGAACCGCAAAGGGTTGACGCACAATGATGGTTTGCAAGGCAATTTCCGTAATTCGGCACATCGCCTGGAGAGTGTGCTGCGCAATCACAATCAAGTTGGCCTGGAGCGGGATCTGCTGAGCATCCGGCGTCATGAAAAGGATTATCTGCTCCGTTCCGACAAAAAATATGTCGACCAGCTGCACAAAGAGGTGGTCAAACTGACCGAAAAGGTCCATTCCATCGCCAATCTGGCCGAAAATGACAAACGACAACTGACCGATTTGTTGGCCAGCTATGAGCGGGATTTTGTTGCGCTGGTCGCGGTGGACGATCAAATCAGCGGCCATTTGAAAGCGTTGCGTGAGCAGGCACATCAAATAGAACCGGTGATTAATCAAGATGTGAGCGAGGCGAAGCAACAGGCAGAGGCTGCCATTGCCGCCACACATCAGGAAGCAGAGCGCTACAGTACCATTGCACTGGTGGTAGCCGTATTGGCCACCGTGGTGAGTGTGCTGACAGGCAGTTTGATTTCCCGGGCCATTACCGGCCCGGTGGCAGAGTTGTCCCAGTTTGCGGTCAACATTCAGAATGGAGATTTGCGTCAAACCATCTCCCTGTCGCAACGGGATGAAATCGGTCTATTGGGCGAGGTGATGAACCATATGACCACAACCTTGCAGGATATTGTGCGACGGATTGACCACAATGCCGAAGCGTTGCAGAGCAGCTCGGCGGAGTTGACCCGCATGGCCGGACAGATGAACGGACATTCGGAAGCCATGCTGGATCAGGCACACGCTTCGGCAGCCGCCGCACAGCAAATGAGTGACGGCATGACGACCGTTGCAACGGCTGCGCAACAAAATGCCGGCAGTCTGATGACCATTGCCTCCGCGACCGAAGAGATCTCCAGTACGGTGCATGCCATCTCCGCCGCGACGGAGGAGGTCAGCGCCAATTTGCAGCATATTTCCCAAACAGCACGCGAAGTCAATATGTCCCTGCGCAATGTGGCGGAAGGGGCACAAGGCACCAGCCAAAATGTGCAAACGGCCTCACAATCGATCATGCAGGTGACCTCTTCCTTTTCCAGCATGCGGACACAAAGCAAGGATGCGGATGATTTTTCCAAAGAGGCCGATCGGCATGTGCGCGACTCTTATGCCGTGATGCAAAAGTTGACCCAGTCGGCAGGAGAAATTGGCAAGGTGGTGCGGATTATCAAGCAGATTGCCGATCAGACCAACATGCTGGCCCTCAATGCTGCCATTGAAGCGGCGGGAGCAGGGGAGGCCGGTAAAGGATTTGCCGTGGTGGCCAATGAGGTCAAAGAGTTGGCCCGGCAAACAGGAGAGGCCACCCGCACCATCACCCAACGGGTGGAAGAGATTCAACACCATTCAGGCGCAGCCATGCAGGCGGCACAGGAGGTGGGTGCCATGATTGGCCGCATTGGCAAGGCCAATGCGGCCATTTTGCTCTCGGTGGATACGCAGACCGAGTCCATGGAGTCGGTTGCCCACTTGATGAGCGCCGTGGCCAGAGAGGCCAATGATTCGACCCGGCAACTCTCCGAATCGGCCTACGGCATGCAGGAGGTGTCACGCAACGTCGGGGAAATTTCCCTGGGGGTGGCAGAGGTGAGCAGACGGGTGGTCGAAGCCAACCATGGCGTCGGTGAAATTACCCGCAGTGTGTCGGAGGTGGCCCATGGCGGTCAGGAAATTTCCAGTTCCGTCTCCGACAACGCCCAAACTTCGCAGACGGTTGCATCCTCCATGCAACAGATCTCTTCCGCTTCATCCCAGCTGCAGACAATGAGTACCGGCTTGAGCAAACGGGCCGGAGAGATGACCGGCATGGCCGATACCTTGAAAGAGTTGATGAGCCATTTTCGGGTGTGATGCCGGGTGCTGCTGCAACCCGGTATTCACTGGTTGGTTTCGCGGGCGATCACCTTGCGCCATTCCGTCAGGCCAACAGCCAGCGTTTCGTTCAACCAACCATTGAAACGGTTTTCAATGGTTGGTATTGATTCCAGATAGTTGAATTGAAACACTTCGGCGGAAGCCAGACGAGGATCCATCACCTCCGTACCCCCTTTTTCACCTTCACTGGGAATACGCAATAAGGTAAAACCGGCGGCAGCCATGATGCCCTGATGGACCGGCCCCAATCCGTGGAAGGCAATGACACATTGAAAACGATTGGCAGAATGAATCGTTAAATAGGAACAGCTGCAGTAGGTGTCAAAATTGGCAAAATAGCCGTTATTGGCCGCAAAATCGGTAATCTGGCGACGAAAATAACTGCGTTTCCCATGATCATTGTTTTTGTTTGAATAGTGTTCCATATGGGGCGGTGTATGCAGTAGTGGAATCTTTCTGATTTCTTTCATCTCCGTTTTAAAGATCCGGACAATCTCTCTCATTCTGTTATCTGTTATCTCCTGTAAATGTTGTGCTATGGTAAACACCTCATCTCTTTTTCCTGTTTCTGCTTGAAAATGTTGTTTAAACAGTTGCAGGCTGGAACGCAAGATCAGCTCCGCGTGCGGCGGTTGTTGCAGGCTGCGCTCAAGACTGATTGCGGAGAGGATGGATTTTTTCTGGTTGCGAGCAAAAAGATTGCAGAGTGCTTGCAAACGACCTGCATCCGCCTCTTCTAAAGCAGAAATATATTCCTTGCGTTCCGCATCACGAATCACCAATGGAAACAGCCCATTTTTCAAAAATACAAGGCTGGCCAGTGTCCGGGCAACACGTCCGTTTCCATCCTGGAACGGGTGAATCTGGGTGAAACGGTGGTGCAGAAAAGCAGATAGCACTTCCGGTTTTTCGCCGACTTGTTCTCTTTGCTGATACCATGCAAGCAAATTTTCCATTTCTTGCGCAACATGTTCGGGAGGACAATAAATATGGCTTGTACCATCCTGGCGCATGGGATTGTTGGGTAATTTTTTATATTCTCCTTTGCGCAGAGCAATGGTTTGTATCCGGCCATCTGCGGTTTGCACTTCAATGGTGTCCTGGTGGGCGGTAAATTCCGCGTGGAGTTGCCGAATGTAATGCTGGGAAAGGGGTTGTTCTCCTTTGATGAAGGAAAACAATCCTTCAATTATATTGCGTTGATCATTAATTATATAAGCTACAGTTGTTGCTTGACCAAGAGTGATACCACTTCTATGAGCAATCAGAGATGCTTCAATGCCCTGTTCAATCAGCACTTCAGTAACACCGCGATCCCATGTATAGAGACGTTCAATGATCCCAGTTTCAATGGCCCACTCTCTTTGTAATTTAGTGATAAATGCTTTATATTCTCCACTTTCTTCCAGTTCTTCTTTTCTCTCTCGCCACACATTAGCCAGTGCATCCAGTTCGTGATTTCTCAAAGATAGTTCGCTACCCTGAATATCCTCAATAAACTTATAAATTATCATTTTAGATTCTTTAAATTGTAAAATTAGCAATAAATATGCACCAGTTCTAAAAAAAATAGCACATAAAGTCAAGAGTGTCTTGACTTTATGTGCTGAACTTGCAAAAAGATCAATGGGTAATGGCGGGTGTTTCGTTGCTTGGCAACATGGCTTCATGTTCTGCCAGCAGAGGCGGGGGTTCGGGCAGGGATTCGTCACTTTCTGGCAAGGTTTGCAACGGTTTGGTCAAGGCCAGGCGCAACACTTCGTCCAGATGGTTGACCGGGTGGATCTCCAGGTCGCGCAGAATGCTTTGCGGTACCTCTTTGAGATCTTTAACGTTTTCGCTGGGGATGATGACATGTTTGACCCCGGCACGATGGGCTGCCAGCAATTTTTCTTTCAAGCCGCCGATCACCAGCACCCGTCCACGCAGGGTGATTTCGCCGGTCATGGCCACATCACGGCGTACCGAAATGCCCAACAGGGCACTGACCAGGGTGACACACATGGCAATGCCTGCCGACGGTCCATCTTTGGGGGTGGCACCTTCTGGAACATGAATGTGAATGTCATGTTTCTGGAAAAATTCATCTTCGGTCAAACCCCACTCTTTGGCCCGGGAACGGACGTAGGTCATGGCGGCCTGGGCAGACTCCTGCATCACATCGCCCAATTTGCCGGTGATCATCAATTTCCCTTTACCATCCAGCTGGGTACCTTCGATGGTCAAAATTTCACCACCCACTTCCGTCCAGGCCAAGCCGGTGGTGACGCCAACCAGATCCGTATCTTCGGCCAAACCAAAACGGTGACGACGCACACCCAGATATTTTTCCAACGCTTTGGCGGTGACAGTCACCCGTCCCTTGGCTTTGCCGGATAACAGGGCCCGTGCCGTTTTGCGACACAAGCTGGCAATTTCCCGGTCCAAATTGCGCACACCCGCCTCACGGGTATAGTAGCGAATGATCTCCAGCAACCCTTGCGGGGTCAGGAAAAACTCATTTTTATCCAATCCGTGCGCTTCCATCTGCCGGGGGATCAGATAACTGTTGGCGATGCGGATTTTTTCCTGTTCGGTATAACCGGCCAGACGGATCACCTCCATGCGGTCGAGCAGAGGCCGGGGAATGTTGAGACTGTTGGCCGTGGTAATGAACATCACCTTGGAGAGATCATAATCCACCTCCAGATAATGGTCGTTAAAGGCGATATTTTGCTCCGGATCCAACACCTCCAGCAGAGCAGAGGAGGGGTCGCCACGAAAATCAGAGCCTACCTTGTCGATTTCATCCAGCAGAAAGAGGGGATTGTTGCTGCCCGCCTTTTTCATCGATTGAATGATTTTACCCGGCAGGGAGCCGATGTAGGTACGGCGATGGCCACGAATTTCCGCTTCATCGCGAATGCCGCCCAGCGAAATGCGCACATATTCCCGGCCAGCCGCACGGGCAATCGATTTGGCCAGGGAGGTTTTACCCACCCCCGGCGGGCCCACCAGGCACAAAATCGGCCCTTTGACCTTTTGCACCTTCTGTTGCACCGCCAACTGCTCCAGAATGCGTTCCTTGACCTTGTCCAAGCCCCAGTGGTCTTCGTCCAGAATCTCTTCCGCACGGCCCAGATCGTGGGTCATGTCGGTAAATTGACCCCAGGGCAGGCTGATCAGCCAATCGATATAATTGCGCACCACGGTGGCTTCGGCGGACATGGGGGCCATCTGGCGCAATTTTTTCAGTTCCGCTTCCGCCTTTTTGCGCGCCTCTTCCGAAAGCTGCACGGAGGCAATTTTTTCGGCCAGTTCGGTCAGTTCCTCTTTTTCGTCGCTCCGTTCTCCCAACTCCTTCTGAATGGCCTTCATCTGTTCGTTGAGATAATAATCCCGGTGGCTTTTTTCCATCTGCCGTTTGACGCGACCACGCACCCGTTTTTCAACCTGGAAAACATCCAGCTCCTGCTCCATGGTCAACAGCAACCGTTCCAGACGATCGAGAACAGAGGGTATTTCCAGCAACGACTGCCGTTCCACCACCTTCATCGAAACATGTGGTGCCACCAGATCGGCCATCTGTTCCGGCTCTTCGGTGTTTTGCAGGGTGGTGATAACTTCGGGGGCAATACGCTTATTGATTTTGGCGTAGGCGTCAAACTGCCGCACAATGGTGCGCATCAGGGCCAATGCCTCGGTATGGTCGAACGCTTCCTGCTCCAGAGGTACGGCTTCGACGATAAAACAGGGATCCCGTTGCAGATAGCGACGGATACGCAGCCGACGACCACCCTCAACCAATACTTTAACAGTATTATCCGGCAGTTTCAAAACCTGCAGAATCACCCCTTCCACACCGACGGTATTGATATCCTCCTCGCCGGGCTCGTCGGTCGAGGCCTCTTTTTGCGTGATGAGCAGAATGCGCCGCTGTTCGCCCTGTGGGACAATCGACTCCAAGGCGCGAATCGACCGTTGTCGCCCAACAAACAGCGGTACGATCATATGGGGAAAAACGACGATATCCCGCAACGGCAACAACGGGATACGCATCACAGCGGAACCGGCTTTGCCATCATTCAATTGTGTGGCCATTCCTTCATCCTTTATGACCGTGCGCTTTAACCGTGCGCTTCCATCGGCAGCTCTTCATAAATCAACAGCGGAACCGCATCATTTTCAATCGCTTCCTTGTTGATCACCACCTCTCGTACGTTGGACTGAGAGGGAATATCATACATGACGTCCAACAAAACATTTTCCAGAATGGCCCGCAAACCACGCGCGCCAATTTTACGTTTGATCGCCTTGCCGGCAACCGCACGCACCGCCTCTTCGGTAAAGGTCAGGCTGACATCTTCCAGCTCAAACAGACGTTGGTACTGTTTCACCAGGGCATTTTTCGGTTCGCGCAGAATCCGTACCAGGGCATCTTCATCCAACTCCTGCAAGGTGGCCACCACCGGCAACCGCCCGACAAACTCTGGAATCAAACCGTATTGTAGCAGATCTTCCGGTTCCAGTTGCGACAAGAGTTCATTGAGTCGCTCCTGATCGGAGGTTTTTTTGATCTCCGAAGTAAAACCGATACCACGATGTTTATTGGAACGGCGCTCGATCACCTTTTCCAATCCGTTGAAGGCACCACCACAAATGACCAGAATGTTGGTGGTATCCACCTGCAGATACTCCTGCTGCGGATGTTTGCGGCCTCCCTGCGGCGGTACGTTGGCAATGGTGCCCTCAATAATTTTCAACAACGCCTGCTGAACCCCCTCCCCGGAGACATCACGGGTGATGGAGGGATTATCCGATTTGCGGGCGATTTTGTCGATTTCGTCGATGAACACAATGCCTCTTTGCGCTTTTTCGACATCATTATCCGCCGCCTGCAACAGACGCAGCAGAATGTTTTCCACATCTTCACCCACATAACCCGCTTCGGTCAGCGTGGTGGCGTCCGCAATGGTAAAGGGGACGTTCAAAATGCGCGCCAAGGTTTGCGCCAACAAGGTTTTACCGGAACCGGTCGGACCAATCAGCAGAATATTGCTCTTGGCAATTTCCACCCCGCCATCCAGGCCGTTTTCTACCGTCAGCCGTTTGTAATGGTTATAAACGGCAACCGCCAATACCTTTTTGGCGTGATCCTGACCAATGACATATTCATCCAGAATGCTCTTGATTTCGATGGGGGTCGGCACCCCATTGGGACGACGGCTCCCTTTTTCCTCTTTGTCTTCCTTGATGATCTCACGACAGAGGTCAATGCACTCATTGCAGATAAAAACAGAGGGACCTGCAATCAGTTTGCGAACTTCATGCTGATTTTTGCTGCAAAATGAACAGTGCAACACACTGCCCACGCCTGTTACCTTTTTTGCCATTGTTTTTCGACTCCCAATCAATCCGTCGATACCGTGTCGGTTGCATCAATCTCACGTTTTTCAATGAGCTTATCCGTCAATCCGTACTCACACGACTCTTCGGCAGAGAGATAATAATCCCGTTCGGTATCGCGCGCGATGCGACGCAAAGGTTGACCGGTATGGTGTGAGAGAATCATGTTCAAACGATCTCTCATGCGATTGATTTCACGCGCCTGGATTTGAATTTCGGTGGATTGACCATGGACACCCCCCAGCGGTTGATGAATCATCACCCGCGAGTTGGGCAACACCAGACGTTTGCCTTTTGTACCTGCGGCCAACAACACCGCACCCATGCTGGAGGCTTGCCCAATACACAGGGTGCTGACATCCGGGCGAATGAACTGCATGGTGTCATAAATGGCCAAGCCGGAAGTGACATGCCCCCCCGGAGAATTGACATACAGATGAATATCCTTTTCTGGATTTTCCGATTCCAGAAAAAGCAACTGGGCGATGACCAGATTGGCGACATGGTCATCGATCGGCCCGACCAGAAAAACGACCCTCTCTTTCAACAGGCGGGAGTAGATATCATACGCCCGCTCGCCACGGTTGGTCGTTTCCACTACCATAGGTACCAGACTCATAAAACACCCTTTTCTCGCTGTGACACGCCTCGATGGCAGAGGTCAATCAACGCATAAACCATACCAGTCATGTCTCGTCGCCTCCTCCTTGCCGTCTTGTTCCCCATTCGATTGCGACTTGCTGTCAGCTTGCCGACGCCGAAGCAAACTCCCGTTCCATCAACTGTTTAAAAGTGCAGCTTGTTTCTGTAATCGTGCTGTGTTCCCGAATCCAGTCGATGGTTTGTTGTTCCAACACGGAGGCTTGCAGACTTTCCATCCGTTCCGGATTGTTGCGCATCCACTGTTTCATTGAGTTGGCCCGGTCACCAAACATGGCACTCATTTCATCCAGACGGGCTTCGACGGCAGCTTCATCCAGGGTCAATTTTTCCCGCTCGGCAATTTCGCCCAAGACCAGGCCCAAAATGACCCGCTCTTGTGCCGGTTTAACAAACTGAGCGGCCAGGGACTCTTCCGTCATGCCCAGATCGGCCAGGCGCATCCCTTGCTGTTCATAATCACGTTGCGCCTGTTTGGCAATGACCTGACACTCCCGTTGTACCAGTCGATCCGGTAGTTCCATCTGATTGCAGGCCAAAAGATGGCGCAGAATGGTCTCTTTGAGCTGTTTATTGCTCTCCTGTTCGGCCTGTTTGCGCAGGTTGTTGTTGATTTCCTGACGCAGTTCCGCCAAACCACCCTCTTGCAATCCGGCCAAAGCGGCCAGAGCATCATCTTCCGGGGGAAGAATGCAGGCCTGTACTTCGTGAACGGTGCAATCGAAAACCGCATCCTTGCCGGCCAAATCAGTGACCCGATAATCATCCGGAAAACGTACCTGTACCTGACGGTTGTCACCGGCAACCGTGCCGACCAGTTGATCTTCAAAGTTGTCGATGAAGCGACCCAGGCCCAGCTCCAGGGTATGGCGACTGCTTTGCCCGCCAGCAAACGGTTCACCGTCGACCCGGCCATCAAAATCGAGAATCACACGGTCTCCCAATGCGGCGGCACGACCCTCTTCTGTGGCAAAACGGGCATGCTCCTTGCGCAACTGCGCCAGCACCGTATTCACATCCTCTTCGCTGACTTCTGCCAGATACCTGCTCAAGGTCAGGCCGGAATATTCTTTTGGTTCAACCTGTGGGTAAATCTGAATCTGGGCGGTGTAGATAAAATCAGACCCCCTTTCAACTTTACCGATGGTCAGACGGGGATCGTTGTCTACCGGTTGCAGTTTATTTTCCGACAGAACGTTAAAATAGGTATCCTGGATCAATTTTTCTACCAGCGACCCAGACAAATGATCGCGAAAACGGGCCTCAAGTACCTGTCTCGGAATTTTTCCCGGACGAAAACCAGGCAACCGGGCCGTCGCAGCCAACTGAGCCAGTTCCTGGTCCAGTAACTCATCAACCCGCTTGGCCGCAATGCGTACGGTTATTTCCCGATCGAATGTTGCTGTTTCTTTAACGATGACGTCCATGGATCCCCACTTTGTTGCTTGGTTGAAAAGGCCATGATACCCCCATGCACAGCCGTTGCGCAACGTATCCCGACAAGAATCATTCAGTTACACAGCATATCTTTGCCACTTTGCTCCCCTTCTGTTACCATTCACGCTACAGGACGCGGATTGATTGCCGGTTGTCAGCGTGTGCAGGCAAGCTCAAAAAGGAGTCGGGGAGATGGCAAAGGTCATCGTCAAATTTAAAGAGACGGTTCGCAGCCATACCACACTGCACAAAGATCGTATCACCATCGGTCGCACCTCGGCCAACGATATTGCCATCGAAAATCTGGCGGTCTCTCGTCAGCATGCCGAAATCATCCACCAGGAAAACGGGTTTTTTCTGCGCGATTTGAACAGCAGTAACGGTACCTTCGTCAATGGCAGTCGCATCAGCGAATACCGTCTGTGTGACGGTGACACCATCCTGATCGGCAAGCATACCCTGCTGTTTATCGAAGATGATACCCTGGCGGCAACCATGTTGTCGGCACCCAAAGCCAGTCAAGATCCGGATACCTTTTTACGCTCGACCATGGAGTGGGAACTGCCGGTTGCCGAGACAGAGACCACAACCATCCTCTATACCCAAAAGCTGATGGCAGAACCGGCCCTGTTGCGGGTGCGTGCCGGTGCGCTGGAACAGGATCACTACCTGCTGGCTGCCGAGGTCAGTTTTATCGGGGCAGCCGATTATGCCGATATTCATCTGACCGCAACCAATGCCCCGGCCATTGCCGCCGTGATTCGCCGTCGCTCCACCGGATATGATATTTCACCCTCCGAACCGGGTGTCTTGCTGAATAAACGTAAATTGATTACCCAACAACCCCTGACCCATGGCGACCTGATCACCGTGCAGGGCGTGGTGTTTGAATTTCGCCTCCGCTCCGACCACTGACCACCCCGTCTGGAAACAGCAAGATGTGGAATAATGGCTGGCGGCGCAACAGTTGCGCGCCCAACTTGCAACCACACTATCGGATCGGCGTAAAGTTTTGTACTCTTCCTCTGCTGCGGAGGCGATGGTCCATTCCCGATGCCTTTTGCCGCAGCTGTTGCAGCACTATTTTGCTGGATCAAAGCGCGTGCGCCCACCATTGACCGAATTTGTTGCCCGGCAAACCGCGCACATTTTGCACCCTTCCTGACAGACTGTTGCGTGTGCCATGGAACACTATAATCAAACTCTGTTTCTGTTGATCAACGCCGGTGCCGAACCAGGCAGTTTTGCCCTGTATGGGGCAATCTTTCTGGCCAAATGGCTGGTTTTTCTGCTGCCGATCCTGTTGATCAGTATGTGGTTTTGGGGATTGTCCTATCATCGGGAACTGGCCGTCAAGGCGCTGTTGACCATTCTGCTGGGCCTGACCATCAGTTTGACCTTGCGTGCGTTGTGGCCGCATCCCCGCCCGTTTGTCGTTGGCATCGGTCATACCCATCTCTTCCATGCCCCGGATGCCTCTTTTCCCAGTAATCATGCCGTTTTTTGTTTTGCTGCCGCTTTTTCGCTCTGGATCAACGGTATCCGCAAACGGGTCGGCTGGTTTTTGCTGGCAGTGGCGCTGCTGGTGTGCTGGGCCAGAGTTTTTCTGGGGGTCCATTTTCCCTTTGACATGATCGGGGGGTTGGGTGTCGGTTGGGCCGCCGCCATGATTGTCAACCGCCTGCTGCAGCTCAACCGTTGGGGCGATCGCCTGGTCGTCACTCTGGAAAACGGCTATCGGCGTCTGCTGGCCAAATGGATTGCCAAAGGGTGGTTGGCCGAATAGAAGAAGAGGGGGCAGACTCTGCCACCCGGTAACGTGGCAGAGGTGCCCTTGCTCAGAGAGAGGCCGCCACTCTTATTCCTCTGCTGGCGGTGTCACCTGGCTTAACACGGTATCCAGACGATCGGCCAGCAACGCACCCAGCGAACGGTAAAAACGTACCGCCAAACCAGGTACAGACTCCAATAACGAATGCAGATCGGTCAGGGCAATCCAATCAAATTCGCACGGTTCATTGGTGATCACGGTGGTACTGATCGCCGAGCCGTCCAAAAGGGAGGTCACCCCCAACATTTCACCGGGTCCAAGTCGGGCAATCACCACCTCTTCATCCAAAACATTACGCACCACTTTGACCGATCCTTGGACCAGCAGATACAAAGATTGTGAGACCACGCCCTCGGTCAGCACCGTCTCTCCGGCAGAAAAATGTTGCCGGTTAAAGCGGCTGCTGATCAACGCAATGTCGCTCTCTACCAAAAACTTCAACCTGAAATTTTTCATTGTGCTGCGTCCTTTGTTCGGATGAGTGTCATTGTGGCGTTTCCAGCAGATACAACTGTCCATCGCGCACTTCTGTTGCCATCACTTGCAATGCTTTGCCGTTGTCCGGTTGCAGGCAGGCTCCGCTGGCCAGATCAAATTGCCAGTTGTGGACCCGACATTCGACCTGCGTGCCATGGTCTGTACCATGACACAGATTGGCTTTGGAGTGTGGACAACGGGCACTATAGACCACCACCGTCTCGGCAGCGCTGCGGAACAGGAGTAAATCACCACCCGGTCGTTGCAGGGTGACCATCCGTTGTAGCGGCCAATCGCTGATCGTGCCGAGGAGAGTCGCTGTGTCATCAGTCGCCGCCTTGGCCTGCTCCACTTCCGGCAGCAGATCCATCTCCCGCATGATATCAATGGCATCCAGCACCTTGTTGAGACCGGCTGCCGGAAAGGCCATCAAGACCGCATCCAAAATCTCTTCTCGCGTCGCCCCCGCTTTTAACGCCTTGGGCGCATACTGGCGCAGACCCCGTTCCGTACCGACCGTGACTTTGGTGACAATCTGGATCAGATGCCGTGTTTTTTCATCCAATGCCTGGACACTGTGCTTGTAAAAACTCAAAAGGCTGGTCGCTGCTTCCGGGCGAGCTTTGGCCAGATAGGTAAGTGCTTTGGACATGTTTTTCGTTTCCTGGCTTGAGAGTGAGCAAAACCATTGCGATGGCTGCACGCTATTGCTACCGCAATCTGCAGGCCAAATGCCATGGCAAAAAGATCTGATTGTTTTTGTTGAGAATCAGCACACAACAACCGACAGCAACCGCAAGATGAAAAAAACCGGTTGCTGCGGTATTGTGCAGATGCCTGCTTTTTAGTCAAGTGATGTTTGATTTATATCAAATTAAACCGGGGAAGATCTACTCCCACTCAATGGTGCCCGGTGGTTTGGAGGTGATGTCGTAGGTGACGCGATTGATCCCTTTGACCTCATTGATGATGCGGCTGGCGATGCGTGCCAGCAGGTCGTGGGGCATCGGGTAATAGGCGGCGGTCATATAATCTTTGGTTTCAACGGCCCGTAGGGCAACCACATAGTCATAGCTGCGTCCATCACCCATGACACCAACGCTCTTGACCGGCAAAAAGACGGCAAAAGCCTGGTCTGTTTTATAATAGTGACCAGACTGGTAGAGTTCTTCCATGTAGATGGCATCGGCTCGCCGCAACAGATCGGCAAACTCTTTGCGTACCTCGCCAAGAATGCGTACTCCCAAACCGGGCCCCGGAAAGGGGTGACGGCGAATCATCCGCTCTGGCAGACCCAGCTCCAGACCGATCTGGCGCACTTCATCTTTGAACAGTTCCCGCAGGGGTTCGAGCAGAGCCAGTCCCATCTTGTCCGGCAGGCCGCCCACATTATGATGGGATTTGATCGTTGTTGCCGTACCACTTTTGCCGCCCGCCGATTCAATGACATCGGGATAGATGGTGCCTTGCGCCAGCCAGCGGACACCATCCAGCTTTTTGGCCTCCTCTTCAAACACCTCAATGAAGGTATGGCCGATGGCCTTGCGTTTTTGTTCCGGATCGGTGACCCCCTGCAGACGCGACAGAAAACGGTGCTCGGCATCGACGCGAATGACCCGTACCCCCAGGTGGGCGGCAAAAGTGGCCATCACTTCGTCACCTTCGTTGAGGCGCAACAACCCATTGTCGACAAAGATACAGGTCAGTTGCGTACCGATGGCTTTATGCAGCAAGGCAGCGGTGACGGCAGAGTCGACACCGCCAGAAAGACCGAGAATGACATGATCCGAGCCGACTTTTTCGCGCACCAGGCGCACTTCCCGTTCGATCACCCCTTGCGAGGTCCACAACCCCTGACAGCCACACAGACCCAGCACAAAATCCTGGATCAACAGTTCGCCCTGTTCGGTATGGTTGACCTCTGGATGAAACTGCACCCCCAGCAGTCGGTCATCTTTGGAAGCAATGGCGGCGATGATGCCGTTATTGCTCTCTGCCAATACCCGAAAGGCGTTGGGTACCCGCGACACATGATCGCCATGGCTCATCCACACTTTGACCGGCCAGGGATGTTCACCGGCCATGCCATGAATCTGCGGCTGGCGAAAAAAATTGGGAAATGGGTTGGCATGCTGTTCCTGACGCCACACCTTGGCCAAACCGTATTCGCGGGTATGGGAAGCGGTGACCTCGCCACCGAAATGGCGGGCCAGCAGGTGCATGCCGTAGCAGATGCCCAGCACCGGTACCCCCAGGGCAAGCACGACCGGGTTGAGGTCGGGGGCACCCTTGTCATAGACCGAACGATGACCGCCGGAAAGAATCACCCCTTTCGGATTGAAAGCGTGGATCTCTTCCGCACGCATCGTATGCGGATGAATTTCACTATAGACGTGTGCCTCCCGTACCCGTCGGGCGATCAGTTGGGTGTACTGGGAACCATAGTCGAGAATCAGTATCCGTTCATCATGAATGGGGTCAGCGGACATCGGGCCTGCTCCTGCATTAATCCTGGCGATAGTTGGGTGCTTCTTTGGTAATGCTGACATCATGCACGTGCGATTCGCGCAGACCAGCCTGGGTAATTTGGACAAAAGAGGGTTTGCTGCGCAAGGTTTGAATATCGGCACAGCCGGTATAACCCATGGCAGCGCGCAAACCGCCCAAAATTTGTTGAATCAGGGGTTGCAGTGGTCCCTTGTAGGGGACCCGTCCTTCCACCCCTTCCGGGACCAGTTTTTGCACCTCCACACCGGCCTGGGCATAGCGATCCTGGGAGCCTTGTACCATGGCACCCAAAGAACCCATGCCGCGATAGGTTTTATAGCTGCGGCCCTGATAGAGGAACACTTCGCCGGGGGCCTCATCGGTTCCGGCAAACATGGAGCCCATCATCACCGACGAGGCACCGGCGGCAATGGCTTTGGCCACATCGCCGGAAAATTTGATGCCGCCATCGGCAATGACCGGAATTCCGGCCTTGTCCGCTTCGGCGACACAATCGGCGATGGCGGTAATCTGTGGTACACCCACCCCGGCAACAATACGGGTGGTACAGATGGAGCCCGGACCGATGCCCACCTTGATGCCGTCCGCACCGGCAGCGATCAGATCCCGGGTACCTTCGGCAGTGGCCACATTGCCGGCAATCACTTCACACTGCGGGTGGTTGCGTTTGATCCAGGTGACCATCTCCAACACGCTTTCCGAGTGACCGTGCGCGGTATCGACCACGATGACGTCGACCTCCGCTTCGATCAACGCCTCGGCGCGCAGTTGGCTGTCGCTACCGACGCCGATGGCCGCCCCGGCACGCAACCGTCCGATCGAATCTTTGCAGGCGTTCGGATTGGTCTGGCTTTTTTCGATATCCTTGACGGTGATCAGGCCGACACAGCAGAAGGCGCTGTCCACCACCAGCAATTTTTCAATCCGATGTTGATGCAACAACCGTTTGGCCTCCTCCAGAGAGACACCCTGCGTCACGGTGACCAGTTTGTGTTGCGGGGTCATCAATTCGGCAATCCGTTGATTCAGATCGGTGGCAAAGCGCACATCCCGGTTGGTGAGAATACCGTGCAGACGTCCGTCCTGTTCGGTGACCGGAATGCCGGAAATGTGATATTGCTGCATCATTTCAATGGCCGACTGCAAGGTGTCATCCGGTCGCAAGGTCCAGGGATCGGAGACCAGGCCGGAGACAAACCGCTTGACAATACGCACCTGCGAGGCCTGTTCCTGAATGGACATGTTTTTGTGGATAATACCGATGCCACCCTCCTGGGCCATGGTGATGGCGGTGCGGGCTTCGGTCACGGTATCCATGGCGGCGGCGACCAACGGGATATTCATACGAATATTGCGCGACAACCGGGTGACCAGATTGGCATCCCGTGGCAACAGACCGGAACGGGCGGGAAGCAGCAACACATCGTCGAAAGTCAAAGCCTGCTTGATGATCCTCATGGTGTTTTCTGTCGGTATAAAAGATGGTTAATGGTGAAACCCCAAACCCAGAAGATATTGTTCCGGGCTGCGATCACGGCTGGCACGGGGTTTGATCAGTTTGACCCGCTCAAATCGTTGACGGGCTTGCGCGACAATCGAATGAAAACTGCTGCCCTGAAAAACTTTTAATACCAAACGGCCACCTGGCCGCAGGGTGGTTTCGGCAAACTGGAATGCGCTTTCCGCCAACAGTTCGCCACGGGCCTGATCGACACTGGGAATACCGCTCATGTTGGGAGCCATATCGGAAAGAATGACATGCGCTGAACGGGGATTTTTTTCCTGGTCCAGCAGGGTGTTCAGTTGCGCCAACACCTGTTCGTCCAGAAAATCCCCTTCCACAAAATCGACCCCGGGGAGGGGAGCCATGGGCAGCAAATCGATGGCCACAACCCGTCCTCCTGGTGCCACCAACTGTGCGGCCACCTGGCTCCAACCGCCGGGGGCTGCCCCCAGATCGACAACGGTCATACCCGGCTGGATCAACAGGCTGGCAGGTTGATCCGGCTGGCGATGGGCATGCGGGTAGGTTTGCAGTTCAAGCAATTTGTAGGCGGCACGGGAACGATAACCGTCACGCTTTGCCGCGGCGACATACGGATCCTCACGGTGTTCCTGCAACCATCGGGCGCTGGAGGGGCGACGCCGGGTCACGGACAGAACCTGTCAGTAGCTGATTTTGACAATCTCGAAGTGGCGATCACCACCGGGAGCGCGAACCACCACCGAATCGCCGACTTCACGTCCAATCATGGCGCGGGCCATGGGACTGGTAAAAGAGATCATGCCCTGGTCCAAGTTGGCTTCATCCACCCCGACAATCTGGTAGGTGGACTCGGCCTCTGTTTCGTCATCGACCACAACGACCGTGGCCCCAAAAACCACCTTGCTGGAGCGAATTTGTGCCGGATCAATGACCTCTGCGTTGGAGAGGCGGGTTTCTATCTCTTTGATGCGTCCTTCGTTGAAAGCCTGTTGTTCTTTGGCAGCATGGTATTCGGCATTTTCCGAAAGATCGCCATGTTCACGGGCGACGGAAATCGCTTCGACAATCCGTGGACGTTCGATGGATTTCAGCCGTTTCAATTCGGCTTTGAGCTTTTGCTCTCCTTGCAGGGTCATGGGAATTTTTTGCGTCATTTCAACTTACTCGATTCGTCCCCGTGGCGTGAAGGCATACCGAAAATAGTCCGGCCATCCACAAAAAAATGGCAGTGTACCTGCAGCCATGCTTCCAGTCAACTTCGGATCGGTCTATGGTGACAAATTCACCCTTTCCTTCTATCCTTGTCGCCTGATGATGGCGTGTAAAGAGGGGGTTGGGCGGTTTGGAAAAGTTTTCCTATCGGTTCTGGCGGGCAGAAAGTGTGTATGCTGTGAGTGAGACAACATCGTTGGCCTTTTTTCCCGTGCATCGACTGGATGCCCGGCGATTGCGTCGCAACTGGCAACGGGCGGCGCTCAGCATGGCGGCAGAGGATGGTCTGTTGCGGCGTCTGGACCAGGCGTTGCTGGAACGTCTGGAGGATATTCGCCTGACACCGCAACGGGTTCTGGAGCTGGGCGGGCGCACCGGTTTGTTGGCTGCGGCGTTGCAAAAAAAATGGCCCAAAGCGGAGATTGTTTCCCTTTCCGTCGGCGGGTTGCGCGGCGGCAGGTCGGAATGGCGCTTGCCGTGGCAGCGTTATCCCAAGGTGCTGGAGGGTGAACTGCTCCATTTGCCGTTTGCCCGCCAGCAGTTCGACCTGGTCATCTCCAGCATGGTGCTGCACTGGAGCAACGATTTGCCGGCAGTCATGCGCGAGATTCGCCGGGTCTTGGCTCCCGATCGGTTGTTGCTGTTTACCGTGGCCGGTAGCGCCTCTTTGCAGGAGTTGAACCATTGTTTGGCGCAACGGGATGCTGAGCGGCAGGAGGCGGTGCGACCGCGTGGACCGCTGTTGCCTTCGTTGCCTGGGTTGGGCGATCTGCTGCTGGCCAGTGGTTTTGTGCTGCCGGTTGTCGATCGGGAGCAGGCGATTGTGCCGGTTACGGATGTGCAGAGCCTCTGGCGACAGTTGCAAGCGATGGGCAGCGGCAATCCGTTGCGGCAGCAGACGGGCGGCCTGCGCGGGCGAGGCTACCGGGAGCGGTTGCAGACGCTCTATCAGCAACAGTTTTGCCTGCCAGACGGCAATCTGGCCTGTACGGTGGAAATTTTGTTTGGTCATGCCTGGAAAAATGCGGTGACGAAAACGCAGTCACTTAATGGTTGAACCATTTTTTCCAGACGCCGCCTTTTGCGGCTGACTCACTGGGTCGGCAGGCGGTGATTTGCCATTCGGCAACCTGTTCGGGTTTGACCCGTGACAACACCCACCAGGGCACGATCCCCCCTTGGCCGCCACAACCACAGCCGGCCCGGCGCGGGTGGAACACCTTGATGATCCAGGGATCTTCCTGATTTTGTACGTAGACCATGGTACTCCAGACGCCTTTTTCCTCGCGCAGAATCTCTTGCAGCAATTGCTCCAAATGGCGACTGGCCGTCGGACCATCCACCGGTTGGGCGGGCGGTGCGCGGCTGGGTTCCAGCAGATACCAGCCATCCAGGTCGACCATCGTATGGGCCAACCGTTCGGCATCTTCCTGGCGAATCATGCCATCAAAACGACCGGACAATCGTTTGGCAAACGAAGCGTTTTCACTGTACATGGCAGATGATGGGGAGATAGAGTTAAGGGTTTTTTCATGGCTCGGTTTGTCGTATCATGCAGCCACAGCCGCAATCGCCGATTATGGCTGAACGCAAACCTGATGTCTACCCATTACCCTTGATGCCGAGAGAGGCTGTATGGCGGTTACCCATTCTCCCTTCCCTGACCTGCCGGCGGTGGCCGGTTTTCGTCTGGCCAGTACGGCTTGTGGCCTGAAACAGAGTGGTGCGGCGGATCTGTTGCTGGTTGAGATGGCGGCAGAGAGTTGTGCTGCCGGTCTGTTTACCCGCAACCAGGTGGTTGCCGCACCGGTGACCCTCTGTCGACACCGTTTACAGCAGAGCAAACAGACCGCCCGGGCATTATTGGTCAATGCGGGCAATGCCAATGCCGTCAATGGCGAACAGGGCATGCAGGATGCCCTGGCCCTCTCCCGTCAGGTTTCTGAGCGGTTGCAGGTGGCCGATGAGCAGGTGTTGCTGGCATCCACCGGGGTGATCGGTGTGCCTCTGCCGGTGCAAAAACCCTTGCAGGCGATTCCGCAGTTGGTCGCCGCACTGCAACCGGCTGGCTGGGATCGGGCAGCGCAGGCGATCATGACCACGGATACCTTTGCCAAAGGGGCAGGTCGTACCATTGTCCTGGGGGGGGCCACGGTGCAACTGGTGGGGATTTGCAAAGGGGCCGGGATGATCCACCCCGATATGGCCACCATGCTGGCATTTCTCTTTACCGATGCTGCCGTTGATCCAGCACTGCTGCAAAGCATGCTGCAACAGGCGGTGGAAAAAAGTTTCAACAGCATTTCCGTCGATGGGGATACCTCAACCAATGACACGGTGCTGCTCTTTGCCTCCGGGCGTTCCGGGGCGCCTGTCGTTACCGACCTGGCGGGGCCGGAGGGACAATTGTTGAGCCATGCCCTGATTGAGTTGTGTCAAGAGTTGGCACAAGCCATTGTCCGCGATGGGGAGGGGGCCAGTAAATTCATTGCCATTACCGTGGAAGAGGCTCGCAACGGTGAGGAGGCCAAACAGATTGCCATGGCGGTGGCCAAAAGTCCGCTGGTCAAAACGGCCTGTGCCGGCAGCGATCCCAACTGGGGGCGTATTTTGGCGGCGGTCGGTTATGCGGGGGTGCCGCTTGCAGCCGATCGGCTCTCCTTGTGGCTGGGTGACGTGCCTGTGGTCGAAAAGGGTGGCCGACGCGGCAGCTATACCAAGGAGCAGGGGGAGGCGGTGATGCAACAAGAGGAGATTGCCATTCGTATCGCTTTGGGATTGGGAGAGGCCAGCCATACGGTGTGGAGCTGTGACCTGACCCATGGCTATATCACCATCAACGCCGAGTATCATACCTGATGTCACCCATCTCTCCAACTGTTTCGCCCTGCCACTTGCCGTGGCAGACCATTGAAACCGTGTTGCTGGATATGGATGGTACGCTGTTGGATCTCCATTTTGACAATACTTTTTTTCGCGAAACGGTGCCTGCGGCGCTCTCCCGGCAGCGGGCCATTCCGTTTGGCACGGCACAGCAGCAACTGCACGCCATTTACCGGGCGGTGGAAGGGACGCTGGATTGGTACGATTTGGACTATTGGTCCCGACAGCTGGGGTTGGATATTCCCTTGCTGAAAGAGGAAGTGGCCCATTTAATCCGGGTTCACCCGCAAACCATCCCTTTTTTGCAGGCGCTGCAGCACCTTGGCAAAGCAACCTACCTGGTAACCAACGCGCACGCCCGTTCATTGGAGCTGAAATTACAGAAAACTCCGATCGGTGCCTATTTCAAGGCGGTATATTCCAGCCATTCGTTTGGTTGGCCAAAAGAAAATTCGGCCTTTTGGCCTCTTTTGCAAAAACGAATTGGTTTTGCTTGCCAAACGACGTTATTGGTCGATGATTCCGAATCAGTACTCGCTGCAGCGCAGCAATTTGGAATCGAATATTTATGTCACATAGCTGCCCCCAGTTCTTCCCAGGCCGCTTCCCCGTCCGAACGGTTTGTCTCGGTGGAAAATGTGCAGGCGTTATGGAATGGCTTGAAGCTAATATCTTGAAAATAAATCAATTTATCAATGTTAAGAAAGTGTTAATAATTATATTCTAATATTGATACTTGATAATATATTATGGAGAGATTTAATGTAACGTTATGATAAATTAAAAAATTTTTTTATCACTGTTTTTTTTATTGACATGCCATGCCATGGCAGTATTTACTGTCACACGCCGTTAGAAACGGAAAAGTGTATTGACCTTGGCTGCGCCCGAGGCTATTACAGGATACCGTGTACCCTGTGTACTGAAGATTCACGACAACCCACATTGGAGATCGCAACGATGTCCTTGCTCAAAAATCTGTTGGCACTGGTTGGTCTGGCTGTCATGGTCGGGGCGGGTTACGGATACAGCAAACTGTCGCCAATTCTGGCAGAATTTGATCCCGGCTACATGAAAATTTATACGGAATTTGCCACCTCTCTGCTCAAGACCCGCGATCCTGGCGAAGCGATGATGTGGGCGGTGCCGGTTGAAGATCCCAAACTGACGGTGGATGAAGTCAAGGACTCCTTGAAGAGTCTGGCTTCGGCACGCAACTTTCTGTTTGTCGGCGAGGCTCCCTTTTACAAACAGGTAGAGGCGGTGACCGGACAGAAATCCCGGCATATCGCTTTTCTCTCGTTTTGTGATGTAATGGTAGGCAAAATGATGGCAGACTATCGTGACGCCTACACCGGCTTCATGCCCTGCCGTGTCGCGGTGGTTGAGGACAAATCGGGCAAAATATGGTTATATTCCATGAACCTGGACATGATGATCCATGGAGGGCGTCGTCTGCCGGAAGATTTGCGCAAGGAGGCTCTGCGCATTCGGAATGTGATTTGGGAGATACTTCAGGGTGCTGCAAAGGGTGAGTTCTAGAAGTGGGTTCTGCCGGTAACCATACGCTGATCCAATTTTTGCCAGTGGTCTGCATTGGCGGAAGAAACAGCACTCCGGAGACCATAATCCATTTTGATGGGAGGAAAATCATGCAACAAAGAAAAAGCCGCATGTTGACAGTCGTAGGGGGAGTATTGGCGGGGGCGCTGCTGTTGGGAACTTCTGTGGCACAAGCGGATGCAACAGGTTCCATGTTGGCCAATACCTGCGCCGGTTGCCACGGTACCAATGGTATTTCGGGTGGTCCGGCCATGCCGACTATTGCTGGCATGCCAGCAAAATATCTGAAAAGTGTGATGGCAGACTTTGCCAGTGGCAAACGGCCTTCCACCATTATGGGACGCTTGGCCAAAGGCTATTCGGAAGCAGAAACAGCTCTGATTGCCGAAGAGTTTGCCAAGCAGAAATGGCAGAACGCCAAGAGTGCGCCGCAATCCAAAATGGCCACTCCCGTCAATGCCAAACTGGCCAAAGAGGGCGAAAAGGCAACCAAAAACGCCAAGTGTGACAAGTGTCATGAAGACAATGGTGTATTCCAGGATGATGATACGCCACGTGTTGCCGGACAGTGGCTCGATTATCTTCGGTTCAAGGTTCAAGACCTGAAAAATCCCGAACTGAAAGTACCGCAGGCGGAAAAGATGAAGACAGGTATCGACAAACTGTCAGCCGAGCAGCTGGAAGCCGTGGCCCATTTTTATGCCAGTCAGAAGTAGACTGTAGAGGAGACCTACCATTATGACCAATTTGACACGTAGAAGTTTCATCAAGCTTTCGGGTGGAGTGGCGGCGGTCAGCCTGACATCAGCCTTTGGGGTTCCTGCCATTGCAGGTGAGGCCAAACAGAAAGTTGTGGTGGTCGGCGGTGGTTATGGCGGGGCTGTGGTTGCCAAATATCTTCGCATGGCCGATCCCAAAATCCAGGTTACACTGGTCGAAAAAAATGCCGACTACTACTCCTGCCCGTTGAGCAACTGGGTGGTGGCCGGCTTCCGTGACATGGCGCTGCAGAAATGGAGCTATGACGGTCTCAAGAAACACGGCGTTGAAGTGATCATCGATGAAGTAACCGCTATCGATCCGGCTGCCAAATCGGTTGCTACCGCTGGTGGCAAAAAACTGGCTTATGATGCGCTGGTGGTCTCTCCGGGTGTCGATTTCAAAGAGTTTCCCGGTTATGACGCCGAAGCTCAAAAGAAAATTCTCCATGCCTGGAAAGCCGGACCGGAAACCGTCGCCCTGGCCAAGCAGATTGCCGCCATGAAAGATGGCGACACCTATATTCTGGTGGCACCGGCGGATCCCTACCGCTGTCCTCCTGGTCCCTACGAACGGGCCAGCCTGGTTGCCCACTATCTGAAAAAGAACAAACCAAAATCGAAAGTGTTGATTTTGGATGCCAAGCCAAAATTTTCCAAACAGGGCCTGTTCCAGGAAGGGTGGACGCAACTGTATGGTTTTGGCTCGGATAACAGCATCATCAAATGGGTCTCCGGGGCAGAAGGCGGTAAGGTTGTGCGGGTGGATGCCAAAGAGATGGCTGTCTATACCGACAACAACGGCTTTGAAGAGAAACATGTCGGTGCCTGTATCAACTTTATTCCGCCAAATGTGGCCGGCAAAATTGCCACCGCCGCCGGCTTGACCAACGAAAGTGGCTGGTGCCCGGTCCATTTGAATACCTTTGAGTCCAAAATACACAAAGGAATTTATGTCGTCGGTGATGCCTCCGCCTCCGGTGGCATGCCGAAATCGGGTTATGCAGCCAACTCGCAAGCCAAAGTGGTGGCTGCCGCCATCGCGGCCAGATTGAATGGCAAAGAGGCAGGCGAACCTTCCTATGTCAATACCTGCTACAGCATGTTGAGCCCGGACTACGGTATTTCTGTTGCCGCCGTCTGGAAATACGATGCAGCGACGCCAGACAAGGTGAAGGAGATCTCTTCCGGGGTTTCTCCCTCCAAAGCGCCGGATTTTATCCGCAAACAAGAGGCATTGTACAACGAAAGCTGGTATCAGAGCATCATGGCTGACACGTTCAGCTAAACAGGTGTTCCAAGAAAGCGAAGATACCTCTTACGGTTGATCGCAGTACAGAGGGGGGCAGAATTGGTTCTGCCCCCCTCTGCTTGTCGACGACCATATTCTCTGTCCGTCCTCTGTCTGTTCCGATGAGGACAAAGCAAACCGTCAGGATCAACATGTTCCTTGCAGCACCCGGAATGGGTTGTGTATCCTGACACTCCAGGCAGTATGAGGGGATGGTGTGATGGGGGGCTGGCTGGCAGGATTCATCCACCATGGAAGCCAATTTTAGTGATGGGAGATGTGTGCATGACGTTCCTGAAAAATCTCTGGGCGATTCTCTGGAAGCCCAGTCCATTGGCGTTGGGAACCCTGTTGATTGTCGGATTTGGCGGGGCTTTTATCTTTTTTCTTTTGTTTCATTTTGGCTTCATGACAGCAACCAACAAAATGGAAATTTGTATTTCTTGTCATGAAATGACGAGTGTTTATAATGAATACAAGGAAAGTGTTCATTACACCAACCGCACGGGCGTCCGTGCCACCTGTGCCGATTGTCATGTGCCACATGGCAAGGATATAGGGGATTACATCGACAAATTTATTGCCAAAGCCAGAGTGGGGACCAAGGATATTTTCCACCATCTGATCGGAACCTATTCAACTCCGGAAAAATTTGAAGCGGCTCGTTATCGTTTGGCGCAAAATATTCTGGAAGAGATGCGCCATCGGGACTCCAAGGAGTGCCGTTTCTGCCATAATTTTGATGCAATGAATTTGGAAAAGCAGGAAAAGTCCGCCGTGAACAAACATAAGCGGGCTATGGAAAAAGGGGACAAAACCTGTGTGGACTGTCACAGCGGTATTGCCCATAAATTGCCGGATGAGCCGGAAAGCTCGGACGGTAACAAGGAGTAACCGGGAAGGATCGGTATCCTTTTTGTCAACGCCTAAGTTGGAGGCTTGAGAGTGGTTATGGATCACACAAATGGTGTAACACGTAGAACTTTTTTTCGGACGGCAGGTCTGCTGGGTGCTGCCGTTGCGACCAGTGGTTTGGCAGGTTTCTCTTCCGTTGCCCGTGCCAGCGATGCGCCGGCAGTCAATATTGATGAGCTGATTGCCAAACAGGTTGGTGCCGGTCCGATTGCCATGGAAAAGGTTGCGTTGGATATTCCCGCTACCGCCGAAAATGCCGCTTTGGTGCGCATGCCGATCACGGTCGATCATCCCATGGAAGCGAATAACTTCATTCAATCCGTGATTTTGGTCATCGATAACAATCCCAATCCTTTGGTTGCCCAATTTGAGCTTTTGCCAGAGTCGGGCAAGGTCTCTTTGGAGTTTCGCGCCCGGATGGCGAAAAGTTCCAAGGTGCGGGTGATTGCCAAGAGCAATAGCGGCAAACTGTATGGTCTCGTCAAGGATATTCAAGTGGCGGCTGGCGGTTGTGCCGGTTAAGCGACTCCAGGCCTGAACCGATCCAACGTCTATACCGGTAACGATTGAGAGGATAACAAGATGGCAGATGAGATTGGCAATCCCAAGATTCGTGGTCCCAAGGATCCGGTCAAAAAAGGGGATTTGGTAGAGATCAAATCCTTGATCAAACACCCGATGGAGAGCGGGTTGCGCAAGGATAAAGAGACGGATACCCTGATTCCGGCCCATTTTATTGATCAGGTGGTGGTGGAGTATGGCGGCAAACAGGTGCTGAAAGCAACCTGGACAGGGGCGGTCTCCAAGGATCCTTTCTTCTCCTTTTTTGTCAAGGCAGAGGCAACCGGCCCGCTGAAAATGACCTGGAAGGATAACAAAGGGCAGTCCTTTTCCGCCGAGGCGATGATTACCGTCGCCTGATCCGTTGGGACGCGCAATTTGCGGGAGTTCAAGGGAGAAAATTTGTCCCTTGAACTCCTGTGAAGGCTGTTTCGCTGTTTGGGTACCTCTTGTCCTTATGCTGATGAAGAAACCTGCCTCTTCTGTCGAGCGTAGAGGCGTTTGCTGTCAGCAATCAACTCTTCGACGGCCTCCACCAGGTGAGGCCACATCATGGCCCGACTGCTCTCCGTGCGGGCGTTAACATAGGCAAATAGCCAATCTTCAACCACTTGAGGTGGGGTGGATGTCCTGAACTCTTGCCCATCTGGTTGGCTGTTCGGCATGTTGCAGAATCTCCCAAAGCATACAAAATGACATGAGTGGTGTTGATGTGCGCCAGGTGATGATCAGAATAAGCGGGATTGTTGTTTCTGTCAACAAATTATTGTTTGATTGCTGATCAATATTTTGTTATTTTGATTTTATCTTGTTTATCAGTTTGTTGTGGCGGCGATGAGAAGAGGGGCTGTTGCAGGAAGTTGTTTGATAAACATATAATATTTTCAATAACATATAAATATTGCTCGTTGCAGCACCACGGCAGTGATTGTTTTGCTCAAAAAATGGCGGTTGGTGGTGTTGTCGCGAAAGCATCCTGGGAGGCGCGAGGAATGGAAGGGATTGGGCTACGTCTATGTCGACGGCGCAAGGAGCTGGGTTGGTCCCAGGAAGAGTTGGCCCGGCGTGTCGGTTACAGCGGTCAGTCGGCCATTCGGGAAATTGAAGCCGGCAAGGTACGCAATCCGGGTAAATTGTTGGATCTGGCCAAGGTGTTGCAGGTGCGGGCCGAATGGTTGGCCGATGGACAGGGAGAGATGCGTTTGTCATCCGAAGAGCAAACGCAGCGGCTATGGGTAGAGCGCACGCAAGCGCACCCTTATGCCTTGCAAGAGGAGGCAGAGGCCTTCATGTCTGCCCATTTTACCCTGGTTCCCCGCTATGCGGTACAGGCAAGCGCTGGTCCGGGGCTGGAAGTGCAGTCAGAACAGATTGTGGATCATTTGGCCTTCAAGACCGAATGGTTGCGGGCGGCCATGGGGCTGGATCCTCATAAACTGGCACTGATCACGGCCCGTGGTGACAGTATGGAGCCGGCCATCGGAGACGGCGACTTGTTGTTATTGGATATGCGTGAATTGCGCACGCTCGACCCTTCCATTTATGTCGTGCGTATGGAGCAGTCGTTGGTGGCCAAACGTCTGCAACGTTTGACCGACGGCAGAATACGCATTCAATCGGATAACCCGTTCTACAGCGCCGAAGAGGTCTACCCACACGAAATACACATTTTGGGCAGAATTGTCTGGATCGGCAGAAAAGTCTGATACCTGTGGCCGTGTGCCGGGCGATGGCTGCCCATCGCCCCTCAGTCAGGGTGACATTCTCTCTCATGTCATCCTGACTCTGTTGTCGGCAACGGCTGATTGTCACAGAGCGTTTGCGGAAGTGCTGCTCCTTTGCAGCGACAACAAAATTATTTTCATCCCGCCATGTAATACAATAAGATTTGCAAACAAATTCAGAATAATAACCTGAATAAACTGCTGAAGTGCTTCGCATTCCCTAATTTATATTTCTGCTCTATTCTTTTTCCCCATGAATACGATCTTACATCCCATACCCATTTTCAAGGTGGGTCGTCATACCGACATGTCGGGGACGACTCTGACAATCACCGAGGCCGACCTGCAGCAGACGGTCGCCGCCTACCAACCGACTCGCCACGAGGCTCCTTTGGTGGTGGGTCATCCACAGCACGATGCACCCGCATGGGGATGGGTGGCAGCACTCGCGCTGGTCGATGGTGTTTTATTGGCAACCCCAAGCCAGGTTGATTCTGCTTTTGCCGAACTGGTAGCGGCAGGGCGGTACAAAAAAATTTCTGCCAGTTTTTATACGCCCAACTCACCCAACAATCCCTGCCCTGGCCTCTACTATTTACGCCATGTGGGTTTTTTGGGGGCGCAACCCCCGGCGGTCAAAGGGTTGCCGGATGCCAGCTTCCGGGAAGGTGAAACCGGATTGCTGTTTTGGGAGGGCGTAGCGGATGGGGCCGGATGGGCAGCCAGGCCGCAGGAAGAGTCATCAATTCAGCAACAAGAGTGGGAGAACCCTATGTCAGAACCGACAGCTTTACCCGATGTTGCCGCCCTTGCAGCGGCGTTGCAGGAAAAAAACAGCGCGATTGCCGATCTGGAGGCCCGCTTTGCCGAACAGGAAGGATTGTTGCGCAGCGCCGAGGCGGAGTTGAAACGGCAACAGGCACGGCACAGCACGTTGCTGTTTGTCGATGAACTGATCCGTCAGGGGCGCATTTTGCCACGGCAGCGGCATGGGTTGGCCGCCTTCCTCGCCTCTTTGGATGAAAGTTTGCCGCTCTCTTTTGCCGAACCGGCTGGGGAAGAGGGGGAACAACCCGCTCCGGTGACCACTTCGTTGCGGGCATACATGACCGGCTTTCTGCAGGCGTTACCGGCACAGGTCGATTTTCAGGAGCAGAGTGCTGCCGTACAGGGAGAGCAGCAGGCCATGCCCCTGTTTGCTGCTCCGGAAGGGTATGCCGTGGATCAAGAGGGATTGGCGTTGCATCGGCAAATTGTTGCTTATGCCAAACAAAACAACATTGATTTTGCAAGTGCTGTTCATGCCATCGTCAAGTAAATAAACATCGGTGAAGGATAATAAAAGATGAGTCAACAAAATATTTCTATTTTAACCCTGACCGTCATGGCCAGTGGTGCGGTGACGGAGAACCGGGCGGTCGCCTTCAACGGCAGTCAGGTGGCGCTCTCCGGGCAAAAGGTGATGGGTACCAGTTTGAGTCGGGCTGCCAGTGGCGAGGCATTGGCCGTGGTTACCCATGGCACGGCGATCATCGAATCCGGGGCAGCGATTGCCGTTGGTCAATCGTTGATGAGCGACAGCCAGGGGCGTGCCGTGCCGGTCAGTGGCGCTTTGGCGTTGGCCGGTGGGGCGGTGGCGGTAACCAGCAGTGCGGCCAATGGCTCCGTTCTGCAGGGTGCCGATTTGCCGGAATATATTTTTGCCGACGCCTTGCAGGCGGCTTCGGCGGCGGGTGAGTTGATCGAAGTGCTGTTGCGGCGCTGATCATTCACATCACATATTTTTGGGAAGGAAATCATCATCATGGTTATGTCAAGCAGTCAGGTTCGCGTGGTGGATCCGGTGTTGACCGAAGTGGCTCAGGGGTTCCGTCACGAAGAGCATGTCGGTGCGCTGCTCTTTCCACGGGTGCCGGTGCAGACCTCAGGCGGTCAGGTGCTGGAGTTTGGCAAGGAGAGTTTTAAACTCTACCAGGCGCGGCGGGCCCCCGGTTCGGCAACCAAACGGGTGCAGTTCGGCTATCTGGGGAAAAGTTTTGCCCTGGTGCAGGATGCCCTGGAAGGTCAGGTGCCACGGGAATATTTGCGCGATGCCGCGCGGGTGCCGGGCATCGATTTGGGGCAACGGGCGATCATGGGTACGTTGCGTGCCTTGTCGCTGACGCTGGAATATGACCAGGCCAAGTTGGCGACCACAGCCGGAAATTATGACAGCAACCACAAAGTGACCCTTTCCGGCAACAACAAGTGGAGTGATGCCGGTTCGGATCCTGCCGGTGATATCGATGACGGCAAGGAGGCAATTCGCAGCAGTGTGGGCATTTATCCCAACACCTTGTTGTTGTCGGCGCAGGTTTTCAATGCCCTCAAGGAACATCCCAAAGTGGTGGATCGTTTCAAATATACCAGCCGCGATTCGGTGACACCGGAAATGTTGGCGGCCCTGTGGGATCTGCAGACGGTGGCGGTGGGCAAAGCGGTTGCCTTTGACGACGCCGGCAATGATATCGACATTTGGGGCAACAATGCCATCCTGGCCTATGTGCCGCAGCAGACAGCGGGCATGGAAGAGCCTTCGTTCGGCTATACCTATACCATGCAGAACCACCCGCTGGTCGAGCGTCCCTATTATGAAAACAATGCCCGCAGCTGGATCTATCCGGTGACCTATGAGCGGGTACCGGTGTTGACCGGCATGCTCTCCGGTTATTTGATGCAAACACCGGCCTAGCTTGCACAGCAGCAAAGCAACCGGTTCATCCAGAACAAACGGTATCAGGGGGCTTTTGTCCCCTGCTGCCTGAGCCAGGCAGGGTGAAAGGAGAGAACAATGTCTTATGCAACGGCAGAGCAGTTGTTGCAATGGTTCGGAGCGGCGGAGGTCGCCGAAGTGGCGGTGCCAGACGATCAACCACCGATCAGCGCGGCGCTGTTGCGACGTGTGTTGTCCGGTGCGCTGCGCACGACGGAAGAGGAGGCAGCGTGGGCATCGGCAGAGCAGGCGCTACAACGCCTGCAGCAGGCGCTGGCAGAGGCACAACGGTTGATGGACTCCTATTTGGCCAGCCGCTATCCGTTGCCGTTGGCGGAGACCACCATCGCGGCCAGTCCGCTGCCGAGAATGTGCGCAACCCTTGCCCTGGCTTTGTTGCACGATAACCGCCTGCCCAAGGCGGTGGCCGAGCGGCAACAACAGGCGATGGCCTGGTTGCAGGCGTTGTCCGCCGGCAAGGTGGAGCTGGTGCCCCAGCTGGCGCAGAGCGGACGGGTTGCCAACGGGCCGGAATTTGTCTCCGGTATCCGGGTGTTTACCAACGATACATTACAGGCATTCATGCGATGAACGACCTTTTTGTTGCCCAGGATCTGCTGATCAATCGACTGACCGAGCAGGTAAACGGTTTAAGAGTCGTGCAGGGGCTGCGCGACAGTGCAGCGATGCAGGAAAAACCGGGCACGACTCCGGCTGCCTATGTGATGTATGACGGTCAGGATGTGCGCATGCAGGCCGGTGGGGCCCAGGTGGTGGATCAAAAATGGCTGGTGATACTGGTAACGCGCTCCCTGCGTGATGCCCCGGCTGCCGTGGCCCCGGCTGCGACACGTCAGGAGGCCGGTCCTTTGCTGATTCATCTGTGCCGGGCTTTGTTGGGCTGGCGGCCAACGATGGCCTTTGGCCCCTTGACCTTGCTCAACGCCCCGAATCCCTCTTTTCGGGATGGATTCAGCTATTATCCGTTGCGCTTTGCCACCCGCACGGTCATTCGGGCAGCATGAGCGGCAGCAAGGCGCTGTGCAGGAGATGCAAACCATGAAACAACTCGGTGAATTGTTATTGCCAGAATCTTTGCAGTGGGTTGACCGTTATGCCTATGCCCCGGTGCAGCAGACCATGACCCATACCCTTGCCGGTGTCACGGTCTGTTTTCATACCGCCTTGACCACCGGCCAGCCGGTAACCTTGCTTGCGGAAGAAAATCTTACCTGGTTGGATGAGGCAACCGTGGCGAGCCTCATGGCCATGGCTGCCCAGGCGGGTGCCACCTTTCCCCTGCACTGGGAGGGAATTTTGTTACGTGTGCTGTTTCGGCACCACGATGCCCCGGCACTGAATCTGCGGCCTCTGTGGCCGCATCATGATCACTATATCGGCACGATCAAACTGATCGCCGGTTGAATTGACTCGGGAGGAGTAGCGTTGCGATGGCCATTCAAGCCAGTGAAATCAAGTGGTATAAACCTTTAGTTGTAAATGATGGGAGCAGCAACGGTGGTGCCTTGAGCGCCAACGAATGTGTCGATGGGGTAAAAAATAATGTTTGGCCAGATGTTTCGCAAGCGGAACGGCTGGCCGGTTCGGTCAAATACCGCAAAACTTTTATCAAAATTGCCAATGCCGACAATCTGGCCTTGCTCGACCCGTGCATTTTTATTGAAAGTGGCACACCGGGTGACGACACTATTGTCTTGATGGCAGGCACCCAGACCGACACCCAGGCCGAGGCGGCGAGCTACAGCCGTTTTTACGGAGTGGCGCACCTGGATGTGGATGCGGCAGCCGGGGATCAGATTTTGCTGGTCAATGTGGAGAGCGGCAATGGTTTGGGCGGGCACGAAATTTTTCGCAATGGCGATTTGCTCCGCATTGCCGACAAAAGCAGTATCGATGCCGTGAGTGGCAATGCCGAATTTGTCCGTTTGGCCAGCAGCAATGCTGTCTCCTGGAATGGGACGCAAGCCACCCTCCATTTGGCCAGTGGTGTGAGCCTGGCCAATCCCTATGCGGCGACGCTGAGCAAGGTGGCTTCGGTGATCGAGGCCGATGATATTGAGGCGTTGCTCAGTGACTGGAGTGAATCGACGGTGGCAGGCAGCTACGACGAGGTGGCCGCACCGGTGGTGCCGGATCATATCGGGTGCGTGCAGCAACACTGGACCATCACCTTCACCAACAGCAGCCATTTCAATTGCTATGGCAACACCCTGGGACTGGTGGGCAGTGGTTCCATTGGCGGAGGCCCATTTGCCCCGCTCAACCCCGATTTCAATCGCCCATACTTTACCCTGGCCGATGGCACGCCGCCGTGGGGAGGCAGTTGGCTGGCTGGTGAAACCATTCAATTCACCACCGAACCGGCTGCGGTCGCGGTTTGGGAAAAACGCACCGTTCCAGCCGGTGCCAACAGTTATTCCGGCAACAAAGTGATTGTCGCCATCACCGGAGAGAGTGAATGAGCCGGCTGCTGGCCCACTGCCTGATACCGGTTGCCAGCCGCAAGGCGACCGCTTCGTTTCAGCTGCTGCGCGATCTGCAGCCGGGCAGCCGACCGCTGCAGCTGCAACCTTACGGTGTTGGCTGCTGGAGTCAGGATCCGGCCTATTACGAACCCTTTTTGTCCCATGCGGTACGGATGGAAAAAGAGGGGGTACAACGTATACGCCTCTACTGTGCGGCGCGACCGGCCCATGCCATCCGTTTACTGGTCGATGGTGGCAGATTGGGACAATGCCTGGGGCGTCGTCATGATCGCGTGGTCGAAACGTTGACCTGGGTACACAGTCAAGGGCAGTTTTTGCGTTTTGCCTATGACCAACCGGCAGTTACCCTGCGGGAAGCGACCCCCTTTTATGATCGCGACGGCAAGCAGGTCAGTGCGCCACTCTATCACCCTGCCCAGGGGCTGTTTCATCACGATAAGCCGGTAACCGGGGCGCTGGTGGTCGAATATCAGCCGGAATATTTTCTCTATGAGGTCCATTATGGGACCGGGGAGGAGGTGGTGACGGAGCTGGCGTTTCGCAGCATCCAGCTGGCCTGGTTGATGGGCAATATCGAAGATGCACTCTTGCCGGAGGTGCGGGTTATTGCCCTCAGTGGCCAGCAGGCAGCGCAACTGAGTTTTAAACGGACCTACTGGCCGCGTTCCTCTTCGGCAGCGGCGCAATTTGTGAGCGCGGAATCACTGGCCGCCAATGATCAGGCGCAGATGGTCTATCTGGAAACGGCACGTGAAACCTCCACCGAACGGATTTACAGCAGCCAAAATCCAGACAGCTATATTGAATTCCAGCAAACCCATTCCGTGACCTTCTCGCCCCAGCCGGGCAGTGGCCCGGCGACAGGGGGTGGCAACGGGCAGGCACGTTCCATGGTGATGCGTTTTGCCAGGCGACAATCAACCGGTTAAGAAGAGGCAACAGCGATGTCTGAAGCAACGATCAGCCTGGATCCGTTTTACGGAATGGTCGATTTTTTCTTTCCCGACGGGCAATGGCGCTTTCGGATTCAGCGCGATGATGGTTGGTTTTATACCCCTTCCGGCAGCGATGCACTGACCATCCGTTTGTATGATGCCGCTACCAGGCAGTGGCTGTGCAGCGGCTCGTGTTGTGCCGGAGCGGATCATCTTCTCCCCTATGAGGAGGCGGTGCCGGGCTTGGTCAGCCATTTTCGTTATCGACAAGGGGCCTATGAGGTGGCTTTTGCGGCGGCAACTGTCCAACACCATACCGGTCACTCCCTGTCGCAACTCTCCTGTCTGTTGTGGACGGAAGGGGATAATACACTGCCCTGTTATTATCCACGCCGTTATCTGGCCGCTGCGGAGGGGGTGGCGTTGCCCTCCGGCCAGTGGCAGGTGACCATTCCCTGTTGGTCGGTGGTCGGGGAGGCCCGTTTTCCGGATCTGACGACCAGCGACCTGATCACACGGGTACGGAGCAGTGTTCCCTATCAAATCGAGTGGACAATCGAGGACGGCAACAGTTTTGCCCGCTTTCGTCTGCCCGCGCTGATGGTGGTGTGGGCTCCCGATCAGAGCGGGCAACGTTGGGAGGGTGCCCTGTTGCTGGATCGCATTTGTTACCAGGGAGAGCTGTTGATTCCGCAGCAAACGGTGCCAGAGATCACGCCGCCGGATTATCTGCCACAGCACGCCGATGAGCGCGTCATCATGAGCTACCAGCAGGTCAGTGTGTATGTGGCCATGGGTGGCTGTCCTGAG
Organism: Magnetococcales bacterium WMHbinv6; assembly: GCA_002753135.1. GTDB lineage: Bacteria > Pseudomonadota > Magnetococcia > Magnetococcales > Magnetaquicoccaceae > Magnetaquicoccus. The sequence goes on along the minus strand of PDZV01000010.1, from coordinate 46,708 downwards.
CGCTGGTCAGCCAGCAGCATCGACTGTTCCAGCAATTTTGCCGATCCGTTCACCATTCCGTTTGTCGAGGCCTGGCGTACACCCTTCACACGACAACAGCGTTACCAGGAACCACCATCGCTGGAACAAGAAAAAATCTATCACCGGCGCTATCGATATTTTTGGCAACAGGACTATTTTTTCTACGAGACCGGTCTGGGCAGCGACCGGTTGCGCAACCTGCGGGCACAACGGATACAAAGCCCCTATAGCGGATTTGAACAGTGGCAGGTATTGCCGCTGGCAGAGGAGAGCAACTGAAATGGCAGCTTATCGCTATTGGCGTATTGAGGTAACAGCCTCCACCTCCGGCAGTGACCAGTTGGTCTCCCTGTATGAATTGGAGTTGCGGGCGCTACCGGGTGGTGCCGATCAATGTCAAAATGGGGTGGCGGCGGCATCGCACAACGACAGCACCGCCTATCGCCTGTTTGATGATAATCCGAGCAGTTATTGGAGCAATGGCGGGCCGTCTGCCCCCAGTTGGCTGCACTATGATTTCGGCAGCGGAGCCAGCATCAGCGTGGGTGAAATACGCATGCTGCCCCGTTCGCAATGGATGTCGCCCAAAGATTTTACCCTGTCCGGCTCCCTGGATGGCAACAGCTGGCAAGCCATCGCCACCTGGAGTGGGGTTACCGATTGGTTGGGAGGGGTGGAAAAGCTGTTTATTCCGCCACCGCCGCCGCAGCCTGTGGTCAGGGCACAAGCCGTGCTGCCGTTTGCCCTTGCCCTCGCGCGGGAGTGCCGACAGAGCCATGACAACGGCCTCTTTGCGCAGGATGCCCTCGGCCAACGTTGGGCGTTTGCGGTGAGCGTCTCCGCAGAACAATTCTGGTGGCTCTCTCTGGCAGAGATGTGGCGTCATGCTGCCAGTCAGCAGGGTTGGAGCAACGGCTTGTTGCAGGGGTGTGCCTGCCGTTATCAGCTGTTATTGGAGGCCTCTTATCGGGCATTCTGGTCGCGCCAGGTTGGTCAACGATTGCAGCAAACCCTCCATGATGCCGTGCAGGCAGAGCATATCGGCCTTTGGTCGTTGCTGCAGCGGTTACAACAGGTCTGTACCCAGCCGATGGCCGCCACCTGGCGCAGAGAAATCGGGCAGCAGCAGCCCTATCTGTTGCAAGAAAAAAACAGCTTGTGGCACAGCCGCCTCTGGCGCTGGAATCTGTCCGCCACGCCATCTGCCATCCTGCGTCAGCCACCCGCGCTGACGATCAGCGCAGAGCCATTGCCACACGCCGCCGCCCCGCTTGCCTTGCAGGCGGCCAGCATACGCTATCATGCAGCGCAGGGGGTCTGGCGCAGCGAACTGCGTTTGGCCACGGCAGAGGTATACCGCAGCCTGGCACTGGAAGATCGTTTTGTCTTATCTGTTGCCGGGGAATCGTTTGCTTTTCTGGTCAATGGCAAACGGTTGCAGCGCAGCCATCCGCACGGCGAAAGCTGGATCCTCTATGGGGTAAGTCCATTGGTTGCTCACGATTTTCCCCGTGCCCGCCGCAGCAATCAAAGCTGGAATCTGCCCTGCAGCGCCCGCCAGGTGGTGGAAGAGTTGTTGGCAACCTCTGTGGACTGGTCACTGCCCGACTGGCCTCTGCCTCCTGGATTGTTGCAGGCCCGCGATGAAACGCCGCTGCAGCTTGCCCGCCGCCTGGCGGCCGACGTGGGCGGTGTCGTGCAAAGTCAGGCCGATGGTTCCATTCAGCTTCGTCCCCAGTTTGCGGTTGCCGTGGCCAGTTGGCCGCAGCTGCAACCGGCACACTGTTTGACCGATCAGGAAGATGTGATCGCTATCGATACGTTGCAACAGGTGCAGGAGCAGGTGGATCAGGTGGTGGTCCACAATCAGGCCGCTTCCCGAGCGGCTGCCACCGATTTTCGTCTCTCCCTGCAATGGCAGCAGCGGCAGGATGGGGATGATCCCACCCAGCGCTTGGTTGTGCCGGGTGAGACGGCGCATGTTCTGCTCAATCCTGCCCATCTTTTGCCAGGGTTGCAATTGGTGAGTTCGACCGGTGTTGCCTTGCAGACCTCAGAGTGGGTGGTGGTGCAGGAGAGCGAAGATCTCCTGTTTGTGGCGGGCAATCTGGCCCATCTCGAACAACCGGCAGAGCGCATCGATACCTTTGTGTGGTTGGGACGATCGTTGGGTGAACCGGTGTTGCAGGCGGATGGCAGAACCGTTTGGGTGCCACAGAGTGGTACAGCGGTGCTGCGCGTGACCGTGACGCGCTCGGCCCGCTCTTTTCCCTTGACCATCCCTGCAAGCCTGGCGGAGCAGGAACCCTGTCCGGTGCTGGTGAGTGCCAGCAGCGACCGCTGGAGCCCAGGCACCCTGGCGGTTACCCTGGAGCGGGAGTCGGTGCGCTATCCGCACCGGGAAATTGCCGCCCCTCTGCTGACCAACGCCAACGCCCTCTATTGCCGGGCCAGACAGGAGCTGGAGCGGGGCAGCGGTCTGCAACAATTGGCAATGACAATCCTTTTTCGGCCAGGTCTGGCGGCAGGTCAAGTGATTGAAGTTCAGGACGAAGGCTTGGGGGCCACTTTTCGTGCCATGATCGAAGAGGTCCACCACGAGCTGACCCCCAAAGAGTCGTTGAGCCATTTGACGGTCTGGCGTGCGTGAAAAAAAAGGTCTGGGCCACAGGACCCAGACCTTTGCAACCTGCTGGCAGGTTGAGCAACCGTTCGATCTATTTGACCACCCGCAGTTCAACCCGACGGTTTTCTGCCCGTCCTTCCTTGGTGGCATTGCTGGCGATCGGTTTTTCCATGCCATACCCTTTGGCCTGCAGCCGTTTTTTGTTGACGCCCTGCTTGATCAACCCTTTCATCACCGCATTGGCACGGCGCTGCGACAATTTTTTGTTGTAGGCCGGTTTGCCGACATTATCGGTATGACCTTGAATCTCCACTTTCAGGTCTGGATTTTGTTTCAAGACATTGGCGGTATCTTTGATGGTACCGGTATCTTTGGCCTGAATTTTGGCGCTGTTAAAACGGAAGGTTAAATTTTTCAATACCCAGCACCCCCGTTTATCCACGGGAGCCCCTTTGGGGGTGTCGGTGCAGCGATCTTCTGCCGGTTGTTGCACCGCGACCGGTTTGGCGGGGGCCGGAGGTGGTGGTGCCGCTTCGGCGGGTGCGGCCGGATCAGGTTTGCAGAAAAAACATTGTGTACCACCAACAGCGAGGGATGTTTTGCCATCTTGGGGATGCCATTGGGTGAATCCGCCAACACTCCACTGTCCGATCTGGGCAGCGTCCAGACGCAGAGGCAAAGCAGAACAACACAGTACGGTTGCAGCCAACAAAGCAGTGCGTAATTTTTTCATGGCATAACTCCTTCCAGAAGAAGACTCTTTTGTCTCACCATAGCGGAAAAACGGGCATACTCGCATATTTTCAACGTATCGGCAAGAGATTCAGCAACCGTTTGCCCGCATCGCCCGGCAACAAATGGTCCAACCCTTTTTTCTTCAACGCTTCCGAAGCTTTGTCTTGCAATTTATCGGCTAATTTTTCCTTGGCCTTCTGTGCCGCCTCCTGTTCCAACAAGGTTTTCAGATCCACCTTCCAGGTGGGTTGCCGCCAGGGGCCAACCGCCTGCACGGGAATGGTCACGCCCGCCAGTTCACGCCAGGTCCGTCCCTGCTCTGACAGCGCTTTGTTCGGCGTCACGTACAGATGGTAGTCCAACCGCTCGGCGGGCAGATCCACTTTGCCTGCGCCGCGCAGTTGCAACAGCGGGGAGAGCATGTGCAGATCCCGATTTTCGACCTGGCCGTTATGGATGGTTGCCGATCCGCTCAAGGAGCTGAAACGGGTTGCCGGACCACCCTCTGCCTGGCTTGCTGGCTCACCCTGCAGGCTCCGCTGGGCGTTCTGCAGGATCTGTTCGAGGTCGAAACCCTGCATGCGCCCCTCCTTGATGGTTACTTGCGCCTCCCCTTGCAGATGTTTTTTGAGCAAAGCGCTTTCGGTACCTTGTGTGGTCAGACGGGCGCTGGCGTTGGTGAGGCCGCTCAGCGAAGCCTCGCCCTGCAGATCCTGTAACAAAGTGCCCAGTTCCACCCCTGCCAGGCGACCATCCAGACGCCATTGTGGCTCTGTTGCGCGCCAGTCAGCACCCCCTTCCATCTGCAGCGTGCCTTGATAAAGTTTGGCTTGCACAGGTGCCAGTTGCAGACGACCATGTGCTGCCTGCAGGGTCAGATTGACCTCCTGCAGCTGCAGACCGGCTGCCTGCAGCGTGCCGATGCGCAAGGTGCCGGAACCATCCACACTCTGCCAGGCTGGTTTGCTCGGCTGGCTCTGTTTGCCCGCTTCTGCCTGGCCGGAGGGGGGCACATGGCTGGCGGTTGCCTTTTGTTGTGGAGGTGTTTCACTGGCTGCCAGTTGGTAACGATCAAGATTGAGTTTATCCAACTCGCCCTGCCAACGCACGACGGGTTGGGCCGCCAGCTCCAGTTGCAAGGAGCCCTTGCCACTGCTGTCATCCAGCATAAAGCGCAGATCCGACAAGGTGAGACGTTTGTCTTGCCAGGTGTAGGGCAGGTGGGCTTCCAGCTTGTCAAAAACTTGCGGATCGCGTGTCGCGGGCAGCAGCAGGCCCCATTGCGGCAATACCTGGCGTGGGGAGAAGGGATGCAGGGTCAACAGGCCGCTGAACATCGGGGCCGAAAAGAGCTGTTTGCCCTCCAGGCGACCGCTCAGCGACAGACCTTGCCCGTTCATCTGCCAGTTGTCGATCAGCAGCCGTTCCTGCTGCCAATCCACCAGCAGATTCATATGCGATTCCAGGCGAATTGTGCCGGCAGCCGCCTCTTTGAGCGGTTTGCTGAGGGTGAAGCGCAGCGGGGTCATGCGGGCTGTCCGTTCCTGCCCCTGCCAGAGGAGTGCCCCTTTCAGATCCAGTTCCAGACCATTGATGGTTTGATCATCTGCTTCCAGGCGCAGCTGCAGTTGAATCGGCAGCGGTTGCTCTGCCTGCCATTGACCGGTTGCCAGAATGGGAATCAGCACGGTTTGACTGCTTTGTCGACTGGCATCACGCCAGGCAATACGCGCATCGCGAATCTGTAGCTCTTCGATGGCACTGCGGGTGATAAACGAAGAGGAAGAGGTGGCGGCAGGAGAGGTTGTGCCCGCTTCGCTTTGCCCGGCAGAGGATTGTCTGTTGCCGGCTGTGGGGGAGGTGTGGGAGAGATCGTGCCAGTTGTATTGCCCGGCAGCATTTTTTTCCAGATGCAGCTGCAACCCTTCAATGGTCAGCGTTTGCACTTGCAGATGGCGCTTGAGCAGAGGTTGCAGGGCAACCTGCAGATGGGCGGTGGTCAATTGGGCAAAAGGTTCCGTTGCGAAACCGGCCCCGTTGGCCAGGCTCATCTGACCGATGCGAATGCCAAGGTTGGGGAACAGCGTCAGGGAAAGATCGCCCTGAATGGTCAAACGGCGTCCGGTTTTTTCTTCCACCAGACGGGCAATCTGCTCTTTGTAGAAATTGGCATCAAACCACCATAACAGCGTGCCGACAGCAAGGGTGATCATCAGGAAAAAAGCTGCCGTCCATTTGAGCAGTTTGCCCATCGCTGTTGTCCCATTCGCTTTGTTTCAGGTGTTTGGCTCTCTTTAACCTTGTGGCGCAACCGGGCGCAACTGGGCAAAAAAACGTCCGACCGCTTCCGTACCCTGTTGATCCTGCAATTCAATGGCGGCGCTGCCGATGACGGCAATTTCCGCCAGGCCGGTCAACTGTTGCACATCGGCAGCACTTTTTACCCCGAAGCCGACGGCCAGCGGTACGGCAGTGGCCTGGCGACAGCGGGACAAAAATTGCTGCAAGGAGTCATCAAAGCGGGTGCGGCTGCCGGTGACCCCCTTGCGAGCCACGCAGTAACAAAACCCCTCTGCCGCGCTGCCGATTTGCTGCAAACGACCATCGCTGCCAGTCGGTGTCAGCAGTTGAATCCAGGCCAGATTCTCTTTTCCGCCCCACTGCTGGCAATAGGCCATGGCCTGGGCTGCCTCCTGAAAGGGCAGATCGGGAATGATCAAGCCGCGCACCCCCATGCGGGCCGCCTCGCGGATAAAGGCTTCCACCCCGTATGCCACCAGAATGTTGTAGTAGGTCATAATCAGAAAGGGGATGGGATAGCGTTGCACCGTCTCCTCAATAAAGGCCAGACCGTCGGCAACGCGAAAGCCGCGATCAAGTGCCTGCTGATTGGCCCGTGCGATGACCGGACCATCGGCAACCGGTTCGGAAAAAGGTATCTGCAACTCCATCAGGTCGACGCCATTGTTGACCATTTGGGCGATGGTCTGCCGGTTGACGGAGAGACTGGGATAGCCCAAGACCAGATGTGACATCAACAAAATGTCCGGGGCAGAAGGGGAGGTCAAACGCTGCCGGATATAGCTCTGCAAAGCAGGTACAGGCGTTGAGGAGGGTGTCATGGTTGTGATCCGTCTGTTTGGGCCGAGAGTCGATACTGTTCTGCTTTGTGCTGAATGAATGCCCGCCAACCGGCATCCTGCAGCGCCTCTGCCACGGTAAAAATATCTTTATCGCCCCGTCCGGAAAGATTGATGATGATGGCCGCGTCCGGATCGGTGTGGGGCAGTTCGCGCAGGGCGCAGGCGACGGCATGGCTGGATTCCAGGGCAGCGATAATGCCCTCCTGGCGCATCAACAATCGCAAGGCCTCCACCACCTCTTTGTCCTCTGCGGCGGCAAAACGGACCCGCCCGCTTTGGCTGTAGTGGGCCAGAATGGGGGAGACGCCCACATAATCCAAACCGGCAGATACCGAATGGGTATCGCGCATTTGCCCGTCGCTGTCCTGCAGAAAAAAGGTTTTGTAGCCATGCGCCACCCCGATGGTGGCATGGCCGGAGGCAATACGTGCGGCATGTCGCCCGCTGTCGATACCCAGACCGCCTGCCTCCACGCCGACCAAAGTCACACCCGGATCATCGAGGAAGGCCTGAAAGATGCCCAAGGCATTGGAACCGCCGCCGACACAGGCATAGACATGGGAAGGCAGTTTGCCCTCCTGTTGCAGAATTTGTGCGCGGGCCTCTTGGCCAATGATCGACTGAAACCAGGCGACCATGCTGGGAAAGGGGTGGGCACCACAGGCGGTGCCCAAGACATAATGGGTGTCGTCCATGCTGCCGACCCAGTCGCGCAGCGCTTCGTTGATGGCATCCTTCAGGGTGCGCGTTCCGGAAATTACCGGAATCACCGTTGCGCCCAGCTGTTCCATCCAGAAAACATTGGGACGTTGCCGTTCCACATCTTCGGCCCCCATATAGATGGTACAGGCCAGGCCCAGACGGGCCGCCATGGTGGCTGTGGCCACACCATGTTGTCCGGCACCGGTTTCGGCGATGACCCGTTTTTTGCCCATGCGCCGCACCAGCAAGCCTTGCCCCATGACATTGTTGGCTTTGTGCGCCCCGGTTTGATTGAGATCCTCCCGTTTGATATAGACCCGGCGGGCAAAATGGCGCGAAAGATTTTCTGCCAGGGTCAACGGTGTCGGACGACCGGAAAAGTTGGCCATCAAAGCAAGATAGCTCTGCCAAAAAGCCGGATCGGCACGGGCCTCTTCGTAGGCCTGGGTCAGCTGTTGAAAGGTTTCATGCAATATTTCCGGTATGAATGCCCCGCCAAAGGGGCCAAAATATCCCGTGGCCATGCTCATCGTTGTCCTGCCGCTGCTGGGTGTCAGTAGTCCAAAAAACCATTCATCTGCACAAAGGGTGCGCGCCGTTCAGAGTGACGGCAAGCCATTACCGTTCGCGCAGCGCATTGGCTTTCGCCTTGAGAATCGGTTTGAGCAGATAATCCAGAACGCTCTTCTTGCCGGTCAAAATATCGGTGGAGGCCACCATGCCGGGAATAATCGGCAGGGGACGCTCCGGCGTACCCAGATGATTGACCTGGGTGCGGACCAGAATTTTAAAGAAACTTTCCCCCTTTTCATTGGCGATGGCGTCGGCGCTGATCTGCTCTAAGTGCCCGACCAGACCGCCATAGATGGAAAAATCATAGGCGGTAAATTTGACCATGGTTTTTTGCCCGGGGCGCAAAAAGGCGATATCAGCCGGTCGAATTTGTGCTTCAACGAGCAACGAATCATCCAGTGGCATGATTTCCACCAGATCTGTGCCTGAGCGGATCACCTGGCCGATGCTGTGAATCCGCACCCGAATCACCGTACCCCGTACCGGCGAACGAATGGCGGTGCGACGCACCCGATCCTGCAAGCCGGTCAGAGATTCGCTCAGCTGATTCAGTTCGGAACGAACTTCGTTCAACTCCATTTGCGCTTTGGAACGAAAGGTGATGACCGGATCTTTGACCTTGATTTTGGCCTCTTCCAGCATGGAGCGGGTGCGGGGAATGGTCAGGATGGTGGTTTCCAGATTGCCTTCCAGTTCCGCCACTTCGCGGCGCATGCGCAGCAGTTCCACTTCGGACATGATCCCCTGTTTGACCATCGGTTCGGTCAAGTGCAGCTCTTTGCGCACCAGATCCAGGCGATGGCGCAGCTGTTTTTCGGAGGCGATCAGCCCGTTGAGTTCATGTTGCCGCTGTTCCACCTGATTTTCCAACATGCTGGCGGTAGATTTCAGCTCTTTTTTGTGCGATGCAAACAATTTTTCTTCGTTGGTGGCCAGTTCGGGTCTTTCTTCCAGGACAACTTGCGGAATGGTCAGGGCGCTGTCTCCGGCTTCGGCCTCCAGGCGGGCGGCGCGGGCGCTCAGGCCGAGAAATTTGGAACGGCTCTCCCGGAACGAGGCCTGGAACTGGGTGTCATCGATGTTGAGCAGAATTTGGTCTTTATTGACGATCTCCCCTTCTGAGACCGACATTTCGGCCAGAATGCCCCCTTCCAGACTTTGCACCACTTTGACCTGCCCGGAGGGTACCACTTTGCCGACGCCCACCGTCACTTCGTCCAGTTCGGCAATCGAGGCCCAATAGATGGACACCCCGAGAAACAGGGCAATGAGAAAGAGCAGCATATGGGCAAAAGGGTGGGCCTGATTTTGACGCGCCGCATCGGCCTCGGACATGAAGCGGCTGTTATCCCATTGCTCGTTCATGCGGCACTTCCCGGCTGGCGATTGGCGGTCTGTACCGGACCGGCGGGTCTGATCTGTCCGCTGGTCATCTGCTGAATCACCTCCTGGCGTGGACCATCCAGCATCACCTTGCCCTCTTCCATGATGATCACCCGATCGACCAGAGGGAGCAGCGAGGCGCGGTGGGTGACCAGAACGACCGTTCGACCCGGCATGACCGCGTTCATCCGCTCCTTGAAACGCTCTTCCGAACCACCATCCATGGCACTGGTCGGTTCATCCATCAGCAGGATTGGCGGATCGGTCAACAAGGCGCGGGCGATGGCAATGGTTTGCCGTTGGCCACCGGAGACCCCTTTGCCCTGTTCGCCCACCATGCGATTAAAGCCATGCGGATGGCGGCTGACCATCTCATCGACGCCAGCCTGGCGGGCAGCCCGCAGCAGGGCGACATCGTCGGCAAAGGGATCGGCCATCAGAATGTTGGAACGGACGGTGCCGAAAAAGAGAAGACTTTCCTGGGTAACGCAGCCGATATTACGGCGCAGATCGACCGGATCCACCTGTTGCAGATCGACGCCATCAACCAGAATGTTGCCGGAATTGGGCTGGTAGAGGTTAAGAATCAATTTGATCAGGGTACTTTTGCCGGAGCCGATCCGTCCCAGAATGGCCACCCGTTCCCCGGGACGAATCTGCAGGGAAAAATTGTTGAGTACCGGCACCGGCTGGTTGGGATAGCTGAAGGTGACTTGATCAAAAATAATTTCCCCTTTTAATTTCGGGCAATGGATAAAACGTGTGCTGGTTGGTCTTTCGATTGGCAGTTTCATGATGTCGTTGAGGGTGCGCAAAGAGACCAGCGATTGTTGCAAGCGCACCAACAGACCGGCAACCTGAGAAAGAGGGGCCAGGGCGCGGCTGGTCAGCATGGAACTGGCAATCAGGGCCCCCATGGTCAATTGACCCTCTTGAATCTGGTAGACACCGTAGACAATGATGCCAACATAGGCCATTTGCTGGATGAAGTTGGAAAAATTGAGCATCAGGTTGGAAATCAGCCGCGACTGCAGACTTGTTTGCGCGGCGATGCCGACCACCTGTTCCCATTTGCTTTGGATGTTGCCTTCGGCCCCGAGGGTTTTCACCGTCTCCATGCCGCTCAAGGTTTCGATCAGGATGGCATGTTTTTGCGACGACTCTTTTGCGGTTTTGCGCATGATGTCGGCAAGCGGTTTTTGCGCCAGCAGGCTGGCAGCCAAAACCAGGGGCACCGCCACCAGGGGAGCCAGCACCACCGGACCGGCCAAAAAATAGATCACCCACAAAAAGAGAAAGACAAAGGGCAGATCGATAAAGGTGGAGAGCGTGGCAGAGGTGAAAAAGTCGCGCAGCGATTCAAATTCCAACAGGTTGCGTGCCAGGGCACCGCTGGAGACCGGTTGTGCCACCATGCGCACGCCGTTGATTTGGTGAAACAGGGTGGAGGCCATGATGATGTCGGCTTTTTTGCCGGCGATGTCGAGAAAATAGCTGCGCAGGGTGCGGATGATAAAGTCGAAAAAATAGACAATGGAGGTGCCGATGGCCAACACCCAGAGGGTTTCAATGGCATTGTTGGGCACCACCCGGTCATAGACGTTCATGGCGAACAGGGAGCTGGCCAGGGTAAAAATGTTCAGTACCAGCGAGGCCAGAACCGACTCGGCATAGAGACTTTTGAAGCGGACCAGGGTTCCCCAGAACCAGTGGCTGTCCGGAACGTCATCGATCTCTTTGGAGCGGTCATCGAAGCGGAATTGCGGGCGGGCAAAAATGGCCTGACCGGTGTAATGTTCCTGCAGTTTTTCCAGTTCGATGATCGCTTCACCGGCACCGGTTTCCGGAAAGATCACCCGTGCATCACGACCATTTTTTTCCAGGGCCATCAGCAGGCAGGCTTGACGATCTTTCAGCAGCAGCACGGCAGGCAAGGTCAACGGGGAGATGCGTGCCATCGCCTTGCGCACTACCCGGGCGGAGAGATCGACCCGGGCGGCGGAACGGACGAAGAGTTCCGGGGTAAAACGGTTATCCACCAGGGGCAAACCGGCGCGCAGGGCGGCCAGCGAGTGGGGGCGTTGCCAATATTGAGTCAGCGCCGCCAGGCAGAAGAGCAACGGGTCATCCACCCCACGGGAAGAGTCAATTTCCGGCCAGTGGCGACGTTCTTCCGGAGCGCTGGCGACCGCTGCCTGAGCGTTTGGGGTACCCTCCGGTGACGGGGACAAGGAAGCATCAGCTGCAGTCAGCAGGCCTGCCGAAAAAAGCGGGTGGAGGTAAAATTAAAGAAACCCATGGTAACAAACCGGGCACAGGGGTGTAAACGATAATTTGCCGCTCCACCAAGAGCAGTCCTGCTGACCAGGGGTAATCGATGCGGAAAAGGTGCGGCAAGAGGAATCCAGTTGGCAGGATGGTCCGGGTTGTGCGATGATGAGACAGGCAAGAGATTAAAAAGGTTGGTGTGATGGCACTTTTTCGACTTTCGGATCAACCGTTCTTTCCGTCGCCTGAATGGGCAGAAGAGAATGGATTGTTGGCGATTGGTGGTGATTTGTCACCGCAACGTTTATTGGCGGCCTATGCCAACGGCATTTTTCCCTGGTTCTCCGAGGGGCAGCCTTTGCTCTGGTGGAGTCCCGATCCGCGGCTGGTCCTCTATCCTGACCGTTTCCACCGTTCGCGCAGTTTGCAGAAAACCTTGCGTCGTCAACGGTTCACTGTCACTTTTGACACGGCTTTTGCGCAGGTGATCCATGCCTGTGGTCAACCAAGGGGGGAGGCGGGAACCTGGATTACCCCTGGCATGGAGCGGGCTTATCGGCGCCTGCATGAACTGGGCTATGCCCACTCGGTCGAGAGTTGGTTGCTGGTCGATGACAAACCATTTCTGGCCGGTGGATTATACGGTGTGGCGTTGGGCGGCTGTTTTTTTGGCGAATCAATGTTTTGCCGCAGTCGTGATGCCTCCAAGGTCGCCTTGGCAACTTTGGTGGAGCGGTTGCAGAGAGCAGGGTGCCGGCTGATTGATTGTCAGATGGCGACGGATCATCTGCTGGGCCTGGGTGCCTGTACCATTGCACGCCGGGATTTTTTGCGGCAGTTGCAAAGCGTTGTGCATGAAAATTTACTGCCGCCAGGGCGATGGTATTAAAACAATGGGTTGACCTGTTGCCACCAGCCTGTCAAGGGAGAGAAAAGAATGGCCAAAACCGTGCTGGAGTCGATGTCCAACCTGTTCGGACGGGTCAGACGTTCGGCGTTGGCGGCGTATGCTCTGCAGGCAGGCAACGCCCTGTTTCTGGAGCAGGTGCGCTATCCTTGCCTGGTGGGTATCGGTCGTTTTGCCGGTGATTTTATTGGCCATGCCGACAATCATCATCAGGCCAAGACCATCCGTTTCAATACGGCAGCGGGTGGCGACCCCTTTGCGGAAGATGGTGCCGATGTTGGCGGTATTCAAGACAGCCTGTACCCGCTGGTGGTGACGCCGGAACAGGCGGCAGGATTCAAACAGTTTCGCATTGGTCGGGCCAGCAGCAACGATATTGTCATTCCCGATTATTCCATCTCCGGAGAGCATGCCATCATCTATTATGAGCGGCGTTCTTATCGGATCGAGGACCGTTTTTCCACCAACGGCACCACGGTGAACGGGCAACCGGTGTTTGACAATAAAGTGGGTCTGCAGGATGGCGCACGGCTGAAACTGGGACGTTTTTTGTTTTTGCTGGCCTGGCCGACCACCCTTTACCGTCTGGTGTTGCCGCTGCCGGAAGAGGAGCAGGCGCAGACCCTGGCTCCGGTCTGTTTGGAAGAGCTGACCGATGCTTTGGGACGTTTTGATGTGGCGAGTTTGAGACGCTATTGCCGCCAATATTCGCTGGAGCATTTGCAGCAATTGGTGGTCTATCCGGTGTTGGCCGGTGCGGCTTTTCTCACCGGGGACGACGGGGGGTCATCCGAAGAGGAAGAGCAGACCACGCCCACACCGCATGCCGCCGACATTGGCAAAAAATACCGACCCCTGGCGAGCATGCTGTTTCCCATTGCCAAAAATCCGGCTTCTCGTGAAGATGCAGGGTGTTTTCTGATCGGTCGTTCCGCAACGGCGGATCTGCGGATGAATGAACCGACGATTTCCAAACAGCATGCGCGCCTGGAATGGAAAGAAAACCAGTTGTGGTTGATTGACCTGGGTTCCTCCAATGGCACCCGGATCAATGGCCAACCGTTACTGCCGCAGATCGCACGGGTGGTGCGGGCGGGGGATCGGGTCAGTTTTGGCAAAAATGATTTTGTCTTTCTTGCCCCGGAGCGCTTGTATGCGCATATGCAGTCCGGGTAGGCTTAACTGAGGAGTAGTCGATGACAGAGGCAGTTTTGGTATTGGAAGATGGCAGTCGTTTTGAAGGTCGTTCGGTCGGTGCGGCGACCGAGCAGGTGGGTGAGGTGTGCTTCAATACCTCGATGACCGGTTATCAGGAGATCATGACCGATCCCTCCTATGCCGGGCAGATTGTGACCATGACGTATACCCAGATTGGCAATGTGGGCATCAATCCAGAGGATATGGAGTCACAACGACCGCGCATTCGGGGTTTTGTCATCAAGGAGTCATCACGGATTACCTCCAACTGGCGGGCGCGGGAGAGTTTGGGCTCGTTTTTGCGGCGCTACGGCATACCGGCCATCGAAGGGATTGATACCCGGGCCCTGGTCGTCCATTTGCGCGATTGTGGCGCGCAACGGGGTGTTTTGTCCACCCTGGATTTTGATCAGGAACGGTTGGTCACCAAAGCACGGGCCTGGCCGGGGTTGGCGGGCATGGATTTGACCGGAGAGGTGGGCTGCCAGGAATCCTTTGCCTGGCAGGAGGGATTGTCGGCCTGGAAGGCGGACCGTTGGCCAGCACCGGTTGAACCGGCAGGTGACAGACGGATGCGGGTTGCCGTGTTGGATTTTGGCATCAAACAGAATATTTTGCGTTCCCTGGTCTCGGCGGGATGTCAGTTGACGGTACTGCCCGGCACGACCAGCGCAGCGGAAATTTTGGCCATGGAGAGCGATGGCGTTTTTCTTTCCAACGGACCGGGAGATCCAGACGCGGTCAAACATGGCATCCGTACCATTGCCGCATTGATTGCCGCCAACAAACCCACCTTCGGTATTTGTCTGGGGCATCAAATGTTGTGCCTGGCGCTGGGGGGGGAAACGGAAAAAATGAAGTTTGGCCATCGTGGTGGCAACCATCCGGTATTGGATCTGCAAAGCGGTCGGGTTGAAGTGACCTCACAGAATCATGGTTTCATGGTCCGTCGGGAGAGTTTGCCGGCAGCGTTGCAGGTGAGCCACGAATCGCTTTTTGATGGTACCATCGAGGGAGTTTTTCATCGACATGCACCAGTTTTTTCTGTACAATACCACCCAGAGGCATCTCCCGGTCCCCACGATGCCCATCCCTTGTTCCAAAGGTTTGTGCAGATGATGCAAGCACACGCCCCATAACTGCCTGATAACCTGACCTGAAGGAGAAACGATGGCCAACCCGGAAAAAATAAAAAAAATATCGGTGGCCAAGGGAATTTGGTGGGTTGAAATTGCAAACGCCAATCTGCGGGTGTTGTGTGGCTGTCCGATGGACAGCGTCAAACATTTAACCAAGCGTGGTCTGATTTTCCAAACAGAAAAAGCCGGGGTTCCCTGCGAGGCGGGTCCCAACGCCGTGTTGTTATCCGACAGAATGTTGCAAAACGGCGATTTTGCCAATCTGAGTGAATTTCCGGTATTGCAGATGCTGTACAAACAGGGGCTGATCATCCCCAACCATCCCAACAATACCGGACAAAAACCGCTGCTGATCGGCACGGCAGAGCAGGTCAATGCCCAGTTGCATTATATCTATCGGGGCAATTATGGCCTGATTTCGGAAGAAGAGATCTGCGATGCGGGCATGGAGGTGGAGCAGGCCCGGCAGTGGATGCGTCTGAAGCTGCGTTTTGCCTTTGGCAGCATTCGCCAGTCACGGGATTTTTTGGATACCTGTGTGGTGGGTGAGGAGGCTGTCCCCTTGCGCAATGGGGTAATGATCAGTCGCCTGGCTGCCAATTGTTACGAATTTTCTTATGAAGGTGAGCGGGTCACAATCGATCTCAACCTGCCGGAAGGAGAACACTACGAATCGGCCTATCCGTTGGGTTTCCAATGTTTGTCGCGGGAATATTTCAGCATTATCCACGCTGGAGAGGGGGATGGTTGGGATGTCAACCGTCCGAGCATGTCCAGTATTCTGATGTTTCAAGGCAAGATCTATCTGATCGATGCCGGTCCCAACCTGTTTTACAATCTTTCCTCGTTGGGGATTGATGTCAACGAAATTGAAGGCATCTTCCAAACCCATGCCCATGACGACCATTTTGCCGGTATTACCACGCTGATGCGGGCGGGTCAAAAAATCAAATTTTATGCCGCGCCTTTGGTCCGTGCCACCGTCGCAAAAAAAATGGCGGCGTTGATGGCGGTTGAGGAGGAGTGGTTTGAAGAGTTTTTCGATGTCCAGGATCTGCAGGAAGGGGAGTGGAGCGATCTGGACGGTTTGGAGGTCAAACCGCTTTTTTCGCCGCACCCGGTGGAGAGTACCGTCTTTTTGTTTCGTACCCTGTGGGATGACGGTTACCGCAGCTATGCCCATTTTGCCGATCTGGTCTCTTTGGATGTGTTGCAGGGGATGATCGAAGAGGATGATCACAAACCCGGCATCAAACGGGCCGAATTTGAACGGATCAAAGAAAATTATCTGCTGCCGGTCAATTTGAAAAAGCTGGATATCGGCGGCGGCATGATTCACGGCATGGCCAAAGATTTTAAACAGGACAAGTCGGATCGCATTTTGTTGTCGCATCTTGCCCGACCGCTCACCCCGGCGGAAAAGGAGATTGGCTCCAGTGCCCCGCATGGCATGGTGGACAACCTGATTATTGGTCAATCGGATTTTGCCCGCCGCAGCGCCTTCTCTTTCCTGCAGAGTGCCTTGCCCAGCATTCCCCTGCACAGCGTGCGCATGTTGCTCAACAATCCGGTGGTCGATTTCAATCCGGGCATCATTTTGTTGAAGGAAGGAGAGATTCCGCAGAGCATCTATCTGGTCCTGACCGGAGCGGTCGAAAAAATTCGTACCAGCGACAATGTGTTCAGTCGTTTGACGATCGGCACGCTGGTCGGTGAGTTGCCGGCGTTGAACAATGTTCCGGCCCGTTTTACCTACAGCACCGCCTGTTTTGTCCGTGCCTTGCGGCTGCCGGTGGCCCTCTATCGGGAGTTGGTGCGTCGCCACGAGTTGGGTGAGGTGATCGCCCATACCCGTGAAGATCGGGATTATCTGGAATCGACCTATCTGTTCAGTGAGGGTTTGACTCCGCATTTATTGATTCGTATTGTCATGGCCATGCGCACGCGCCATTTTAACGCGGGCGAGACCATCACCTATGAGGACCACACCTATTTGAACCTGATTCGTTCCGGTCGGGTGGCCCGTATATCGGGTGGTCGGGAGTTTGAAATTCTGGAGGCGGGCAGCCATTTTGGGGAAGAGTGGTCCGTTTTCAATACCCCGCCGATGTTTCGTCTGATTGCCAAAGGGCCGGTGGAGTGCAGCCAGATTCCTGCCCATCTGTTGCAAAATATTCCCATCGTGCGTTGGAAATTGCGTGATCTCTATACCCGGCGTATGCGTCAGGCGTTGCATCCCACCACCGGAATCGGTCCCTTTTGCTGGCAGGAAAAACATGAGGTCGGATTGTTGCAGATGGATTTGCAGCATCAAAAAATGTTGGAAATTGCCTCGGCCATTCTCGAACTGTTTCATTGTCAATTGGTTGCCGGGATTATTGAGCGGGCTTTTGAGACCTTGTTTGAGATGACGGCACGCCATTTCCAGGCCGAGGAGCGGTTGATGGAGCGCTATGGCTATGCCGATTTGGCCGCACATCGACGCCACCATCAACTGCTGCTGCGTCAGTTGGATGAATATCGCTATTCCGTACAACAGCCAGAAGAGAGAACATCCGAATCGTTTCAGCAATTTGTCGATAAATGGTTGATCGACCATATTGTGGATGAGGATCGCCAATACAGTGCCTTTCTCAATGAAAAAGGTGCCTACTGAATTTGCTCAGCGCATGGAAAAATCATTTGTCTGTTTGGGCGGATATTGTATTTACCTTGGCGATTGGCAATAATCGGACAACAGATTGACGGACGAACCAATCCACAAAACGTGAGATGGATGACGATGGCAAATCCAACGTGCCGATTATTGGTGGTTGAAGACGACCCGGTCGATCAAATGGCCCTCAAGCGGCTATTGAAAAAAGAGCAGTTGTCCTACCAGGCGACCATGGCCGACTCTCTGCAACAGGCGCGGGAGAGCCTGGCGCGCGAGTCGTTTGATGTGGTGGTCACCGATTACCGTTTGGGGGACGGGGTGGCGCTGGATCTGTTCGAGTATGTACAACAAGGTATTCCGGTGATTGTCGTCACCGGTGGTGGTGATGAAGGGGTTGCCATTCAGGCCATGAAGGCCGGTGCCTATGATTATCTGCTCAAAGATCGGGAACGCAACTATCTCAATCTGTTACCGGTTGTGGTACAGCAAGCGCTGAATCATCGCTCGGCTGAACAACGGATGCGCCGCAACCAGGATTTGCAGTCGACCATCAACGCCGTTTTGCGCGTCTCTTTGCAAAATCTGCCACTGAAAGCACAACTGGAACAAATTCTCGGCCATGTCATGGCCATTCCCTGGCTCTCCAACAGTGCCAGAGGGTGCATCTTTTTGACCGATGGTGCCCCGGAGTCGGATCTGTTATCCGGTTCCTGCCTGGAGTTGGATCAACCGTTATTGCAGCGTCAGATTCAATTTTTCCGCCAGCAGGTACAAGCAGGTCTGCCAGCCGTACAGCGTCTGGCACAGGCCGGCGTCCGTTTTGAGCGGCAGGAGGGGTTGGCCAGCCTTTATCAAACGCCCATTTTATCAGGAGATAAAATATTTGGCATCTGGTTGTTTCAGGTGCCGTCCGAGGAGCTGTTCAGCAGCGAAGTGGCGGCCTTTCTGGTGGCGATTGCCGATACCTTGGCGGGCGTCATCGAACGCAAACGGATGGAAGAGGCGTTATACGAAGCCAAAGAGCGTGCCGAAGCGGCCAGCCGGGCCAAGAGTGAATTTTTGGCCAACATCAGCCACGAGTTGCGCACCCCGATGAACGCCATTATCGGCATGACCGATTTGGCCCGCCAGAGTGGTGATGCCGAGGAACGGCAGATGTTTTTGAAAATTGTTCAGGACTCCTCCCACTCCCTGCTCAGTCTGCTCAACGGGATTATTGATTTTGCCCGAATTGAGACCAATCGTCTGGCTTTGGCGCGGGTCCCGTTTGATTTGCGGCAGTTGCTGATGGAGGTGGTGGATCGAATCTTGCCCAAAGCGCGGGAAAAGGGTTTGCGTTTGCATTGGCGGATCGATGCGCAGATGGTCACCCATCTCATGGGCGATCCGGTACAGTTGCGGCAGATTGTGCATCAACTGGTGATCAACGCCGTCAAATTCACCGAACGAGGCAGTGTGACCATAGAGGTGGTGCCCCATGGCAACCGGGATGGAGAGAGTGCGCCCGGCAGTGAGGGGGATTGGCAAGGCAAACGTCTGCTCATGACCTTGTCGGTGATTGATACCGGTATTGGCATCGCCAGCGAATGGCATGAAAGAATCTTTGATGCCTTCACCCAGGTGGATGGAAGTTCCACACGCAAAAGCGGTGGTACCGGGTTGGGGTTGGCGATTGTCAAACGGTTGGTTGAGCTGATGGGCGGTCATATCGGGGTACAGAGTGCGCCGGGCAAGGGGAGCCGTTTTGATGTGCAGCTGGCACTGGAGCGCAGCATGCAGCCCATCGTCCAAGCGGCACCGCAAGCCGCAGAGCAGTCGTCCGCGTCCGGTGAAGAGGGTGATCCTCCGTTGCTGGAAGAGAGAGAGAGCCTGTTCAACCTGTGGCAGGAGATGGAAAAAGCAGTCACTGAGGGTGATTTATCGATGGTTGCCCAGCACGGTGGTCGTATCCGGGAGAGTTCGACGGAAAGTGAACTGCGCAGTAAAGCCTTTCATGTGGTCCTGGCGGCGCGGCGGGGTGATGTGACGGGGGTGCAGAGTCGGGTCGAGCAATTGCGCACGGTGATAGAGAAGGTGTTGAATACGGATAGCAAAGCACAACAGGCTGTTGAATAGACAGTGGAGTAACGAGTGATGAAAATGCTGGTCGCCGACGATGAGCTGAATAATCGCGTATTGATGGGCCGCTTGCTGGAAGCGTATGGTACGGTGGATCTGGTTATTGATGGCCGGGAAGCGGTGGATGCTTTTCTGTTGGCCCATACCGAGAAGGAGCCGTATGATTTAATTTTTATGGATATCATGATGCCGAACATGGATGGCCATCAGGCGGTACAGGCCATACGCAGTCGTGAAGCGGAATGGGGAATTTTGTCGCGCCATGAGGTGAAGGTGATCATGGTGACGGCTTTGGACTCCCCGAAAGAGGCGATGCGCTCCTATTACCATGATGGATGTACCGATTATATGACCAAACCGATCACCAAACAGAAAATTGAACATATTCTGCAGCGGGCCGTCGGTTTGCCGACAGCATCGCATCCCACAGCCACAGAGGAATGATTGCAGCATGAGGGAAAACGAGCCCAATCCGATCCGGGTGTTGTTGGCGGATGCCTCGGCTTTGACGTTGGCTTTGTTGAAGCGGGCCTTGTCTCTGGTAACGGTAATCCAGGTGGTCGGCAGTGTGCGTGGAAGTCAGGAAGCGTTGGCGCTGGTGGCAGAGACCGATCCCCATGTGGTCTGTGTCGGTTTGCATTTGCAGGATGTGGAAGGAGCGCTCTTTGTCCGGTCGTTGATGGAGCGTTATCCCCGCTCGGTTCTGGTGGTGGGGGCCGCTTCGTTACGGGAGGGGGATGCGTCGATCATCTTTCGTATGTTCGAGGCGGGTGCGCTGGATCTTTTTTTGGAACCGCTGGGTTGGCGCAGTGAAGATGTGGGCTCTTTTTCGCGGGAGTTGACCAGCAAGATACGACTTTTGGCCCGTTTGGACTCTTTGCCGGATTTTACCTGCGACAGTTCCAACAGCACCACGCCGTTGCAAGCCTTGCCAGCGGTCAACATGGTGGTGATGGGGGTTGGTTTGGGGGGAATCAGTGCCCTGCGGGAAATTTTGGCCGCCATGCCGGTCGATTTTCCGGTGCCGATGTTGTGTGTGGTGCATGTGCATCCGGTATTGCAGGCGGCTTTGCCCCGTTGGTTGGCAGAGGTGACACGGATGCCGGTGCAGATGGCGACCCATGGTGAAATGCCGATGCCGGGATCGATCTATTTGGCTCCGGTTGGTCACCATTTGTTGATCGATGCCCATGGGCGGCTGGCAACCTTGTCGATCTCTTCGGGGATATTGCCGGCGCATTATGGCCAGCATGGTGAATTGCCCTCTATTTTGGTGGCGATGGAGTCGGTGGCCAGCCATTTGGGGGCGCTGGTGATCGGGGTGTTGCTCAGTGGCACCGGCGAGGATGGGGCCAGGGGGTTGGAGGCCATCTATCAGGCGGGCGGTTATACGGTGGCGATGGATGAGTCGTCGGCGTTGGTTTTTGATCTGCCAGCGCGACTGTTGGAGTTGGGCGCGGTACGCAATTTATTGCCCTGCAGTGTCATTGCCCGTTCGCTGCAGACCTTGTTGGGTCGCAGCGAAGGGGAAAGCCGTTGTGGCCATGCCGAGGAGGCCTCTGCCTTTGGCGCTGCAACAGAGACACAGTCAGCGTCGGGCAACAGTGCTGCCGTAGCGCCTGCCGCCGGCGAGTGGCAAGCCGGAGAGGGGATACTGATCGTTGAAGATTCGCCGACACAGGCCTATAAATTAAAAAAATTTTTGTTGGAATCCGGTTTTATGGTGCGGGTGGCCAAGGATGGGCAAGAGGGGTTGGCGCAAGCGGGTCAACTGTTGCCACGTCTGATCATCAGCGATGTGTCGATGCCGCGCATGGATGGTTTTACCATGTGTCGGCAGATCAAGCAGGATCCCCGCCTCAAAACGATTCCGGTTATCCTGCTGACCGCCTTGACCAATCCGGAAGAAATTTTGGAAGGATTATCAGCCGGTGCAGACAATTATTTGACCAAACCGTGGGAAGGGGCCCCTTTGTTGGAGTCACTGCAGCGGGTTCTGCAGGTCAGCAACATGGCAGAGTCACTGGAGGGAAGTATAGAAATCTCTTTTGCTGAGAAGAGTTATACCATCACTTCCAGTCGTCGGCAGGTGTTGGATTTATTGCTGATGACCTACCAGAAAGCGGTCAAGCAGAATCGGGAGTTGATGGATAACCATCTGGAGCTGAAAATGCTCAACTCCCGCCTGGTCGATCAGGCGGCCCGACTGGAGATGATCAACCAAAATCTGCAAGCGGAGATCAACGAACGACGCCGGGTTGAAGCCTCCCAGACGGAGACGCTGCGGGCGCTGGCGGTGGCCAATCGGGAGTTGAATGATTTTGCCTATATTATTTCGCACGATCTCAAGGCACCGTTTCGGGCCATTGGCTCGCTGACCAGTTGGCTGATTGCCGATTTTGCCGAACGACTGGGTGAAGAGGGGCAGGAGTTGGTGCGTTTGTTACAGGGGCGTGCCGACCGTTTGAACGGTTTGATCGATTCGTTGATGGAGTATGTCCGGGTCAGTCGTTTGCATGAAGAGTTGCAGGATGTGGACCTGACCCGTTTGCTGACCCGGGTGATCAAGGGGTTGAATCCATCCGAAGAGATGGAAATTGCCCTGGAGCCCTCCCTGCCGGTGATGATTCGTTTTGACCCACGACGTGCCGAGCAGATTTTTCACAGTCTGTTGAAAAATGCCATCCATTTTATGGATAAACGGTTAGGGATCGTTCGCATCGCCTGTGTCGGCGAGGCCAGCACCGCCGATGGCGTTGCCGCTGGCGGCGAGGGAGTGGTGCCGGGCAGCGGCAGTTGGTGGCATTTTCAGGTCAGTGACAACGGACCTGGTATTGAAGAGATCCATTTTGAAAAAATTTTCGGGGTGTTTCAGACGTTGCAGGCACGGGATAATCAGGAGACCTCCGGCATGGGATTGGCATTGGTCCGTAAAATTGTCGGTCAATTTGCCGGTCGGGTATGGGTGGAATCCACAGTGGGTGTCGGCAGCACGTTTCATTTTACCTTACCGAAAGCACCGTGACGGTGGATGCTGCACGGTTGCATGCGTGAACCTGGGCAATGGGGCAACGGAATGGACAACGCAACAGAGAATGACAACGAACGGGAACGTCTGATTCGCGAACTGGAACGGACCAATCAGGAGTTGCAACAGTTTGCCTATATTATTTCCCACGATCTGAAGGCACCGTTGCGGGCCATTCACTCCCTGGTGCAATGGATTGCCGAAGATTACGGCCCGTTGTTTGATGAGGATGGTCGAGAGCAGTTGGATCTGTTGCAGGGACGGGTGCGCCGGATGGATCAACTGATCGAGGGGGTGTTGCACTATTCGCGCATTGGCCGTATCCGGGAAGAGTGGATTCCGGTCAATTTGCACAAAATGGTCAGCCAGGTGATTGATTTACTGGCACCTCCCGCCCATATTACCATACATCTGGAAAACCGTTTGCCCGTGGTGATGTGTGAAGGGGTGCGGATGGGGCAGGCGTTTCAAAATCTGCTTTCCAACGCCATCAAATTCATGGACAAAGCGCAAGGCCATATTCGTGTTACCTGCGTTGAGGAAGAGGGGCAGTATCGATTCGGGATAGGGGATAATGGCCCGGGCATTCCCGCCAAGGATCATGAACGTATTTTCCAGATTTTCCAGACCTTGCATGCGGGCGATGCCTACGGCAGTACCGGTATTGGCTTAACTCTGGTCAAAAAAATTGTCGAACTGCATGGCGGGGAAATTTGCGTCTATTCGCCACCACCGGGTGTTGATCCGCCGGTTGGTACTTTGTTTGAATTTACTTTACCCAAACGTCCGTTGGAAGAGGATGCGGCAGCGTAACAGGCACAAGCTCCGAAAGGGAGAGGCGTATGAAGGGGATGAAAACCATTCTTTTGGTTGAAGATGATCGTGTCGATGCCATGACGGTAAAACGGGCCTTGAAGGCCATTCATGTCAACAACCCGTTGGCGGTGATGGGCAATGGCGAAGAGGGGTTGGCATGGCTGCGCGATGGCAACAATGATCTGCCGTGCATCATTTTACTGGATCTGAACATGCCGCGCATGAACGGTATTGAATTTTTGAATGCCATCAAAAAAGAAGACCGTTTACGTACCATTCCGGTGGTCATTTTGACCACTTCCAAGGATGAGCTGGATCGGGCACGCAGTTTTGATCTGGGTGTGGCGGGCTATATGGTAAAACCAGTCGATTATGTGCAGTTTGTCGAGGTGATTCGCACAATCAACCTGTACTGGACATTAAGTGAATTGCCGGTATAAAGCGCATGGATAACGTTTTAGAGCAGTTTTGCCGGATCATTCAGAGCTATACCGGCCTGCTGGTTCCCGACCATGATCGACCCTATTTGCGGGAAAAACTGACCCGGCGTGTGCATGCGACGCGCATGGGGGCGGAAGATTTGTATTTGGCGTTGTTGACGGCGGATGGTCCGGCCACGGAGGCGGAGTGGCGTGCCCTGGTTCTGGAGTTGACGACTGGAGAGAGTTATTTTTTCCGTGATGCCGGGCAGATGCGCTTGTTGCGGGAAGAAATATTTCCAGATTTGCTGCGTCAACGTGCCAAAGAAAGGCTGTTGCGTGTCTGGAGTGCAGGCTGTTCCACGGGGGAGGAACCCTATTCGCTGGCGATTATTTTGCAGTCGTTGTTGCCGGGCACCGAGTCATGGCAGACGCTGATCAAGGGAACGGATATCAACGAATATGCGTTGCAAAAAGCGCGGGAGGGGCGTTACAGCCGTTGGGCATTTCGCGGTGTCAGCGGCGACATGGTTGAGCGCAACTTTATGCGCAATCAGAGTGATTGGCAGGTGGAGGCGACGATCCGGGGTATGGTGCAGTACGAACGGTTGAATTTGATCAAGGAAAAATATCCGGATCCTTCCCGTGGGCTCTATGATTTGGATTTGATTGTTTGCCGCAACGTGTTCATCTATTTCGGTCATGATGCCATTGCCGAAATCATGGCCCGCTTTGCCGAATGTTTGCGTCCGGGCGGTTATGTTTTAACCGGACATGCGGAGGTGCAACAACCGGTATCGCAGTTGGTGGCCTCCGGTGCGCTGCCTTTGCAGGCCCGGCAATTTCCCGACTCGGTTATTTTTCAACGTCCGGTTGAGAGCGAAGCGCGGTCTTCTGCGGCTTTGTTGAAATCCGGCGGCATGATGCCAACCATGGCAACCCCAGTCGTGCCGCAGCGCAAGGCAACGGTTTTAGCAGCGAAAGAAGAGAGAGCTTCGCCAGCCATGCGTTCTGCTGGCGTGAGCAATACCCTGCGTGTTACGGTCTCCCCGGCCAAGGCTGCGCAAGCGATTCCGGAAAAACGTTTACAGGAAGCACGGTTACTGTTTGACAAGGGGCAGTATGGCGAGTCGATTCGCTGTGCCGAAGAGCTGCTGCAGGTAGGCTCTGTGGCGGGTGAAGCCAATCTGTTGCTGGCCAAGGCCCATGCCAATCTGGGCGATACCAGAAAAGCAGATGTCCATTGTCGGGAGGCGTTACGCCAGCGTCCTTTTGCTGCCGAACCCCATTTTGTCCTGGCCAATCTGGTCCATGATCGGGGTGATGCGGAACAGACCAAGGCGTTATTGAAAAAAGCGCTCTATCTGGATCGCAACCATGTTCCTGCTTATTTGCATTTGGCTGAGTTGTATCAGGAAGAGGGCAGCACAGAACGGGCCCGCCAGATGCGTCTTGGGGCGTTGGACGTGTTGCACGGTCTGCCGCTGGCAGAGCGTCTGGAGCATTATGAGGAGTGGACAGTCAAAGAGCTGGTCGAACAACTGGAACGCATTTTGGGCGGTGGCTAAACAGCGACCCGCCTGACTGCGGACGGCAACAAATACGACATTAATAATTTTTCAGATTTGCTTTCCAGGGGTGGTCTACCCCTGGAAAGCGTGGCAACAGGAGAGAGAGGCGTTCTCCGGCTACCGGGGCAGGGGAGATTATTTCAGCACATTGCGGCTGTTATGGTGAAAATCATGGCGATTGCGGTACCAGTAGGCACCGATCACGACGACACCAAAAGCGACGGTAGCAAGCACGATGGTCACGGAGGGCTCCTTGTTTGGTCAGCGAATATGAGGTTGGTATGGAAGAGAGGATAAGGGAAAATGGAGCGGTTTTGAAGAGGAATGTTGTAAATCTTTATCAACGATTTATTACGTTTATCTCATTTTTGACAGAGGAATATCTCCATTTTGCGCGCAGACTGTAACAAAATGAAGACAAAACAGAGTGTCGGTGACATCAGACGGTAAAATTC
Source organism: Magnetococcales bacterium WMHbinv6 (assembly GCA_002753135.1). Taxonomy (GTDB): domain Bacteria; phylum Pseudomonadota; class Magnetococcia; order Magnetococcales; family Magnetaquicoccaceae; genus Magnetaquicoccus. Next base: position 20,951 of record PDZV01000010.1, on the reverse strand, counting down.
ACTGTGTGGGTGCCATTTCGATGGTTGAGGTGGCGTAAACGGTTCAGGGCAGCAGCAGTTTCATGGTCAATATGCCGAGGAGCGTCATGGCCAGGGATCCGAGCAGGTGGCTGCCGGCAGCGGTCACTGCCCACAGATATTCCTGCTGCAAGAGCAGAGCGACCACTTCGGCAGAGAAGGTGGAGAAAGTGGTCAAGCCGCCGAGAAAGCCGGTGACGACAAAGAGTCGGATTTCTGGAGGGAGCAGGGTGTGGTGGGAAAAAAAGGCGAAGGCCAATCCGACCAGATAACCGCCCGACAGATTGGCGGCCAAGGTGCCCAGTGGCAGGGTTGGAAAAAGGGGATTGAGCAGCAGGCCCAGCCACCAGCGCAACCAGGCCCCGCAGGCAGCACCCAGACCGACGGCAAGGAGGGGAAGAGGTTCCATAATCACCTTGTTGCTGAGGGAAATTCTGTTTTTTGCCAAAGCATTGCTGCAGGGTACCCCCCTTGCGTGGCCATGACAAGTTGTAACGCGCTGTTGCCGGGGAGCCGGTGTGACCGGTCGTCGCTGCTCGGTGGTGCAACCCGCCTGGCGTGGGATGGATGGATCCGCAGCTTTTGAGCTGATTTTACCCATCTGAAATGAAAAAACTGTTTGTAAAAATGTGGCAAAACGCCCACAATGTCCCGCACCATTCGGAAGAAAATACCTGTAAGGCAGATCGGATGCAATCAGCGATGCAAGAACAAATGACGGACAATACACAGGAGACTGGCGAAGAATATTTAATCGTCGGTTTGTCAGAAAGCCTGTACGGTGTCGACGCCCAGCGGGTTCAGGAGGTGATACGGATGCCGGAGATCACCGTACTGGAGGATGCCCCTTTGTTTGTGATGGGGGTCATCAATCTGCGTGGTCGGGTGGTGCCGGTGTTGGATCTGGGCAGCCGTTTGGGACGGCCCTTGCGTGAACAGTACCTGTTGACCGATTCGGTGGTGGTGTTGGAACAAAAGGGTGAGTTGTTGGGGTTGCTGGTCAATGAGGTACGGGAAATTGTTACCCTGAGCCAGCATGATTGGGATGCAACCCCCCGTTTTGAAGCCATGGAAGGGGGGGAGAGTGAGCTGCAGCAGCGTCGTTACCGTTTTGTCCGGGGTGTGGCACGGGTTGGCGATGAATTGGTGATGTTGTTGACGGTCGATCACCTGCTGCACATCCATCCGGCGGAGTGGTTGCCGGAAGGGGGCGGGGAACGGGAAGGGGAGAGTGAACTCACCCCGCCACTGCGTCACCGTTTGCTGGCAGAAGGGGGGGAGTCGGCACAGACCATTTTCCGTACCCGTGCGCAACGGTTGCGGCAGCGTCTGGAACAGCAGGAGCTGGAAGAACAGATTTCTCTGGCCATCATTCGCCTGCAGGGTGAAATGTTGGCAGTGGAACTCAAAGGGGTGGCCGGTTTTGCCAAGGTCAACAAAATTACCCCGGTACCCTGTTGTCCACCCCATATTGTCGGCAGCATGAATTTGCGTGGTGAGGTGTTGATTCTGGTCGATTTATGTCAGGTTTTGGATATACCGGTCTCGGACATCGGACAGAGCATGGAAAAGGCGGTGGTGGTGACACTCGGTAGCCACGAAGTCGGGGTGATGGTGCATGATGTGGTCGATGTGATTCATGTGCGCAGTGGCGAGTTGGCTGCCACACCGGTGGCAACCAGTGCGTTTCGTGGGGAACATTTGCAGGGTTCGGTACCCTACAACAAGCAAATGTTAGGTATTTTGAACATTCAGGCCATGTTGGCCGATCCGGCGCTGCTGGTGAATGAAGAGGTATAATCCGAAAGGCAAGGATTGAAGACAATGAAGATGCGATTATCGGTCAAGCTGATCAGTCTGTTTTTGCTGTTTGGTCTCTTGCCGTTGCTGGTGGTCAGCATATTACTCAACCAGCAGGCGGGGGATGCCTTGCGTGCCAAGTCGTATGCCATGTTGGATGCGGTGCGGGAGTCGCACGGCAAGCAGGTAGAAAAATTTTTTCTGGCCCGCTTGAATGATGCAATGGTTGTCGCAGAGACGGTTGCTGCTGCCGAAACGTTGAAAATGTCGCGGCGTATCTGGCAGGAATACCAAAAAAGTGGTCGTCGAATCGGTACCTCCGAGTGGAGCAGTAGCGTGCAGACACCGCTTACCCATTTTTTGGAGCAGTTTAAAAAACAATATAGTTACCATGATTTGCTGTTGATCGACAGCGAGGGGCGGGTTGTTTTTTCCGTAGCACGCGAATCGGACCTGGGCGAAGATCTGCTGCGTGGTTCGTTGCAGGGGAGTGGTTTGGCCCGTCTGTTTGGCAAGGCCAAAGGGGGGGGTGTTCTGGAGGATTATTCTGCCTATGCCCCATCCAAAGGGGCGCAGACCGCTTTTGTAGGTGCGCCGATTAAACGGGAAGGAGAGTTGTTGGGCGTTGTCGCCTTGCAACTCTCCGTCGAGGAGATTGATGCCATCATTCAGTCCCGTGTTGGCATGGGCAAATCGGGTGAAAGTTATCTGGTCGGCAAATCCTGTGATACCACCAGCTATCGCAGTGACCGGGTGACCGTGCAGGGGAAAATTGGTCAGGTAAAAACGGATAATTTTATTGAAAAGGCCATTGCGGGCAGTACGGGAACCGCGCTGCGTGCCGGGGCAGGAGGGGTGCCGGTTTTGTCCAGTTATGGACCACTATCGATACCGGGTTTGCAGTGGGCAATCGTCAGCGTGATCAACGAAGAAGAGGCGTTTGCGGCGGTTGATACCCTGAATCTGACCATTCTGGGGGTGGCTGTGGTTTGTGCCTTGGTGGTTGCCGCAGTCGGTTGGTTGGTTGCCCGTTCGATCAGCCTGCCGCTGATGGAGGTGATTCAAGTCATCTCTGCCTCTTCGACAGAGATAGCGGCCACGGTCACCGAACAGGAGCGGGTTGCCTCACAGCAGGCCACTTCGGTCAACGAGACCAACACCACCATGGAAGAGTTGGGTGCCTCGGCACGCCAATCGGCAGAACAGGCGGAAGTGGCGGCCAACAGTGCCGACAAGGCGCTGGAGTTATCGCAGTTCGGCATGAGTCGGGTGGAAGATACCCTGACCAGCATGGAGAAGGCCAAAAACAAGGTCGAGGCAATTGCCCAACAGATCTTGTTGCTGAGTGAAAAAACGGGACAAATTCGGGATATTGCCAATTTGGTCTCTGATTTTGCCAACGAAACGAAAATGCTGGCCATGAATGCGGCGGTGGAAGCGGTCCGGGCCGGTGAACACGGTAAAGGGTTTGCCGTGTTGGCGATGGAAACCCGCAAGCTGGCCGATGAGAGCAAACGTTCGGCAGGCCGGATCAACGGTCTGGTTTCCGAGGTGCAAAAGGCCAACAACAGTACGGTGATGGCCACGGAAGAGGGCAGCAAGGTGGTGGATGAAGGGATGGTCATTTCGCAGAATACGGCAGAAACCTTCCGGGAGGTGGCGCAAGCGATGGGGGCGGCATCGCAAGGGGCACAGCAGATTTCCTTGAATGTACGCCAGCAATCGGTTGCCATCCGGCAGGTGGTGGAGGCGATGAAGTCGGTCAATTCCGGGGCGAGGGAGAGTCTGGCCGGTATGGCCCAGGTCAAAGAGGGGATTCGCACCCTGAATGAAGCGGCGCAAACCTTGCAGAAAATGGTGTGAGGGAACACAGATGGTCAAACCATGGTCGGTATCGACAAAATTTTTTGATGTCAAAATGCGCCTGGTCACCGGGATGCGGGTTTTGGTGGTCTTGATGGTTCTTCTTGGTGCCTTCGGAATTGTGCAGATGATGCAGTTGGCCTCTTTGACGGAACGATTGTACAACCATCCGTTTCAGGTCAACACGGCCGCCTTGCGCATTGCCGATCATGTCACCCATATGCACATATTGCTGGAGCAGGTGGATTTGTTGCGCTCGATTTCCGAGCTGGAAAAGCTGTTGCAAAATTTGGACGCTCGCCATGCCGAGGTGTTGCAAGACCTGAAAATCATTGACGAACGTTTTTTGGGCGACAAACAAAAGTTGGTGATTGCCCAGCAAACGCTGGCAGAGTGGATACGGGTGCGGGAAAAACTGGTCGAGTTGAAGCGGGCGGGCGATCCAGACAAACTGCGGCGTTTTTCCAGCATGGTACCGGATGATGAACAGCTGGTGCGCCGCCTGGATCAGACAATCAACGAAATTGCCACCTTTGCCAGTCAAAGGGCCCAGCGGTTCATGGTGGAAGCCCAGAGTACGCGGGATCAAACCATCTGGTTGGCGATCACAGTGTTGCTGTTGTGTGTGGTGTTGAGCATGTGGTTAAGCCGGGTGGTGCAGTTGCCCTTGCAGAATGTGGTCAACATGCTCTCTTCGGCCACCAGTCAGATGGCGGCCAGCATCAACCAACAAGAGCGGATTGCCAGCCAGCAGGCCACGTCACTGAATGAGACGACAACCACCATGGAAGAGCTGGATACCTCTTCGCGGCAATCGGCGGAACAGGCGGCACGGGCGGTCAACGGGGCGCAACAGGCGATGGAGTTGGCCCAGCAAGGGTTGCAGCGGGTGGAGGAGACCTTGCAAAGCATGGTCTTGGCGCAGGAAACGGTGGATGAAATTGCCCGGCGCAGTCGTTTGCTCAGTGAACAGACCGGAGAAATTCGCACCATCACGGAGATGGTTACTGATTTTGCCAACGAAACGCGCATGTTGGCGGTCAATGCCGCCGTGGAGGCGGTGCGTGCCGGGGCCCATGGCAAAGGATTTGCGGTGTTGGCGGTCGAAACCCGTAAACTGGCGGATGAAAGCAAACAGTCGGCCAGCCGCATTCAGAGTTTGATCAATGAGATTCAACGGGCCACCGACGGTACGGTTGCGGCAACGGCAGAGGGAGATCGTGCTGTCGAGGGGGGGATGGTCAGCACGCACAACACGGCAGAAACTTTTCGTGGTGTGGCCCATGCCGTGGAAGGAACCGTACAGGGAGCGCAGCAGATTGCCTTGAATGTGCGCCAGCAGGCGGTGGCCATTCGTCAGGTGACCGAGGCCGTTCAAGCGATCAACATGGGGGCACGGGAGTCGGCAGCGGGTATGGTGCAGGTCAAGGGTGGGGTGCAAACGTTGAATGATGCGGCCCAATCTCTCAAGAAGATGCTCTGAGGGAGTTGAGGAATGAGTGGGGATGGTGCTGGCGGCGGTTCCATGATCGAAGATCAGGAGTTGCGGGAGCTGTTTGCCGCCGAGAGTGAGGAACATCTGCATCAACTGGAGGCGGGTTTGCTCCATTTGGAGAAGCGGCCCGACGATTTGGCCACCCTCAAAGAGCTGTTTCGTGAAGCGCACAGTTTGAAGGGTGCGGCGCGCATGTTGGGGGTGCGGGATGTGGAGACCCTGGCGCACCATTTTGAAGATTTTCTGGGTGCCGCCTCCAAAGGACAACGGACCTTTATGGCCATGGATGTGGATCGCCTGACCCGCAGTCTGGATGATATGCGGGCTTTGGTGGAAGAGGCGGTCACTGGCAAACCCTCCCCGGTGAGTTTGCCGGAGGCGTTGCGCCGTTTGAATCAACCGGCGAGCAGACCGGCGCAGGCGGCGGTGCCGGGTATGCCGGTGGCACCTGTGGCGGCAGCGGCAACGGCACGTCCGCAGGTAGCCGAAGGCGTCGCGCCGCTGGTGACGACCATGCCGACGGTGGCGGTGAGCAGCCCATTGACCACGGCAAAGCCCGCTGCGGCCAACCTGCCGCCGTACAGTGAGCTGAAGAGTCCTGCTGCGACCACCCTGCCGGTTGTGACAGTGCCCGCCTCTGTTCCACCGGTGACCGCCGCTCCTTTGCCGCCACCGACCAGTGTTGCCACGCTGTCCCCTTCGCTGTCGCATCCGGCAGGCGAGGCAAGCAGCCCACAGCTGCCGGTGCCTGCCGAGAGGATGCCAACGCCTGACCAACCAGAGGGCGCAGGGAGAGGTGAGAAGGGCTTTTTGGCAGCACAGGGGCAAGCTGCTGCGCCAGCCAGCGCCGCCACTTCGGCAAGTGGCGCTTGGCAAGAGGCGACAGCACCTGCCAGCGGGTTCACTGTCGGCGGTGGCGACAGCCACCCGGAAACCACGGCAGCAGAAACGCAAGATCCGTTGAGTGGCAACGAAGAGACTGCACCGGTCATTCGGGTTCGTTCCAACAAATTGGACGCGCTGCTGCGTCTGGTGGGCGAGTTGACGGTCGTGCGTACCCGGGTCAAGCGGCGGTTGACAGAAATTGAAGAGCTGCTGGCCTTATGGGAGGAGCAGGCCCGGCATGACGGGAGCAGTCGGGAGCGCGGTGCCACGGCAGGGGCTCCCTTGCTGGCGCGCTATAGTGATCAGTTTGGCGAGCAGATCGGCAACCGTTTGTTGTTGCTGCGCCAGGGTATTGCCGAAGATGAAGCCGGTCTGGAACTGGTGGCCGAATCGCTGGAAGAGGGCATTCGCAATTTGCGGCTGTTGCCCTTATCGACCCTGTTTGGTCTGTTTCCCCGCATGGTGCGGGATTTGGCCCGTCAGCAGGCGAAAGAGGTACAACTGATCACCGAAGGGGGCGAGACCACGGCGGATAAACGCATTCTGGAGGAGATGAAAAGCCCGCTGATGCATTTGATCCGCAATGCGATTGATCATGGTTTGGAGGAGGCGGCACAGCGGCAACGTGCCGGCAAGCCACGTCAGGGTACCATTACCTTGCGCGCCGCGCAGACGGCGACGCATGTGGTGTTGGAGGTGCGGGATGATGGGCGGGGTTTGGATGTGGAAGCGATCAAGCGACAGGCACGCAAGCGGGGTCTGGTGGCGGAAGATCAGTTGGCAAACTACTCCAAAGAGCAGCTTTATGGTTTGATTTTTCAGTCCGGTTTTTCCACCAGCACAATTGTTACCGATGTCTCGGGGCGTGGGGTGGGGATGGATGTGGTGCGGGCCCAGGTGGAGCGTCTCAAAGGACGGATTTTTGTGCAATCCGAGCCGAATCGAGGCAGTTGTTTCACCATTTCGCTGCCGGTGACGCTGGCGACGACGGCGGTTTTTATTGCGGCGGCGGCAGGTCAACAGTTTGCCATCCCCTTGGATTTTGTCCACAGCGTGCGGCGGTTGCTGCCGGAAGAAATTTTTCCCATCGAAGGGTGCGATACGATCGTCGTCCAGGAGCAGCCGATTTCCGTTGCCCGTTTGGCGCAATTGTTGGAGTTGCCCGCCTCTCCAGAGCGCATACCGTCACCACCCTGGCCTTGTATTTTATTCAATCTGGGCAGCGAAGGGTGGTTGGGTATTATTTGTGATGCCTTGGAGGATGAACTGGAGGTGGTCTTGAAGCCGTTTGGTGGCTTACTGCAGCGGGTGCGCAATTTATCTGGAACCACCATTCTCGGTTCCGGTCGGGTCTGTATGGTGGTCAATCCACGGGATTTGTTGCAGTCGGTCCGCAAACATGGCCGCCGTTGGTCGGAAGCGGCGGCACGGACGGCCCTGCCGGTACGCACGGAGGCTGCAGCCGCCAAGCCCCAAGGGAAAAAGACAATTTTATTGGCAGAGGACTCCTTGACCACCCGCACGCAGGAAAAGAGAATTCTGCAGTCTGCCGGCTATGAGGTGATTGCGGCGGTGGATGGTCTGGATGCGTTGAATAAATTGGGCAAACAGCCGATTGATGCCGTGGTCTCGGATGTGCAAATGCCCAATTTGGACGGGTTGTCTTTGGTGGAGCAGATTCGCCAAAACCCGTTGTACAAAGATTTACCTGTTATTTTAGTGACTTCGCTCTCATCGGATGAGGATATGCGACGGGGGATGGAGGTGGGTGCCAACGCCTACATTACCAAACCCACGTTTGAACAAAAAATATTTTTGGAAACGTTACAGAGGTTGGTGTGATTCGCGTATTGATTGTTGATGATTCACCGCTGGCACGCACCGTCTTGACCCGGATGATCAATGCCGCACCGGATATGGAGGTGGTGGGCAGTGCGGTCAATGGTGAGGAGGCGTTGGAGTTGATTCCGCGTTTGCAGCCAAAGGTGGTCTGCACCGATCTGCACATGCCCAGAATGGATGGGTTGCAGTTGACGCGGGAGGTGATGATTCGTCATCCGTTGCCGATTCTGGTGGTCAGTGTTTCGGTGCATCAGGAACACAACACCCAGAATATTTTTGAACTGCTGGAGGCGGGAGCGGTCGATGTTTTTCCCAAGCCACGTGGCGGCTTGGAAAGTGCCGGTGAGGGGTTGACCCAGGAGTTGGCGGCCAAGATACGCATTTTATCCGGGGTGGTACCGATTCGCCGCCATCGTTCGCGGATGCCGAGTGGGGTGGAGGGAAGTACGCTGCAACCGCTGGTCAAAGCACCGGTGATGGCCCCTTCGGTTCCCTCATTGGTGGCGATTGGTGCCTCCACAGGTGGGCCACAGGCTTTGTTGACCATTTTTTCCGCCCTGCCGGCCAAATTTCCTTTGCCGATTTTATGTGTGCAGCATATCAGCCAGGGTTTTCTGGAAGAGATGGTCAGTTGGTTGAATCTGCATACACCGTTGACGGTCCAGGTGGCGCGGGAGGGGGAAAAACCGATGGCCGGGGGCATCTATTTTCCGCCGGAAGACAAACATTTAACCTTGGATAGTCGCGGCAATTTTATCATGGAGGGTGGTTTGGCGACCGATACCCATCGTCCAGCGGTCGATGCCACTTTTTTTTCGGTCGCACGGGTCTATCAAGGCAAGGCGATCGGCGTATTGTTGACCGGTATGGGACGGGATGGGGCCGATGGTTTGTTGGCCATTTCTCGTGCCCAGGGTGTGACAATCGCTCAGGACGAGGAGAGCTGTGTGGTATTCGGCATGCCCAAGCAGGCCATTGATTTGGGAGGGGTGGGTAAAGTGTTGCCCGTCTCCTCGATTGCGCGGGAGTTGTGTCGATTGGCGGGTGTGAGAGCTTGTGAATAAATCGTTACGAGCAAGCCCGGTGGCCAGGCGCGGGTGAGTGAGCGACGAGACATATCCATGTGATAGGCGAGGAGCGAACGAACCCGCAACGACGCCAACGGGCTGCGCAGTAGATTTATTCACAATCTTTGACGCTACCGGTTTGATGATGGGAGAGCATGATGGCAGCTGCAGCAGGGCCGATCTTGATTGTTGAGGACAGCGCGGTGCAACGGGTCATGTTGCAGCGACTGTTGCAGGAGGCGGGTTATACGGTTTTGACGGCCAAGGATGGTTTGGAAGGGTTGTCTGCCGCCCAGACACAACAGCCGGCGATGATCATCACCGATATTGCCATGCCCAATATGGATGGTTATGCCATGTGTCGGGCCATCAAGCAGGATGAGATGTTGTGTGCAATTCCGGTTTTGTTGTTGACCGGTCTGGACGATCCGAAAGAGGTGGTCAGAGGGTTGGAGGCGGGCGCGGACAACTATTTGACCAAACCGGTGGAGGATGCCCATCTGTTGGAGCGGATTCAGCTCTTGCTGGCAGAGCCGTTGCCCGAGGCAGAGGAGGCGGAAAAATGCGCGCCCTTATCGATTGCCTTTGCCGGTGAGCAGCATGAAATTTGGGCCAGTCGACGTCAGACGGTCAACTTGTTGTTGTCCACCTATGAAAATGCAGTGCGCAAAAACCGGGAGTTGATTCAAGCCAAACAGGCGTTGAGTCTGTTGACCGATCATCTGGAGCAGGAGGTGGAACGGCGCACCCGGCAGTTGGAGGTGGCCAACCGGGTAAAAACGGAATTTATTGCCAACATGAGCCATGAGGTGCGTACCCCGATGAATGCCATCATCGGCATGACCGATCTGGTGTTGGGGTTGGAATTGACTGAGCAGCAGCGGGAGCTGCTGACCATTGCGCGCACGGCGGCGGATAAATTATTGCTGTTGTTGAACAGTTTATTGGACTTTTCCCGTTTGGAGGAGGGCAAGCTGGCGGTCAAACTGGATATGCTCTCCTTGCGCGGCTTGTTGGAGCAGGCCGGGCAGGAGATGCTGGCGGCAGCCCGGAGCAAAGGATTGACCTTTTTGTGCCGGATGGCAGAGGGGTTGCCGGACAAATTGATCGGGGATCGGGAGCGGATCGCCCAAATTTTGGCCAAGTTGCTGGATAATGCGATCAAGTTTACCGAACAGGGCGGGCTGCTCCTGGAGGTCAGCCAACAGCATCGGGATGCCGAGCGGATCAACCTGCTTTTCGCGGTGAGCGATAGCGGTATTGGCATCGATGCCGAGCAGCAGGAGTGGATTTTTGATAGTTTTACCCAGGGTGATGGCAGCCGGACGCGCAAATATGGCGGTTCCGGATTGGGTTTGAGCCTGGCCAAACGGCTGGCGGAAGCGATGGGCGGTGCGTTGAGCTTTCGCAGTGAGCAGGGCAAAGGGTCTGTTTTTTATTTTACCGTCTGGCTTCCTTATGATCCGGCCTCCATTGAGGGCGAGGCAACGGCTTCGGAACCTGCATGGAAAACGCTGTTGCAAACAGAAACCCAGGGTGGGGGCACGATGGGTGGTGAGGCTTTGCCAAGTGAAACCAGCCTGCTGGCCGAGTGTCACCGCTTGTTGGCTTTGTGTGAGCAGGCCATTCAGAGTGATCGCTTGGCGGATGTCGATCATTGGATTACCCCCTTGCGCCAGGCAGCCGGTCGTTTTCTTTCCGATCCGAGTGAAGATTTTGAACAATTTTCCGGCAATCTCTTGCGGATGGCCATTTCGGCGCGCAATCGCGACGCACAGAAGGCCATCTCCTATCTGGAGCGTGCCCGGCTTGCCTTGACATCATAACCAATTCCGGCCCAAGCCTCCGGGTCGATCAGCAACAACGGAAAGTGGCAGCAGGATGTACCTGGACCATTTCGGATTGACGACCTTACCGTTTCAGGTGACCCCGGATACGGAGTTTCTCTTCCTCAGCTCACACATGCAGGAGAGCATCAACGTGGTATTGGTTGCCTTGATGACGGGCGAGGTGTTCGTCAAGGTGACCGGTGAGGTGGGTACCGGCAAAACGCTGTTGTGTCGGCAACTGCTGTCGACGCTGGAGCGCATGGAGTGTGTCACCTGCTACATTTTGAACCCTCTGATGGGGCCGGTGGATGCCTACCGGGCTTTTGCCGATGAACTGGGTTTGCCTGCCTATCGGGAAGAGGAGGGATTGCAGGCCTTTGTCAAACGGATTCAGGACCATTTATTGAGCCTGCATGGTGCGGGCAAGCGGGTCATTCTGTTCATTGACGAGGCACAAACTTTGTCGGACGCAACCCTGGAGGCCATTCGTCTGATGACCAACCTGGAGACAGCGAAACAAAAAATTTTGCAGGTGGTGCTGTTGGGTCAGCCGGAGCTGGATCTGCGTCTGGCCAGCCAGCATCAATTGCGCCAACTCCAGCAACGGATTTCCTTTTCCACGGTGATTCAACCCTTGCAGGCGCAGGATAGCGAACGGTATCTGCAGCACCGGTTACAGATTGCCGGTGCGCAAGGGCGGGAGATTATCAGTCGACGGGCCTGCCGGAAAATTTATTGGTACAGCGGCGGCGTGCCGCGACTGATTAATATTTTAAGCCACAAGGCGTTGTTGGCAGCTTTTGGTAGCGGTGCCGCGCAGGTGCAGGCGGAACATGTGCTGCTGGCGGTGCGAGATACCGAGAGTGTGGAACGGTTGTCCCATTGGCGATGGGAACAACGCATGCGTATTCTCTCACTCTGGCTGGCAGGGGTGGGGATGGTGGCGCTGGTGTTGTCGGTGTTGAGCAGGTGGCGTCCATGAGTCTGATCAATCGGGTATTGAATGATTTGAGTCGACGACGCGCCATGCCGGAGTTGGCGGAGACGAATTTACAAAATATAGGCGTTCAATCGACCCGGCAAGAAGGAAATAAAGCATGGTCATCGCTGTTGCAGGAGGGGTCACAGCTGCGTGCGCTCTTGTTGGGGTTGATTGCCGTTCTGTTGTTGGTTGTTGGCGTCTGGCAGGAGATGTTTGTTCTGCCGACAGAGGTGGTGGCGTTATTGAAGGGGGCAGGTTTGCCGGAGAGTTGGTTGACGCCTGCCGCAACGTTGCGGGCAACGGCACAACCGGTGGTCGCCCCACCTTCTCCTGCCGGGGTGGCCAAGGAGAGAGCCGCGCCGACAGCTGCCACGGGTGCCGTTGGCAAAGAGAGTGGGGGGGCGGCAACGGCAGGATCGAGTGAGAGTATGCCGGGAGCCTCTGGCAAAGGGAGTCCGGGGAGTGCCCCTCCGGCAGCGGCAAAGGGTGCCAGCGAGGGTGACCGTGTTGCCCAGGTGTTGGGCAGTGAGCCGGATCGGGTATGGTCGGCGTCGCCACCGGTTGTATTGACTGTTCCGTCGGAATCACCTTGCGCCCGTCCCGGCGAGACCGACAAGGGGGCGGCGCGTGCGCCGGAAGGGGCTGCGGCTGGGGGAGAAGGGGTGATCTGGCTGGATCGGCAACAGGACGGGGAGGAGGAGAGCCCGCAGCGCGGCAGCAAGTCAGGCCAGCAGCGCAGCCAGAAACGGCAGCGTGCCGAACCGTCGCCATCTGGCAACGATTTATTGTGGCAGGCCCGTTCGGCGTTGCTGCAGGGGGATTTGTCACGCACGGGGGAGCTGTTGCGTCGGGTGCCGGAGCGGTTGTTGGCGTCGGTGGACTACCGCATTCTGACAGCGGCCTGGTATCAGCAATCGGGTGATTATGCCCAGGCAGCCGAAGAGTACCGCTGGCTGATCGAGCGGGAGCCGCAGCGTGGGGGGTGGTGGCTGGGCAGGGCCATTGCCTTGGAAAATATGGGACGCAGTCGGGAAGCGATGGCTGCCTATCTGGAAGCAGAGGGACATCGGGATTTGCAGGGAGAGGTGCGGCGCTATATCCGCGAACGTTTGGCCGTATTGCAAGCGCACAATCAACCATAGCAGTCACAAAGGAAACCGTGCAGCGATGGCAAGCGTGGCTTTTTCTTCCGGGACGGCCAGCGCGGCTGGGGAGGCCGTGGGGCGACGCCTGAAATTGGGAGATCTGTTGCTGGCCGATGGGGTGATTACCCAGGAGCAGCTGCAGCAGGCCCTGCGCTATCAGGAACTCAAGGATGTCAAACTGGGTTCGGCGCTGCTGGCCCTGCAACTGCTTAGCCAAGCGCAGCTGGATGAATATTTAAGCAACAAACGTCGCAAATTGATGATGGGCGATGCACTGGTGCAGGCCAATATTATCACCAGTGAGCAGCTGCAGCAGGTTTTGAAGGAACAAAAACGCACGGGGGTCCGTTTCGGCGAAGCGCTGGTCAATCTGGAATTGATGACCGAGGTGGAGTTTGCCCGCTTTCTCGCTGGCCGGGTGGGGATGGAGTGTCTGGATCTGAGTACCATCGAGATTCAGGAAAAGGTGGTCAAATTGATGGATGAGGAGACCATCCGCCGTTTGCGTGCGGTACCGATTTTACAGCAGCACGGTACCATTCTGGTTGGCATGGTCGATCCGACCGATCTGTTGGCGGTTGATGAGCTGCACCAGTTATTGCGTCATCCGGTACAGCTGGCACTGATTCTCGACAAGCAGTTGCGACAGGTATTGGATCGCATTTTCCGTAAGACGGGTGAAATCCAGGGGTTGGTCTCCGAGCTGGGTGCCGAGATGCGCCGCAACCGGGTCGATTTGGACCAGTTCGAGCAGAACAACGCCGCCCAGGATGCGCCGGTGGTCAAAATTTTACAATCTTTGTTTGAGGATGCGGTGCGCCGCAACGCCTCGGACATACACATTGAACCGGGTGTGCATGTCTTGCGGGTGCGCAAGCGGGTGGATGGGGTTCTGCATGAGCAGGTGATTCGGGAAAAGGCGGTATCGATTCCGTTGTTATCCAAACTCAAGTTGATGGCTGGTTTGGAAATTTCCGAGCGGCGTTTGTCGCAGGATGGTCGTTTCAGCATGGAGGTGGATGAAATTCCGGTCGATGTGCGCATGTCCACCTTGCCGACGCAGAATGGGGAATCGGTGGTGATGCGTCTGTTCCGGCAGGCCACGGGCAACACCCGTTTGCATCAGGTCGGCTTTTCCGGCTTGATGGTCGAGCAGTTGCGCCGTTTAATCCACAAGCCGAACGGCATTATTCTGGTGACCGGGCCGACCGGAAGCGGCAAAACGACCACCTTGTATGCGGCACTGAATGAATTGAATACAGCGGATAAAAAAATTATCACCGTCGAGGATCCGGTGGAATACCGGATGGATCGCATCAATCAGGTCCAGGTCAACAACAAGATCGGCTTGGGCTTTGCGACGGTGTTGCGCACCATTTTGCGGCAGGATCCGGATATTATTCTGGTCGGTGAAATGCGTGATGAGGAGACGGCGGAAATTGCCATTCGGGCGGCGTTGACCGGCCATTTGGTCTTATCCACCCTGCATACCAACGATGCGGCCTCGACCATTATTCGCCTGTTTGAAATTGGCATGAAAGGGTATGCGGTGGCGGCGTCGGTGTTGGCGGTGTTGGCACAGCGACTGTTGCGCAAAATTTGTTCCCATTGCAGCGTTGATCATCAACCGACGGTGCAGGAGTTGGCCTGGTTGCAGAATATGTTGCCGGCAGAGGTGGGGACACAGGGTTTCCGCAAGGGGGAGGGGTGTCCCCACTGCTTGCAGACCGGCTATGCGGGACGTGTGCCGGTGGGCGAGTTGTTGGAAATTGATACCGAGTTGGCCAATACCATTCGTCAGAATGATACCACCGCGTTTCTCGAGCGCGCCAGACATCAAAAACAGATGGTGCCGTTACCGCGGGCTGGCTTGCAATTGGCAATACAGGGTATTACCACCCTGGAAGAGGCCATTCGTTTGAGTGGTGAGCAGGCCGTGGCGGTCGTTGACAGCGGCATTGTCCCGACGGAAGAGGAGTTGAGCAGTGCCGAGTTTGCTACCGACTGAGAGCGGGTGCATCAATCGTCGCGGCGCAACAGCAGAGTGGTGACAAGCTCAGAGGATGGAAGGCGGCAACTGGCTGGTAACAGGCGATGAATATTTTTGTCTACAAAGGGCGCAATCGTCAGGGTAAAACGGTGACCGGCGAGTTGCCGGCCAATTCGGCGGAAGAGGCGGCCAGCCAACTGTTGCAACGTGGCATTGTGCCGTTGACGGTCAAGCCGCAGGATCGCATTGTCGGTTTGGGACGATTGGAAGGGCTGTTAGGCAGTTCACCGCCGCGTCCGGAACATATTGTCCTGTTGTGTCGGCAGATGCAGACCTTGGTCCGTTCCGGGGTGCCGATCAACCGGGCGATTCGCGGCGTGCAGGGTGGGGTGAACAACAAAATGTTGTACAGCGCCCTCGGTCAAATTTCCGATGGTCTGGAGGCAGGCAAGGATTTGTCGGGCTGCATGGCTGAACATCCGAAAATTTTCAGTCGACTGTTTGTCAATATGGTCAAGGTGGGTGAGCAGACCGGTCGGCTGGAGGAGGCTTTCGGCCAGTTGTATCGCTATTTGGAGTTGGATTACCACACGCGCAAACAGATTCGTTCGGCGATGCAGTATCCGTTATTTTTGTTGGCCGGCATGGCGATTGCCATGTTTGTGATGACCTACTATGTGTTGCCGAATTTTTTTGATTTTTTTGCTTCGTTAAAGATGGATCTGCCCTGGCAGACCCGGGTACTGATGGCGGTTTCCCATTTTGTCGTTGATTATTGGTATTTATTATTGCTCGGCCTGACTGGAACGATTTGGGGCTTTTCCGCCTATATTCAGACTGCCGACGGCGATTTGTGGTGGGGCGGGGTCAAGTTTCAGTTGCCGGTGGTGGGCAGCATTATCAAACGGGGTACGTTGGCTCGCTTTGCCCGCTCTTTTGCCATGGGCATCCGCTCCGGGGTGCCGATTCTCAACGTGTTGGAGTCGGTTTCGCAGGCGGTGGATAATCGCTACATGGCCAGTCGCATTCGCCAGATCATGTGGAGCATCGAGCGGGGTGATACCCTGGTCCAGGCTGCCTATGCCACCAGCCTGTTTCCGCCGTTGGTGATTCAGATGATCGCTGTCGGTGAAGAGACTGGTGCCATTGAACAGACCATGAGCGATGTGGCGTTGTTTTATGAACAGGAAGTGGAATATGCGGTCAAAACCTTGAGCGGTGTCATTGAGCCGATCATCACTGCCATGATGGGTATCATGGTGATGATTCTGGCCATGGGGGTGTTTGTACCGTTATGGGATATGATCCGCGGTGCCAGCCGTCTTTAACCGGCAGTAAAGAGGTGAGGAAGTGCGTGCATGAAGGATCTGTTCAAAAAAATAGTGCTGCGCAAGGTATCGCATGGGTTACAGGCGGGCATCTGCTGGAACGAGCGCGGGGTGGGGATGGTGGCGGTGCAGGGAATGCAGGGGCAGGAGTCGCCACGGATTCAGGTACAGTTATGGCAGGCATGGGATGGTCCAAGCGGCAAGGCCCCGCTGTTGTATACGCTGGCCAGTGAGCAGGGGTTGCTGAAGACACCGTTCAACTACTGTCTGGCAATG
Organism: Magnetococcales bacterium WMHbinv6; assembly: GCA_002753135.1. Lineage (GTDB taxonomy): Bacteria > Pseudomonadota > Magnetococcia > Magnetococcales > Magnetaquicoccaceae > Magnetaquicoccus. Next base: position 4,431 of record PDZV01000010.1, on the reverse strand, counting down.
GAGAGTTATGATCTGTTTCCCAATGAAGCGGCGAATGTAGAGAAAAAAGAGCTGGCGGCGGCCATGAAGTGGATTGTGCGTGATCGCTTGAGTTTTTCGGTCGATGAGGCGGTGGTGGACTGTTTTTATATTCCGGATCCGATCCGGGTGTTGCCCCAACGGCGTGTTTATGTGGTGGCCACCGAGCGCAAGGTGATTCAGGAGCAGTTGAATGTGTTGCGGCCATCCCGGTTGCGTTTGCAGGCAATTGAGGTGCCGGAGTTGGCCCTGAACAATATTCTCGCCTATCTGCCGGAGAGCAAACAGGGGGTTGCTTTGTTGTATTATCCGCCAGGGGGTGAGATGGGTATGGTGTTGATTGCCCGGGAGGGCAATTTGTTTTTTACCCGTCGGCTGCGCAGTTGGGATACGGAGGATGAGGCGGGCAACATGGCGGTTGTCGATGGTGTAGCCGGGGAGATCCAGCGGGCATTGGATTTTGTCGAAACCACCTTTACGCAGACGCCGGTGGATATTCTCTATCTGGTCAGCGAACCACACAAAGAGGGGAAAATGCGCGAGGCGTTGGCCATGCGTTTGAGTGTGCGCATCAAACGTTTGCGACCGGATCAATTTTTGCCGGCGGAGCAGTCGGTGGATGAAGTGAGCTTTTACCATCTGTTACCGGCTTTGGGGGAGGCCTTGCGGCCAATTGAGGTGGATGAGCGATGAGGCCGCACATCAATTTATTGCAGGAAGATCTGTTTTCGGTCAAAAACGATTGGCTGGATGCGGAAAAGGCTTTTTGGCTGGTGCTGATCGCCTCGACGCTGGTCATCGTGAGCGGCATCGTTTTATGGGGACACAGCACTTATCTCTATTGGCATGTCAGCCAGTTGCAAAATCAGGAGCAGCTTTTGAAAAGCCGTTGGAAACAGTTGACGGCAGTTTTTCCCAAAAGCGAGGAGGATCCGGCCCTGCTGGAGCGTCTGGAGGGGTTGGAGAAAGAGATCAAGAGCAAAAAGCAGGTGTTGGAGTTGTTGTCCGGGCAACGGATTGGCAACCGACAGGGTTTTTCGGCACAGTTTACCCAATTGGCACGCGGGGAGTGGTCGGATATTTGGTTGACGCAGGTGCAGTTGCTGGATGGCGGGCGGCAGATTGTGCTGGTGGGACGCACGTTGCAGGCCAAAGAAATTTTGGATGTGGTGCGTCGCCTGAGCGAAGAGGGGGCGTTCAAGGGGATACAATTTCCCTATTTTCAGGTCGGGATGCTGCCAACTGCCGGTGATCATCTGCAGCAGACACGGTTTGCCTTTGCCACACGCCTGGAACTGCTGCAGCGGGCCTGGAAGGGAGATTTGAGCAAAGCAGAAAAAGAGGAAGTGGAAAAAAAGGAGGGGTTGAAGGGAATTCTGTTGGGTAAATGAGCAGAGGGTCGCCTGCCGCCTGCAGTGAGTGGCATAAGGTATGCTTTGCAGTGGCAATTGTCGTGATGGCCGACAAAAACCCGGCGGCAAAGGCAAAAGGGGATCAGGGCCAGGCAGAAAAATGTGCCTCAAACCGATGGGTGAGGCAGCGGAAGATCAGTTTGCTGAAGGAAGTGACAATTTTATGAAAAAAGCGTGCCTTGCCGGTTGGTTGTGCGGTTTCTGGCTCCTGTTGGCGTTGTGGCCGACAGGCGTGTCGGCGGTAGAGGGACCGTCGGCAGAGAGTCGGCATGTGGCCAAAGCGGGGGCAATGCCCTTCAATCCCCGTTATTTGTATCCCAGCAGTGCAGAACAGTTTTCCATGGATTGGTTGACGTTGCCGGAGGAGCGGATCATGGCGCTGACCTTCGATGACGGGCCGGATGAGCGGGATTTGGCGATTGCTTCTCTTTTGGACCGCCAGGATATACCGGCAGCCTTTTTTTATATCGGTAACAAAATCAAAGCAATGCCACATATTGTCAAGGAGATGTCAGCCACACGGCACGAGCTTGGCTATCACTCCTATCGGCATCAGCAACTCAGCTGGTTGAGTGCGAAGAGTTTGACAGCCGATTTTCGTCAGGGCAAAGAGGTGTTTGGTCAGTTGGGGTTATCGTTTACCTGGTTCCGGCCTCCGTATGGGGATTTTAACCGGCGGGTGGTTCAGGAGGCGAAGGATCAGGGCATGGAGACCATTTTGTGGACCATTGATTCACGCGATTGGGCTGGAGTACCAGCCCAGGTGATGGCGCGCAACGTGATTCGGCGCTTTCATCCAGGGGCGGTGATTCTGTTTCACAGTACCCATGCCAACACCTTGCGCGCCTTGCCGGAGATACTGCAGGCGGCGGTGCGGGAGCGGTATCGTTTTGTTTCGCTGGCTGAATGGCGGCGCACGGTGCAGATGGCCGCCTGTCGGGTACAGGGTCGGGGATGTCCACCTGCCCCGGTGGAGGTGGTGACACCGGTGACGCCCTCCGTGCCGGAGGAGGGCAAACTGGTACCGGTTTCTGCATCTGTACCGATAGAGGGTCGGGTGATGCCGGCCTCTGCCGTGCCGTTGTTGCCGTCGACGGTGATTCGTTTCATGCCGGATGGTTAATAGTCTGTTGCCAGGCCTGCGGCGAAACGGTAGAGTGTTGCGCTGTTAAGAGGTCATCAAAAAACGGGAGTTGTTGTGTGGAGGAGCCAGAGCGAGCCATTGTTGTCGATTTGCTGATGGTGCAACATCGCGAGATAGAAGAGACACTGGAGAGTCTGGTCGGCCATCTGCGCCAGGGGGCTTGGCTGGGCATCGGTCTGCGCACGGCTGCCGATCTGCAACAGCTGAAAGATTTGCTGATCAACCATGTGGAGCAGGAGCAAAAGCTGTTGTTTGCCTGGGTGTTGCGGCAAGGCAACCACAATCAACAATTGGTTTTTCAAGGGTTTTGGCAGTCGGGTTTGGAGTTGGCCCGCGCGATTCAATTTTTTTTTACCAAATGGCAGTGGTCTGAACGCCGAGATGAATATGTTGAGGGTTTTGTCAATGATCTGCAGGAGTTGGCGCAGGCTTTGGCAGAGCGGTTTCACACGGAAGAACGTTTGTTGTATCCCTCCTTTGCGCTTGATTCCTATATTTCCCCGTTATTTTTGCAAGAGATGCCGCAAGCCCATTCCGATGCGGAACGGTTGCACCATTTGACCCTGGAAGCGATCAACTTTTGTTTGTCGAATGATGAAATTTCCCAATTGGATTGGCAAGTGACAGAAGATTCGCACTCTTGGGTCGATCAGACGGAACTGTTGGATTGAATTTGCCAACACGGGAGCGGCACTGCCGCTTCCGTGTTGGCAGACGGTTTACAGAGATTTGAGAATGGTGAGCAGCAACGGACCATCGCCGGGATGAAGTTCATGACCGGTGGCGCTGGTGTAGAGGGTTGCCTTGCCGGCCAGTGGTGGCACATGGTTCATATCCTGGCTGGTACCGGGCACCAGCAGATCACCCCAGAGGACAAAGGGTTGGCTGCGCACGATGGAGACATATTTCAGTGGCGGATGGGGTTGACCGTTCAGCCAGAAGAGCAGCGAACCGGGCCAGGGGCGGACAATATCGATATAGAGGCCACGGGAGTAGCGCAGAGTCTGGTAACTGTTGCCGCCAAAAAAATCCTTGATCACCTCGACGGGCCAAATATCAGAGGTGGCGTTGAGGGCTGTCTCTGCCAGCGGGGTTCCCAGGTGGGGGGAGGCGATGGTAATCAGGGCATGGGCGTTCGGGATTTGGCTGCGGACCAGGACCAGACGGGCGACGACGCCACCCACCGAGTGACCGACCAGGATAATTTTTTCTTTGGGGTGCTGGCTGTTGATAAAGCGCAGCATGGCCTGCAGATGATCTGCCTGAATTCCGATCGGTGCGGTTGAAGGCAGTTCGGCCAGATAGACTTTGTTGGCTGGTTGTTTGTCAGGGTTGGCCCGATGGCGTGCGCTGGGCAGCATCTGCACCCCGCTGGGGCCGGTACTGAGAATGCCTGCCCGATACCATTGATTTTGTTCAAGCTGCTCGGTAATGCCACTGGCTTCCCAGGTGGCGGCGCTGCTCAGGTAACCGTGTGCCAGGAGCATCACATCGGCCCGGGCAGACGGGACGAACCCCGCAAGGCTGCACAATAACCCGAAAATGATCCATCGTTTCATCGTGTTCAATCCCTTTGCTGATGGCTGAAAAGTGTTTCTTTGTGCTGATCATATCGACGATTTTGCCGGAGTCAAGCGGATAATCCGGCAGGGCAATCGCCTTGGCAAGTCACAAGACCGTGGCGGTGCTGCGCCAAGGCAAAAAGGGCCTTGGCTTGTTGTGCAAGGCACCGCCACAAAAGCATAGCCCTCCCAAAGCGTGCCCCTGCGGGGCACAGATTGTGGTGCGCTGCGCAGATTTGGCTACGCCAAATCTGCTTCGGTGCAAGCGCACCAGAAACAGAGGCTCCGCCTCTGC
>PDZV01000050.1 GCA_002753135.1 Magnetococcales bacterium WMHbinv6 | reverse complement strand
CGACATGCGCACCTGGTATCATACCCGCACCCAGGAAGTGGCCTTGGCCAAACATCTGCAGCGCACAATGTTTTTTGCCCTATCCCTGGCAACTGGGGCGGGAATATCTGTTGCGGGTCGGCGTGGACAAGCAGAGCAGCGGTGGCGAACGGTGGCAGGCCAGCGTGCGCGATTTGACCACCGGTCAGGAAAAAGTGATCGGGACCATTGCGGCCAGGGACAGTGGCGGACAGATCGGTTATGGGCGGTTGACCGGGCGTTCGGTTAACGTACTGGAATATTACGGCCACGCCCGCATGGAAGATTGTCGGGCACTGCCGGTGGTGGTATTGAGCTGGCGGGGGCCGTTTGCCGATGATCGACGGTTGCGGGCCAAGGAGGTGCGTTTAGGCTACTCTTCCAAGGCCGCATGCAGCAACAGCAGCACCAGTTCGCCACAAATCGGGCAACTGGAACAACGGGCTGGTGGTACAACCCGGCGACTGCCCACAGTGGAAAATTATGTTGCCTGGCCGCAACTGTTGCTGAATTCACCGTAGATGGTGTGCAAGAGCGGCTACTGGCCGGTCACAGGAGGTGCGAACACCTCCCGTGACCTTTTGTGCCCTGGTCGAACAGGGACAACCTTTGCCGACGGGTCCGCTTATCCCTGTACCAGCGGCAGCAGTTGTTCGCTGGCGATGGCTGGCAGGGCAGCGACGGCGATGGCCTCTTCCACGCTGCTGATGCGGCGCATACCCACCAAGGCCGTACCGATGCCGGGGGTACTGTAGGCGGCCCGCAAGGCGACGGTCCGTTCCGACAAACCGGCGGAGAGGGTGCAAATTTGGCTGGGTACGGCACCCCCTTGCAAGACGCTGGCGCTGGTGAAAGTATAGAGTCCCAGCTCTTTGCACGCCTGCAGGGCGGGCAGCAGCTCACCGTTGAGCCGTTGGGTCGGGCGGGTCAGGGTTTGATGATCGCGCACGTTGAAGGGCAGTTGCACAGCATGCAAGTGGTGTTGGGCCGCAGAGAGCGAGGCCGCCGCCTGTTGGGCAAGGGTTATCGCCCGTTGCAGAGAGAGATGGTTGTTGGCGTTTTCCTCCACCCGCAGGCCATGCCAGGTTGCCAAACCGTAACAGCTGATTTTGCCAGCCTTGACCGCCTTTTCCAATTCAATGAAGGTTTCCAGCAGGCGGGCATAGAAAAGTTCCTGGCCCAGATGGGGCAAAGCATCTTCCGGGTTGTGCAGATAGTAGAGGTCGAGGGTGGCCAGACCCAGATTGCTCAGGGTTTGCTCCAGTTGTTGAGCTATAAAACGGGGATTGAGGCTGTGGCGTCGTTGCAACTCGTCGGCATCTACCAAACCGCTCTCCAGATATTGTTCCCGCAGATACTGTTCGGCAGCGCGATGGTCATCGGCGTCATGGGTCATGTACCCCCCTTTGCTGCTCACGCAGAGAGAGGAGCGGCTGATACCCAGGGCAGACAACTGCTGAACCGCAGAGCCGACACACCGTTCGGCCTTCATGTGCCGATAATTGATGGCGGTATCAAAAACATTGATCCCTCTGCTGGCGGCGTGGAGCATGGCATCGATATAGCGTTGATCGGTGGCCGCAGTCAGATCACCCATCCAGGTGCCGACGCCGATGCGGCTGATGGTTCCTTTCTGAAAGGGGGTATAAAAGGTTTCCAGTGGTACCGTGCCTTGTTGGGGATGGGTGACACGGGTTTGCCAATGGCTGCAATCGGGGTTGCTCACATGACCCGCTAACGGTGTGGCAGCGGTTGCGCCACTCCGGGCAGCGGGGGTGATGCCAGCAACCGCTGCTGCCAAGGTGGTGCGTTGTTGATTGTGGCGCTGCAGATGTTTGGCCAAGGCCACTTCCTGGGTGCGGGTATGATACCAGGTGCGCATGTCGGCACGGGTATTGGCCTCCAGAATGAATGGCAGCCATTGTTCTGCCGGAGTTGGTCGCCAACCGGTCGCTTTCAACTTGGCATTATCCGGCAAGGTCCAAGCGGCCCCCGTGCCGAAGACCGGCGAATAGTCGATGCCGGCCTGTTCCAGAATTTCGTTGGCAACATAGACGATATCCGGGTCACTTTTGGCGGCGACGGCCAGGGCACGTACCAGTCGTTCGTTGGTCCAAATTTCATCGCCGGTGACGTTATAGGCCTGATTGACGGCATCGGGATGGGTCAAAATGTGCGTGACAGCCCGGGCCAGATCGCTGACCAAGACCAGCTTGAACACCACTTCATCCCGACTGCACAGCAGGATCGGGCCACCATCCAGAACGCGGGAGATCCAGAAATGGCTGCGTCCCGACTCTTCAAACCAATGCAGACGACGGGGCGAAGGGGCACCGGTCAGGTTGTCGCGTGGGCCGCTGACCATGCACGGACGCAAGACGCTCCAGGCCACGTCGGAGGCACGCAACACCGCTTCACAGGAACGTTTGCCGTAGTTGTAGCGTTCGCTATCGGTCATGCCGGTCAAGTCGTAGCGGCGGATTTCCACCTGATCCTCGCGATAGGCCCGAGGGTGGCGGTTGGAATAGACATCGGTGGTGCTGGTCAACAGATAGCGCCCGATTTTTCCCGGCAATGCCCCCAGCAGCCGTTCCACATGTACCGGATTGTAGGCGATATTGTCCACCACACAATCGAAAGATTCATGGGCGAAGAGTCTCTTCAGGGCCTCTTCGTCGTTGCGATCCACCTGTATCCAGCGGATATGCGGACGGGTTTCGGCGGGGGGTGAGTCCAAAGCCAGCACGGTCAGACGATGTCCGGCATGCAGCAGATGCCATAACATTTCGACGCCAACAAACCGGTTGCCGCCCAGCAGCAGGGTATTCATCGATCGGCCTCCAGGTAGGGCAGCGCAAAGGGTGAGGGAAGCAGGGCATCCCAGTACAGATCGAGCGGGATGGCCGGACCGAGCCGTTGTTGCAGGTTGCGAAACGATTGCCAGCGTTGCAGTCGCGTGACGGCCTCCTGCAAGGTGGCCAGGTTGGGGGTGACGGCGGAGAGTTCATGCCAGTGGATGCCGTGCGGAATGCCGGGTGGTCGCCTTCTGACATACAGATCTCCCCCTTCAGCCAGTGCCTGTCCCAGAGGCCAGGAGACATCGGCGCAACCGGTAAAGTCGACCGCCAGGGTTGGGGCGGGCATCTGTCCTTCGCGGCAGCGGGTCAGCAGGGAGGCAACGGCTTGTACCGGAAACTCTGGATGATCGGCAGCGCGACGATCGACATGGACCACCGGGCGTCCGGCGTCTTGGGCCAGCCAAGCCACCAGTGCCGCCTCCACGGTGCGCCCGGCGATCCAGACCGGTGCCTGACTCTGGCGCAACCGTTGCTCCAGACCGGTGATCAGACTGCCGAGTGGATCGGCCAACAGGGCCATTTTGCCCAATGACGGGGGAACGATGGCCAAGTGGGAGAGGGGAGTCGAACAGATGCCCCAGCCATAGCCGTCGGTACCGATACCCAGCACGGCCCGCATACCGCCTCGGCAAAAAGGACAGGTTGTTGCTTCCGCGCAGGGGGTGAGAGACATCGGCACGGCCAACGTGCCGGCCTCAATGGGGTGCGGCCCCGGGTTGACCACCTCCAGCAGGGCATTGTGTCCAAAAGCCCGATGTCCTTGTTGCGGATATTCGCCACGCAGAAACCGTTCTTCTGCCGGCAACAAGGTCAGGGCCTGCACTTTCACCACGGGCGGCGGAAAATTTTGTACCTGTGGCAGTCGTTCCAGCGACAATCCAGCCGGTTGGCCTGCCCAACCGCGCAACACCCATTGCCGGGTGGCATGTTGGGGGAGTGGCTGGTGAGAACGGCCAGGATGGTAGAGAGATTCCGCTTCTGCCTCGGCCAGGGCGCGCCGTTCACGGGCAACCAGATGCTGATCGTAGGGTCGGCGAGAGGCGGCACACTCTCTGGCCCGTTTGTGGACCAGTTCCAGCGGATCATCGGCTTGCCAACCCAGTTGCAACAATAGATGAGAGGGTTCAATCAGGCTTGATGAGGCCCGTTCGCCCAGAGGCAGCTGTAAATTGGCCGCACGCCAGCGCCATTGCGGCAGATAACCGAAGCGCAAGGTGGCACCCAGGGCATCACGCACCATGGCCGCATGGCCCCAATAGCTCAAGGTTGCCTGATTGGCCACATTCAGGGTTTGTCCGAAGCAGTCCGGATAGCCGGCCACCGTCAGAATGGCCCGGCTCAGGTCGGCGGCTGATAAATGGCGATAGTTGGGTAAATCTCCTTCCGGCAACACCACCACGCCGCCATCCACAATCCGGTCGACAAACCAGCGGGTGACGTCGACACCCTCTGTTTCGTCGCCCTCAATCAATGCCGGGCGCAGAATGGTGTAGGGAAAACGATCTTTGGCCAACAGGCGCAACTCTCGTTCCAGGGCGCGTGCCGCCAGAGTTGCCGGTGCCATGGCGCTGGCCAGATCATGGTTGAGGGTGACATCACTCTCTTGCCACGGTCGCAGCGGGGCGCTGGTGGGATAGACCTGATGCGAGGAGATCAAGATATAGTGTTCCACCGCACCACTGAAGACCGACAGAGTCGCCCGCAGGCGGCTGACCGAGCGCGATCCGTTATCAATGACCAGATGACAGGAGGGGGCTGCACCCGGTGCAACCATTTCATATCCGGCAGTGGTCAGTGCCTGTTCCAGCAGCTCTCGCAAGGGATCTGGATGACCGATATAACATGCTCTCCGTTTGCCGGAGCGGGATTTATTGACCTTGCTGCGCAACGTGCTTGACTCCCGATCTGAGGATAGTGAACGGACCAGGGCCTGTTCTCATTCGGTCCAAAACCCCTTGATACGGCGTTGCTGGGCCGCTCCGCTGCGCACATACACTTCGTATGCTGCGCTGCTCGCGGCCCAGCACCTTGTCTGAATGGCTTTTGGCCTCGAATGAGAACAGGCCCTAGGGCGTGTTGACATTTGGCCTCGGAGGCCTTGATCCTGCGTTGCGGGGAGGCTCCGCTGCTCACATACGACCGTGTATGCTGCGCTGCTCGCCTCCCCGCGCCTTGTCTGAAGGCCACCGAGCCTCAAATGTCAACACGCCCTAACATCCCAAAGAAAACCGTATTTAACAAGCTTTATGGTGCAGTATTTCCGAGAATTTTCTTGCAGTCAATGGCTGTTCGGACGATGATTTTGCCAAAAGGCAGGATTTTGACAAATGGATAATTTGGACAGAATATTGTGCTAATGTGTGATAAACACCTTTTCAAACGGTATAAAAACCTGCTATGAACAAAGACTGGCATCGTTTGCATGTTGTCCAGTGATTTTGTGTTGTTGGCCGAACGGATGATGCCGGGGGGGAGTTGTCATCATTGCTGCAGGGGCTGCCGTCAAGTGGCAAAGAGTCTGTTTGGCGCGCACCGTTGCTCGACAGGTTGAGTGATCCGGTGATGGCTGGCATCTGAATCAATTTTTAGTTATTGTCAACCCCATAATGAATGAGGAAGAAGCACGATGAGTGGAAGAGTTGCCTTGGTTACGGGTGGTGCTGGTGGTATCGGCACGGAGATTTGCAAAAAATTGATTAGTGAAGGGTATCGGGTGGTTGTCACCTGTGCTCCGGTTTTTGAATGTCCAAATCTGGATGAATGGAAAAAACAGCGGGAGGCCGAAGGCACGCCGATTGCGGTCTATGAGGCCAACGTGGCCGATTTTACCTCCTGCAAACAGGCTGTGGAACAGATCGAAAAAGAGGTTGGTCCGATCGATATTCTGGTCAACGCCGCCGGAATTACCCGCGACTCCACCTTGAAGAAAATGACCGAACAGCAGTGGAATGAAGTCATTGATACCAACCTGAACAGTGTGTTCAACATGACCAAGCAGGTTTTTGCCGGAATGACCGATCGGGGTTTTGGCCGCATCGTCAATATCTCTTCCGTCAATGGCCGCAAGGGTCAGTTTGGTCAGGCCAACTATTCGGCGGCCAAGGCGGGTATGCACGGTTTTACCATGGCCATTGCCCAAGAGGGTATCGCCAAAGGGGTAACGGTCAACACCATCTCGCCCGGTTATATCGGCACCGATATGGTCAAGAAGATTCCGGAAGAGGTACTCAAGAAGATTATCGCCCAAATTCCTGCCGGTCGTCTGGGTCGGCCAGATGAAATTGCCCGGGTGGTCGCTTTCCTGGTGCATGAGGATGCCGGTTTCATCACGGGAGCCAACATTGATATCAACGGCGGTCAGTTCATCCACTGATACCCGTCTGTTGAGGACTGTGTGAGGCAGTTCACATGAGAGTCATTCGTAAATATCCTAATCGTCGCTTGTATGATACGGAGCGGTCGGCCTACATCACGCTGGAAGGTATCCGTCAGTTGGTATTGGACAAAATTCCTTTCCAGGTGGTCGACAAGCAGACCAACGAAGATATTACCCGTAGTATCTTGCTGCAAATCATCAGCGAATCGGAGGGGGGGGGAGTTCCGGTCTTTTCGACCGAGGTGTTGCAACAGATTATCCGCTTTTATGGCGGTGCCCTGCAGGGGATGTTGGGTGATTATCTGGCGCGCAGCGTGGCTCTCTTTGTTGAACAACAAAATCAGTTACACACCGCCATCAATCCGGTGTCAATCCTGAGTGAAATGACCCAGAAAAATATTGAATTCTGGGTTTCCCTTCTGCCCGTCACGCGCCCTTCCTCCACCACGCCACCGGTGGATGAATCGTCGTGATGGGCAGATAAAAAAAGTATGGGATGAAGCAAAAAACGCAAAAAAGCGGTTGACAAGTTGTTGTGGGAGTAATATGCTGCACTGCAACAATTGCTGCGGCGCAGCAATGTCGAGTAATCATACGATGGGTGACAAATCATAGGGAGGGTAAAATGGACAAGAAAGTAGCCGAGCAGGTTGCCGAAGTAACCCGCAAGATGGTCAATTCGATTGCTGGTTTGCAGAAAATCAACGAGCGGACCATGAAAGAGCTGGCCAAACAGCAGGTCAATGCCGCAGAAGCATTCGTTACGGTCAGTTCCAAACAGATCAAAGGCTTGGGTGGCATGAAGTCGGTGCAGGATGTGGTGAATGCCCAAGCAGATATTGTTTCGGATGTGGGTAAAATGATGGTGGAAAATGCCCGTCAGACCATGGAACTGTTGTCGCGCAGCCAGGAAGAACTCAAAGGGCTGATTGAGCAGGATTTGAATGATATTGTCGAACAGGTCAAGGCCAATACCAAGTAACAGCCGGTTTCAATGGCGTATTCAACAAAGGGAGGTGAAGCATGGCGAATGATGCGTTTTCGGTAGATTGGATGCAGGGTTGGACCGACCTGCAGCGAAAGATCTGGAACGATTGGACCGCCATAGCCGGCGATAGCCTCCAAGCAAATCGTACCGTTCCGGGGATGGAGGCGATGGCGCAATGGCCGATGCAGTGGCTGAAGCAGGCCACGGAAGGGGCCAATGTCAATACGGGTGCCATGCCCTGGATGATGCCCTGGATGCAAGGGCAGACAGGCGGGGCACCGATGGCTGACTGGATGCGCATGTTTGGTGTCTACACCCCGGAGGCGTCACCAGAAAAAACGGTCATCAATGGCATGATGTCTGCGGCCAGTGGTTTCATGCGCATGGGCAAGGAAATTTTTGAAACCTTGCAACGTGTCGGTGAAACGCAGCGGGATGGCAACGAATGGACCAAACAGCTGGACCGGGCGATTCAGCAAGCCAAGGCACTCTTTACCGGAGCAGAGGGTGGGATGGCCGGGATGCATCCCATGTCCGCCTGGAGTCAGCCGATGCAGATGTGGATGGAGATGTTCAAGGATAGCCCGATGTTATCCAGTTCTCTGCTGCAGAACATGGCGGAGGCAAGCAAATCCGGTACCTGGAATCAGGATATGACCCAATGGTTGCAGCAACTGCTCTCCACCCCGGGATTGGGTTTGACGCGGGAAAAGCAGGAACGGATGCAGGCAGCCATGGCCGAAGCGTTGGCCTATCAGAAAGCGGTGCAGGAGTTTCAGTCCCTTGCCAATCAGGTGAACCTGAAGGCGCTGGACCTGTTGCACAAACGGTTGTTGGAACGGGGGGCCACCGACAAACCGATCGAAAGTTTGAGAGAACTCTATGTATTATGGGTGGATTGTTGTGAGGAGAGCAATGCTGAGTTTGTGCGCAGCAGTGAGTTTCAGGAAGCCAACTCACGCATGGTCAACGGCATGATGCGGGTGCAGCAGTACCAACAAAACATGGCCGATGAGACCATGGCCGCCTTGGGTATGCCGACCCGACGGGAGATGAATACCTCACATCGCCAGGTACAGGATTTGAAACGGCGGGTTCGCAGCCTGGAAGATCAGCTGAAACGGTTGCAAACGCAAGACACCAGTGCCGAGTTGCGCTCTCTGCGCGATGATCTGGAACGGATGGATGTACGCAATCTGCGTCAAGAACTGGCAGAAATGAAAACGGTTCTGGAAGATGCCAGACCGGGCGTCACCTCTGCGCCAGACAAAGGGGGCGCCGCAACAAAAGCACGTGCTGCCTCGCGGGATAAAGCGGTTTCAACGCCAGAGACGGTTGCCAAAAAAGGAGAGTAACGGATGTTTCCCATTAACATGACCCCCCAACAAGCGGCAGAAGAGCTGTTGCGTTTCAACCAAAAGTTGCTTTCAGGTATGACGGCGTTAAGCAAGACCGGCCCCATTTCCACCGGTGTCAGCAGCCGCGAAGCGGTCTATACCGATGACAAGGTGACGTTGTACCGTTACCAACCCAGAGTGGAAAAACGGCATCGGGTGCCGGTTTTGGTCATCTATGCCCTGGTCAATCGTCCGTATATGGCCGATTTGCAGGAGGATCGTTCCTTGATCCGTGGTTTGTTGGACGAAGGGATGGATGTCTATCTGATCGACTGGGGTTATCCGGATGGTTCGGATCGTTACCTGACCATGGATGACTATATCAACGGCTATATTTATCGCTGTGTGCAACATATCTGCGAAGCGCACGATCTGTATCGGATCAATGTGTTGGGTATTTGTCAGGGCGGTACGTTCAGCATCTGTTTTTCGGCGTTGCACCCGGACAAGGTGCGTAATCTGGTGACGACCGTGACTCCGGTGGATTTCCAGACCCCGGATAATCTGCTCAGTCGCTGGGCCCAGACCCTGGATGTGGATCTGTTGGTGGATACGCTGGGTAATATTCCCGGCGATTTATTAAATTTCACCTTCCTCTCCATGAATCCCTACCGTCTGACCGGGCAAAAATATCTGGACATGGTGGATCTGCTGGACAGCCAGGAAAAATTGCGCAACTTCCTGCGCATGGAAAAGTGGATTTTTGATTCTCCGGATCAGGCTGGTGAAACGTTCCGCCAGTTCATCAAAGATTTTTATCAATGCAATGGTCTGGTCAAAGGCGAAGTGGTGATCGGCGGGCAGCGGGTGGATTTGAAAAATATCACCATGCCGGTTTTCAACGTCTACGCCTCGTTGGATCACCTGGTACCCCCCGCCGCTTCCAAGGTACTCAAGGATTTGGTGGGCAGTACCGATTATTCGGAGTTTGCTTTCAAGGGTGGCCATATTGGTATCTATGTCAGTGGGCGTGCCCAGCAGGAGGTGCCGCCGGCCATTGCCAACTGGTTGAAGGCGCGCGGTTGATGTCTGTTGTTGCTTGATACGGATTGTCACAGGACGGGGTTCTGGAATATGCTCTTCAGAACCCCGTTTTTCTTTTTCCCTTTTGCTGAACCATGCCGCCTTTGTTGCCATCCCGCCTGATTTTTTTGATGGGCCCGACCGCGTCGGGTAAATCTTCTCTGGCCATGCTGTTGGCCAAATTTTTTGCGCTGGAAATTGTCAACGCCGATTCGGTGCAGCTTTATCGTGGTCTGGAGATTGGTTCGGCCAAACCAAGCGCTGCCGAACGACAGGCGGTGACGCATCATCTGCTTGATGTGACAACCCCGGATCAACCCTACAGTGCCGATCGCTACCGGGAAGCGGCCTGGGGGATTATTGCCGATTGTCAGCGCCGGGGCTGCATACCGCTTTTTGTTGGCGGCAGTGGTCTCTATTTTCGCGCCGTGGCCTCTGGCCTGGTATTGATTCCCCCCATGGATCCGGCCATTCGCCAGCGGATCAAAGAAGAAGGGGAGAGGGGGGGCTGGCCTCTTTTGCATCAACGTTTGCAGCAGATCGATCCCTTTCTGGCCGCCCGCATCACCGCCAACGATGGGCAACGGATCAGCCAGGCATTGGCCGTCTATGAGGCCACTGGTCGTCCATTGAGCCAATGGCAGCAGGAACAGCCACCACCTCCCCCTTTTACCATTCTGAAATTGGCCCTGCTCTGGCCGCGTGCGCAGTTATATGGCCGCATCGATGCCCGTTTTGAGCAAATGATGGCGCAAGGTTTGCTTGATGAAGCGCGTCATCTGTGGCAGGCCGGTTATGATCGCACACTGCCGGCCATGAAAGCGGTGGGCTATCGGCAACTGTTTCCCTTTTTTGAGGGGACAATTTCTTTGTCGGAAGCCGTCGAATATGGCAAACGGGAAAGCCGTCGCTATGCGAAACGCCAGATGACCTGGTTGCGCAAAGAGCCCGATATACATTGGTTGCCCCCGGAGGGGGAGTTGGAGGCAATCGAACGGGTGACCGCTTTTTTGCGCCGTTGATCAGCCCGGAGCAACCTTCGTTTTTGAAGCCGATGGTATACCATGGATGCCTATTTTCCACCCGCGTTGCAGGAGCATGCCCAACGGGTTGCTTCTCTCTCCCTGTCGACCTTGTTTGCGCAGGATGCCGACCGTTTTAACCGTTTTTCGCTTTCGTGCCATGATCTGCTGCTCGACTATTCCAAAAATCGCCTGACCGCAGAGACAATTCCCTTGCTGTGCGCGTGGGCGCAAGCCCAAGGGCTGGAACAGGCGCGGAAAGATCTGTTTGCCGGCAAGCGTTGCAACTGGACCGAACAGAGAGCGGTACTGCACCATGCCCTGCGCAACCGCAGCGGTCAACCGGTTATGCTGGACGGTCAGGATGTCATGCCGGAGGTTATGCAGCAACTGGAGCGGGTCAAACAGTTTGCCGAACAGTTTCGCGCTGGGGCGATCCATGCTGCCGATGGCCGCCCGTTGCGCAATCTGGTCAATATTGGCATCGGTGGTTCCCATCTGGGACCGGAAATGATCAGCCAGGCTTTGCAGCCTTATGGTCAATCGGGGCCGGAGGTCCGTTTTGTCAGCAACATGGATGGGGCCGATTTTGTCGAAGCGGTGCGTGGTCTGCATCCGGCGGAAACTTTGTTTGTGCTGGCTTCCAAAACTTTTTCCACCCGCGAGACGCTGCTCAACAGCGATGCTGCCTTGCAGTGGTTGCAGCGTGCCGGGATCAGCGGAGAAAAATTGGCACCGCACCTGCTGGCTGTCACCGCAGCACCGGAACGGGCAGTCGCCTGTGGCGTCCATCCGGAGCGGATATTGCGCATTTGGGAGTGGGTTGGTGGCCGTTACTCCTGGTGTTCTGCCATCGGGGTGAGCGTGGCGGTGCGCATTGGCTTTGACCATTTTGCCCAAATGCTGGAAGGGGCGCATGCCCTGGACCGTCATTTTTGCAGCGCTCCCCTGCCGTTGAATATGCCGGTGCTGCTGGCCTTGCTGGGCATTTGGAACCGCTGGTTGGAAGGGGCCTCAACGCTGGCCATTTTGCCTTATGACCATTCGTTGCGCCGTTTTCCCGCCTATCTGCAGCAGTGTGACATGGAGAGCAACGGCAAGCGAATCGACCGCGATGGTCAGTTGGTAGGCTATCCCACCGGACCGATTCTCTGGGGTGAGGTGGGCAGCAATGCCCAGCACTCTTTTTTTCAGTTGTTGCATCAGGGGACGCATGCGGTAGCCATCGATTTTATCGGTTGTGCCAACAGCCATACCGCGTTGCATGGCCATCATCAGGAGTTGTTGGCCAATATGCTGGCCCAGAGCGAAGTGTTGCTGCGCGGGCGCAGCGCCGAAGAGGTGGCCGCCGATCTGCGTACCGAGGGGCTGACGGAAGAACAGATCGCCCTGTTGTTGCCCCATCGCCTTTTTCCCGGCAATCGCCCCAGCAACACCCTGATCATGCCCTCCTTGACCCCCTTCAACCTGGGCCTGCTGCTTGCCCTCTATGAGATGAAAATCTTCGTGCAGGGAGTGCTGTGGCGGGTCAACAGCTTTGACCAGTGGGGGGTCGAACTGGGCAAAAAGGCGGCGCAACAGCTGTTGCAGGAGAGCCGCCAGCTGCAAAACGGCCAGGCCGTCGACCTCAGCGACCACGATGCTTCAACGCAAGGGTTGTTACGATATCTGGTCAATTGTATGTTGCGATAATGAATTGATTTTTCTTGTTTATTGATATATTTACCGCTTTTAGGAGTGTTCAAGAGATGTCATTGGTTGACTTGTAATGCTGGTTGTAATAGCATAACCGCGTCGCTCTGCAGGTGGCAGGTCACTTTATAAGCATTGTAAACAAGACAGGTAGTCTCAACACGTATGATCTGTTTGTAATGTACAATTAGGGATATTATCCTAACATCACATTATAGACTTGAAAAATTTGGCAGGGGTAAAAAAATGGCATCGAGAGAATCCCATCCATCTGTTGGTTTTGAGCCGAATAAAAATGACATCTGTCTAGGCATACAGAAAATGACAGAAGTTTATAGTATATTGGCTGAACTACTTGAAGAAACAATCCCAACTTTCAAGTGGAGAGGTGGACCAAGAGGTTTATATTCTTTATCGCCAACAATCTTGCAAGACATTGCCATCCGGATTGAGCGTGACAAGGAACGTTTTCGCCATTTTCACGGCAGCCAAAATCCTGCTGGAGAAAAAGTTGGTGGGTTTTTCGTCTACTGGATTGCAAAACGGCGTCCCATCGTTTTTACAGATGCCCATTTTTCAAGCATCGGCCATGAATTAACCATGGAAGAATATTATTTAAATGAATATTTTGCAATTTACGCGGGTTTAAACAGGGAAATTTCAGAGCGGATGCAAATAAAAAGTGTTGATGAGCTGCGTAGCTCTTTTGATGCAAGGAGGTTGTGTGATATTATCTGGGACTGGAGATACTCTTTGGCCTTCCGCAATTTTTCGAGCGATGATATGGCGTTGTTGATTCGGTTGTGCCTGAGTTGATACCTGGCGGGTCAAAAAATGCAAAATAGACCATCATGCCAAACGAGGGAAGTTGAAAAGGGTGATTAACTGTTATAGCTGCCGTCTTTGGCGCGGCTTTTGCTAGAAAGTTGAAATGTGCTAATCTGTCTTGCCTTGTAGAAGACACAGTCGCTTTATTTTCATAATGGGTGCTACGATGAGTGATAATCCGGGAAGTCTTACTTTCCTAGATGCAAGTGAAGACGCCAATCGTGTTTTGGAGATAGCCTTGCAAAATGTCCACGGTGGAAAGAACCAATTTTTGCGACAAGGCACCCCAAACCATGGCAGCACATGTGAAGGAGATATGGTTACCTTTAAACAGGCCCTGCCTTTAACCAAAGAGCTGATGAAAAGCGCGGTTCTGTTTGCCTATGAAAAGGATAGACAAGGAGTGGATCCTAACACTTGAGCTGTCATCGTTTTGATGACCGTGTCAAATATGATAAGGTGTTTGCGTATTATGAGCTTTTGTGCGTAATTTATTGTTTTTGTTTGATTTATTCTTTGTTGTGTTATGGTTCCCTATTGACACGGATAGAATGTTCGGTGAAGCGGTGTGGTGCTGTTATTTGCAGGGGCCTGTTCAGGCCAAACACCCTCCAGACAGGGTGGTTTGGCCGTGAGTGGTGCCGTGATTTGTGTGAAAACAGCGGAGTGCTCCAGCAACGCAGTATCAAGGTGTTATGGGCCGAATGAGAACAAGCTCCAAAAGATGAGTTGGTTTTTTTGCTTATTATAGTGTACACTTCTCACTGTCTTTAAGGGGAGTAGTCGCCTTTGCCGCTCTGGCAGAGGGTACGGGTCAACATACTTGGCGCTAACGCCGTGGCCTGTACAGCATGAGGGCTTGACGAGACCTTAGGCACCGATGCGCCGCATCTGGAACCGGCAGGCGGCATCGTGCCTTTGGTGCTTTGTCCGGTTCCCCAAGGTGTCTCACATGTCTGAAGATCTCTCGCTGTTTTCCCAACTGCTGGCCGCCATTCCGGTCACCGCCACCACCTTTGCCCTGATTTTTCTGGCCGAATTGGGCGATAAAACACAGCTGGTCTGTATGACGCTGGCGGCGCGCCATCGTCCCATGCCGGTTTTTCTGGGGGCCTTGTTTGCGTTTATCATTTTGAACGTGCTGGCGGTGCTGTTCGGCTCAGCGCTCTCGTCCTGGATACCCAAAACCGTTTTGGTCTGGGTTGTCGCCGCCATGTTTGCTCTGTTTGGCATCCAGGCGCTGCGTGCCTCCGGTGACGAGGAGGAAGAGGAAGAGGTGGCGGAACAGAGCGGTCACAGCATCATCATCCGTGCCTTTTTGATGATTTTTCTGGCCGAGTTGGGCGACAAGACCCAAATTGCCGTGATTGGCATGGCCAGTACGGCACCGATGGTTCCCGTATGGGTAGGGGCAACCCTGGCCTTGGGGGCCTCTTCGGCCTTGGGTGTGCTGGTGGGGCGTACCCTTTTGCAGAAAATTTCCAAACCGCTGCTCAATCGGGCCAGCGGTCTCTTTTTTCTTGGTTTGGCCCTGTTATCTTTGGCCGGACTCTATTGGGATTGACATGGCACCGAAATGCCGCTTACACAACAACGCTGAGAAGGATACAGAGGTGGAACAGAGAGAGGAGCCCTTTTCCTTACGGATACCGGCGGCAGAATTTGTCGTGGGGGCGGTTGCGGCCCGCCAGTTTCCCCAGGATGATCGGGCGGAAATTGCCTTTGTCGGTCGTTCCAACGTCGGCAAATCCTCTCTGCTCAACCGGTTGTTGAACCGGCGCAATTTGGCCAGGGTCAGCCGTACACCCGGTCGCACCCGAGAAATCAATTTTTTTCAGGTGGGGGAAAAGTGGTCTTTTGTCGATCTGCCGGGCTATGGTTATGCCAGTGTTGGTCAGGTGCAGCGCTCGGTATGGGATCAACTGCTGGGCAGTTATTTTGCCCAGCGGCGCAATCTGCGGGCGGTGGTGTTGCTGCTTGATTTGCGGCGTGGTCTGACCGAGTTGGATCAGGAGTTGTTGCGCCATTTGGATCAATACGGTATTCCCGCCTTGCCCGTGGCCACCAAGGTGGACAAACTCAAAAGCAATGAACGGCGTGAGGCCCTGCGGCAGTTGGCGCTGGTGCTGCCGCAGGCCTCGCACTATTTACTGTTGCCGGCGGTCACGGTCTCGGCCCTGAACGGAGAGGGGATGCCGGGGTTGTGGCAACGGCTGCAAACCCTGCTGGCCGACCATCTGTCGGCTGGGGATCCTCTCTCACCTTAACCGGAGAGTTTATCCAAAGGTGCCGTAATCCAATTGTCCCGGCAGACGGTGTTTGCCCAGACAATCCGGCCACCAGTAGACCGTTTCATCATCCTTGCGGGCCAGACCGGTGATCGGGCCATCCTGTGAGATGACAAAGGCCACGGCACCAGGATTCCAACCCACAAAATTGACCGCCGAAGAGTGGCGGGTGCCATAGGAGACCAGATTGACGGGATAAAGGTTGCAGTCCTCTTCATCGATGCCGTGCATGGTGGTTCCTTCCCAGAGAGGGGCGGCCAGCACCGAACCAAACGAGATGGCCCGCAAGCGGCTGGAGATGATCAAAGCCCCGTCCACCCGGGTCAGTTGCGCCAAAATTTCCGCATGCTCGATAATCCGCCGTTTGCACTCCAGGATGGTCTCTTCCATGATCAGGCAGTTGGGGGCCTCTTTGCCATCGCGCATGTCCTGAATGCTTTGTCGTAAATTGGCCTCCATGCGGCACAGATCTTCCAGCAATGGTGCCCCTTCCGGGCTGGAGGAGAGAATATGGCGTGGCAAAATACCCCGTCGAGAACCATCGGCCATTTTTTCCGGCAACCAGATGATGGCACCCCCCACGCCCCGATTGCTGGTTTCGATCAGCAGATGGTTGAGAAAATCCCGATACAGTTCCCAATAGATCATGCCGTTGCGCTTGAACTCCGGGTGCGAGCGCACGCCATGCAGCAACCACCACCCCATCAGGTTGGCGGAAAAAGGGGTAGGAATCGGTTCAGTAAAACGACCGGCATGAAAACGGGCAATGACTTCACTGCCGCGAAAAATGGTCAAGGCACCGGTTTTTTTGGAGGAGATGGTCAGCACCTCTGGGGGGGCAAGGGAGAGGTTGATGGTATCAAAACGGCCTCCCCCCCGGGTGCTGGTAAAAATGGCACCCCAAATCTCCAGTTGGCAGTTTTTCTCTTTTTCGCCACAACAGACTGCCAGAGAGGTGGTTACCGGATCAAAGGCGGGGGCCAGTTTCATCAGGCTGTTGACGGTAAAGGGCTGTTTTTTTTCCAAAGTCAGCAGGACGCTGTCGCCGGCGGGTCCCCGATGGGAAAATTCATCCGGTTCCATCAGGGCCACGGTCACCTGCACCGGGCGCTCCTCTTCGCGATGCAAGCCGACCAGAAAGACGGTTTCCATCAGGGTTTTGACCACCGGGAACGGGGGTGCCGGCTTGCGATCCTCTGCACTGCGATTCCAGAGGGCAATGACCTGCTCGATGATTTTGCTGTCGAACATCGCGCTATACTCCTACTCATTTACAGGTCCGGGTAATTGGGACCACTGCCGCCCTGGGGCGCGGTCCAACGAATATTATCCAGAGGGTCTTTGATGTCACAGCATTTGCAGTGTAGGCAATGGTTGGCGTGAATCTGCAGATAAATTTTTTTGTCCGCGTGTCGATGCAGAGCATACACGGCGGCGGGACAGTAACGCAACTCTGGATTCGCGAAACGGTGCCGACCTTCGGTCAAAGGGCGTTCGGCATCGAGCAGTTGCAGGTGAACCGGTTGATCTTCTTCGTAGTGCAGACCGCTGCAGGCCAAGGCCTGATGCCGATCCAGCACCACAGCATCGTCGGGCAGTGGGGGTGCGGTGGGTGGTTTGCTCTCGCTCTCCAGGGGGCGGAGCATCTGCCGATCAGTATGCTGCCAGTGCCAGCTCCAGGGGGAGCGTCCGCGGGTGCCATATTCCCAGGCGGCATTGAGCAGACCGGCAGTCAAACCGACCCGGAAGGCGGGTCGCACGTTACGCACCCGATACAAGGCTTGGCCCCAGGCAGAACGGCGTACCGCCTCCTCGTAGCGCTGCAGAAAGTCGGCAGTGTAAGTGCGACCGCGTATGGCCTGCCAGGCGGTCTCTGCCGCCAGCATGCCGGAGGCGACAGCGTTGCCGACCCCCTGCAGGGTGGCCGCGTTGAGCAGACCGGCGCTGTCTCCTACCAGCAGGCCGCCGGCAAAACTCAATGGCGGTAAACTTTGCCAGCCGCCGACCACCAGGGTGCGGGCACCATAGCCCAGCAGTCGACCCTGCGCCAGGCGGGGGCGCAGCAACGGATGGGTTTTCCACTGCTGCAGGGCGAGAAAAGGGTCAAACCAGGGGTCACGGTAGGCCAGATCGATCACCATACCCAAGGCGACACGATGCGGACGGGGATGATAAAGAAAACCGCCACCATGCACCCCGCGTAACGGCCAACCCAGGGTATGGATAACCTGCCCGCTTTGGGTAGAGGCGCATTCCCACAACTCCTTGATGCCCAGGGCATAGCGTTGCGGCGAACGGCGCGCCACAAGCGGCTTCCGGGCAGGCGCAAGATGCTCCCGAATGCGACCGCTGATCTCTCCCCGGCACCCTTCGGCCACAATGGTGAGCGGTGCCCGCAGGGCGACCGGCGGCTGATAACCCGGTTTGCACTGGCCAGCCCGATTGCGCCCCTGTTCGCCGCTGCAGACGCCGATCAGCTGTTGACCCTCCCACAGCGGTGCAACGGCGGCAAAACCGGTCAGCAGTTCAACACCCAACGCTTCGGCCCAGGTGGCCAGCCAGCGACACAACTCCCCCAGCGAGGCGATATGGCAATGACGATGTTGCCAACCATGTGCGATCGGCAAGGCATGGGCCTTCTCTGCCTGCAGCAGCCAGAGCTGCTCCTCGCGCACGGGGCTGTGCAGCGGCGGCGGGGTTGCCGGTTGCGGCAGCGACGAATCGGCTGCCGGCAGCAGTTGTTGCCAAACCGTGCCATCGACCAGGGCACCAGAAAGCAGGTGGCTGCCGATTCGGGCCCCCTTTTCCAGCAGGGCAATGGATAAGGTTTGCCCATGTTCCATGGCCAATCGTTGTGCATGACAGGCTGCCGCCAGACCGGCGGGGCCTCCTCCTACCACGATCAAATCGAAATCAAGTGTTTCCATAGTCCAACGGTTTGCCGTATCAGTGGTTGTTGCCTGCTTTTTATCACCGTCAGCCCAAGCTGCCCGGTGGAGGCATGGCCATGAGCAGCGGTTGCTTTTACCCGTTCTGTTTGTTACGTTAACGTGCGCAGAGGGAGGTAGGCAGAATGATTACAGAGTGGATGCCTGTTGTACAGCAAATGCAAAGCCCGGCAGCAAGTGCCGTTGTCGCGGCGGGGGATGAACCACCAGTGCAGTAACCACGGAGCCGTATTGACGACTGTGAGCAAACGACGATGGATAAGGCAATGCGGCGGATGGCTGCTCTGGCTGTTGTGCAGTGTGGTCTCTGCCTGGGCGGGCGAAGAGGCGATTCACTATGAGGTAAACTTCACCGGTTTGACCTCTGCACAACAGGAGAGTCTGGAGCCGTTATTGCGGGCGGCCAGTCTTTGCATCCAGGAGAAGGAGTCGGCTCCCGCCAGCCGTTTTGTCCTCTTGCGTCGGGCCAGAAAGGATCACACCGTTCTGGCAGGTGTCCTGCAGTCCCGTGGCTATTTTGCAGCACAGGTCAGTTCGGATGTGGATTTTACCGCCGCACCGGTTCAGGTCAATCTGTTGATCGATAGCGGTCCGCTCTATCGGGTGAACCAGGTGCGGATTGAGGTCATTCAGGCACAAACGCTGCCAGCGGCGATGAGCGAAGAGCCGCCGCTTGCCGATGCCGATGAGTCGTTTGCCCTGTTTGCCACCCCGGCGTTGAGCGAACTGGGGCTTGAACCGGGTAAAGGGGCGCTCTCGCGCACCATTTTCGCCGCCGAGGAGCGACTGTTGCAAGCGGCCAAAAAGCAGGGTTTCGCCTTTGCCAAGCTGGCCAAACGCCAGGTTGTGGTTGACCATGACCAGCAGACGGTGGAAGTGGCGTTGCGGATTGCAATCGGGCCACGGGTGCTGTTGGGCGCGGTCACCCTGAGCGGTCACGAAGGGATCTCTGGCGAATTTCTCCATCAACGCATCCCCTGGGCCACGGCCACCCGCCCGGAAACCCCATTGTTATACCAACCGCAGCGCATGGAAGAGGCACAACGGGCTCTGTTGGCGACCGGCTTGTTCAATGGCGTGCAACTGCGCATTGCCCCGGAAGCGGATGCAAGCGGCTTGCATCCGGTCACCGCCGAATTGTCGCAGAGAAAACATCGTTCCATCAGCAGCGGTGTTGGCTACAGTACCGGTACGGGGGCCAAAATTGCTGCCAATTGGGAACATCGCAACCTGTTTGCTGCCGGTGAGCAGTTGCAAGTCAAAGGGCAGGCGGCTGTCAACCAGTATCATCTGGAAAGCAACTTTACCAAACCCGATTTTTTGCAATTGCAACAAAAACTGTTGCTTGCCGCCAGCCTGGACAAGGAAGATACCGAAGCGTTCTACAAAAATTCTTTTGGCACCGATGCGGGAATCTCTTTTCCGCTGGCCCCGCAAGTGGATCTTTCTTATGGAGTCGGCTACCGTCTGGCTGATGAAAAAGATCGCAGCGGCAGTCAACAGGAGCGACTGTTTGGACTTTTTTCCACCCCTGTCAAACTGGTGTGGGATCGGCGGGACAATTTGTTGGATCCCTCCCAGGGTTGGTACATGAATCTGCTGGGTGCAGGCATTATTGACACTTTGGGCACCGGGGTCTGGTTTGGCAAAATTGCCGGCCAGGTGCGAACCTATTATCCCCTGTTGAGCAGTCCAAAAATTGTGTTGGCGGGTCGACTGGGTGCGGGTACCATTTCCGGCAGCGGACGGGAATCCGTGCCGGCTGACGAGCGCTTTTATTCCGGTGGCAGTGGTTCTTTGCGCGGTTATGGTTTTCAGATGGCCGGGGCGGTCGATCACAATAAAAAACCGTTGGGAGGCCGTTCCATGGTGGAATTTTCTACCGAAAGTCGCTTGCAGATCAGTGAATCCATGGGACTTGTTGCCTTTCTGGACGGGGGGCGCTCTTTTGTCAGCAATGCGCCCAGTATCGATGAAACCCTGTTGCTGGGTGCGGGTGGTGGTCTGCGCTACAAAACACCGATCGGACCGTTACGGCTCGATATCGGTGTCCCTTTGCAGCGTCGTGTCGGTATCGATGATCCGTACCAGCTCTACGTCAGCATCGGCCAGGCCTTTTAACGCGCGGCGACAACGCCAATCCGGCGGCCTGTAGGCGCGCTGTTTTGTAAACCGCCTGGCGAGTGCCAGCAACATCAAGAGGCCAGGGCTTTGCGGCCACGCGCCGGGAGTGGTGTGTTGGTACGATTATTGGAACTCTCTGACGGTCTGGCCAGGCAGGTGCGAAAAGAGTTGCCGGAATGTGCCATTGTCATACGGATCAATGGGAAGCTGTCTGCCATTGCGGTCGATGGTATCCATTTTTCAGCCGATTGAACCGAATCAAACACCCGTTGCCCTCTGGAGTGGTTCCCCACGCATCCAATCTGGTTCAGGCGCTGGGCCGCTTCCGGGAGGAGAGCTGTGAAGATGAAAACGATGTGCTTTTGCTGGACATGTCGCTTATCGCCTTGCAAGCAGCCTGATGCTGTCTTTGGCCGCGCAACTCTCTTCGGATGGCAGGCCGGAGATGGTTGAGACCGCTCCGGAATTTTCTCCGTCAACCCCGGACAGCAGCGCCACCCGGCAGTCGCCTGCCAAAGCGGTGACGCCAAGCCGTTGGCGCTTGCTGCGTCGGGCCGTCATGGCGCTGTTTCTGCTCTGGTTGCTGGTGTTGGGCGGTCTGTTGGCCGCCCTGCAGCAAGAGCAGGGGCAGGATCTGCTGACCCATCTTCTGGAACATCTGTTCCGTTCTGCGCACAGTCAATTGCAACTGCAACAATTGCGGGGCCGCTTTCCAACGGAGATGACCCTGCAGCGTCTGCTCTGGCAGGATGCAGCGGGCAATCGATTGCAGATAGAGCAGTTGCGCCTGCACTGGTCGCTGGCGGAGATCCTGCGGGGCAGCATCCGCCTGCAGCTCTTGAGT
>PDZV01000049.1 GCA_002753135.1 Magnetococcales bacterium WMHbinv6 | reverse complement strand
CAACCCGCTTCGATGGCGGTCATTTTTTGTCGCAACGTGCTGATGTATTTCAGCCCGGAGCAACGACAGCGTATCGTCGGGCAGTTTGTGGATCGTTTGATGGAGGGAGGATGGTTGCTGGTCAGTCCCAGCGAGGCGGCTTTGATCCGCCATCCTCAATTGCATCTGCGTGATTCACGCCAGGCCAATTTGTTTTATCGTAACAGTCTCTCAACCGTTGTCACCAGCAAGCGGAGCGCGACGGCAACGCTGCCGCCACCATTACCGTCACCACCACGCCGCCCGTTGGCCAGCCGTCATCGCCAACCGATGCAGGGGTTACCTGCCTCAAGCGGGGGGGATCCGGTGTTGCTGGAGGCTGAGCAACTGTTTTATGCCCAGCGACTGTCGGAAGCAGCCGTTGTGTTGGAACGACAAGGGGAAGATCCACCCCCATCCTTGGCGCGTATTGTGCTTCTTGCCCGTATCCAAGCCAATTTGGGCCGCCTGAATGCTGCCGAGCGCAATTATCGCCAGGCCATTCTGCGCGATCGACTGCAGGCGGAACACTATTACCATCTGGCCATGATCCTGCTGGCCAAAGGGGAAACAGAGGAAGCGCAAAGCGTCTTGGAACAAGCGCTTTTTTTGCAGCCAGACCTGGTGATTGCCCATTTGCAGTTGGCAACCCTGTGTCGGGACAAAAAACGGGCCCGCAAGCATGCCAGCACAGTCTGGCAGTTGCTCGAAGAGAGTGCTGCCGAAACAACCGTGCCCTATGCAGAAGGAATGACTGTACAAACCATTCGCCAGATTATTCGTCAACTCGATGGAACCCTTCATGCCTGATGCCAACGAACGCCTGTTACGCCGCCGGGCCGAACGACTCGCCATCCCGGAACAGAGTACGGCAGTCGATCCTACGGCCCTGACGGTGGTGGAATTTCTCCTTGACGATGAACACTATGCCATCGAACTGCGACACATTCGGGAAATTGTCCCTTTTCGTGAACTGACACCGGTTCCGGGAGTACAGGAGGCCATTTTGGGAGTGGTCAATCTGCGCGGGGAAATTGTCGCCCTGTTGGACTTGCGGCGACTGTTTGCCCTGTCGCCACAGGCAGCGGATGCAGAATCCCGTCTGATTGTGTTGCGTTCGGCAGAGATGGAAATGGCCCTGCTGGCGGATCAGGTGGTCGGGGTTCGTGTGGTCACCTTGCACAATACCTTGAATACGCTGCCGACGCTGAGTGGCTATCGGCAGGATTATCTGTTGGCGATTACCCCGGAACGGATGACCATCCTGGATGGGGGCAAAATATTATCGGACCCGCGCCTGGTGGTTGGGTAGCGGGAGGATTGCAACCCGGAGGAATTGGCAATGAACAATCTGCGCATCGGCGTGCGGTTAGGTCTGGGTTTTGCCTTGGTCTTGCTGACCTTTGGCATCGGATTTCTGCTTTTCCTCAATCAGCTCAACGAGGTGGAGAGTCGGGCCGTGCAGGTGCAGGATGGGGCGTTGCCGATGGCTCTGCTTGCCGAAGAGATGGTCGGTGACATTCACGCCGTGCAGCAGTTTTTGACCGATGCCTCGTTGACGGCCAACCGGGAATCGGTCAGCCATGCCCAGGAACATGCCAAAAAAGTGCGGGTCGGTGGCGAGCGCTTCAAAAAATATTATGCCGAGCGGCGGATGAACGATGAACTCACCCGCATGGAAACGTTACTGAAAGATTTTGACTCCTTGATGCAGAGCGGATTGAAAATGGTCGATGCCTACTTGGGGCCGGGCAAAGCGGCGGGAGATGCGGTAATGGTTCACTTTGATAAAGATTCGGACCGGGTACGCGACAATATTCAAACATTTCGCAAAGCAATGGTCGCCGAGGCCCAGGAGAGCCTGCACTTTGTGGTACGACTGACCGGGCTGTTGAGCAAACCATTGTGGACCACCATTGTGGTGATGATTCTGATCGGTATGCTGATCGCCTGGATCATTACCCGCAGCATTACCCGGCCATTGGCCCAGCAGATGGCTTTTGCCCGCCGCTTGACCGCTTTTGATCTGCGGGAAAAAATCGATCTTGGTCAACGGAGTGACGAATTGGGCGAGTTGGCTCAGGGGATGAACAGTATGCTGGAGTTGCTGCGGGAGCAGGTCAACCAAATGATGGCCGGTTCTTTATCGCTGGCCAGTGCCGGCAGTGAACTGGCAGCCACCGCTTCCCAGTTGGCGGCCAGCTCCGTAGAGACCTCCACCACAGTGATGCAGGTGGGTGCCACGGTGGAGGAGGTGCGCCATACTGCCCATTTAACCAATGATCGGGCAGTGGAGATGGTGCAAGAGGCGCGCACGGTACGGGAAGTGGCCCGTTCGGGGGGCAATGCTTCGGCCCAGGCCCAGAGCGGCATTGTGCGCATCAAGGAGGAGATGGATGCCATTGCCGCCAGCATTATCCGGTTAAGTGAACAGACACAAAATATTGGCGAAATTGTTGGTTCGGTCAATGACATTACCGATCAGTCCAATCTGTTGTCGGTCAATGCCGCCATTGAAGCGGCCAAGGCAGGAGAGGCCGGGCGTGGATTTGCCGTGGTGGCCCAGGAGGTGAAAAGCCTTGCTGAACAGGCCCGAGAGGCAACCGGCCAGATCAAGCTGATTCTCAACGACATTCAAAAAGCCACCAGCAGCGCTGTAATGGCCACCGAACGGGGCAACAAGTCGGTGGATAAAGGGGTGGATTTAGGACATATTGCCGGCTCGGCCATCGCCACCTTTGAGGCCAGTGCCGAACGCAGCGAGATGGCTGCCGAACAAATTTCCGCCTCCAGCCAGCAGCAATTGGGCGGCATGGATCAACTGGTGATCGCCATGGATAATATCAAGCTGGCCACCACCCAGAACAGTGGTGCTGCCCGACAATTGGAAGATTCAATCAAAGGACTCAATACGTTGAGTCGGGATCTGCAGGCATTGACCCAGCGCTTCAAACTGTAGTTGCAGGGTGCCAGCAAGATGAACGAGCAGGAGCTGTTGCGCAAACTGCGTGAAGCCTTTCGACAGGAGGCCACGGAACGTCTGACCACCATCGCCACCTCCCTTTTGCAGTTGGAGAAGGAGGGAGTGGAGGGGGTTTCTTCCTCCTTGCTGGAAGGCATCTTTCGCGACGCGCACAGCTTGAAAGGGGCGGCGCGGGCGGTGACGCTGCGGGAGATGGAGAGCGTCTGCCAGACGTTGGAGGGGGTTTTTGCTGCCATCAAGGGTGGTGGGTTGGCGGTGACGGCAGAATTGTTTGATCGTCTGCATCGGGCGGTAGCGTTTCTGGAAAAACTGCTGGCCCACGATCTGAACCAGCCTTTGCCTGCAGCAGCCCGTCGGGAACTGCTGGCCCTGACCAACGAGCTGGAACAGTTGAGCCGTCCGGCAAAAGCGGCTTTGCCGGAGCAGGTGGCGGCAGTAGCTGTGCCTGCTGTTATGCAGCCGTCGCCGCAAGCAACGGTTTTCCCTTCGCCGGCGCTGGAAAAAGAACAGCGGCCCGTTGCGCCACATGTTGCGCAGCAGACCGCGTTCCCGGAACAGTTGCCCGCAGCCAGCTTGCCAGTGACAGCAGCAGTGCAGCCAGCGGTGGAGCCGGAAGGGCCAGCGGCTGGCGAAATAACCATTCGTGTCGGGGCGGAACGCTTGGATCAACTGCTGGTCAAGGCAGAGGAGTTGATTGGTTTAAAGCAGGTTTATCAGCAGCAAGTGCAAAGTTTGCGGCAGTTGTTGCCTTTATTGGGTTCGCCGAAAAGCCTGCAGGGTTTATTAAAATCGATGGACCAGGGACAACGATTGGCGCAGCGGATGGTGGATGAGCTGTTGCATACAGCCAAACAGTTAACCTTGGTAGAGAGTGCTTTGTTGTTGGATCCGCTGCCGCGCATGGTGCGGGAGATTGCCCGAGAGCAGGGCAAAGAGGTGGCGTGGCAGGCCAGTGGCCGGGAGATCGAGGTGGACCGGCGCATTTTGCAGGCGATGCGTGACCCGGTGCTGCATTTGTTACGCAACGCTCTGGATCATGGCTTGGAGTCCCCGGAGGAGCGACAGCGACAGGGCAAGCCCCGTTGTGGGGTGTTGGCGGTAGAGGTGCGGCAGGATGAAAGCAGCCGGGTTGAAATCGTTGTGCGCGATGATGGACGCGGATTGTCGGTCGAGCGCATTCGTACCCTGGCCGTGCAGAAAGGGTTGTTGAGCAGCGAACAGGCAGCCTCGTGCAGCGAAGCAGAGGTGTTGGAGCTGATTTTTCACTCCGGTTTCAGCACGGCGGAGCGGGTGACAACCTTGTCGGGACGTGGTTTGGGGATGGCCATTGTCCGACAGGGGGTGGAAAAACTGGGAGGCAGCCTGCAATTGCACAACCGACCGGGAGAGGGGGTCACTTTTCGCATGGGTTTGCCGGTCTCACTGGCCACCTTTCGCGGTGTGTTGATCGCCTGCCGGGAGCAGTGGTTCATTTTGCCAACGTTACAGGTTGAAGCGGTACAGCGGGTCAAGCGGCAGGCGCTGCGCACGGTGGAGGGGTGTGTCACCCTGCTGCATGAAGGCGTGCCGGTGGCCATTGTCGAGTTGGCGGATCTGTTGCATCTGCCGGTGGTAAACCGGCAGGAACGCAACGATGAATGGTTGGTGGTCATCCTGGGACGTGGGACGCAACGACTGGCTTTTCGCATTCAGGAGGTACTCAAAGAGCAGGAGGTGTTGGTCAAAGGGTTGGGCAAGCTGCTGCGCAAAGTTCCGCTATTGGCAGGCGCGACCATCTTGGGATCAGGGCGAATTGTGCCCATTCTGCATGTTCAGGAGTTGTTGCTGGCGGCAAGCCGTCATGCGCTGGTGACCCGGCAGGTGGCAGAGAACGAGGAAGAGTCGGCCAAACGGATCCTGGTGGTAGAGGATTCGCTCACTTCACGCATGTTGCTGAAAAATATACTGGAGGCCGCCGGCTATGCGGTACACTGCGCGGTGGATGGCCTGGATGGCTGGCAGCAGTTGCAGGAGGAGGGGTGTGATCTGGTGGTTTCTGATGTGGAGATGCCCCGCTGTGACGGCTTTGCTTTGACCGAAAAAATTCGTGCCGACCAGCGATTCGGACGCTTGCCGGTGGTTTTGGTCACTTCCTTGTCGAGCCAGGAGCACCGCCAACGCGGGGTGACAGTGGGGGCCTCGGCCTACCTGGTGAAGAGCGATTTTGATCAACAGGATCTATTGACGACCATAGGCAGGCTGGTATGAAACGGATCGAAGTGCTGTTGGTGGATGATTCGGCTACCAGCCGAATGTTGTTGCAGTCGATGTTGGAGAGTGACCCGGAACTGCTGGTCATCGCATCGGCCAGGGATGGCCTGGAAGCAGTGGCCTGTGTGCGGCACCGGCAGCCGGATGTGATTATCATGGACATCACTATGCCGCGCATGGATGGCTATGAGGCAACCCAGCAGATTTTGCAGTTGTATCCGATTCCGATCATCATTTGCAGCGGTGCCTGGAAATCGCCGGAGGCGGTACAGAGTTTTCGCGCCATCGAAGTGGGGGCGGTGACGGCCATTGCCAAACCGGAAGGGCCGGATAGCCCAAATTATGCGGCGACTGCCGCTTCGATTGCCCGTTTGGTCAAAGCCATGGCCGGGGTGAAAGTGGTTCGGCGGTTGCGGCGGGGCATGAACGGGGCCAATGCGATCGAGACAGGCGAACAACGGTTGCCGGATCGGGTGGATCTGTTGGCAATGGGTGCGTCCACCGGTGGGCCGCCGGTATTGAAGGAAATTTTTACCACGATGAAGCAGCTTCCGACGTTTCCGATCGTCGTGGTGCAACACATTGCCCCTGGTTTTTTGGATGGGATGGTCAGTTGGTTGCAGGCGGTGGTACCGTGGACGATTCGGGTGGCTGAACAGGGGGAAACCCTGCTGCCCGGACATATCTATTTTGCTCCCGATCAAAGCCATATCGGTCTGCGCGAACAACGGGTCATTTTGGACCAGCAAACCCCGGCAGAATATGGTCTGCGCCCAACGGTCGACTATCTGTTTCAATCGATGGCTCGCCATTATGGGTCGCGTGCGGTGGGGATATTGTTGACTGGAATGGGCAGCGATGGGGCACGAGGCTTGTTGCAAATGCGCAATAGCGGTGCCTTGACCGTGGCCCAAGACCAAAAAAGTTCATTGATTTTTGGCATGCCAGGAGAGGCTGTTCATTCAGGCGCGGCGCAAAAAGTGTTGAATCCGCCTCAGATTGCTGATCTGTTGGACCGTTTGAGCATGCAGTCAAACCGGAGGTGAAATGGCCCATATTCTGATTGTCGAGGACAGTGCCACGCAGGCACTGCGTTTGACCTACCTGCTGCAAGAGGCCGGTCACACCGTTGAACGGGCGGAAGATGGTCTGGATGCCCTGCAGAAATTGGCCTCCCGCCTGCCGCAGATGGTCATTTCCGATATTACCATGCCACGCATGAACGGTTTTGAGTTGTGCCGCCAGATCAAGCAGGATGGGCGAACGGCAGCAATTCCGGTTCTGTTGTTGACCAATCTGGCCGAGCCACAGGATCTGTTGTACGGTCTCAATGCCCGGGCGGACAGTTATGTCACCAAACCCTATGATGACACGTTACTGTTGCAGCGGGTTGCGGCCTGCTTGGCTGGAGATCTCTCTGCCACTGCCGCAGGGGGCGAAGGAGAACCCCTGACCATCACCTTCAAGGGAGAACGCCACCGAATTACCGCCTCTCGTGAACAGATTCTCAATCTTTTTCTCACCACCTATGAAAACACCTTGCAACAGAATCAACTGCTCGAAAAACAACAGGCCGATCTGGGACAGTTGAACGAACGACTGGCCGCCAGTCTGGAAGAGTTGGCGGTTTCCGAGGAGCAGTTTCGTGGCCTGGTGCAGACCATTCCCGATATTGTCTATCAATTGGATGAAAACGGCTGTTTCCGTTTTTTGAATGATGCTGTCGTGCGCTTGGGTTACAAGCGCGAAAGCCTGTTGGGACAACATTTTTCTACGATCATCCATGAAGATGAGATCGAACAGGTCAGCCGGGAACATCTATTGAGTCGGCGTAGCGGAACCACCTCAACCGTATCGCCCAAACTGTTTGACGAACGGCGGGTTGGTGCCCGGATGACCATTGGCCTGGAGGTGCGCTTGAAAGCGCGCAGTGGATTGCCCCTGGAGTATGCCAGCATTGTGGCCTTGCAGGATCCCGACAAAGTTGTGGAGGTGAACAGTTCCGGTTTATATGGCGAAAATGATTGGCAAGGACGGCATTATATCGGCACGGTAGGGGTGATTCGCGATATTACCGACCGCAAAAAGGCGCAATTGGCGCTGGAAAAAGAGCGGGCTTTTTTGGGTCGATTGCTGGAAGCGGTGCCGATGCCAATCTTTTTTTATACGGCAGAAGAGAGAGTGGTGCAGGCCAATCGGGCGCTGTTGCAGTTTGCCGGATTTTCGGATGTGGAACTGGCTGCAGTGTCCGGGCAACTGTTGGCCAAAAGCGACTGGCAAGGGTTGTGGCAACGAATGCGCGATTTATTGCGCCAGGAGCAACCGGGAGAGGCCTTTGAATGGCGCATGCCGGGGCAGGATGGGCAGGAACGGCAGTTGATCGTCTACTGGGCCCGCTTTACCGAGGGAGGGCCGGAACGTTTGGGAATCATCGGCGTGTTGGCCGATGTGACGCCGCAGCGACTGGCCGAGCAACAGGCACGGGAGGCAGCCGAGGTTGCCGAAAACGCCAACCGGGCCAAGAGTGATTTTCTCGCCAACATGAGCCATGAAATCCGTACCCCGATGAATGCGATTATCGGCTTGAGCCATTTGGCCTTGCAGGGGGAGTTGCCAGCCCGGCAGCGCAATCAGATTCAGAAGGTACACCATTCGGCGGTTTTGTTGTTGGGTATCATCAATGACATTCTTGATTTTTCCAAGATTGAGGCCGGCAAGCTGACTCTGGAGGCGATCCCCTTTGCTCTGCAAGAGGTGTTCGATACGGTCAACAATCTGTTGAGTCTTAAGGCGGAAGAGAAAGGGTTGCCGTTGCAGTGGGACAAGGCGTCCGACCTGCCAGAGTTGGTGGTGGGTGATGCACTGCGTCTGGGGCAAATATTGATCAATCTGGGCAATAATGCTTTGAAATTTACCGAACAGGGTGCGATTACCATCCGGGCCAGGGTGGAACAACGGCGAGCAGGGGAGATTCAGTTGGCTTTCCAGGTAGAGGATAGCGGCATTGGGATGAGTGAAGAGCAGATTGGCCGTCTCTTTTCCTCGTTCAGTCAGGCGGATGCTTCGACCACCCGCCGCTATGGCGGAACCGGATTGGGGTTGGCCATTTGTCGCCGTTTGACAGAGTTGATGGGCGGCGAAATTTCGGTAAGCAGCAGACCAGGGGCAGGCAGCACTTTTCGCTTTAGCGCCCGCTTTGGCCTGCCGGTTGCGGGAACAGCAGTGGCTCAGCGCAGGCACAAGCAGGGGCAGGGCGAGGAACGGGATTGGCGAGGGGTCAGAATTTTGTTGGTAGAGGACAATGAAATCAATCAGGAACTGGCCTTGGAGATCCTGCGTGATGCCGGATTGGAGGTGGATGTGGCGGCCCATGGTGAGGAGGCGTTGCAGCGCCTGGAAGCGGGCCGTTATGACGGTGTCTTGATGGATGTGCAGATGCCGGTCATGAATGGCTATGAGGCGACACAGGCGATTCGTCGTCGTACCGAATGGCAGTCGTTGCCGGTATTGGCGATGACAGCCAACGCCATGAGCGGCGACCGGGAAAAGGCAATAGCGGCGGGGATGAATGACCACATTGTCAAGCCTATTGAGATTGAGCAGTTGTTTGCCACTTTGGCGCGCTGGCTGCGACCTTCCGGGCAGGTGAGTCTGCCGCCGGATCAGCCCAAGGCAACCACAGCAGATTTGCCGGAAGGTTTGCCTGGGGTGGATTTAAAACTTGGCCTGGCCCGCTGCAATAACAGCCGCAATTTGTATCGGAAAATATTAGGCAAATTTGCCGTGCAACAGGCGGGAGTCTGCGCCTTGATCCGGCAGGCAACGGCAGATGGCAGGTCAGAAGAGGCGATACGTCTGGCGCATACGCTGAAGGGGGTTGCCGGAAGCATAGGAGCCAGAGATCTGCAGGAGGCAGCCTATGCGTGGGAGCAAGCGTTGCATCGTGCCGAAGATGGGGCGGGCGACAGCGAAGCAGTCGAGCATTTACTGCGGCCACTGGTGGCAGCGATTATCCGCTGGCAAGAGAGTGGGGCAACAGAAACAGCGCTTGCCGGAAAGAAAAGTGTCTCAACAATTCCCTGGCCACAGGTAGAGGAAAAATTATCGGCATTGCAACATATGCTGCAAGAGAGTGATACGGCGGCAGTAGAGAAGGTTGAACGTCTCATGGGCCTGCTGGCAGGTCATGATGCGTTGCAAAGCCATTTATTGCACCTGCGCGACCGCATCAACCAGTATGAGTTTGACGAGGCACTCCTGACGATGCAGGCACTGCACAAGGCGTTGCAGGGGCTGACCGTCAGATGATTTTCCAGGATAAAACCCGATCCATCAAGCGGTCTGGCAACAGTCGGTGCAAAAAGGCAAACAGATAGGTGGGAAACGTGATGGGATAACGGATCCTGGGCCGCTTGCTCTCCAGAGCATGCACCACCCGTTGCAACACCACCTCTGGTGCCACGGAAAAGGCGGTCCGTTTGCCGGAGAGGCGCGCCGCTTGCAGAGCCTGGTAGGCTTGTTGATGGAGGCTGTGTTCGCCATCCACCCAGCGCAAAAAGGCCTGGGCCGCATTGTCCCGAAAACGACTGATCACCGGCCCTGGTTCGATTAATGAGAGATGAATGCCGCTGCCATGCAACTCCAAACGCATCGCGTCGGTCAAACCTTCCAAAGCAAACTTGCTGGCAATATAGGCTCCCCGATATTTCAGAGCGACAAAGCCGAGTATGGAGCTGTTCTGGATGATCCGGCCATACCCTTGACGCCGCATCACCGGTATTACGCGGCGGGTGAGGGCGTGTGTACCGAACAGATTGGTTTCAAACTGCGCCCGCAGCGCCTCTGTCGTGATATCCTCTACCGCTCCCGGTAAACCATACGCCCCATTGTTGAACAGAGCATACAGTTGCCCGCCGGTCTGCAGCAGTAGCCACTCAACCGCTGTGGCGATGGAACGTTCATCTGCCAGATCCAGACGATGCGCTGTCAAACCCTGTTGCTGCAGGCGCAACACATCTTCTGCGCGGCGAGCGGTGGCAAAAACACGATAACCGCGCCGCTGCAGCCCCTCGGCCACACACAGACCAATACCGGAAGAACAGCCTGTAATCAGGATGGTTGCCTGCTCCGGGGGCAAAAAAGAGGGTGGCATCGCGGGTAATCAGCCACTAGCTGTGCGGAAATTTGCTCAGACGAGATACCACCACCGACTCTCCCCGCTCTTGCACGGCAACCGTCCCGATCTCTTTGGCCTCAGCCCCTTGCACCTGCTTCAGAGCGGCTGCCGACAGGTAAAGACCACTGTCACCGGCTGCATTACAAATGGCCCGTGCCACTTGCATCCCTTCCCCCAGCAGAGTCAATTGCCGTCCCATTCCTTGGATTCCTACGTTGCCAACAATGACATGACCGACATGCAGGCCAATACCGACTTTGAGCATATAACCCGATTTTTTGTTTAGTGTTTCAATGGCTTCCAAAATACTGCCAGCAACCTGCACGGCACGCTGGGTACCAGCTTCCAGGCCGCTTAAAGAGAGATACAGGCGATCACCGAGAACTTTTTCCACCAATAAATCATATTTTCTCAACACCTGCTCAATGGTTGCAAGATATTGGTTAATTTGCTTGACCATTTCCAATGATTTTTGATGTTTAGCCAGGGCGACGAAATTGACCAGACGTAAGGCCATCACCGAGCGGGATTGGTCATCGGCAAAATCCGGATTATGTCCGGTGTTGCCTAAGAGTTGTTGTCCGGCACTGGAGGACAGCAACTGTTCCGGGAAAAAGTGTTGAATCATCATCCGTTGCCGCTGCAACACCACTTCTGCCAACACCCTTTCCACCTCAGCCGCCACCCGATCCGGGCCAAACGGCTTGGCGATCACCGCCTGTACACCGATCGAACGCATTTTGACTGTGTCTGTTTTGGAGGTTCGGCTGGTGGCAAAGACAATGGGCATATCGCTTCTGCCGGCATCACCCTGGCGCAGTTTTTGGCATAATTCCATCCCATCCATGCGTGGCATTTCATAGTCGGTGAGCAACAGGTCGTACTCGTTGTTCTTCAGCAAGGGAAATGCTGCCACGCCGTCTTCCGCCTCATCAACCTGAAAGCCTTGGGCAATCAGTGCTTTGACACTCATGCTGCGAATAGATTGTGCATCTTCGACGACCAGAATACGTTCCGGACGCACGACCTTTTGTGATCCCCGACTGCGATCACTCAGCCAGCGACTGACACGGGCCAACAGCTCCGGCATCACCACCGGCTTGAGCAGATAATCGTCGGCTCCGGCCTCAAACCCCTGCATCACCGCCTCTTCCGTATCAAGCGAAGTCAGCAGAATGAAAGGTATATCATAAGGAAAAGAGGAACGGACATTGCGGCATAGCTGATGCCCGGTCATGTGAGGCATCTCCACATCGGAAAGGATCAGATCTACCTTGCCGCCAACATTATCCAACAATTCCACCGCTTCCCGACCATCCCAGGCTTCCCAGACTTCGTACCCCTCTTCTTTGAGTGGGGGAACCACCAAATGGTGCATCATGTCGCTGTCGTCGGTGTAGAGGACGATTGGTTTGCGGGTCAATACCATCTCCACGGCCATTTTGACATCCTGCGGCGTGAAAGGTAACGACAAGAAACGGTTGACTTTGCGGTGCAGCGCCTGTTCGCGCATGTTCGGGTTGGAGGAGAGAAAGATGATTTTGACCTGTTTGGTTGTCTCATGGTGACGCAATCGGTCACACATTTCCACCCCCAGGGAGTTGCTCAGCTCTGCTTTGATAAAAACCAGCTCAGGCTCAAACGCCACGATTCGATCAAAAAAATCGGCATCTTTGGTATACACTGTCAGAATGTCGCATGTTTCCTTATCAAGACCACTGATGATCATCCGGTCAATAATGACGGAGTCGGTCAGCAGGATAATTTTCGATTGATCTGCCATGGTTGTCCTTTAATTCGGTTAGAGCAGAGTTACTGAATACGCATCCCAGGTTCAGCTCCCGCGTCGGGGGAGAGCAGAAAAAGGGCAGTTTTGTCGGTTGCATCGGGATGGCTGGCGGCCAACACCATTCCTTGCGATAGACCAAATTTCATTTTGCGTGCTGCCAGGTTGGCCACAACCACGGTCAAGCGGCCAACCAGCGCCTCAGGCTGATAGGCGGCTCGTATACCGGCAAAAACGGTGCGTGTTCCCAAAGAACCCACATCCAAAGTCAACTTCAACAGTTTGTCTGCCCCCTCGACCAATTCCGCCTGCCGGATACGGGCAACGCGCAGATCGACTTGGGCAAATTGATCCAACTGTATGGTGGCAGAAGCGGACTCAGCAGAGGAGGGGGCTGGTACCGGTGCAGGCGCAGCTGGTTGCGGTGTGCTGTTTTCTTCCAGAGGACGTGACGCGGAGAGCATGGCTTCGATACGTTTGGCATCGACCCGGGCCATCAGATGGCTGAACGGCTGAATGGTGGTACCATTCAGCGGTTGTTGACAGGAGGCCCAGTGCAAATCGTTGAGGTTGAGCAAATGACGGGTTTTTTCCGCCAGTTGGGGCAGAACCGGGGCCAAATAGGTCATGAGAACACGAAACAGGTTGAGCGCCACAGAACAGACCTGGTGCAATTTGGTCAAATCCCCTTGTTTGGCCAAATTCCAGGGGGCGTTCTCTTCGATGAAGCGGTTGGCTTGATCGGCCAGGGCCATGATGGCCCGCATTGCTTTGGCAAATTCTCGTTCTTCATAGTGTTGCGCAATTTCGTTGCCTGCCTGGACGAAAGAAGCATACAAACCGCCATCCTCCGGATAGACCTCACACAGCTGCCCGGCAAACGATTTTTGGATAAAACCAGCGGTCCGCGAAGCCAGATTGACCACTTTGCCGACAATATCCGCATTGACCCGGTGGACAAAATCATCCAGATTCAGATCCAGATCTTCGACACGCGCTGTCAATTTGCAGGCATAATAATACCGCAAATATTCGGGATCCAAATGGTCCAGATAGGTTCTGGCATTGATGAAAGTACCACGCGATTTGGACATTTTTTGCCCGTTGACAGTCAAAAAACCGTGGACAAAAACAGACGTCGGCGTGCGGAAACCGCCTCCTTTCAACATTGCTGGCCAAAACAGGGTATGAAAATAGAGAATATCCTTGCCGATAAAATGATACACTTCCGCCTGACTGCCAGGACGCCAGTATTCATCAAAGGAGATACCTGTCTGATTGCAATAATGGAGCGTGGAGGCCATGTAACCAATCGGCGCATCCAGCCAAACGTAAAAATATTTATTGCTCTGGCCAGGAATTTCAAAGCCGAAATAGGGGCCATCACGGGAAATATCCCAGTTTTTCAGCCCGCTGGCATACCACTCTTCCAATTTATTGGCCATCTCCGACTGCAACGCACCGGAACGGGTCCAATCCTTGAGAAACGTTTCAAAATGAGACAATTGAAAAAAGAAATGTTCCGATGAGCGGGTTACCGGATGTTCGCGGCACAACGCGCAATACGAGTCTTTTAAATCCAGGGGAGAGTAGGTGGCCGAACAGTGTTCACAAGAATCGCCATATTGATCGGCAGCACCGCACTTCGGGCAGGTGCCACGAATAAAACGATCCGGCAGAAACATGGCGTCGTGGTCACAGTAAGCCTGATGAACGGTTTCAACGGCAATATGACCACCCTGCAACAAATTCAGGTAAATTTCTTCAGCAAAATGGCGGTTTTCGGCAGAATGGGTGGTGTAGTAGTTGTCGAAACCGATGTGAAAATCACGAAAATCGGCCAAATGCTCTTCGTGCATCCGTGCAACCAGCAACTCCGGCGCAATCCCTTCGTTGCGAGCCCGAATCATGATTGGGGTGCCATGGGTGTCGTCAGCACAAAAATAGCGACATTCATGGCCTTGCGCCTTGTGAAAACGAACCCAAATATCCGTTTGAATCGTCTCCACCAAATGTCCCAGATGGATGGAACCGTTGGCATAGGGCAGGGCACTGGTTACCAGAATTCGGCGGATCATCGATGACAGAATCCTTACAAAAGAAACACTCAACCTGACAGTTAATACTCCACAGGCAATATTATGCGCCAAAATCCATTTCGGCAAGATTCGCCGGTTGCCTGTGGAGAGGAAAAACCATTTTTTGTCTGGAAAAAGGTTCAACCGTTTTGGCACCTGTCGTGAATTTTACATAATACATCTTATACGACAATCTTTCCCAGCTTGTTCCCAACATTCCCGGATATGTCGCATAAGATGTATTATGTAAAATTGATACCAGCCTCTATTTTCTGTTGCGGATAGTTGCGGATGGTTACATCCCTTGGCCGCCCCATCATTCAATCATTGACAGTATTGGGACACTGCGTCTACTATCGTAGGTTGTCAGGGTGTTATTCTGTTAAACTGGATAGATTGGTCTTGATCATGGAAGTTAGCGCCGACATCAATGATACCGTTGACAAGCTGCGTTCCCGGTTGAATCACTTGCTGGAACGAATCAATCGACTCAACGAAATTGGTGTGGCCCTCTCTGTGGTTCGCAATGCGGATCTCCTCCTGGAAACCATTCTCCTGGGTGCCAAAGGGTTGACCAATTCGGATGCCGGCACCCTGTATACCCTCACCGAAAATCAAACCCTGAAATTTCAAATTTTGCGCACCGATTCCCTGAATATTGCCCAGGGTGGCACGACCGGTGTGCCGATCAAGTTGCCGGAACTGCCCCTCTATCGCAATGGACAGCCCAATTTGGCGATGGTGGCGGCCTATACGGCTCTGAAAGAAGAAACTGTCAATATTCCTGATGCTTATGAAGCAGAAGGTTTTGATTTTTCCGGAATGCGCGCCTTTGATGCGGCGATGAAATATCGTTCCAAGTCGTTTCTGGTCGTTCCTCTGAAAAATCACGAAAATGAGCTGATCGGCGTTTTGCAACTGATCAACGCCAAAGATCCAGATAGCAATGAAATCAAGCCCTTTAACGCCGAAGATCAGCAGTTGGCAGAATCCTTGGCATCGCAGGCTGCCATCGCCTTGACCAATCAACGTTTGATCAGCGATTTGAAAAAGCTGTTTGAAGCGTTTATCCAGACCATTGCCGCAGCCATCGACGAAAAATCCCCCTATACCGGCGGTCATGGTCATCGGGTGCCCATTTTGTCGGAAATGATCGCCCGCGCTGCCAAAGAGTCGCAATTGGGCGACTTGAAAGATTTTGCTCCAACCGATGACGAAATGTACGAAATTCGCATTGCCGCCTGGATGCACGACTGCGGCAAGGTGGTTACTCCAGAATATGTGGTGGATAAATCAACCAAACTGGAAACCATCTACGATCGTATCCATACCGTCATGACCCGCTTTGAGGTGTTGAAGCGGGATGTGGAGATTGCCTACCTCAGAGAACGGTCTGCCCTCCTCGCCCAGACGCAAAGCCTGGTTCTTTCTGCTCCCACCTGGTTTGCCGGTCATCAGGAAAAACTGGCACGTTTGGATGCCGAATATCAAATGCGCATGCAGCAACTGGAAGATGACCGCAAGTTTATCAAAGAGTGCAATATCGGCGGTGAATATATGTCCGAAGAGGCGCTGGAACGGGTCAAAAAAATCGCCCAATATCGCTGGACCACCGCAGAAGGCAAGGAAGAGCCTTTTCTCTCGGAAAACGAAGTCTACAATCTGACCATCCGCAAAGGCACCTTGACCAAGGAAGAGCGGCAGATTATCAATAACCATGTTACCGTAACCAAAAAAATGCTCACCAAGCTCCCTTTTCCCAAAAGCTTGCGCAGGGTTCCAGAGATTGCTGGCAGTCACCACGAAACCATGGACGGTACCGGTTATCCGGATGGTT
Source organism: Magnetococcales bacterium WMHbinv6 (assembly GCA_002753135.1). Classification (GTDB taxonomy): domain Bacteria; phylum Pseudomonadota; class Magnetococcia; order Magnetococcales; family Magnetaquicoccaceae; genus Magnetaquicoccus. Next base: position 5,721 of record PDZV01000049.1, on the reverse strand, counting down.
TGGTGCGGGAACAAATGTCGATTCCGGCACGTATCATGGCCATTGCCGACGTTTTTGAGGCCTTGACGGCCAGTGATCGCCCGTACAAACCGGCCAAATCGCTCTCTGCCTCTTTGAAAATTCTCGGCTTCATGAAAAAAGAACACCACATCGACCCGGATCTGTTTGATGTTTTTATCCGGGAAAAAATCTATCTGCAATATGCTGAAAAATATCTGGATCCGTCGCAGATCGATGAAGTGGACGAAAATAAAATTCCCGGTTATACCCCCTGATTCCCCCCTGCTCCTCCCGTTGCCAACGGGCGCACGAACGGTTCAGGCCGGTTCCTCTGAAGTAACCCGCAGCAGTTGTTGCAGATCAAATTGACCTTTCAATACTTTGGCCACCCCATCTTGCAGCAGAGTGCGCATCCCCTCTTTTTGTGCCAGAGAGCGCAGTTGATCCACCCTGCTCCGCAGGGCAATGCTTTTTTTCATCTCTGCGCTGCCGATCAGCAGTTCGTGGATGCCGGTGCGTCCTTTGTAGCCGGTTTTTCCACATTTACTGCAGCCGCCGGGAGCAAACAACACCGCATCGCTCTGGCTGATGGCCAGTTCGGCAAAGGGCTCCTCGCCATAAAGGTTGCGCAAACGTTGCCATTCGCTCTCGCTGGGCTTGTAATGTTGTTTGCAATGGCTGCACAGGGTACGCACCAGTCGTTGCGCCAAAACACCCAGCAGGGCATCGGCAAAGTTCATCGGGTCCAGTCCCAGATCCAAAAGACGCACGATGGTTTCCGGGGCGGAGTTGGTGTGCAGGGTGGAAAAAACCAGATGTCCGGTCAATGAGGCTTCGATACCGCTGTGCGCCGTCTCCCGGTCGCGCATCTCCCCGATGAGAATCACATCCGGATCGGCGCGCAGAAAGGCCCGCAGAGCTTCGGCAAAGCCAAAATTGATTTTGTGATCAATCTGTACCTGTTGCAAACCGGCTTGCGTGATTTCCACCGGATCCTCGGCAGTCCAGATTTTGCGATCCGGGGTGTTGATCCGGCCCAGCACGGCATGCAGGGTGGTGGTTTTGCCGGAACCGGTGGGACCTACCACCAAGATAATCCCCTGAGGGATGGCCAACAGGCGGTCCAGTTCCTGATAGTTGCGTTCGGAAAGGTTTAAATTGTCATACGGTAAAGCACCGCCTGAGGCCAACACCCGCAAGACCGCCCCCTCGCCAAAAATGGTCGGAATGGTGGCCACGCGCAACTCCAGGGGAGTGCCCTTCAATTTGATGACAATTTTGCCGTCTTGTGGTTTGCGTCGTTCGGCAATATCCATGCGGGCCATGATTTTGATCCGCGACAACACCGCCCGGATATGGGTGGAAGGAATTTCCAAAGCGGGGCGACAGATGCCGTCAATGCGCAGGCGTACTTTGGAGGGGGATGATCCCTTTGCAGGTTCGACATGAATATCCGAGGCCCCGGCCCGATGGGCGTCGACAATCAGACGGTTGACCAGTTGGATGATGGTATTTTCATTTTCGTTGACCTCACCGGTCTCCATTCCTTCGTCGCTACTCTCCCCCTCCTCTACATCCTCTTCTTCCAGTTTGCCTGCCAGCCCGTGCAGATAGGATGAGATGGAGCCACCGCCCAGATATTGCAGAATATCTTCGCTGAAGCCGACGCGGAAAACATATTTTTTTGCGGGCAAGGCCCGTTGAATCTCCATCTGACGACCAACATCACTGGGATTGTCGATAAGGATGACAATCTCCTCGTCGATCTCCCCGGCCAGAGGCACCCACAGCTGTCGACGCAGATAGGACATATTGAGTTTGCGCAACAGCCGTTTGGGGGGCACAATCGCCGGATCGTAGCGCAGAAAGGGAACCTGGTAATAGCTCTCCAATGAGGCGGCCACCAGTTCCGGGGCAATTTTCAGCTCACCGATCAACAACGAAGTCAGGGTAACCGCCTCTTTTTTCGCCCGTTTGTGCAGTTCATCCAATTTTTCACGACTGAGCAGCTGTTTGTTGACCAGCAGATCATAGGGGCCGTCGGTGCCTTCAAACTCTTCATGAAATTTTTTGGCCAGCAAATCGGCCAACAACTGGGCAAGCTGCAGATCCTGATCGCTGAACGCATCGCCACCCACTTTGTTGATCGCCTGCAATACCCCCAGCAAGGGCGCGGAAAATTTGATCGGTACCACCATCATCGAACGGGTGACAAAGCCGGAACGTTTATCAAAGCTGCTGTCAAACTTCAGGGTTTTATGGATTTGACTCAAGAGTTCTGCCTGGTAGACATCGCGGATATTGAGGCAGCGGCCACTGAGAGCGGCATAGCCAGCGATGGAATTGGCACTCAGCGGCAACCGAATTTCATGCAGTTCCAGGCCACTTTTGAAGCGGGCCAGAATCTCCTGGCCATCGCGACCATTCTGGTAGACGGTAATCCGTTGTGCTTCGAGAAATTGCAGCAATCCCTCCTCCATCTCCGGCAGTGCCTCAGAGAAGGTGACCGCTTTGTGCAGTTGCCCCTGAATTTTTTGCAGCAGCTGTCGTTTTGTCGGCGAGAGCGTGGCTGTCAGGGTGTCGGCTTCTGTTTCATTCACTTCAGGCTCCGCTCATGGCGGCTTCACGCATCAGCCGTTTCATGTCGCGCACGGCCTCTTCCATGCCGACAAAAACCGCCCGTGCCACAATGGCGTGGCCGATTATTAGCTCCATGATTCCGGGAATGGCGGCGATCTCCTGGACGTTATGATAATCCAGCCCATGCCCGGCATGAACCGTCAGACCCAGTTCCTGGCCCAAGGCGGCGGCCTGCCAGATTTTTTCCCACTCTTTTTTACGCTGGGCGGGTGTTTTGGCGCTGACAAAGCGACCGGTATGCAATTCAATGGCCGGTGCTTTGACTTCGGCGGCGGCCTGCACCTGTTCGCTGTCGGGATCGATGAAGAGGGAAACACGAATTTCTGCCCGTCCCAGTTGCCGCACTGCTGCCTGGATCCGTTCCAGATGGTCGGCAACATTCAACCCCCCCTCGGTAGTAATCTCTTTACGTTTTTCCGGAACCAAGCAACAATCAGCAGGATAGAGACCACAGGCAAAATCGAGCATCTCCTGGGTGACGGCCATCTCCAGATTGAGTTTGGTTTGTACCATCTCCTGCAGAAGCCGAATATCCCGCTCCTGGACATGGCGGCGATCTTCCCGTAAATGTGCTGTAATGCCGTCGGCCCCACCGCGTTCGGCTGCGAGCGCTGCCGTTACCGGATCGGGAGACCGTCCACCGCGTGCCTGGCGAATGGTGGCTACGTGGTCGATATTGACACCCAGTTTGATCATACGCCTCCTCCATCATGCGACAAGTGGACCGATTGATGCTGGATTATAAAAGATCATCCGCCCGATGCACAGGAGATTCTCCAGTTTATTCCTAACAAGCAGGAAGCCGTCGATTCATGTTTAACGAACTCACGCAAGCCATCGCTCCTTACACGATCCTGGACGATAATCTTATCGCCTCGCTGCAGCAGATTGCCAACAGTACCGCCGAACCGGAGGCCATTCCCTCCCAATTGACCGAGTTGCTCCGGCAAGCCCCGACGCATGGAGCGGTACTGGCCACCTGGTTGCAGGAGGAGAGTCGCCGCCGCCGCTTGTTGCAGGCACTCGGCAACAGTCCCTACCTGGGCAAAGTGTTGCGCCGTTGGCCAGACGCGCTGGAATTGACGCTTCCCCTGCAACTGCACGTGGAAAATCAACGGCTTCTGCAGGCCTTGCAGCATAGCAACAGCTGGAATGAGGCAGCTCGTTTGATCCGCACCCATAAACATCGCTGTTTTTTTCATATCGGGGCGGCAGATTTAAGCGGAGAGGCTGATCTGCTCAGCGTCGTCGGGCAGATTACCTTGCTGGCCGATGGTTGTCTGGAGGCCGGTTATCAGTGGTTGAATCGCACCATGGCTGCCCGTTACGGTCAACCGATGATCCAAACGGCATCCGGAGAGGTGATACCGGGACGGTTTGTCATTTTGGGCATGGGCAAGCTGGGGGCCGGCGAACTCAATTTTTCTTCCGATGTTGATTTGATCTATCTCTTTGATGCCGGGGTGGGTGAGGTGGAAGGATCCTGTTCGCTGTCGATCAAAGAGTATTATCACCGTCTGGGACGGGATTTTATCCGTTTGCTGGGGGAATCCACCGCCGAGGGACATGCTTTCCGCGTCGATTTGCGCTTGCGTCCTGAAGGGGAAGGCGGCGATCTGGTCATCTCCTGTCGCTCGGCGGAAATCTATTATGAGGCCTGGGGTCAAACCTGGGAACGGGCGGCGATGATCAAGGCCCGCCCGGTGGCTGGTGATCTGGCGTTGGGGGAACAGTTTCTCAAGGGGTTGCAACCATTCATTTTTCGCCGCTACCTGGATTTTGCCGCCCTGGAGGCAATTCGCGAGATGAAGCGGAAAATTGACCGCAAAATGGCCCTGGCGGACGATTACCACCGCAACGTCAAACTGGGCTACGGCGGCATCCGGGAAATTGAATTTTTTGTTCAATCGCAGCAGCTGATTCATGGTGGCAAAAATCCCACCGTCCGCCATCGGCAAACCTACCAGGCCATGGATTCCCTGACCGCCAACGGATTGCTGGCTGAGGAGGTCAACCGTTTTCTCTGGCAGGCCTATACCTTTTTGCGCACCCTCGAACATCGGCTGCAGTTGGAGCACGATCAGCAACTGCACTCCTTGCCGGAAGATCCGCCTGCTTTTGCACGCCTGAGCCGCCGCATGGGCATGCAGAGCAGTGAGGAGCTGCGCGACCGTTTTCACGAGATCACCCAACAAGTGCATACCCTGTATCAGAGCCTCTTTTACGAGGCAGAAAAACAGCACGAACAGGCCCATCATCCCCTGGTGGAAACCCTTTTGGCCAGCGGAGCGGAGAACAGTGAAGCGATGGAGCGGCTGCATGCAGCCGGTTTTGCTGATACGGAACGGGCGCTGCAGAGTATCGATTTGCTGCGTGATGGTCCCCGGCGCCAGATGACCGAACCAACCCGGCGCTGGTATCGACGCATTGCTGCCCCCTGGCTGCGGGAGATCGTGGCCGCTCCCGATCCGGATATGGCTTTGCGCCATGTGGAAAGTTTTCTCAACAGTTTGGGCCATCGGGTCAGTTATCTGGCCTTGTTGCTGGAAAATCCCCCGGTACTTAACCTGTTGACCCGTTTGTTTGGCAGTTCGGTGTTGCTGTCGCAATTTTTTATGCGGCATCCGGAATTGATGGATCATCTGCTCAACAGGGAGTTTTTCCAACATTTTCGCAGCCGGGCAGAGCTGGCGCTTGATCTGCAGCGTCTGTTGCAGGACGAAAAAGATCGGGAACAGCGCATCCATCTGATGCGCGAGTTCAAAAACAGCGAAACCTTGCGCATGGGGGTGCGGGATCTCTCCCATGCCGCCGAACCGCCGGAGGTGATGGCCGGCTTGTCCGCCTTGGCCGAAGTGATTCTGGCGCAGGTGTTGGAAGATGTCTGGCAAGAGCTGGTCGAGCGGCATGGCGAACCCGGTTTGCCCTTTGTGATTGTCGCCATGGGCAAGCTGGGGGGGCGGGAATTGAACTATGCCTCGGATCTGGATCTGATTTTTCTGCACGGTGATCTCGGTGGCGTCACGCAAACGCTGGGAGAATCACCGCTGGCGATAGGTCCATTTTTCAGTCGCCTGGGGC
>PDZV01000048.1 GCA_002753135.1 Magnetococcales bacterium WMHbinv6 | reverse complement strand
CGGCCAAACCATCCAGCTGGGTTGCCGCCAAGGAGATCAATTGACCCGAAGTCAAACCATCCAACTGGCTGTCGGCCAGGGCGGTCAATTGGTCAGAGATCAAACCGTTCAACTGCGTTGCCGCCACATTTTTCAGCTGGATACTGCCCAAACCATCCAACTGGCTGGAAGCCAGGCCGCTCAACTGCAGCGAGGTCAAACCATCCAACTGGCTGTTGGCCAGACCCGTCACCTGCTGCGCCTGCAGACCATCCAACTGGCTATCGGCCAGCCCTTTGAGCTGGCCCGCCTGCAGACCGTTCAACTGGCTGTCGGCAAGATCGGTCAGCTGTTGTGCCGTCATGCCATCAAGCTGGGTGTTGGCCAAACCGCTCAATTGCGCTGACGAAAGACCATCCCACTGGGTCTCTGCCAACCCCTGCCACTGCACCGAGCGCAGCCCATCCAGCTGGGTGCCCGCCAAACCGCGCAACTGCGACGAACCCAAACCATCCAAACGGCTATCGCTCAACTGACGCAATTGCGCCGACGACAAACCGTTCAACTGACTGTCCACCAACGAAGCCAGGTGCAAGGAGGTCATCCCTGCCAGTTGGCTGTCGGCCAAGCTGCGCAACTGCACCGAAGTCAGACCATCCCACTGTGTCAGCGCCATATTTTCCAACTGCAGCGCGGTCAGACCATCCAACTGCGTATTGGCCAAGCCGCGCCACTGCAAGGAGGTCAGACCGTCCAACTGACTGTTGGCCAAGGTGTTCACTTGTGCCGAGGTCAAACCGTTGAGCTGGCTATCCACCAGACCGCTTAACTGCAGAGCGGCCAAACCATCCAGCTGGGTTGCCGCCAACGAAGCCAACTGTCCCGAACTCACACCATCCAACTGGCTGTCGGCCAGGGCGGTCAACTGATCAGAGATCAAACCGTTCAACTGAGTTGCCGCCACATTTTTCAGCTGCAGACTGCCCAAACCATCCAACTGGCTGGAAGCCAGGCCGCTCAACTGCAGCGAGGTCAAACCATCCAGCTGGCTGTTGGCCAGACCCGTCACCTGCCCCGCCTGCAAACCATCCAACTGCGTATCGGCCAACCCTTTGAGCTGACCCGCCTGCAGACCGTTCAACTGGCTGTCGGCAAGATCGGTCAGCTGTTGTGCCGTCACGCCATCGAGCTGGGTGTTGGCCAGACCGCTCAGTTGCCGGGATGACAAACCATCCCACTGCGTGCTGGCGATGGATTGCAACTGCAGACTGCGCAAACCATCCAGTTGCGTGCCCGCCAACCCCATCAACTGCTCGGCACGCAGACCATCCCACTGGGTAACAAGCAACCCTTGCAACTGTTGCGCGGTCAACCCATTGAGCTGGGTGGCACTCAAACCGCCCCATTGCCCGGCGGCAACCCCTGCCAATTGACTATCCGCCAGCGCCTGCAGCTGCCCTGAAGTGAAACCATCCAGCTGACTGTCCGCCAACGCCGCCAGCACCGCGCTGCCCATGCCGTTCAATTGCGTATTGGCCAGCCCTTTCCATTGACTGGAGGTCAGACCATCCAACTGGCTGTCGGCCAAGGCTGCCAATTGTAAAGAAGTGATGCCATCCCACTGACTGTCCGCCAAGGCAGACATCTGGTCGCTGGTCACGCCATCCCATTGCGTCGTTGCCAAACTTTTCCACTGACCTGCCGACATGCCATCCAACTGCTGGCCGGTCAAATTTTGCATCTGCAGAGAGGCCATGCCATCCAGTTGGCTGGCCGCCAAATTTTTTACCTGCAACGAACTCAGACCCTGGAGTTGGCTATTGGCCAGGTTGCCCAACTGCAGCGAGGTCAAGCCATCCCACTGGGTTGTTGCCCAACCGGCCAATTGACTGGAAGTCAGGCCATTCAACTGCTCGTCACTGAACAGTTTCAACTGGGAGGCGGTTAAACCGTTCCACAACACATCTCCCCAACCGGAGAGTTGAGCGGAATGTAAACCATAGAGTTGCGTACCGGCCAAACTGCGCAATTGCGCCGAACTCATACTGATCAATTGGGTATCGGCCATGGCATTGATTTGCGCCGAGGTCAACCCGTTCAACTGGGTCGCTGCCAGAGCGGCATATTGGGCTGCCGTGATGCCGTTCAGCTGCACATCGCCCAGGGCCAGCAACTGTTCCGAAGAGAGCCCATTGAGCTGCACATCTTCAAAGCTGCCCAATTGGGCCGAGGTCAACCCCAAAAACTGGGTATTGGCCAAAGAACGTATCTGGAGGGATTGCAGACCATCCAACTGGCTATCGGCCAGCCCGTTCAGCTGCCCGGAGCTTATACCATTCAGTTGAACTGTCGTGAACAAAGCCAATCGATCTGCCGTCAACGTATCCAACTCGCTATCCGTCATGGCATTCAGTTGGGCTGACGTCAAATTGGTGGGAAAATCGGCCATGCTGTTTCCTCTCGTTTTTGGTTGGATACCCCGACAAAGCGAACCAGCGGACGCACCGCCCGGGCCGATTTGCCGTCTCCATTTAGGGATACACTCTATCCAAGTACAGCGAATGGATCACCACTCGCCTGAATTTTCAAACCGCAAAAAAACCGCACATCCCCCCTTTTATTAGGGGATAAAACGCGTAATTTTCATGTGTTATGACACTGTAATGGTATTGAACTACCAGAATTTCCCCACCGTTTCCGGCTGAAACAGCGCAGCAAGAAGCCATGCACAAACAAAGGGGCTATTAGGCACTCTAACAGAAAATATCGAATAATTCAAGAAGAAACAGATGGTTTGTCGTTGAAGTCAGAACAGGTGGGGAAACAGGAGATGCGGGCTCGACTTACAATAATTTGATTAATGGAACTTGAAAAGGAGGAATCCGCGTAAGGAAAAATATTTCTTGCGTGCTGGTCAAGGAAGAGGGCGACGCTCTGTCAAACAGGGCCTCCGACGATTTGCAAACAAGGAGAGGTGTGCAAATAAACAAACAGGGGCCTATTCCCCGTTCAGCGGGCATCCAGCAAGAGATCGGCGAGAACAAGCACTGCCGATACCTGACTGCGCGATCCGAACAATGACTCCAGATCTTGGTGGCTTAAACCCCTCTGCTCCATACGAATGGCAATGGCACCGGCCAGGGTGGCAAGCTTTACCGGCCAACGTTTGGCTTCGCACACCTCAACCAGGGTAACCAACACATCCAACCGATCTTTCTCTGGCGCACCTGCTTCGGCAGCAATTCATTTTTTCAATCTCAGCCAAAGCGTTGTGATAATCCCGGCCTGTCTGGATGGACCTGATGTCGATCATGACAAAGAAGCCAAGGTTCATGACCCATGCAGGGCGTTACCTTCTTGTTCGCCAACCAGCAAACGCGGCAAGATACAGCGTCGAATTTCGGCACCAGATTTTTGCTCGGCAAGGCGAAGCTCATAGAGTGTTTGCAAATTGAGCCACATTTCTGCTGATGTACCCAACCACCGGCTTAAACGCAAGGCCATATCGGATGTCAGTGCGCACTGACCGGACAAAAGCCGCTGCACATCGATAGACGCGATATGCAAACTCCCCGCCAGTTCTTCCGCCGTTATGGCAAGAGCCTGCAACTCATCTGTCAGAAATTTGCCGGGATGGATCGGATCGCGCGCCACAGTCGCACCCCCCAGTGATAGTCTACTATTTCAATATTAAACGGGCGAATCGCATCAACAGGCCACTCAAAACAAATTCGCCACTGATCATTGATACGAATGCTGAATTGCCCTTTTCGGTCACCGCCTAAAGCTTCAAAACGATTGCTGGGCAACTTTTTCAAATCATCCAGACTCACAACTGTTTCCAACAGATCAGGACGTCTTTCTGCTTGGTCTTTGAATCCTTGGAACTGCCTTACCCATTTCCCACTGGCGAAACGCTCGGTCAATTTATCCCGATATTTTGAGGGCTCAACATTTTGTTCGGTATCATCATTCATCTATTGGGGCCCGCTTGAACCTGTATCCTGAAAGAGTCATACCCCCACTGTGCTTTTCAATACCCAAGAGAAGATAATTGACTGCATCATCACCAAAAAAAGGTACACGGGGGAAGGTAACACTCCTCCCAATCCCATTTCAACAACAATTCACCGGACAAACGAGGCCTATTAAAAAAGGGGGGCGGAAATCCGCCCCCCTTGAGGGTCTTGCAACAACCAGACTGAAGAATTAGAAGGTCATCTTCAGGGTGGCTTCGATCACGTGCATTTTGTCAATCGTCGACGTGGTGTTAACATTGGCACCAGCACCCTTATCATTCGGGCTCACATAGAGACCGGTCACAGCCAAACGGGTCGCAGGATTCAACATGGTCCCCACTTCCACACCACCACCCCAGGCGGAATTGGTGCTTCTGTCGAGAAGCCTGTCATTGTTCACATCATCCTCAACGACCTTCACATAATCGATCATCGGATTGATGGTCCAGTTCGCGGCAGGGACAAAAGTCAAACCGGCACCAACACCCCACACGTTGCTCTCGGGAGTAACACCGGCAGCAGTAGCCCAGTTACGCAACAAGTCTTGTGCATTAGGACCAGCCATATCCCAGGTCTTGGACCAAACCGGGTTACGACTGGTGATCGGCGTGAAATTTTCGCTGGCATACATACCGTAAGCATTCCAGCCCATTGCCTTCGCCATACCAGGCAGATCACCCTTCAAGCGCAACGCCGCCAACACACCACTGTCCTTCAACTGACGAAGTGCCCCGGCAGTATTCGGCGCACCGTTCATGCCAGTCTCGTAAATGGCGGTACCCGTCATATCCACACCACCCAAAACGGTATTCAAGGTCAAGGCCAACCAACCGTCATGCGCCCTTGTGCCGCTCACACCCATCGCAGTGGCCGTCAAATCGCTGTCTTTGCCAGAATCAAGGTAAGCACCGGTCACACCGTAGTTGACCGCACCAACCTTGCCCAACAGGGCCAACACATACAGATCGATATCATCGTCATCGGCACCCATGCCAGCACCGGCATTGGCCGATGCGCCACTGATGGCATCTTCATTGATGCGGACATTGGCCAACACCGCCGTCACATCACCGAAGGTTTTGCTCAGCATGATGGCACCGAAGCCCGTGTCATCATTGTTGACCAGAATATTGTCGTTCAAAGCGATGGGCATGTTACCAACTTTCAGGCCCACACCCCATGCTTCGGTCTCCAACCAGGCTTTGCGGATGTTCCAGTCATTGGCACCATGCCCACCAGCAGCAGCACCGTTGCTGGAAAAACCGACGCCACCAGCTGAACTACCAACAATCGACTCATCTGCACCTTGCACCGTGGTGCTGTCCAGAGCCCGCACCACCATGTGAGCATGGGTGGTTTTGTCTTGGATGAAATCCATGTTCAGGGCAACGCGGTGCGACCAACCACGAATGTTATCAACGCCGCTTGCATCTTTGGCGACAGTCGAATTGGCGTCTTGCATGCGGAACATGTAATAACCACCCATCTTCACTTCGCCCGCTTCTGCCTGAGGAGCGGCCATTACCAAGCTAGCCAGAGCGGCTGCACCTAAAACCAGTGACTTCTTCATTGCTAACATCTCCTTGTGTCTTGAGAGAAACTGACCTCCGGTCCTGCCGGATGTGTCTATTAATCAAAATGGACTGTGTGTATTCTTTGCAACACCCTGTTGCCAATCTGCAACAACCTTCGGTACGCTTATAGGTGATTTGTCCGAGAGTCGTCAAGAAAAAAATGTGATCCCCATCATTTTTTTTCCTGACACCGCCCGGTCTTACCTCCTCTTCCCTGACCGTTCCGGTTGCCGTACACCGCACTTGCTTCACTATTAAGCATCTTGCGTACCAGTTTTTGCGGCAGAAAATTTGATTGCTAATATGTTGATATATCATAGTTAATTTGCTTGATGCAGTGGTGTGTTGTCTTTTTGCCACAGTGTCACATATCTGCCATATCTGGTTAATGAATGAATGCACTTTGACTGTCATACTGGCAACACAAAGTCCGGTTGCCGGAGAGAAAATATCTGTGCTACATTTCTTACCAATCAGGAGCGGTCTACCTACTCCCTCTTCGCAGTGAGCAACGACCATGGTCACGCCCCGCAACGGCGGCAAACGCGCAACAAAAACACACTCCGAGCAGAGCAATCGTTCGCAGTACGATACGGTGCTGAAAGATCTCTTCCGCAAGCCGCCGCAACATCTGCTGCAGGCTCTGCTCGGTGAACAGGCGGTGCGTCGCCTGCCGGTGGAGTTTCCGTCCACACAAAAACGGATCCCCGATCTGGTGTTTCATATGCAGAATGACACCATTCTTCATCTGGATCTGCAAAGCCGTCCTGAAAACATGGATTGGCGCATGTTGATGTATTACGCCTTCATCCGTCGCGACTATCCCGAACTGCCGATCTTGCAAAAAGTACTCTACGTCGGCGAAGATCTCTGGCGACCCAAGGCAACCATCGACGAACCATACCTGCATTTTCGCTACGAAGTCTTGGACATACGCGAAATGGATTGCCTTACCTTGATGGCCAGCCCGATACTGGAAGAAAATATTCTGGCCATCCTCTGCCGCCAACACGATACACAAGCCACCCTGCGGGAGATTCTGTTGCGCATCAGCGAACTGCCCGGCAAAGCCAGAGCCGATGCCCTGACCAGTCTGCTCATTCTCTCCCGTCTACGTAAACTGGAGTTCACCGTCAAAGAGGAGGCGGACAAAATGGCCCTTGTCTTCAATATCATGGAAAACGACGTGCTGCGCCCGATCTTTCTCCAGGCACAGTTGGAAGCGGAACAAAGAGGAGAGCAACGAGGAGAGCAACGAGGAGAGCAACGAGGAGAGCAACGAGGAGAGCAACGAGGAGAGCAACGAGGAGAGCAACGAGGAAAAACAGACCTTTTGTTACGCCAAATGCAACGCCGCTTCGGCCCCCTGCCTGAATGGGCTATTGATCAGGTCAGCAACGCCGATCTGGCGCGCATCGACACCTGGAGTGAACGGATTTTCGACGCCAACACCCTTGAAGAGCTTCTGCAGCAATGAGCCTGCGCCATCACCCCTAGCGCCGCCGCAACTCCTGGGCGGCGGCTGTCCAGCCCTGTTTTTCCAGCAACTGGGCTGCCTTCAGGCGCGGATCTTCCGGCAGATAGCGCTCCTCTTCTGTTTTTCCGCCTGCGGTGGCAGCCAAATGCAGCCACTCCAGCAGGGCTCGCTCCCCCGCCCCCTCCGCCTGCCACAACAACGCCTGGTGGTAGGATAAGGCCCGTTGCACCTCCCGACTCTGTGGTGTCAAGGCCGCCAGTTGATCGCGCAGGCGGGCCATCGCCGCTTGACGACCCTGCCCGGTCAACAAAAACAGGGCACGAAACGCCCTCTCCCGCAACCCTTCCGGCCAGTCGCGCAACTGGCCGGTACGATCCAACACCCCATTCAATAGCGCCGGAGGATTTTCGGCACATCCGGCCAGCAACAGCAACCTCTCCCCTTCCGCTTCGGCCATCGTCAACCCTTCCAGCCAGTGCCAGGCCTGCTCCCGGTCGCCGCTCAGACGTTCATACTCGGCGTAGGCTACCCGATACAACTCTGGCCACTCCCCCCCCGGCCAGAGTTGCCCGGCACTCAAAATTCCCCCTTCCGCCCCGAGTGCAGTCAACCCCTCGGCAACCGCCTGCCGCAATAGCTGCGTCAACTGCCCCAGGCGACGCCCTTGCTCTTGCGCCCCCTTACCATCAGGACGCAACAACTGGCGCAGACCGTTCATCCGCTGTTCCGTCGCCCGCCGCAACGACTCTGGCAATTGTCGATGCTCAGCGGTCAGGGCTCCGCTGTCGTTGCCCGCCAGCCATTGCCGCAGCAACTGCGCGTGCAGTTTGAGCAGACGGGGTACTGGTCCATCCTGGCGCAGACCACTCTCCAACCAGGCAACTGCCGCGTTCCAATGTTTCTGCCCCGCCTGCCAACGAGCCAAACGCAACCAACGTTCCCGCCGCTGCCAGGCATCCGTGGGCAGCGGCAACTCGGCCAATTGCCCCATCCAGCGCCCCTCTTCCTGCAACTGTCCTTGACGGTGCGCCAATTCAGCCATGGCTATCAACCATAACGCATCCTGCTTGGGGCGATCACTCTCCTGCTCGTAGAGCTGCAACTGCAACGCAGCCTCTTCCAGACTGTTCTGTTCCAGGGCGCACAATCCCAACCCCAACTGCGCCGTAAAACGTTTCGGATGTTGCGGATAGGCCAGCAAAAAGGCGCTGTAGCGTTTGCGTGCCTCCTCACAGGCCCCACTCTCCCGGTAACTGGCTGCCAACCATAAATAGAGTTCCGGATACACCCCGCCCGCCGTCTCCGGCATCTCCTGCAACAACCCCTGCAGCTCGCCATACCGTTCCAACAACAACAACGCCTCCGCTTGCAAACGCAACCAGTCTGCAGCCAATAACGGAGCCCCGCCACGACTCAAAACGTCGTTGGCCACCCGCAAGACCAGACGTGGCGAACCGCTGGACAACAAACGTCGCGCCAACGGTACCGAAAGTAACGGTTGCTCACCGATCAACTCGCGGCCCGTCAACGTCTCTTCCTGCACAAGCGCCGGAGCCGCCTCCAGCAGCGGAGTGGCAGCAAACCAGCTTCCCAACAGCAACGTGGCTATACGCATCGCACCTGCTTCCTATTCGTAAAGTTGGTTGTCAGCCCGACAGCCAGCCACGCCACCGTGCAACGAACCTGCCTGCCGTTGGTCAGGGCGGTGGCGTCGCGGGCAGCGCACGCACTGTCCCAATGGTCGGCCCCTTCCAGTTGTGCAGTTCACCCTGCAGGCGGATCGGCAACAGCATGCGCTGCCCGCCGACCATACCCGGTCGGGGGCTGCCGCTTCCCTCCACCTCCAGGGTATAATCCACCGTATGGCGCAACAAATCCACACTGCCACGACCGCTCGCCTGCATGGCCGGGGCACTGATTTGCAAATCCGTGTTTTCCAGCATGCCTGCCGCGATACGACCGCTGCCACTCAACTGATGGAATGGGGTGTTGGTGCGCCGTTCGCCACTGGATTTTTCGTTTGTTGTACTGGCCGTCCACGCCTCCCGAGGCGGGCGCACGTTGTCGCGCAAACGCTCGGTTAAATCCATACCCTGCACGCTGCCATCCTGGATCGTCACAGAACAGCTGCCCTGCAGATTGCTCCACCACCCTTCCGCCTGTCTGCCAAAACTGCTCAGACGTATCGTACCGCTGGCCCGTCCTGTCAACCAGTGACTGTCATTGAACAGGCGCAACAGCGGTTCAACCTGCAGATCGTTGCCCTGTTTTTCCACCTGCCATGCCGGCTCCACACCCCGTTCATTCCAGGTCACCCGACTCTCCAAGACCCCGTCATGAATGGTGATGCGATAAGGTTGCAGCTCAAGCTGATGATCCTGAATGGCAAGCTCCATGACCATATCCGTGCCACGACCTGCGGCGCTCTGCAACGCATCCAACGCCAACCGCCCCTGCACATGAATCTGGGGCAACCCCCGCGTCGGCATCTCCAACAATAACCATTCCGGTGCCAACAAGGTGCGGGTCACCAGTGCCACCTGTTGCGGACCGACCCATTCCGGCGGCAGATAACGATCCAGCTCCAAGCGATCACCGTGCAGAACAAAACGAACCTGATCCACCGGATCTGGCGCAGATCCTCTCTGCCAACTCAGGCTGCCCTCCCAACGGGATCCATCCATCTCCAACTGTAAATCACTGATTGACAGCTGTTGATCACCCCATTGCATCTTGGCCGAACCGCTGCCGCTGCGCATGGCCGATGGATCGGCAATGGCTGGCACCGGTCGCCCCAGTGCCACCAACAAAGCCCGCGGATCAAAGCGAAAAGAGGTCAATTCGGCATCCACCTGCGGATGGCTTAACAGGTTAACACCACGCAAACGGCCTTCCATGCGACTTTGGGCAGGAGCCAAAATCTGCATTGCCTCCATCTCCACCTTCCCTTGTCGCCAATCCACCGCCAGCGCCGACTGTAAAGCAAATTCCACCCCGGCAGGGGGTAACTGATCCGATTTGATCCGCCACTGCACCCCTCCCTGGGGAAAGTGCAGCGTTCCGGCCTGCAAATCGGCCAATGCCGTGCCACGCAGGGAAAAGCCCATTTCACGAAAGAGTGCGGCATCGCTCCATACGGTAAAACGGCTGTCTGCCTGGTGCAAATCGATCCGCTGCCAATCGGCAGCCACCGTGACATCGGAATGCCAGAACAGCTCCACCTCTTTGGCGGAAGCATGCTCCACCCGACCCCGCAGGCTCAATTCCAGATTGCGCCAAGCCATCACACCCGACCCGCTTTGCGCCACCGGCTGATAACTCAATTTGACCCGCCCGCTCAGTGCCGGGGTCAGCAAGGTCACATCGCCTTGCATCTGCACGGTGCCCGTTGTTTCTGCTTTGGGTGAATAATCAAGATGGGTGACCACCGTACATGGCGACGCACGCTCTTCGGCACGACAATAGTGTACCGAACCGTCCCGGATGGTCACCGCACGCGACAGCAAGCCCGCCAACACCTGGGTACCCAGGCGCAACAAAGCGTTGTTCTCCTCTTTGGCAACGGAATCAACACGGCCTCCTTCGCTCGGACTACCCTTCACCGCCGCCTCCGTCTCCGTCTCCGTGAAGAGGCGTCTCATCAGGTCATCCCAGTTGTTGCGCCCTGCCCCGTCAACCTCCAGGCGCAACGCCAAACCGGTCACCAGCGGCTGCTCCAACACCCATTGTCCACGCCAGATATTTTGCCACGCCATCCGACCCTGCAAACGACGCATCTGTAGCATCGGTTCAGGACGAAAGCCAACCGCATTGCTCAGGGCAAGATCTTTGAAGGTAATCGTCGGGTTGGGAAAAAACTCCCACTCCACATCCCCCGCCAACGTCAATATCCGCCCGCTCTTTTCCTGCACCATCGATTCAATCCGGCTTTTGTAATGGTTGGGATTGGTCAATAACGGCAACACCATCGCCAACAAAAACGACAGCACGATCATCGACAGCGCCGAATAGATCAGCACCATGGTCCATTTGATAATCAACGTGCCGCTATCTCTCACGCTTCGTCAACTCCCTCTGGACAAGATCCCCTCGATCGGCTTCGCGTGCGAAGACCAAATAAGCCAGGCAGCAACCGGCACTCCTCCAGGCCAAAACCGCTCATGCCATGGAACAGCCACAGTTCATCGATGCCTGACGGCTTGCACGGACAACGGCAACCTTTTTGCCGCAAAAACCATTCTAACAGAAAAAGCGGCAAACGTCATGCTCTTCCATGGCAGCCGCTGCCGCCCCGCATCACCATCCCCCCCTCTGCCGCCCTTTTGGTGACAAATCACCGCTTTCCCCGATCTGATCCCTTGCTTGCAACGGATAAAAAATGCGTAAAATGGTCTTGCGGAAGTGGTCGGGAAACGGCACAATGTCGCGTCCCGGGTTGTGTTCCTCAGCACAGCCTGTTGTCGACGTATTTATTATTCTTATTAAAATCCTTGCAAGGGAAAACCTGCCATGGCACTCCCCGTTTTTTTTCCGGATAAACGCTTTAAAAGAATCTGGAATTACGGCATTTTTTTGGGTCTGTTCTGGTTTACTCTGACGGTGCCCATCAAAATTGTCATTCCCGCTGCCGAATTGGCGGAATGGATTCTGACAATCGACAAGATAGTGACCGCACTTTTTATTCTTGACCTCTTCATCAGTATGCGTACCGCCGTCTATGTTGCCGGCGAACCGGTCACCAGCGCCAAATTCATGCTGGAAACCTATCTCAAAGGTTGGTTTCTCCTCGATCTGCTTTCGACCATTCCTTTCAGCATGATCGCCGAAGCAACCGGCTTCGGGCCGTGGGCCCCTCTGTTGGGTCTGTTCCGTCTGCTCCGCCTGCCAAAAGTGCCCAGATTGCTCAAAGAGGCCGGTGACTTTCTGCCCATGGGCACCCTGGAGCGAACAGCCAACATGTTGTTCTGGTTGATTTTTGCTATCAATACCGTCGGTTGTGCCTGGGCTCTTGCCTACCCGAACGACGGCTCCCTGGACATGCCAACCTATTTCTATAAAGCGCTCTACTGGGGTGTCACCACCCTCTCCTCTACCGGCTACGGTGACATTACCCCCACCGACAACCCCGGTCGCTTTTTGGCCTCGACCGTTATGCTCCTCGGTGTGTTGTTCAACGCCTTCATTACAGCCAGCATCTCCTCCATCGTTTTTCAGGCCAACGCCTATCGCCTGAAACAACAGGAAAAACTGGTCAACCTGGCCTCCTTTTTCAATCAGTTCGGCGTACCGAAAGATCTGCAAAATGCCATCTTCAGCTACTACGCCCATTCGGCCACCGAAAAAGCCGTCAACAGCAAAGAGATCATCGAAAGCCTGCCCGATGCGTTCCAGAAGGAGGTTTTACACAGCATAAACATACACATGATCGAACAGGTGCCCCTGTTCAAAGGCACCTCCCGTGAATGCCTCTCCGCCTTTGCCGGGGTGCTGATTTCGGAAATTTTCAATCCTGGCCAGGACATCATCATGCACGGCACCATCGGTCAGGAGATGTTTTTTCTGCAACACGGCATTGTGGAAGTTCTCACCGCCGAAGGGTACCCGATCACCCGTTTGCGCAACAACAGCTTTTTCGGCGAAATGGCCCTGCTCGGTGGGGTCAAGCGTACCGCAACCATTCGTGCCGTGACCATCTGTGATATCTATAAGCTGGAAAAATCCGACTTTGACCGCATCATGGAGCAGTTCCCGGATGTCAAACAACGACTGACCGCGCAAAGCAGTCAACGCAAGGCACCCGCCACACAGAAAAAATAGTGGCCCCAACGAAAAGGGGGTGGATTGTTATCCACCCCCTCTTGACCCCCTACCGATTGACCACGCTGATCACCAGGGAAGCAACTCCGTATGAACCAACCCCTTTTCCATCTGCTTGATCATCTGAACCATTGGCACTGGGGCCTGCTGGCCGCCGCTTTCACCCTGCTGGAACTGCTGCTGCCCATCTCCCTGTTTTTGTGGATGGGTGTGGCCGCCGCCGTGGTCAGTGCCACCCTTTTTTTCTGGCCATCCATTGGCTGGCAAGGAGAGATGATGGAATTTTTTTTCATCTTTGCTTCCGCTACAGGCATCGCCCGCCTGCGCTTTAGCCGCCCGGTTGCTCCGGTGCGCCCCCTGCCACGCCCAGCGCAACCGGTCTCCACCCATCGTGCCAGTCAGTATGTCGGTCGCCTCTTCACCCTTGCGCAACCGATCCGCGATGGTATGGGCACCCTGCAGATTGGCAACACCCTCTGGACCATTCGCGGTCTGGATCTGAGTGCCGGAACTCAGGTAAAAATAACCGGCTTTGAAGGCTCCATCCTGGCCGTCGAGGCGATGGAAGAACAACCCTCCCGCCATAACGATGATCTGGGATGGCCATAAAACAGCGGGTGTAGCCTCCTTACAAGCGCAGTTCAACCGCCAGCAGGCGCTGCCAATCCAGCGGTTGCAACCAGGGCAACTCGGCAAGAATCGGTACCTGGCCGTAGTGTTCGATGGCCAGACGATTTTCCCGGTCCGCCGCTCCGTTGAGAATCACCCCGGCCACCGTCAGGCCCGCGTGGCGCAGGCAGTGCAAACTGAGCAAGGTATGATTGATCGTTCCCAATTGTGTCCGCGCCACCAGCAGCACCGGCAGAGCCAAATGGACCATTAAATCCACCATCAACTCCCGTTCGTTCAACGGCACCAGCACTCCACCCGCCCCCTCGACAATCAATGGCCGCCGCTCCTCTGGCAAATGCAACGCTTGCAGGGAGATGGTCACCTCCTCCTGACGTGCCGCCTCATGTGGCGAACGCGGCAATGCCAGACAATAGGTCGAAGGATGCAGACGCTCTGCCGCCACACCACTCAAACGACCGACCACCTCGCGGTCACCCTCTTCCCCCGGCCCCGCTCCCGATTGTACCGGTTTCCAATAAGCCGCCGCCAGGTGATGGACCAGCCAGGCCGAAACCACCGTTTTGCCGATGCCGGTATCGGTACCGGTCACAAAATAGCCCGGCATCGCCTACCGCCTCGCCCAACCAGAAAAGGGCCGTCGCACCGTCAATTGCTGCCCACCTTTGCGTTCCAATATCTCTGGCGGCACCTCTTTGAGAAAACGGGATGGCAAGGTCGGTTCTCCCCGGTTCATCCACATCCGTCGGCGGGCATGGCACAGATAGAGCCGCTCCTGGGCGCGGGTCATGCCCACATAGAGCAGGCGCCGCTCTTCCTCCAAACCACCGGCATCGATGGCCAATTTGTGCGGCAACAGTCCCTCCTCCATGCCAACCAGAAAAACCACTGGAAATTCCAACCCTTTCGCTGCGTGCAGCGTGGAGATGATCACCCGCTGCTCACTCTCCTCTGGCGCATGCGGTCGTGGCGGCTCGGCATCCAGGGCCGCCTGTTCCAGAAAAGTCAGCAAATCATGGGTCTGTGCCAATAATGCCTGCAACTCTTTGAGGTTATCGCGTCGATCTCCCTCGCGATCGTTGGCCTGCAGACTCTCCCAATAACCCGATTGTTCCAGCAGTTGTTGCAGCACCTGATCGGCGGGTGCCGTGGCGGCCAAGGCCCGCCCGTCATCCAGCACGGCGAGAAAAGCCGCCAGAGTTTTGCAGGCCGCCGGACCCAACCGTTTTTGCTCCACCACCAGGCGCGCCCCCTCCAGCAGCGACAAGGCCAACGTCGCCGCCTGCTCCTGAATGGTGTGCAAGGCCGCCGGACCCAGCTTGCGGCTGGGAACATTGAGTACCCGCTCAAAGGCCAAATCATCGCGAGAAAAATAGACCAGGCGCAAATAGGCGACCGCATCCCGCACCTCGGCGCGATCCATAAAACGCAAACCGCCCACAATCCGATAAGAGAGCATCTGCCGGTTCATCGCCTCTTCCAACAGACGGGTCTGATGGCTGGTGCGCACCAAAACCGCCACCCGTCCGTAACGACCATCCACACAGAGACGGGCCGTCTCCGCCGCCACAAAACGGGCTTCATCCTCCCCATCCTCGGCCAGATAATGTTGCAGACGGGCCCCATCGGCACCTGCCGTCCACAATGTTTTGCCCATCCGCTCCCGGTTGTGATCGATCAAACAGCTTGCAGCACGCAAAATATTGCCCGTCGAACGATAATTCTGCTCAAGGCGCACCACCTGAACATCGGGAAAATCCTCCTTGAAACGCAGTATGTTATCCAGGCGTGCGCCACGCCAGCTGTAGATCGATTGATCATCATCCCCCACAACACAAACATTGCCATGGTACCCGGACAACTGTTTGATCCACTGATACTGAACCGCGTTGGTATCCTGATACTCATCGACCAGAATGTGCTGAAAACGGCGCTGATAACTTTGCAAAACTTCTGGATGTTCCCGCCACAATAACAGACAGTTGGCCAACAAATCCCCAAAATCCATGCCATTCAAGCGGCGCAACTCTTCCTGATAAGCCGCAAACAGGGCCACCACCCGCGCCCTTTCCGCCTCTTTGCGGATCTGTTCTGCGCCGATCTGCTCCGGACCCAAGCCATCATCCTTCCAGCGGGAAAAGGTGTTGGCCAGCCGTTTCGGGGTCCAAAACAGATCTTCAAACTGCAACCGTTCCGCCAGTTTTTTTACCACATGCAGCTGTTCATCGCTGTCGAGAATGAGAAAATCACCCTGATAATGCAGCAAATGGGCATGCTGGCGCAGCATGCGGGCTCCCATGCCGTGAAAGGTTCCGATCCACAGCCGTTGTGTCGTTGCGGCATCACACTGCAATAAATCGATCACCCGGTCGCGCATCTCTCGCGCCGCTTTGTTGGTGAAGGTGACCGCCAGAATCCGTTCCGGGGCAATCTGCCCTCCGTGGATCAAACAGGCCAGTCGTCGCGTCAAAACCCGCGTTTTGCCGGAACCGGCACCGGCCAACACCATCACCGCGCCTTGTTGCGAGGCGACGGCCTGTCGCTGCGGTTCGTTCAAATCCTGCAATAAATCCATGCCTCTATCCTGCCCACTTTGACCTGTCTAATAATGACCGGTTTCCCGTTCCACCAATGCCTTGTTATAGGCACGTACCACATCCCGATCGGTGATCATGCCCACCACCCGTTCCGGTTGCCGGGCTGCCACCACCGGCAACTGTTCCAATCCGGCAGCCCCCATGCGACGCAGGGTTTCATACAGCGTATCTTCATCGGTCACGGTCACTTCCGGTTGAATGACAATATCCTGCACCAGGACCAAATCTTCCAGCCCCTCCTCGCAGACCACGCCGCGAATATCGCGAAAGGTTACCACCCCGCGCAGACGCCCCGCCTCACCCACCACCAGATAGCTCTCATCCCGCGATTTGCTGATTCTCTCTCGCACCTGGCGGATGGTCATCTGCTCCTGCAGCGGTTCCCAATCCCGTTGCATGACCGCTGCAACGGTGATCTGGTTCAACACCCCTGCCTCCCGGCCAGACCAGAGATGGATGTTTTTGCGGCGCAACACCCGCGTATAGATGGAATCCCGATACACCTGCGTCACCAACAGGGTGGCGATGATCGAGGCAACCATTAACGCCAACATGATGCGGTAGTCGTTGGTCAACTCAAACAGAATCAAAATGGAAGCCAGTGGAGCCCCCAACACGGCGGCCACCATCGCCCCCATCCCCACCAGGGCGTAGGCCCCGGCACCGGCAGACAACTCTGGAATCCAACCATGCACCACCGTACCGAAACTTCCCCCCACCATCGCCCCCAAAAAAAGCACCGGGGTAAACTCGCCGCCAACAAAACCACTGCCCAGGGCAATGGCCGTGGCAACAATTTTGGCAAACAGCAGCACAAGCAGCAACAAGCCGCCCATCTCCTCCAGCAGGGCCAGATTCATGGTGTCATAGCCGACCCCCATCACTTGTGGCACCAACAGGGCGATCAAACCGACCACCACACCACCCAATGCCGGTTTGACGGCCCGATGCACCGGTATGCGGGCAATCAGGTCATCCATCTGAAAGAGCGTCGACATGAACAGAATACCCGTCAGGCCACACAACAGCCCCAAACCGACATAAGCCGGAATCTCCCAAGCCGATACCAGGGTATAGTGGGGTACAATAAAGGCCGGATAATCACCCAAATGGATGCGCGCCACCACCGTGGCAATCACCGAGGATAACACAATGGGGGAAAAGGTGGCCAAACCGTAGTCGGCCAAAATCACCTCCAGGGCAAACATCACCCCGGCAATCGGCGCGTTGAATGAGGCGGCAATCCCCGCCGCCGCCCCACAACCGACCATGGTGCGCATATGTCGCACCGTCAAGTTCAGGCGCTGCCCGACCGCCGAAGCCAGTGTGGCCCCCAAATGGACCACCGGACCTTCCCGTCCCACCGAAGCCCCGCAACCCAGCGATAGGGCGCTGGCCAACATTTTGACCAACCCATCACGCAGGCTCATCTGCCCATTGTGCAAGGCAACCGAGGCCATCACCTCCGGCACCCCCTGCGCTGCCCCACGCGGCAACCAATAATAGACCATCCCCCCGACCAGCAAGCCGCCCAGCATCGGCATGAGAATAATCTGCCACCAGGGCAAACCCATGATGATCACCACCACCCCTTCATGGCCGTCACCCATGAACAGGGTCTGAAACAGACCGATCAAAGCACGAAAAAAGATGGCACCATACCCGACCAGCAAGCCGATAAATACCGCCACGACCGACAGAACAATATGTTCATTGAGGCTGAACAGGGCAACCAGACGGCGATACAATGAGGGTAACATGGCACTCCTGTCACGACAGCCTGAAAAAAGGCAGGGATTTGGGCTTCAGTTTTCCGGCAGGTCAACCGATAACTGTTTTGTCTGGAGCAATGGTAGACTCTCCGGCATCGGTTTCACAAGCATCGACGACATCCGAGGAGAATTGGTTCCATGATCATCACCGGCATCGGCAACGATTGGGCCCCGGCACAGAACAACACAGGCACAGGTCAAGAGGATAACCTGCTGGCCATCAACACGCGGCAGGATGTGGTCAGCTTTTCGCAAACCGCCCGTGATCTGGCCTCCGGCCAACTCAGCAGCGCGCATCCGGCTGCCATGCTCTCCAATGAACAGGTGCAGGTCAAAATGAGCCTGCTGCAAAGTTTCATGGATATTCTCTTCGGTCGCCGTGAAGAGGCAGAGACCACCCCGGAACAGGAGATGGCTGCAGCGGTTTTGGACAAACCGGCCACAGAAGAGTCGCTGCAAGTTTTGCAACAGAACGGCTGGATTGCTTGACCGTAGGGGCAGAACGAAGGTGGCCAAGTCGCCTAATGGCTGATGATCACCCGGTTGCGACCACCCTTTTTGGCCTGGTAGAGCGCCATATCTGCCCGCTCCATCACCCGTTCAACGGGCTCCTGCACCGCCCGAAAAGCGACACCGCCACTGATGGTGACCTGCCGATCCTGCATCGGCACGCCAAACTTCAACTCGGCAATGCGGGCGCGAATGCGTTCGCTGATGGTCACCGCCATCTCCCGCGTCACCCCGATAATAAACAAAACCAGCTCTTCACCGCCCAGACGGACCGGCAAATCGACGCTGCGGCTGTTATCCACCAACACCCGGGCCACCCGGCGCAACACCTGATCGCCCATGCCATGACCGTATTGGTCATTGACCGATTTGAAATGGTCGATATCAAAAGCGGCGATGGCAATCGTTGCCTCGGGATCCCGGTTGTGAATCTGACAGAGGCGAACCAACGCCTCCTGCATGTAATGCCGGGTATATAATCCGGTCAGCGCATCGCGTATGGAACGTTCATAGGCCTGCTGCCGCTCGGCATCCATCACCCGCAACAACGACTCCCGCTCCACCGCCACACTCAGGGGCAGACAGAGTTGATCGAGAATGCGGACCAACTCTTCCCCCAAGGTCACCTGTTCGGTCAGACGCACAATGGCCAGAGAGCGCACCGTATCCGTCTGGGTAGAAAACAACGGCAAAACCAGGCCATAAATCGGTTCCGTCTCCCCTGGCACCTCAATGGCTTGCGCAGTCATCACATAGGCCTGGCCGGCACACCGTTGCCACCACTGCTGGCGCGACAACCCCAACAAGCCCCGAAACCCTTCCGGCGGATTGGCCCGCACCCCATGGAAACGGCTCTCCGGGGCCATGTGCATGGCTTCCCCCATCTCCATCTGGGTATAAAACTCCAGTCCAACGATGGGCAATAACGGCGCAGAGAGTTCCTGAATCCGCTCCACCACCTCACCAAACTCCCGGTAGATCATGATGGTCTGCATCATCTCCCGCAGCATGCGGTTCAACTGGGAGAGGCGGCGATAGTCTGAATTGGTATGGGTCAACAAAAACAGGCCACAATCCAACCCTTTCAGCTGGTTGATTACAAAGGAAATTAAAGGTTCCGGAATGATCGAGCCATGTTGTGGTGCCACCATGCGGATCGGCAATTGTTCCAGCTTGCTCATGCCGTGCGCCAAAATATCGCGGCTGGGCATATAATGTTCGTGAAAGGTGCGAATGGCCTCGAAACATCCCTCATTTTCTGCAAACAAACCCGCTTCTGCCGACAGTCCTCCGAACAGATCGCTGGAAAAAAGAATGCCACTGGCCACATCGAAGGTACAAAAAGCCCCGGGAAAGTGTAAATAGGGGGTAAAAACAAACTGCAACAACCGCCCACCCAGATCCAGTTGCCAGCCCATCTGTTCCACGCAGTGCATCGGCAACCGTTTCAAGCCCAAATGTTTGAGCAGGGTAATGGCACGCCAATGGCTGAGAACCTGCGCGTCCGGGCGGGTGATCAGGGTGTCCAAATGGGGCAAAATGGCGGTAATGTCAGGATCTTGATGATGACAAATAATGGTGCGCACCTTGGAGAGGGGAATCACCTCCTGCACTTTGCGCAACGTCTCGGTAAAGGTCAGTGGTGAGCCCGGGTCGAATAATACCGACTGATCACCCCATTCGATCAAATAGGCATGACATTGGAACGGATCCCCCGGCAATCGATGGCCAACCCACCAAACATGTGGTGCCAACTGCACGGCATGATCCAGCGCCCCTGCCGAGGTGACCATACTCTTCCTCTCACCCGAATGGTGGCTGCCCAACACCCATTCGACTCCCGATGCAACCGGGTCACGTCCCTTCATGTTTGATCCCCTGTCATCTGATAATCTTTATCAAATGACCAGTTTACACCTGTCATTTGCCGGAAGGCAAGCGATTCATCCCCTCACGACAACTCGGACAACAATTCCTGCCACCGTTCCGTCTCATAATGATCGCCATCTGCAACACGGCGGATAGGAATTTCCGTCAACCAGAGATCCTCCTCTTCCGCCTCCCAGGCCATTTCGTAACCGTTATTTTCGATCAACTGCGCCAACTGCAACAGCGCCTGCAACATCGCCCGTTTTTTGTCGCGATACGCCTGCTCATAGATATGCCGCAACCAGCCATCCGCTTCGCCATCGGCCAACTTTTGCCACATCCAGGT
This sequence comes from Magnetococcales bacterium WMHbinv6, assembly GCA_002753135.1. Taxonomy (GTDB): domain Bacteria; phylum Pseudomonadota; class Magnetococcia; order Magnetococcales; family Magnetaquicoccaceae; genus Magnetaquicoccus. Next base: position 1,695 of record PDZV01000048.1, on the reverse strand, counting down.
AACCGGGTGGTCATACAGGGTATTTTCCCATTGTTGCTCCAGCAGCCGTTTGTCTGGCGTCTCTTTGGCAATTTTGCCAATGATCAGCCAGATATCGGCCCCCGGCTCTCCGGTCAGCAAATGAATTTCGCCAAAGGCGAAAGGCTCTTCGTTACGGTGCCGCTGAAACCATCGGCCAATCTCCTGACATAACTGATCCGCTTCCATTGTTACCTCGCTCCTTATGTGTCATGCAATCGGTTGTATAGTGCCTTCCTGCACCTGGAACCGCCTGAGCGGACGTTCGCCTGGCCAAGCCAGCCCTTCCGTACTGCACAGGGCGATAAATATCTGCAGCGATCCCATGGACAGAACGCGCAACAGGCGTGAGCTGCCATCCTGATCCAGTTCGGTCAGGGGATCATCCAACAACAATAATGGTGCCGCACGCAACCTTTCCCGCAACAAATCGGCCTCGGTCAATTTGAGCGCCAACAAAAAACGCTTTTGTTGCCCGCGCGAGGCAAAGCGGGCCAATAACCGTTTGCCCTGCCAGAATTGCGGATCATCGCGATGCGGCCCGATGCTGGTACTGCCGCTGCGTTGATCAGCGGCACGATGGTACCGCAACGCCTGCCGATAGTAGGCCTCGCGTGGTTGATCCGCCTCTGCCTCCCGTCCACTCCCTTCCGTTGCCGCCAACTGCCAGCCATAACCGTCCGGATCCAAGGCCAGGGCTTCCAGAAAATGGGCCATGCGCCGGGCAACCTGCTGCATCATCTCCTGCCGCGCTTGATAGATGGCTGCCCCCAAAGCGACCAGTTGTTCTTCCCACGCCTCATATTGCCGCCCGTCGCTGCACTGGCTGCGCAACAGTTGATTGCGTGCCCGCAGCGCTGTTTGATACTCCCGCACCAGGTTGGCGTAGCTGCGCTGATGGCTAAAGATGATCCAATCCAGATAGTTGCGTCTCTCCTCTGGTGCGCCGCGCACCAATGCCGGACCATCCGGGGTCAACACCACCGCCACCACCACCTGATCCATCGCCGACAAGGAGCCAACCCCTTTGCCATTCAACTGCAGCTGCTGCTGCGTCCCCTGGGCGGTAAACAGCAGTTGATGGCGCAGGCCGCCACTCACCACCTCCGCCTGCAAGGCAAACCCTGCCGCCCCCTGGCGGCGCATCACCTGCGCCGTGGCCCGACGAAACGATCGCCCGCTGGCCAGCAAACCAATGGCCTCCAGCACGTTGGTCTTACCCTGGCCATTTTCGCCCAGCAACAGGTTCCAGCCTGGCGACCAGTGCAACCCTGCCTGGGCAATGTTACGAAAATCCCGGATCTGTAACCGTTCCAGCTGCATGACCACCCCGCTTTTAACACACCCAGCGCCTGAACCATCTTTTGCCGCCACCATTCGTTGCCATCACTCTCAATGATTACCCATAGTGTAGCACCCGGATCGGTCATAGAGTAGAGCAATGACTATTATGGTGGACCCCTATTTTCAGACAATGTGATAAGCTCTGAACCATTTCCAACCAGGAGGAGTGGATATGAGCAATATACGCAAACAGCACACAAGTAATTTTAAAGCCGTAAGCGGTGAATTACCCGCGTATCTTCAGTTCGTTGACAAGCTGGCTTTATCGACGTTCCACGGGAGGAGATTTTCGTAGTCATCCACCGTTGCTGCAGTGGGCAACTGGGTGAACAG
>PDZV01000047.1 GCA_002753135.1 Magnetococcales bacterium WMHbinv6 | reverse complement strand
CACTGGGCGGGCATTGTCAGCACTTTTGCCGGTATTTTGCTCGGCTTGAGCGAATTCAACCCGGCGGTGGATGCCCAGCAGATCACCCTGCAATTGAAAAATCTTTTTTCCGGTATCACCACCGCTTTTATTGCCTCCTTTTTTGCCATTTCGACCGCCATTCTGGTGACCATTCTGGAGAAATTTCTCTTGCACTGGCGCTATGCCCAGGTGGTTGCCTTGCAGCAGGATATGGATGATCTGTTCCGGGCAGGTGTGGAACCGGAATATTTGGCCCGTCTGGTGGAGCAGGGGCCCCATTCTCTGGACAAGCTGCAGCAGGATGTGGAACGTCTGGCGCACCATTTTTCCCCCGATGCCATGCGGGGTGGCGATGCGTCTGCCACCTTGACTCCCTTGCAGGCGTTGCAAGGGGATGCCGACACTGCCCAGACGCTCAAGACAGTGATGAGCCATTTTTTGTTGGAATTTTCCCAACTGTTGCAGCGTACTGCCGACAGCTACGGGCGCCGACGCGAAGAGGGGCGGGCATTTGAAATTCAACTGATCTCGGTGGGCGAACGTCTGGATGTGGCGATGGGTGAATTTGCCGATCTGGTGATCCGGGCCAAAGAGGAGATGTCCAGTCATCATGCGGCCACCTTGGCGGTTCTCACTCAACAGTTGGCCTTGTTGACCCGGCAGGTGGAACAACAACAGCAACCGGTGCTGCCGCAGGCCGAACCGGCAGCGGAATTTTCGCTGCAGGCGTTGCAACAACAAACGCAGCTGTTACAGACCTTAACGACCTCGACACAACAGTGGCAGCAGGAGATGAGCGGGGTCGTGCAGGGGGTGTTGGCCCGCTTGCCGCAGACAGAAACACTGCAACAGGCGTGGCAGAACGGGCAGCAACAGCAAACGGAGGCGTGGCAGACCCTGCGGCAGCAGATGCAGGAGATGACGCAGCGCCTGCCGGACAAGGGCGAGGTTGCCGACTGGCTGCAGCGCTGGCAGCAGGGGCAGCAGCTTTTGCTGCAACCGTTGCAGGGGATGATCGGCCAGGTGCTGCAGCAACTGCAGCAGTTGGAACAGCAACTTCAGGGGCAGCAGCTCCGGTTGGAAGAGCAGGTAATGCCCCAACTGCAGCAGCAGATGCAGCACCAGCAACAGCGGATGCAGCAGTGGTTGCAGGAACGAGACGAACAACAGGCGGCTGGTCAGCGGCAGAGCGAGCAGTGGTTGCAGGAACGGGCCGAGCAGCAGGCGGAGGGACAGCGGCAGAGTGAGCAGTGGTTGCAGCAGTGGCTGGCGCAGTGGCAGCAGGCACAAACGCAGCAGGGAGAGGTGTTGCGCCATCAGCTACAGCATTGGCAAACCAGTTGGAGCGAGCAGTGGCAACAGCAGCGAGGGGATCAGGCCGTGTTTGCCGATCGATTGCTGGACCGATTGCACAGTGAATTGACCGGGCAGTGGCAGGAGCAGCAGAGCAGTCAGAATCAATGGACAGATCGTCTGCTGGATCGGCTGCAGGGGGGGCTGCTCGAACAGTTGCAGCAGCAACAGAGCCAACAGTCGGTATTTGCCGACCGGTTGGTCGAGCAGTTGAAAACGGAACTGGCCGGGCAATGGCAAGCGCAGCAGGGCAGTCAGGTTGGCATGGTGGAGCAGCTGTTGGCGCAGGTGCAAACGACGTTATCGGGGCAGTGGCAAGCGCAGCAGAACGGTCAGGCGCAGCTGGCGGAACGGTTGGTGGCAGAGCTGCAGAGCCGGATGACGGTGCAACGGCAGGCAGACGAGCAATCATCACAAGGGACGCAGGAGCTGTTGCGCAGCTGGCAGCAGGAGTGGCAGCGGTTGTGGCAGGAGCAGCAGCAGAACCATGTGGCACTCAGTGAACGGTTGCTGGGTCAATTACAGGCGGAGATGGCGGCACAGTTTGCGGTGCAGCCTGAAGCGCTGCCAGCGGCGGCTCCGGCAGCAGAGCAGGATGGGCAACCGGCTCAGGCGCTGGTGGCGGAGGAGTCTCTGCATCAGCTGCGCAACCAGCTGTTGGAGGTGATGAAAAGCCAGCAGACGGCGCAAGCAAGCTGGGCGGAACAGTTGGCCGGGCAGCTGCAGAGCTTGCTGCAGCAGCAGTCGGCGACCACACGGGAACAGGTGCAGGGGTTTGCCGAGCAGCTGCAGGGTCAGGTACAACAGGCCCTGCAGGAGGGAGCCAGGTCAGAGCAGACCCAGATATTGGCCGAGCGGGTGGTGGAGCAACTTTCTGGCCGTTTGGAGCAGAGTTTGGGCAGTTTGTCACATGGCCTGGTGGAGCTTCGCGAAAAGTTGGCCAGCGAGCGCAGTACCATTGTCTCGACGGTGGCCGACTGGCGGGCGGACAGTTCCCGTTCCGAGCGGGAGCAGTCGCAGCAGATGGATCAAAAGCTCGGTGAGGTGATTGCGCACGTCAACACCCATCATCATCATTTGACGCGGATTATCGGTGAGTTGAACCAGAATCTCAGCCAGGATCTGGATGGCATGCGGGAAGGTTTGCTGACCCGCAATGAGGCCTCGACGCAGCAGATGTTGCAGCGGGTCAGCGATCTGGGCCGCGGGCTGGAGGAGGTGATCAGCACCGTTGGTCAGGAGCAGACCGTCTTTATTGAAATGCTTGGGGAACGCTTGGAGGCGTTGCGCCGCCGGTTACGGACCAAATAGCGTGAAGGAGAAGCGTCAGTGATGCCGTCGTTGGACCGGCTGATCCGTTTGGATGTAAGCAACTTGGCTGCGGGTGTGCCCGCCGCTTTGTTGCAGGAGCATCCCCTTGTGCGGGTGGCAGGCGAAACGGTCGGTGTGCGTGAATACAATGAAATTCATTATGATACGCCGCAACTGCAGCTTTTCCGCCATGGCATTTCCCTCTCCATCCATCGTCGGGAGGAGCAGTGGATTCAGCGTTGCACCCGGCAACAGGCGGAGGATGGCGAACTGCAGTGGCTGGAGACGCCGCTGCCGGAGGCGCAGCTGGATCTCAAACCCTTACGTAAAATGTCTTTGTTTCCCATTCTTACGGTAGCCGATATTCGTTCCATGGAGGCCGTTTTTACCTTGCACTGCCGCGAAAGTCGTTGGACGCTGACCATTCCGGACGGCGTAACCTTGGCTCTGATCGAGGAGCGGGGTTACTGGAAAAGCGGTATCGAACGTTACCCTTTTCATGAGCTGCTGTTACAGTATCAGGCAGGATCAATGGCGCGCTGGTATCAGACCGCGATGGAGATTGCCTGGAGTCTCTTTCATCGAGAAGCGCAGGAGATGACCGATGAGGCCAGCAAGTGGGAACGGTGTGGTCCTGCCCTGCTGAGTTCGACCCCCGCGCAGCGCGCCTTTGCTGCTTTGCAAGGGTCGGTGTTGCTGGTCGAAGCCAAACCGGCGGCGGAAAGCGTGGCGGTACCGGATACGAATCCGGGGGCAGAGAGTGACACCTTTTACCCGCTGGCGGAAGGGATGACTGCCAGGCAGTTGTTTGACCATTTGGCCGGAGGGGTGTTGCAGGCGATAGAGCAGTATCGTGAAGCGGTATTGTATGGGGCGAAGCAGGATAAATTGGCCCAGATCGTCCGCTTGCACCGCCATGTGGAGCGTTTGCAGACGTTGTTTCGCCTGTATGACCCGCTGCTGCCACGCACGGTTGCCGCCGAAGTGGAGAATGAAATCGGCTGGTTGACGAAAGAGTTGCTCTTGGTGCAGGAGTGTCGGATTCTGCAGGATGTGACCTTGGAACCGTTGCTGCAACAGGTGGTGCGCCATGATGGGCTGGCAGCGTTGTTGCAGAAAACCCGCAACGGCTTGCAGTTGGCGGTCAAGCGCCTGGAAAAAGCGCTGAGTGGTTTTCGTTGCACGCGCCTGTTGTTGGGTCTGCATAGCTGGCTGCAGGGTGGTTTGTGGGATTTTTTGTCCGATCCGCTGGTGCGCGAAGAGTTGGAGGCTCCTTTGCAGCGCAGGGCAGCGGATTGGCTGCAGGATGGTTATCAGCAGGTTCTCAAACAGGGTCGGCTGTGGCAGGAGTTGCCGTTGGGTGACCGCAGTGCGCTGGTCAGAGAGTTGGATCGGTTGGGCCATACGGTGTTGTTGTTTGGCGACCTGTTTGCCAACAAGCGGGGCCGGATCGGTGGTGACGGACGTCTGCTTTATATCCAGGCGTTACAACGGATGCAGGAGTCGTTGCACCGTCTGCTGCATATCGAGAGCAGCCAGCGTTTTCTGTTGCGTGGAGTCAATAATACGGCGGACGAAACAGCGGTGCAGGCCATTCAGGCCTGGCAGGCGGCGCGTATGGAGCGGGCCTTGGCGGAGGCGGCGCGCAGCTGGGAAATGTTTGTCAACAAATTATCCTTCTGGACCTGACGATGAACATCCGTTTGGATCTGAGAGAAGCCAACCGGTTGGTCAAACGTTTTGCCATGCCGACCCGGCCGACGGTGATTTTGCAGGCGGTGAAAGTGCAGAATCAATTTGTGCCGGATCCGCAACGGGTGCGGGCGACGATTGAGCGGGATATTGCCTTGTTGGCGCAGGTGATGCAGGCAGCCAATACCCGGGTACCGGGCTATGAGCGCAGTGTGGAGTCGCTGGAGTGTGCGATAGTTTTATTGGGTCAGGATCGTCTGCGCGAGGCGACCCAGGATCTTTTTTTAATGGCTGAGATGGCCCGTCGGGAGAGTTGGACACAGCAGTTGCGCCTGAAAAGCGTGCATGCCGCAACCCTGGCCGCCTGGATGGCGCGACAGGTGGCGGAACGGTCACCGGGATGCAAGAGCGGTTATTTGCCGTATGTGACGGCGGATGAGGCCTATGTGGCCGGTATGCTGCATGATTGTGGCCAGTTGGTGATGTTGCGCCATTTCAGCGATTATCCGCAACTGCTGGATGTGACGACCCGACCGATCGGTGTGTCGTTGGAGATGGCGGAGATGGAGCGCTATCAGATGACCCATGCCCTGTTGAGTGCCTTGCTCTGTGAATTGTGGCAGTTGCCGAAACCGTTGGTCTATACCATCGAGGGACATCATCAGACCGACGCTTTTGCCGGCAGACCGGTAAAAGAGCGCAAGTATATGGTTCTGCATGCGATCCTGTTGCTGAGCGAATGGGCGGAAGGGGATTTGACCGATTGGGAATGGCAGCGCCATCAGCCTTATGTGGAGCGGATGTTTGGCTTGGATGAGGCTGCCGTGCTGCGCTTGAAAGAGGATGCAGAGCAGTGGTTATCGACGGTGGCCTTCTACCGGGAGTAGAGACCAGATAGGCTGGTTGCCGCAGATAGGTTTGGCGTGAGTGGGAGGTGAGTGGCGTCGTGGCCAGAGTAATTTCAAGAGTGCAGCGGGAGATCGAGGATGGCGGCAATCCGTTCTGGATCAGTTATGCCGATCTGATGACTGCGTTGGCCATGTTGTTTCTGGTGGTGATGAGTATTGCCATTGTCTCGATTGCCACCCGACCCATGGTGGAAAAGCGGGAGCGGGAGAGTGCCATTGAGGTGATTCTCACCCGTTTGGAAGAGCGGGCCAAAGAAAAAAATCTTGGCCTGGAGATCAACCGCGCCACCCATACGATCAGTTTTGGTGACAAAGCCAGTTTTGCTTTCAACAGTTATCAACTCTCCCTGGCGGCCCAGGAGTCGCTGCGCAATTTTGTCCCCTTACAGCTGGAGTTGGAACCTCCTGTTCCTCCGGGCGGGGAAAAAAATTGGCTCAAGCGGATTCATATCGAGGGATACACCGATGCCAGCGGTGGGTATCTGTATAATGTCAACCTGAGTCTGAACCGGGCGCAGGCGGTGGTTTGTGCCTTGTTTTCCGTCGAGTTGCCACAGGCGCAGCAGGAGCGCTTGCGCCAGTTGCTGATCATTGATGGTGCCTCGGTGACCGGCATCAAACAGAGTGCCGAAGAGAGCCGCCGGGTCGAAGTTCGCCTGGAGTTTCGCCAAGCGGACGACCCGGGCGTGGAGATGGCACCACCGATCAATATGCCGATTGGCCGCTGTGCGATTCATCTGGATGAAGGGAACTCAGCCCAGGGCGAGGGACGACGCAGCGGCGAAGGGCGGCGTTATCGTGCCAACACCCCATCTGTTACCACTCCCGCTGTCACCACTCCCGCTGTTACCACTCCCTCTGCCAACACTGCTCCCGTCCAAGAGGGGCAGTAAGCCCCGTTTTCCTTATTTCATCACATTTGTTCAATATAATAACCAAAGATGATTATTGGTGATCATGTTTGAGAAAGGTTGACATCGAACACCAAATAATCTATCCCGTACTGCAGAGGGAACGATTCTTCAAATCATTTTATTTTGTCAAAATTGGTTGTACTTTGCAGCCATGCAATCGCTTTTTGTCCAAAATCATTCTCTCTGTACATCAATTTTATGCTGCAATAAATATCGATTCATTTAACTCTAGCAAAAGGAATTGACTATGGCCAGTCTGCTACAAAAAACTTCCATTCTTGGTGGTCTCATCGCAGCCACCCTGCTGACCTCCAGTTGTACCACATCACGAGGGCATTTTATTTCAAATCCTTACAGTGATCCGACCATCGATGTCAGTGCCAATCCTAATGTGGCGATTGATGCAGAGGATCATTCACTGGCTGCGGTCAGTAACCGTATTCGCGCCCATCGCGAAGATTATATGCTCAAGCGTTCAGGACGCACTCGCCTGGAGCAGTTTTTCAATTATGGGATTTTCACCCTTGGCCTTGCTACCGGCGGTGCGGCGATCTATAGCGCCTCCAGAGATTTGACCATGGGTTTGGGGTTGTTGACCGTGGGGACGTATGGCAGTTCCAACCTGTTGCAAACCACAGAATTTAACACCATCTATACAGAGGGTGTTCTGGCTATGGATCACCTGCTGGTGCGGGCCTCGCAGATTGAGGGTGCCAAAAAACAGGAGGGCACCAAGCAGGTGCAAGCCACCCTGGCACTGGATGATGCCCGTCGCTGTGTGGTGGATGAGATAGACAAACGGGTCTCTTCTCTGATTCCGACACCCAAGCAAACGTTGGAAAGCGTTAACTTGAGCATGGCAATGGTAAAAAGTTTCATGGCCAAAGAGGCGTGGGAGGCTGCGAATGATACCCTCGAAGTCGATCTGACGACGCTGGCCATGGATTTACAAAAAATCTGTACACCGGAAAAGCCGCATCCTTTACGAGTGGATAACAAAGATAAAAAGTTCACCATGTTACCGAAGCAACGCTACGTCGTGCGCCTGATTGGTGGCAAGGCTCCCTATGGTTTTCAGTGGGTTGGTTTGCAGCCCGAAGGAAACCTGTCCATGAGTGCCGGATCCGGTAGCAATTTTGAACTGACCGCAGCAGAAAAATTGACTGTCGACAATCAAACCTACCGTCTGTTGTTTACGGACAGCATCAGCAAGCCGCTAGAGGTTGAGGTCACCGTGCAAAAAAAGTAGGCAAATCCTCCGGCCTGTCCAAATCATGCAGAGTCGGGCCGATAAAGAGTGACCAGCGCAGGGTATGAATGCGTTGCAGCGTTTCTGCTGCAACGCTGCTGGTACTCCAGTGTACTCCCTGGAACAGACTGGGGTGGAAACGTTGCAGGCCGAGCAGGGCGTAGCCGCCATCGGCGCTGGGGTAGATGACTGCCTGATGTTGTTGCAGGGCGTGCGCCGCCTCGTGCAGCAGGGGTACGGACATTTCCAGACAATCGGTTCCGATCAACAGCATGGGCAAAGTGGCCCGTCGGGCGGCGCGGGCCATCCGTTCGCCCAAATCTCCTTCCCCTTGATCCGATAAGATGACTTGTGCTGGCAAAGAGATCTCTTGCCATTGTGTGTCCGTAGCAGCGGGGGTGAGAGACAATTCGAGGCAGGCAAAGCCGGCCAGCAGCGCCACATCGACTGTATGCAGAAACAGGTTGCGGGCCAACGCGGCTGCTCCTTCGCTGCCCAGGGCGGGAATCAAACGGGTTTTGGCCAGTCCGGGGGTGGGGGCTTTGGCAAAAAGGATGAGGTGGGTGGCAAAAAAAGGGAGCGGTTGCCCGCCCCCTTCCGTACAGCACATACAACAGAATCCTAAGCCTGTTTGACGGCAGCCAGAACCGCTTCCACGGTCTTTTTGGCGTCGCCGAAGAGCATGCGGGTGTTCTCTTTGTAGAACAACGGATTGTCGACCCCGGAATAACCGGAAGCCATACTCCGTTTGGAGACGATCACGGTACCGGCCTTCCAGCACTCCAGAACCGGCATGCCGTAGATCGGGCTGCTCGGGTCATCCTGGGCTCCGGGGTTGACGATGTCGTTGGCACCCAAAACAATTGCCACGTCGGTGGTGGGGAAATCGTGGTTGATTTCGTCCATCTCCAAGACGATGTCATAGGGCACTTTGGCTTCGGCCAGCAGCACATTCATGTGACCGGGCAGACGACCTGCCACCGGATGGATGGCAAAACGGACGTTGCAACCGCGATCGCGCAAAAATTTGGTCATCTCATAGACCGGGTGCTGTGCCTGGGCAACGGCCATACCATAACCGGGGATAATGATGACGCTTTTTGACTCTTTCAACAGGGTTGCCGTTTCATCAACAGTGATGCTGGTGACGGTGCCCTGTTCGGTGTTGGCGCTGGCGGCCACAGTACCGGCTTCGACGCCAAAGCCGCCCAGAATCACGCTGATAAAAGAGCGGGCCATGGCACGGCACATGATGTAGGAGAGGATGGCACCGGAGCTTCCCACCAACGACCCCACCACGATCAACACATCATTGGAGAGCATGAAACCGGTCGCTGCGGCGGCCCAACCGGAATAGCTGTTGAGCATGGAGACCACCACCGGCATATCGGCACCACCGATGGCCATCACCAGATGGGCCCCCAGGACGAAGGAGATCAAGGTCATGATCATCAAGGGCAGCATTTGCGAATGGGGCGGATTGGCACCGATAAACAGGCTGCCCAGATAGACGCTGAAGAGAATCATGGCAAAGTTGACGCCATGACGACCAGGCAGACCGAGCGGTTTGCTGGTGATCACCCCTTGCAGCTTACCGAAGGCGATAATCGAACCGGTGAAGGTGATACCACCGATAAAGACACCGACAAAAATTTCTGCTTCATGAATCACCCGTTCCACGTGTGAGGCATAGTGGACCGAAGTATCAATGTAGTTGGCAACACCGACCAGCACGGCGGCAAGACCGACGAAGCTGTGAAAACCGGCCACCAACTGGGGCATGGCGGTCATTTCGACGCGGGCGGCAACAAAGGCACCGACCGCACCACCGATCAACATGACCGGGATCAGGATGCCGAAGCCACCCATTTTCGGAGCCAACAGGGTGAACACGATGGCGATGGCCATGCCGATCACGCCATAAAGGTTACCGCGACGGGCCGATTCCTGATTGGAGAGGCCGCCGAGGCTGAGAATGAACAGAATGCTGGCGGCAATATACGAAACCGTAATCAGACCTGAATTCATTGACTTCTACTCCTTCCGGAACATTTTGAGCATGCGCTGGGTAACCAGGAAGCCACCGGCGACATTGATGGCCGCCAACAAGGCAGCGATGGCTGCCAAGGCGACAACCGTTCCAGATGGCGCGGCCATTTGCACCATGGCACCGATGATGATGATACCGCTGATGGCATTGGTGACGCTCATCAAGGGGGTATGCAACGCCGGGGTGACGTTCCAGATGACCATGTAACCGATAAAGCAGGACAAGGCAAAGACGGTCAAATGGGCCAGAAAGGCCGGAGGAGCTGACATGCCGACCAATGCCAGAACAGCGCCGCCGAGTCCCATATAGGTGAGCAGGCGGCGTCTGGTTTCGGCGGGATCTTCGGCGGGGCCGCTGTGGCCATGTTTGCCGTGGCCATGTGCCGGGGGAGGCGTGGGGGCTTTTTTCGGTTGTGCGGGCGGTGGTGGCAGTTTCGGTGGCGGCCAGATCACTTCGCCTTGATTGACGACCGTGGTACCCCGTTGCACCACATCCTCCATATTGACCGAGAAAACGCCATCTTTGGTCATATCCTTGAGCAGGTGGCAGATGTTCTGGGCATAGAGGTTGGAGGCCTGCGTTGCCAGACGGGAGGGCAGATCGGTATAGCCGATCAGGGTGACGCCATGTTTGACGACCACTTTGCCGGGTTCGATGCCCTCGGTGTTGCCGCCCTGTTCAGCGGCCAGGTCGACGACGACGCTGCCCTGTTTCATCGATTTGACCATCTCTTCGGTGATCAGGATCGGGGCGCGTACGCCGGGAATCAGGGCGGTGGTGATGATAATGTCCACCTCTTTGGCCTGTTGGGCGAACAGCTCCATTTCTGCTTTGATAAACTCGGGGCTCATCACTTTGGCGTAGCCGCCTTCGCCGGTGCCATCTTCTTCAAAGCTGAGCATCAGGAATTCGGCACCCATGCTTTTGACCTGATCGGCCACTTCCGGGCGGGTATCGAAGGCGCGGACCACGGCACCCATGGCAACGGCGGTGCCGATGGCCGACAGACCGGCCACACCGGCCCCGATCACCATGATCTTGGCGGGGGGAACCCGACCGGCAGCGGTAATCTGTCCGGTGAAGAAACGACCAAAATGGTGTGCTGCCTCCAGCACGGCCCGATAGCCGGCAATATTGGCCATCGAGGAGAGGGCATCCAATTTTTGTGCCCGGGAGATACGCGGTACCGAATCCATGGCCAGCACGGTGGCTTTGCGTGCCGCCAGACGATCCATCAATTCTTTGTTCTGGGCCGGCCAGAGAAAACTGATTAAATTTTTGCCTTCGCCCAGCAAATCGGCCTCATGCTGTTTGCTGTCTGGATTTTCCATTGGCGGACGGACTTTGACCACCATGTCGACCCCGCCCCACAAGCTGGCGGCATCGGGCACAATTTCCGCACCGGCAGCCTTATAGCTGTCGTCGGTAAACTGGGCGGCGGCTCCGGCATTGCTTTCGATGACAACCTGATAACCCATTTTAATCAATTGTTTGACTGAGTCAGGACTGGCCGCGACCCGTTTTTCTTCTGGATAAATCTCTCTTGGAATACCGATTTTCATAGATAACACCTCATGCAAGGGATGGTACGACCCACCAGAAACGTGAACTCATTCTTTACATGCCAAATACTCTGCCCCATTGGACCGGACTATTCTTAAGACAAATCAGAAAAAAGGGGAAGCAAAAATCCGTCAGGCCGCTATAGAAAATTACCTTTCGTTAATAATGGTAAAATTTTGCCAATGAACTTGCCGGAACGCCACGCCAAAAAGCCCAACGCAGACGCCACATTAATAAGATGGTTTGCCAAATGCCATATTTTTCCCAGCGGCGAGCGGAGGTGGTTACCGTTTGTGGCATGACCAGGGGAGGATGCTGGCGTCGCAACCGTTTGCTGAAGGCCACATCTTCCATAATCGGTAAATCGGGAAACCCACCCATTTGCTGAAAAAGAGACTTGTTGACAAAAATGGCCTGGTCGCCGGTGGCCACGCGACTGAGGCGTGAGCGCCAGGAGATCATTTTGCCAACCAGCCACAGCACAGGATGGCTGCTGTCGAGGCGCACGGCAAAAAAGCCCCAATTTTTTTTCTTTTTGTCCAGCAGTTCAGGCAGGGCAAGTACACTCTCCTGTTCGGGCAGGCGGGTGTCGGCATGGAGAAAAAGCAACAGATTGCCCCGGGCGATGGCCGCCCCGGCATTCATTTGCCGGGCCCGTCCTGCCGGAATTTGCAGCAAAACGGTCTCGTAGAGGCGGGCAATGGCTGGGGTATCGTCTGTACTTTGCCCGTCGACGACAATCACTTCTGCGCCCGCCTTGCGCAACGGTTGCAACGCCTGCAGCAGGGTGGGCAGTCGTTCGGCCTCTTGACGTACCGGTATAACGATCGACAGTGACACTCTTTTTTCCTTGTCATTCCGGGTTGGGCAATTGAACATGGTATTTATGTTGCATCGGATCGGGCGATCAATCCGTTTTTCTCTTCAACAGGGTGTATCATGACCGCAGAACGGCCTACAATACTGGTTGTTGATGATGCTGCTGATAACATTCATCTGCTCAATGAGTGGTTGCAGCAATCCTATCGGGTGCTGGCCGCCCGATCGGGTGCTGAAGCGTTGCAGATTGTTGCCGCAACACCCCCGGATCTGATCCTGTTGGATGTGCAAATGCCGGAGATGGATGGTTTTGCAATCTGTCGGCAATTGAAAACACGTCCCGAGTCGGCGGCGATACCGGTTATTTTTATCACCGCCAGCCGCAAGATGGAAAACGAGTTGCGCGGTTTGGAGTTGGGAGCGGTCGATTTTCTCACCAAGCCGATCTCTCCGCCCATTCTGTTGATGCGTGTACGCAACCATCTGGCCTTGGCCAGCCATCATCGCCATATCGAACAGTTGGTGGCAGAGCGTACCTCGTCGCTGCAGGAGGTGCAAAAAGCCTTGCGTTCGGCGATGAACAATCTGCTGGTCATTCAGGTGACCCCTGGCGTCTTCTGGTTGCAGATACCGGAGGCCGGCTTGTATATCCTCTGTGGTTGTCCGGGGGAGGTGATCAAACATTTGATGCGCAAAGGGCTGGTCAGCACCGCCCAGCGTCATGGTGTCACCTTTGAAACCGGTCCGAACGCCATCCTTTTGTCGGATGTGCTGGTACAGAATGGCGGTTTTGCCAATCTCTCGGAATTTCCGGTGTTGCAAATGCTCTACCGGCAGGGAATGATTTTGCCCAACCATCCCAACAATACCGGTATCAAGCCGCTGTTGATCGGTTCGCCGGAGCAGGTGCGGGCCCAGTTGGAATATATTCATCGTGGCAACTATGGGCTGGTCAGCGAAGAGGAGATGATGGCTGCCGGTGTCGATGGCGAACGGGCGGCTTTGTTGATGAAAATCAAACGCAAATTTGCCTTTGGCCAGATTCGGACGCCAAAAGATTTTCTCGATACCCTGGAATTGGCCGATGAACCGGTGGCCATTCGCAACGGTGTTTCCGTCGAACGGATTGGTATGAACCGTTTTCGTTTTCATTACCGGGATGAGTCTGCCGATATTGATCTCAATCTGCCGCCGACGGTGTTGTATGAGGCCTGTTACCCCTTGGGACGGCATCGCATGCAGCAGCACTATTTTGCCGTCTTGCACACCGGTGAAGGGGACGGCTGGGATATCAACCGGCCCAGTATGGGCTCGATTGTGCTGTTTCAGGGGCGTATCTATCTGGTGGATACCAGCCCGACCATTCTGCAAATTCTTATCTCGCTGGGCATTGATGTCAGCGAGGTGGAAGGGATCTTCCAAACCCATGGCCATGATGACCATTTTGGCGGTTTGCCGTCGTTGATCCACTCCGGTCACCGTCTGAAATATTATGCCACACCGTTGGTGCGGGCCTCGATTGCCAAAAAATTTGCCGCCTTGACCGGGTTGGCGGAGGAAAAATTTGGTGAATTTTTTGAGCTGCACGATCTGGTCGAAGACAGCTGGAACGATTGTGACGGCCTGGAGGTGATGCCGCTGCATTCGCCTCATCCGGTGGAGGCGACCATTTTTTATTTCCGTGCCCTGGCGGGGGATGGCTATCGCACCTATGCCCATCTGGCCGATCTGGTCTCCTTTGAGGTGTGGCAGCGTATGAGCGCAGATTTGCCGGAGGCGCTGGTGGCCAAGGTCAAAAGCGATTATCTGATGATGGCCGATCTGAAAAAATTGGATATTGGCGGCGGCATGGTGCATGGGGTGGCGGAAGATTTTCGCCAGGATCCTTCCAAACGTCTGGTCCTGGCCCATATCGGACGCAAACTGAGCATTGCCGAGATGGAGATTGGTTCAGAATCCTTTTTCGGGGCGTTGGATATTCTGATTGAAGGGCAGCAGGACTATTTGCGGCAACGGGCTTATCGTTTCATCAATCGGCTGTTTCCGCAGGTCAAGGTGGATCAGATCCATATGCTGCTCAACAGTCCGACGATCAATTATAACGCGGGCACCATCATCTATCGTACCGGCACCGGGGTGAAGCCGGAGTTTGTTGAAATGGTCTTGACCGGCGCGGTCTCCTATCTGGAAGCCGAATCGGGGGCACACAGCCATCTGCCGTTTGGTTCACTGATGGGGGCACAGGAGTTGTTAAGCGACAGTCCACCCAGCAAGGCCACCTATCGGGCGGTCTCGCACTGTTCGGTGATCCGTTTTCCATCCGCCCTGTTCAAGGCGTTTCTGGAAAACAACGGTTTGTTTGATCATTTGGATGCGGTGATGGATAAAGTGGATTTTCTGCGCAAAACCCGCCTGTTCGGGGAGCAGACCACCTTCCGTCTGGTACAGTTGGCGCAGCAGTTGGATCTGGTGACCCTGCAAGCCGGAGAACGTCTGCCCGATTCGCAGGGAGAACAGCTCTGGCTGGTGGTCAGCGGAGAGATGGAGTTGAGCGATCGGCGGGGCAAACGCATTGATACGGTCAAGCCGACCGGCTTTTTTGGCGAAGAGAGTTATGTGCTGCCGCAACGCAGCAGTCGTTGGCGGGCCAAGGCGGCCTGTGCCAGCGATTTGTACCGTCTGAATCGTCCGGAGATCATCCAGATTCCGGTTGTGCATTGGAAAATGTTGGAAGAACATGACAATCGCCTCAAACAGTGTCAGACTAGGGGTAAGGGTTAGGGCCTGTTCTCATTCGAGGCCAAAAGCCTTCAGACAAGGCGCTTGGCCGCGAGCAGCGAGCATGCGACCTGTAGGTGAGCGGCGGAGTGGCACAGCAAGGCAGTATCAAAGTATCAAGGGATTTTGGGCCGAATGAATACAGGCCCTCAGGCTGGGGTTAACCGGTTGCCTCCTGCCGATAGCTGAATCGGCAGGAGGCTCTTTTTTGTTGCAGGTAGAACGGACCATGTTGGCATTGAACTCCCTGACGGCGGTTTCGCCGTTGGATGGCCGCTATGCGGCGCAAACGGTGGTGTTGCGGAATCTGTTTTCCGAATATGGCTTGATTCGTTTTCGGGTGCTGGTGGAGGTGGCCTGGCTGCGGGCTTTGGCGGCAGAGCCCCAGATTGCCGAGGTTGCGCCCTTGACGGCGGAAGAGTTGGCTCTGCTCGACGCTGTTGTCGACGGATTCGAGGTGGCGGATGCCGAACGGATCAAGGCCATTGAGCGGGTTACCAACCATGATGTCAAGGCGGTGGAATATTTTCTCAAGGAGCGGTTGGCGGGCAGTTCGTTGCAGCCGATTCTGGAGTTCATCCATTTTGCCTGCACCTCTGAGGATATCAACAATCTTGCCCATGGCTTGTCGTTGCAGGAGGCGCGGGAGCAGGTTCTGCTGCCGATGATGCGGCAAGTGATGGAAGCGGTGGATGGTTTGGCCACCGCCACGCTGTCGTTGCCGATGCTGGCCCGCACCCATGGTCAACCGGCTTCGCCCACCACCCTGGGCAAAGAGATGGCCAATGTGGCCGATCGTCTGCGCAAGCAGTGTCGCCGTGTGGCGGCGGTGCCGGTGTATGGCAAAATCAATGGGGCGGTGGGCAATTTTAATGCGCACAGCGTCTCTTACCCGGAGGTGGATTGGCCGCTGCTCTCCCGTCGTTTTGTCGAAGGGTTGGGGTTGACCTATCAACCGCTGACCACCCAGATTGAACCGCATGACGGTATTGCCGAACTGTTTGATGCGGTGGCCGGGTTCAATACGGTGCTGCTCGACTTCAACCGCGATGTCTGGAGTTATGTCTCCATGGGCTATTTCCGGCAACAGACGGTGGCTGGCGAGGTGGGCTCATCGACCATGCCGCACAAGGTCAATCCGATCGATTTTGAAAACTCCGAAGGCAATCTGGGGCTGGCCAACGCGGTGTTGCACCATTTGGCCAGCAAGCTGCCGATCTCCCGTTTGCAGCGGGATTTGACCGACTCGACGGTGTTGCGCAACATGGGGGTTGGTTTGGGCTACTCTTTGTTGGCCTACCGTTCGGTATTGAAGGGTATCGGCAAGCTGGCGGCTGATCCCGAACGGTTGGCGGCGGATCTGCAGGAGAGTTGGGAGGTGCTGGCCGAACCGATTCAAATGGTCATGCGCCGTTATCGCATTGAACAACCCTATGAAAAACTCAAAGAGCTGACCCGTGGCCAGCGGGTGACGCGACCGATGTTGTTGCAGTTTATCCAGGCACTGGCCATTCCAGACGAGGCCAAAGAGCGGTTGATGGCCCTGACACCGGCCAGCTATATCGGTCTGGCAAGCCAACTGGCACGGCAAGAGCGGGAATAGAAAAGGGGCAAGGCCCCGTTCGGGGCCTTGCGCAACACCATTTCAGGCAAGATCAAAACGATCCGCGTTCATTACTTTTGTCCATGCCGAGACAAAATCGTTGACAAACTTCTCTTGATTGTCGTCCTGGGCATAGAGTTCGGCATAGGCCCGCAGCACCGAGTTGGAGCCAAAGACCAGATCGACGCGGGTGGCCGTCCAGCGCACGGCACCGCTGTGCCGATCACAGATTTCATAAAGATTTTTGCCGCACGGTTGCCAGCGATAGGCCATATCGGTCAGGTTGACGAAAAAGTCAGTGGTCAATGCGCCAACCCGGTCGGTAAAGATGCCATGCTTGCTGTCGGCATGGTTGCAGCCCAAAACCCGCATGCCGCCGAGCAGAACGGTCATTTCCCGCGCTGTCAGACCAAGCAACTGGGCCCGGTCGAGCAACAACTCTTCGCCGGTGACCAGAAAATCCTTTTGCAACCAGTTGCGGAAGCCATCTGCGACCGGTTCCAGGACGACAAACGAGGCCACATCTGTCTCTGCCTGGCTGGCATCGCCGCGTCCGGGCGCAAAAGGAATGCTGACGGCAAAACCCGCCGCCTGCGCCGCCTCTTCGATGGCCATATTGCCTGCCAGCACAATGAGATCGGCAATGCTGGCCCCGCTGTCGGCGGCGATGGGAGCCAACAGCGCCAGCACCCGTGCCAGTTGGGCCGGTTCATTGCCTTCCCAGCTGTTTTGCGGGGCCAGACGGATGCGTGCCCCGTTGGCACCGCCCCGATGGTCTGAAGCACGATAGGTGCGGGCGCTGTCCCAGGCGGTGCAGACTCTGTCGCGGATGCTCAGACCGCTGGCGGCAATTTTGCCCTTGACTGCCTCGACATCATAATCCCGGCTGCCGACCGGTACCGGATCTTGCCAGAGCAGCGACTCTTGCGGCACATCGGGGCCGATGTAGCGGCTGGCAGGACCCATGTCCCGGTGGGTCAATTTAAACCAGGCGCGGGCAAACTGTTCGGAAAAATAGGCCGGATCCCGATGGAAACGTTCGGCAATTTTGCGGTACTCCGGATCAAAGCGCAGCGCCATATCGGCGTCGGTCATGATCGGTTTGCGGCGAATGGAGGGATCTTCCACATCAGGCGGCATGTTTTGCTCTTCGATATGCACCGGTTCCCATTGCCAGGCCCCGGCAGGCGATTTCTGCAACCACCAGTCACAGCCAAAGAGCATAGCAAAATAGCCGTTATCCCAGCGGGTGGGATGGGTGGTCCAGGCACCTTCCAGGCCGCTGGTTACCGTATCGCGTCCGATGCTGCGTTGGCTGTGGTTCATCCAGCCCAACCCCTGTTCCTGCAGATCGGCCCCTTCGGGTGCCGGGCCCAGATTGGCCGCGTTGCCGTTGCCGTGCGCCTTGCCTACCGTGTGACCTCCGGCGGTCAAGGCCACGGTCTCCTCATCGTTCATGGCCATGCGCGCAAAGGTGACGCGCATATCGCGGGCGGTGCGCAGCGGATCGGGTTTGCCATCCACCCCTTCCGGGTTGACATAGATCAGCCCCATCATCACTGCGGCCAGCGGATTTTCCAGAGTGCGTTCCCCGGAGTAGCGGCTCCCTTCGCTGCCGCTGGGGGCCAGCCACTCTTTTTCCGAACCCCAATAAATATCTTTCTCCGGGTGCCAGATATCTTCCCGACCAAAGGCAAAACCGAAGGTTTTCAGCCCCATGGATTCGTAGGCGACGTTGCCGGCCAGAATGATCAGATCGGCCCAACTGATTTTATTGCCGTATTTTTTCTTGATCGGCCAGAGCAGGCGACGGGCTTTGTCCAGGTTGGCGTTGTCTGGCCAGGAGTTTAACGGCGCAAAGCGTTGATTGCCGGTGCCGGCACCGCCGCGACCGTCGGCAATACGATAGGTGCCCGCCGCATGCCAGGCCATGCGAATCATCAAGCCGCCATAATGACCCCAATCGGCAGGCCACCATGCCTGGCTGTCGGTCATCAGGTGGTGCAAATCCTTTTTCAGTGCCGCCACATCCAATGTTTTTACCGCTTGCCGATAACTGAAATCGGCCTCCATGGGATTGGTTTTGTGATCGTGCTGGTGCAAAATATCCAGGTTCAGCGCTTTGGGCCACCACGCCTGTTGCGTGGCTGCCTGGTTGGTATTACCGCCGTGCATCACCGGACATTTGCCGGAGCTGGGTGCTTTCGGTTCAGACATGCGTGTTCTCCTCTTAAGTGTGTGCCATGCGTCCATGCAGAGCGAATTGTTCCCCAGCGTCTATTCTGTGCTGCGCGGAGAACGGTTGATGGCTTGCTTGCGGTGGAAACCCCCTGTTTTCTGTCCAACAGAGCCAATCACTGACAGGGATCGTAGAGGAGAGTTGTTGGTTTGTATAATACTTTGTTACAATAGGCGTGATAGTTTCTGACTATCGTTCATCACAGCGGATGACCCCTTGTGGCAGGCTGCGCGTCAAGGCGGTCAACAGGGTGTCGATTGCCTCCGGGTTGGGGAAAGAGGCGCGGCAGGCCAGCACAATACGGCGACTGGGTAATGGGGGGGCAAAAGAGACATAACGTATCCGCTGATCGGTTTGCACCGGGCAGGAAGAGACATTGCATAACAGACTCTTGACCGTGGAAACAGGCATCACGGAGACGCCCACGCCGCTGGCCACCATATGGCGGACGGTCTCCAGCGAGGTGCCTTCAATGACGTTGCGCATGCCGCCCGGGATTTCTTCCAGACGCATACATTCAGGGCAGATATCGAGAACCTGATCACGAAAACAGTGGCCTTTGCCCAGCAGGATCAACTCGCTGTTGGCCAGTTCTGAGCCGCGCAAATCGTTGCGCACCTCCCAGGGATGCCCTGTCGGCACGGCCAGCATAAAGGGTTCATCATAAAGGGGCAGGGTGTTGATGCCCAGTTCCTGAAACGGCAAGGCAACAATGATGGCATCCAGATCGCCCCGTTTGAGTCGTTCGGTTAAGGCGGTGGTAAAATTTTCTTCCAGCAGCAGTTTCATCCGTGGTGCCACGGCATGAAAAGCACCGGCCAAACCGGGAAAAAGATAGGGTCCCACGGTGAAGATGGCCCCGATACGCAAAGAACCGGACAACGGCTCGGCCCCGCTTTTGGCCACACTTTTGATGCGTGCCACCTCTTCCATGGCCAGCCGCATCTGATCGACTACCCGCATTCCCTGACGGGTGATGCGGATTTCGCCTCTGGCCCGTTCAAAGAGCGGCAAGCCCAACTCATCTTCCAGCGCTTTGACCGCCACGCTCAGGGAGGGCTGGCTGACATGACAGATTTGCGCGGCCCGGATAAAATTGCGCTCCTTGGCCACGGCCAAGACATATTCGATTTGCCGTAGATTCATGGCTGAGGTTAGCCTCCCCCTTTCAGGGCGGTGGTGACCAGGGTAAAAACTGAGCGTTCGATGGTCTGGCGGGCAAAGGTTTCAAACAGAGCCCGGCCAAACAGCTCTCCTGCCCGTGTGCCGATGGCCGGGCTGTTTTTTTTTCTCAGCCCGCAGCGTGCAAGAAATCCTCTGCCGGTGCGGACGGCGCAAAAAAAAAAACAGAATAGCGGAATTGACCGAGACAGCGGTAGAAAAATTACTGCCGATCACCTGCAAGGTGCGCATGGCCACCAAAAAGCAGGACCGCCGCGACACCGACCAGGGCCCCTTTCCAGAACTCCCGGTCACCAAGATCGAGCAGATCACCCAAGGCGGTCAGAGGGGAGCTGGTTGGGCAGCATGGCTGCCGACAGAGAGATTTCGCTGCCAAACACATTTTGAAAAGCATAATGATAACGATAATCGTTTGCAACATATAAAATTGAGACGCTGCGAATCTGCTGCCCTTTTGCGGCTGTCTGCAGTGGCAATTTGTGTTATAAGTGCGGTTGGTCGCTTGCTGTTTTGATGACAAAAAAGGGTCTGCCATGGTTGTGTACGGAAAAATGATACTCCGCTGGGCCATCATTTTGCTGTTGAGTGGGGCAAGCCAGGGGGTGAGGGCCGAGGAGTCGTGCTGGTTGGGCTATGATGTGGGTTCCTCCGGTATTCGGGTGGCCATGCTTGACTCTGGCCATTCGGCCAAAATCGCGTTGGATTTTTTATCCTTTGTCTGGCGTGACAACCATTTGCAGGCGGCCATTCCGGCCACGGTGGAGGCGTTGCAACGCTTGCCGCGTGAGGCCGGGTTGCCGGAAGGGTGTGTGGCGGTGGCCGGGGGGTATTCGGCCTGGCGTCTGGCCGTCGCACGGAGCGGTCCGGCACAGGTGGCCGAGACGTTGCAGGCCATTGCCGGGCAGAGCGGGGTTTATTTCTTTATCATTCCGCAAGATGTGGAGGGTGGTTACGGCTATCAGGCGGTGCAGCGGCAGATGGGCAACCGACTGACCACGCCGATTGTCTTGGATATTGGCGGCGGCAGTCTGCAGTTTGCCGGGGCAGCGAGCGGTTGGGGCACCGATCTGGGACAAAAAAGCTGGCGGAAACGTGTTTGTCAGCAGATCAAACAGGATCCTGATCCCAACTGCCGCCCCAATCCGGTTGGGTTGCAAGCCCTGCCGCAAGGTCGCGATCTGCTTGCCGCAGAGGTGGCCGCTGCCCAAGCGGTGTTGGGCAGCGGTTTTACTGTTTCTGCCCTCAGTGCGCCGGTGACCCGTTCCATCTACCCCATTCTTGCCCATCTCTCTGCTCAGGGGTTGCTTGCGGGCAGCGTCGATGCGCAAGGCTTTGAGCGCACGGCGCTGGCGTCTGCCTTTCGTCTGCTGGCTACGCTGGATGAGGAACAACTGCGCCAGATGCTGGGGCAGTGCCAGAGCAATCCCCTGCGCAAAGCCTGTGAGCAGCCTTTTCTCTCCACCCATGTCACCGACATGCTGTTGCTGTTGCTCTTCATGGAAGGGTTGGATCTGCAGCGCATGGAGGTGATCGAGGCGGAGATGAACAATGTGCCCGGCCTGCTGCAGGATCCACGGGTGCGCCAGTGGAGCAAAAACTACAGCTGTTATTTGACCCGGTTGCGCCAGCACGGGGTCGACGCCTTCAAAGAGGAGAGCAGCCACTGCCCGCCGTGAGGCCGGTTGTCCGTGCAACTGCCCACACAGCCAGGTAATACTCATCACAGCGTTGACCTCTCTTTGCCCGTTGCTGTCTGCTGCCGCTTTTGTCTGCTGCTTGCTGTGGGGACAAATCGTAATAATCGCAGACAGTTTGTATAACAAAAAATCATTCTCAAAATCGTAATTATTATAAAAAATAATTTAACAAACTTCGCAATACATTAGGGCGTGTTGACATGTGAGGCTCGCTGGCCTTCAGACAAGGCGCGGGGAGGCGAGAAGCGCAGCATACACGGTTGTATAATGCCCTGTCGGCACAGGGTCAGCCTGTCGTATGATTGGCCAGAGGCAAAGCGACAATTGACAAATTACATGAAACAGAGTTAGAATGATATCTTTTTACATGGAGATGTTTGTTGCGATTCGTCGGAAGAGAATCTCACACTGAGAATCAGTTTTATTATGTATAAAATTTAGAGCGACAGAGCGGGGGGCATCTATGGAGTGGATCAACCGGGTACGATTGAGTCAAAAGCTGATACTGCTGCTAACCTTTCCGGTGCTTGGCCTGTTGGTGTTTGGTTTGTGGCAGGTGCAGGAAAAACAGGGATTGGTGCAGCAGGCGACAGCGATGCAGCAACTGGTCGGGGTGGGTACTCGTCTGAGCAGTCTGGTGCATGAGCTGCAGCGGGAGCGAGGCTTGTCGGCGGGATTTTTGGCCAGCAAAGGCAAGCGGTTTCGCGACGAGTTGAGCGGTCAGCGGCGGCAGACCGATGGTCGCCGAGGGGAGTTGGAAAGTTATTTACAGAGTGTCTCTGTGGATAAATTGACTCAGGAGTTACGCCAGGGGCTGCAAGGAACCGACAGTGAGTTGCAAAAGTTGTCCGATATGCGCAGCCGGGTGGATGGCCTGCAGCTGACACCTGCCGAAATGATTGTCTATTATACCCAGCTCAACGGGCGGGCTTTGGATGTGGCCGGGTTATTGTCTCCTTTGGCGGCCAACGCCGAGATGGCGGCGCGGGCTA
>PDZV01000046.1 GCA_002753135.1 Magnetococcales bacterium WMHbinv6 | reverse complement strand
CGTATAAACCACAGTGCTGGTAGCTGCATTTTCGCTCACGCTGCCCGTGGCCGCTGAGGTGATCAGTGGCGCTTCGTTGACGTCGCTCACCGTCAAGGTAACCCCTTGACTGGCACTCAAACCACCGGCATCACTGACCAGTACGTTAAAACTGTAGCTGGCTTTGCTCTCATAATTGGCAGAGGCCAACAATTGCACCGCCCCACTGCTGCTGTTGATGCTGAAATAACCCGCATCGGCCCCGCTCAAGCTGTAACTGAGGGTGTCACCCACATCCGGGTCGCTGGCCGTGGCCGTATAAAGCACCGTGTTGACCGCCGCATTTTCTGCCACCGTGGCACTGGTGCTGGAGGTGATCGACGGGGCAGTGTTGACCGCATAAACCGTCACGGCAAGCGATTGGCTATCGGTGAGCGAGCCGTCGGAGACAGAAACGTTGACTAAATATATATTATTGCTGTCACTATCGCTTGGTGAAGCATGGTTGGGAGCAGAGACAAAGCTCAACACCCCACTGCTGGCATTGATGGTAAATTTGGCGGCATCAGACCCTCCAGAGATACTGTAGGTCAAAGTGGTGGCAGCATCTACGTCCGACGCCGCAACCGTGGTCACGGCAGTGGTCTGTTCCGCGACAGAAATTGATGCCGAAGCACCACCACCGTCGCTGCTGATCACCGGGGCATCGTTGCGACCGGTAATCGAGAAGGAAAAGGTGACACTGTTGGTCAACGCGCCATCGGTCACCCGAATCGTGAACGAATCATTGACTGACTGCGCCGCATACAAAGCCTCGGTAGCACTATTGCTGTTGCTTAACGCATAATTGACCGTATTGCTGGCAACGGTCAGGGTAGCAGTACCATAGCTGCCGCTATGGCTGTAGGTGACACCCGCATTGGCTGTAGACCATCCGTTCGTTGTCAGCCAGCTGGTATCATAGGTGGCGGTTCCGTCTACATCCACAAGCGTCAATGTGGTGCTGGAACTGCTGGTACCCGTTGTGCCATTGGCGGTTCCACCATCCTCAATCAAGGTGAAGGTTGGCGAAGAGGCGCTGACCATCGGCGTAAAATTGCCGGAAGAGATGGTGATGGTCGTCGCCGTACCGCTGGGGGTTCCAGAGGAAAAGCTGCTGGTGCCGATGTAATTGCCGGTTCCAGAATAGGTAATGCCGCCACCGGTGCCACCAAGATCGTTGGCCGTCGGTGTGCTTGTGCCAATGGTATTACCGGCAATGATCGTCGAGACAAGGGTAACTGTCCCTGTACTGGTATTGCTGATCCCGGCCCCGGAGGCACTGCTGGTATTGACAATCACATTGTTGAGAATGGTGCTGTTGCTGATCGTCGTGCTGCCACCATCGACATAGAGACCACCCCCGGCACTATTGGTGTTGCTATTTCCGGCGGTATTGTCGGAAATATCAGATCCGGTAATGCTCAATGTCCCTTTGTTGCGCAGACCACCAGCATTATTGCTGGCAATATTGTTGGTGATGTGGCTATCGGTGATGGTGAGCGTCCCCCCGGTATCATTCATGATACCAGCCGCATCACCGCTGTTGCCACTGGCCAGGTTGCTGGTAATATAAGAATCAGAAATGACCATTGTACCTTTATTATAGATACCACCGCCCATCCCTGTCTGGGAATCATTGGCAGTAATGGTCGAATAACTGATTGTGGTGGTACCAGCGCCTTGGTTATAGATACCGGCACCGTCAGAGGTGTTTTTGCCATGTTGAATGGTGAGACCGTTCAGGGTCACCGATTTACCGCTGGCAATGTTGATATTGATGATCTGGAAGCTGTTATTGCCGTTGAGAGTGACATCAGCAACATGATCCGAGTTGGTATCACCATTGATCGTCAGCGAATCGGTGATCGTTGGCAGTGCGGAACCGAGATTGATCGTGCCAGTAACGGAAAAGGTAATGGTATCAGCCCCCGAGTAGCCTGCCGAGGCGGCAAGCCCGATGGCCTCCCGCAGGGAAAGACCGGTGCCATCTGGGGAGGCAACCGATTCAGTGCCGGCATAGCTTTCGTCGGTCAAGGTGGTCACAGTCAGGGTAGCCAAAACATGCTGGTAACTCTCTGCCACCGAGAGGTCAAAGGCGACGGAACTTTCAATCTGGCCACTGTCCACCTCCAGATTCCAGTTGCCTCCTTTGACGTTTGCCCCGGTCAGATCGCTGGAGGCGGCCACGTCGGCAGCGGTGAGATCGGCCACTTTGTGGATGAATAATGCCCCCTCCTCCCCGGCAGCCACCTGACACCCATAAAAAAGCAAGTCCCCCTCGGCACGCAGTGCTGCCCCCCATTGCCGCAACGCCTCGGCATAATGGGGCAGCGAACCATCCGATAATACGGCCTGACCCAGCAGCAACTGCCCCGCACTGCCGTGCGAAACGATGTGAATGGCATCATAGGGTGCTGCGCCCTGTGCCTGGGCGCTGGATAGAAATTGCGCAATCTGTGCAACACCATCCTGCCCGGCCTGCAACAGCACCACCTGTTCACCGGGCTTGACCGTCTGCAACAGGGTCTCGACATGCTCCACCCCGCTGTCGACAAAAACAATCTCCCGCCGTTGTCGGGCTGGCTCTTCGAGCGGAACCGATACGGGTACAGGCGGAGAGACAACCCGTTCGCTCACCGCATGTTCCGCTGCTGCCCACGGATGATTTTCCAGCAGATTGCTACCGTCAAACATCATCCTGGCCTCCAGGGCCCAGAACTCCACCCCTTCTGCGTGCCTCTGCTGCAGCGTGACCGGAGCGTGCCGCGTGGCAGAACGCCAGCGTTGCCATAACGACCGGCAGGCTTGCCACCATCGATTTGTCGTTTGCTCCGCCATCTTCCCCACTCCCGCTTGCCGACAAGAGCGGATCGCTTTACCGATCCACACAGGCCACACACCACCCATTCTATGAGAATCATAACTCTTTCCCCTCGCTTGCTGCAATCGGAATCAACGGTCTTTTTTTTGCATAACGGGGTTGAGTGACTCCGTCCTGCAATGGTGCCTTATTTATTGCAAGTCATGCAAAGAGGCTGGCCAACAAGCCAGGCACAGAAAAACTGAAAAAAAGTTGCGAAATATATTCGCAAGATAAGCGATGCGAGAACCAATCTGTACCGATACCAACGGACGGTACGACAGATTTTTTTTCCACTTCCGAGAGTGACGATGCGTCAAAGCAATCCACAAGCAACCCCATCTGCTGCCAAGAAAGGTCATGCCCTCCGCATGCGGCGCGGATCTTTGTTGCTGCTGGTAGCTGGCGCTTCTGGATTATTGGCGGCGTGCAACACCCCTCTGATGCCGATTTCCCCATTGGAACGCAGCGACATTTTGAGCGAGGACCAGCAGACCCTGTTTCAAAAACAGGAACCGGTCAGCCGCCCCATCACCTTGTTTGAGGCGATGGCTCGCGCTTTGAAATATAATTTGACCCATCGTGTCGCCTTGATGGAAAAAGCGGTGGCGCAACGACAACTTGAGCTTGGCCGCTTTGATCTGTTGCCGCAAATGTCAGCCAGCACGGAACGACGCACCCGCAGCAATCCGGACGCCGCCAAGGGTTATTCCATCACCGATCAGGCGGCTTCCGGCTCCTATTCCACCTCGCAGGATATGAGCAAAACCACCAGCAAATTGACCGCCACCTGGAATCTGCTCGATTTCGGCATCAGCGCCATTCAAGCGGAACAGGAGGCCGACCGGGGTCATATCAGCAGCGAAAATCAACGCAAGGCGGTACATGCCTTGTTGCAGGATGTGCGCTCCACTTTCTGGAAGGCTGCCGGGGCACAAAAGCTGGAAAATGCCATCGGTCCGGTCATTCAGCAGGCCAGACAGGCCTTAAACGATGCCCGCAAAGTGGAACAGGAACGACTGAAACCGCAGGTGGAAATTCTTCGCTATCAGAAAACCCTGCTGGAAATTGTCAAACAAATGCAGGATCTGCGTCACCAGTTAAGCCTGGCGAAAACCGAATTTGCCACCCTGATCAATCTGCCGCCCGGCAGTGCCTTTCAATTGGAAATTCCAGATGATCCGGCCATGACCATCCCGGAAATCCGCCTGAGCCTGGAGGAGATGGAAGCGCTGGCCCTCGACAACCGCCCGGATCTGCGCGAAGCCATGTATCAGGTGCGCATCAGTCGGGGGGATATACGCAAGGCGATGCTGCGCATGTTGCCGGGGTTGGAGTTTCAAATCGGCCGCAACTGGGACAGCAACTCCTATACCCTCAACTCGCAATGGGAAGAGGCCGGGGGCAGAGTGGTGTGGAACATTCTCAATCTGCTGCAGGGACCAACCGCCATTCGGCTGGCAGAAAACAAGGAAGAGTTGGCCCGACTGCGCCGCATGACCCTGCACATGGCCATTCTGAGCCAGGTCCATTTGGCTTATCGTCAGCATTTAAGCGATCAACGCCGTCTGCAGGCGGTTGAAGAGCTGGATGCAGTCGAACAACGGCTCTTTACCAACTATGGCCTGACCGCGCAAAACGATGCGCAAAGCCGACTGGAGTATATCAGTGCCGCAGCCAGTGCCATCATGATCCGCTTGCAGCTTTTCCAAGCCTATGCCGATGCGCAAAATTCGGTGGGACGCATTTTCGGCACCCTGGGAGTGGATCTCTCACCCCAGGCCAGTCGCGACGATGAGCTGCAACCGTTGACCGAGGCCGTCAGGGATGCCATCGACAACTGGAACGAAGGCATCTCCCTGGCCCCGCTGCATAAGGTGGCGGAAACCCTGGGCCATCCGGTCACCAGCCGCCGCAAAAAAATAGAAGCCGCCCAACCGCCTGCGGACGACCCTCCCTCGGTGCCAGACTATTTTCTCGATCCGCAGTTTCTCGATGAGGAGAGCAACAGCTCGAGAAAAAGCCGCAAGGGCGAACCAGCTACCGTTGCCCTGCCCCCGGATCCAGCGCTGGCCACGCCTGCCGCACCGCCTGCCACAGCGACTGCCAGCGCGCCTGCCCTCCCACCCTCGCCAACACAGGCCGCCAACCCGACCCCACCCGCACCAGCGCAGGCCGTCAGCCCGGCCAGCGCCGCAAACACGGTTGCACCGGCAGCTGCCGTTGGCAAAGAGTCGAAAGCAGAAGCGTCTGCCGCACAAAAAATGCCCGCAGGAAAAACAGCACTCCCGCCAGAGTCCCCCGGCAAAGCGGCGACTGGCAAGGAGAACAGCTCCAAAGAGACGGTCAGCAAAGAGAGCCCACCGCCCCCGGAGCAGCCGGACGCCCCGGCGGAGATTGTTCAGTTTGTGCGCCAATGGGCCAAAGCCTGGTCGCAGCGTCTGCCGGAGGTCTACTGGTCGTTTTATGCCGGGGAAAAATTTCAACCGATGGGGCAGCAATCCTGGGATACCTGGAAGCATCGCACCCGGGAAACACTACAGAATTTAACCTATTTACAAGTAGATGTGGAACAGATACATCAGGAGAGGGATATTCCGGCACCCTTGGCTGCCCTATTGAAAAAGGGTTCGATCGACTATCGGGCCATCACCTTTCGCGAATCCTATCGTTCAAATCACTTGCAAAATTTCTCGCGCAAATTAATGATTCTCGGCAAGGAGCCGGACGGTTGGAAAATCTTCCGTGAAGCGCACCTGCCTGCCGCAGCCCCTGGCACTGCCAAAGCAGCCGGTTATGGCATTCAGGTCGCCGCCATGGACAGTGCCGAAAACGGTCGCCGTCTGGCCGAAGAGTGGAGCAAGCGGGGTTTTCCGGCGTTGTCCGTGGCCAGTGTCGATGACAAAAAACGCCCCATCCACTCCGTGCGCCTGTTTCATTTCCGGGAGCGGGAGCAGGCGATGTTTTACCGCTGGTTTTTGCAATTGGCCACCGGGGTTGACAGCGTGCTGGTCCCGGCAGAGAACGAACAGTTGCTGAATCTACCGGAAACGGCTGCAACCGCTCCGCCGCCCGAGGTGCCTGTTGGCAAACCCACCCCCGGCAAAGCGGTCGGCAAACCTTCCCCCAACAAGGAGGCCAAGGATGCGGGCAATAAAAAAGCGGTTAAAACGGAGTCCGAAGAGAACGAAACCGACCGTTGAACGTCACCTCCCCTTGTGGCTGCTGTTGTTGGCTTATCTGAGCCTGTGTGGCGGACAGATGGGGGGTCTCCATGCTGAAGAACGCCCGCACCACCCTGCGCTCGCCTCCCCACCCCCTGTTGCTGAACAGGTCAGCCGTTGGCGGGTGGAACTGCTGTCCAAACGGCGCACCCAACTCTCCAGCGAGATGGAGCAGCGCATTACCCGCATGACGGTACGGGAGGGGCGACGTTTTGCCAAAGGCGATCTGCTGGTTGCCTTTGATTGTGCCCTGGAACAGGCACAACTGCAAAAGGCCCGCGCCTTCCTGGAAGCGGCTGAGGCCAAGGCTCAGGTGCATGATCGTCTCTCCCGCCTGCAGGCTACCAGCAAACTGGAAGAAAAAGTCGCCCAGGCCGAAGTGGCACAGGCACGGGCTGAAATGGCCATCATTCAGGTCAAGATTGACCATTGCCAGATTCTTGCCCCCTTTGCCGGACGGGTGGTGACTCTCAACGCCCAGGAACATCACTATGTCAAAGCGGGCGATCCGCTGCTGGAAATTCTCGACGAAGAGAATCTGGAAGTGGTCTTTTTACTCCCCTCCAAACAGTTGCTGCAGTTAGCGGTGGGAGATCGTTTCGAGGTATCCATCGAGGAGACACAACGCAGCTACCCAGCCCAGGTCAACGCTTTTGGAGCGATGATCGACTCGGTCAGTCAATCGATCAAGGTATTTGGCAGCATCGATGGCCGTTTTGCCGAACTGTTGCCCGGCATGAGCGGTACGGCCCGCCTGCTGACCCGTGAAGCCCCCCACCCGCGCAGTCCGCCATGAACAGCTCTGATTCGGCCAATGCTCTGCATCCACTGGTCACCCTGCTTGGTCTGTTGCGCAAGGCTCGTCTGCTGCGCGACCCGGTACCCCTGACTTTTTTGCTGGTCAACGAAACCCGCCAGCTCTCCCCCTACCGGCAAGCGGCCCTGTGGCGGAGCAGCGGTCCAGGACAAGGGTATGTGGAGACCCTTTCCGGCCTGGCCCTGCCCGACCGGCAGGCCCCGTATCTGCTGTGGTTGAGCAGCCTGCTGGCCGCCCTGCCAGCAATGGATCTGCCCGGGTCGCTGCAACTGCAACGTCCGCCGCTCAGCACAGAGAACGCCACTTCCCCGGCCCTGCCGGAACGCTGCCTTGCGGATCTGCTGCCCGCCCACCTGGCCGAGGAGTGGTCCAACTGGCTGCCCGATTATGCGTTGTGGTTGCCCATGTATCACCTTGAGCCCGACCCGCACAGCCGCAAGCCGCTGGGTGGGCTGTTGCTGGCCCGGGATTGGCCATGGTCGTCGGCAGAGAGACAACTGCTGGAGGAGTTGGTGGCCGGTATGGCCTTGATCTGGCAACCGTTGCTGCAACAACGCTCGCTGTTCAGCCGCTGGAATGAACGGCTTTTCGAACAATCCTGGTCAAACGGTCGCCTGCTGCGCCTGGCAGCACTATTGTTGGCGCTGGCGGCCTTGACCCTGCCGGTTCGCCAATCGGCGCTGGCCCCGGCGGTGGTGGTGGCCGCCCAACCGGTCCTGGTCCGTTCGCCCCTGGCCGGGGTGATCGACCGTTTTCATGTCGCCCCCAACGCCCTGGTCAGCGAAGGTCAACTGTTGTTCAGTCTGGAGGACACCCAGCTGCGCAACCAACTGGAAACCGCCAAGAACGAGCTGGAAGTGGCCGCTGCCGACTATCGGCAGGCGGTGCAGAAAGCGACCCGTGAACCACAAAAAATGGTACAGACCACGGTGCAGGAAAAACGCTGGGAACAAAAAAAAGCCGACGTGGACTATCTGTCGGAACGGTTAAGCCGGGTAGATGTACGGGCCATCCGGGCGGGTGTGGCCATCTTTTCGGACAGCAACGACTGGATCGGACGCCCGGTCAAGGTAGGTGAACGGGTGCTGCTGTTGGCCGACCCCAAACAGGTGGAGTTGGAAATCCACCTGCCCGTAGCCGACGCCATCACCCTGGAGCCGGGTGCCGAGGTAGCCTTGTTCCTCAACATTCACCCGGAAGCCCCCCTGCCCGCCCGCCTGGAGTATGCCAGCTATCAAGCAGAGGTGACCGCCGAATCCATCCTCGCCTACCGTCTCAAAGCCCGCTTTACCGACCTGCTGCACGCCCCGCGCATCGGCCTGGCCGGTTCAGCACGCATCTATCACCAAAGCGTCTCCCTCTTCACCCTGCTCACCCGCCGCCCCCTGGCCTTCGCCCGGAGGTGGTTGGGGGTGTGAGCGGCAAAGCACTCACCCGCCAACTCGGCTTACCCAGGTCAGGTATTCGTTTTCTGGGCGATTTGTTGACGGGTACTCTGTAGTGATCCGGTATAGAGTTTCATCAGCTCATTGATCGCCGCACTGCCACCGGCCAGCAGCCCGCCGGTTACAAGAACATCAATCATATTGAACAGTTTGTATTGAACACCGGGATCACCGCCTGTTTTAAAGGTAAAGAGAGCCGCCAACACCCGCACACCAACTGCGGCAATGACCAATCCGGCGATCAGACTCCCCCATATGGCCCAATGACGCGACTTGATGCGATATTTTGTCCGATCGATACGCGCCGTATCCAGTTTATTCTGCAAATCGGCACGTTCTTGGTTTATTTTGCCCACATTTACGAGCGGACTCGGATTGGCCAATTTTTCATCAATTTTTTTCACTTTCTCTTCCAAAATGGCAATATCACTATCCAACAAATCCGCCTTTTCGCTGCGCCATGCCGAGAGAAACACATCGACAGCCCGTTCCAAAAAGAGCGCGATTGCCAATAACACACCCAACACCGACATCACGCTTTGCTCATGGTTGATATTGATTGCGATCGCTTCCGCAGAAAAAAGATAAGAAAAAACAAGCAAAACAATCAGCATAACGCTACCCAGAAAGTGCATTCTTGCTCTCCTGTTGCAGAGAAAAAGTGATCTGCAGATAAGACCAACCGTCCGTGAGCGACTATAATATATTATTCAACACAAGAAAAGATACAAACAGTGACATGATAAGGATTGAGAGAATCTTATTGATTACCGTTGAACAACAAACAAGGCGATGACACGCGGGCAAGCAAATTATATAACTAATAGTTGATAGTTACCCCCCCCTCGGCCAATTGCCAACCATCTCCCTGACCTCTTTAACCCGGCTGCTGGTCTGTTGCCAGCCCCCTTTGGCTTGGTCCAGCATGGGCAAACCGACCTGGAAGGCTCCGCTCACGCCGTTGACCATCTCCATCACGCTGCGGAACAAGGCTGGCTGTTTGGTCATCATTTTCGACATTTTTTCGTACAGCTCCCGCTCCCGCACCAAAAAGCCGACCAACTGGCCAAAACGGTCCTGGGTCTGTTCGGCCCGCTCCTGATCCAGCTGAATGCGCCGGATGGTGTCATAGGTACGGTTGGCGATGGTTTCAGCCATGGTGAGGTTGGTTAAAGCCAACTCTTTTATTTCATTCGAGAAGACGGAAAATGGCTGTGTTGCCTCGCTGCGCATGGCCTCGGCACTGGCGTTGGTGGCCAACAAGTTGATCTGCAAAGTGGTATCTTTCAACTGCCGCAAGGCCCTGCCGGTCTCCGATTCCGTCGCCAGCATCCGCTCCGCATCCTGATGCAAACTTTGAATCAGACCCTCCATGCCCTGCAATCCCTGCATCGACTGGCCGACCACATCCTGCATCTGCCCGGACAACATGTGCAGCGTATCCGCTTCCAAAACCAGCTGCTGCATATCCTTGACCGCCTGACCAACCACCGGTCGCTGCTCGCTCATCACCTGCCATACCTGCAAAGAGAGCGGTTCGTGGCTCTCCACCCCGAACTGCAACTGCTGCAGCCCGTCATTGAGCTGCTCCAACGCCTGCGCCAACAGTTTATGGCGCTGCAACTCCCGCTCCTTCTGCACCTGCACAATGATCACCAGCAGCAACAGGCCGACAGCCATGGCAAAAGCCATCATCGGCAACACCCGGTAAAAAAAGCGATCCCGCTGCCGCTGCGAATCCAGGGCCACATTCTGCGACAACAGCTTGACCCGTTCGGTCACATCCTTGATACCCCCCTCCAAACGACGGACCTCATCCTCCAAACCGGACAGATTGTTTTTGACCGTGGCAAAATGTTTGCTGGCCTCCTCTTCGCTGTTCATTGG
The DNA here is from genome assembly GCA_002753135.1 of Magnetococcales bacterium WMHbinv6. Taxonomy (GTDB): domain Bacteria; phylum Pseudomonadota; class Magnetococcia; order Magnetococcales; family Magnetaquicoccaceae; genus Magnetaquicoccus. Next base: position 13,896 of record PDZV01000046.1, on the reverse strand, counting down.
ATCGGCACTGGCAAACCCTTCGCTGCGGGATAAAAAATCATACTGGTAGATGCTGCGAATCAAAGAAGCACCCAAATGCTCATAATCGCTGTGTGATTTTTCGATCCCTTTGAACAGGGTCTTGATGGCATCAATCTCCTTGACTCTGGCCTCGGAGTGGGCACCATCCATCGCCTTTTGCGCCACGTTGCGCCCTTCGAGAATTTCATCACTGAACCGTTTGCCAGCCTGGACAAATTTTTCGTTACTGACCTCAAATTTTTCCCGATCGGCAACACGGGCATAAAACAACACTTCGTTGAAACGCAACGCCTGGTCCAACTGGTGACGGCTGATTTCGGTCACGATATGCGGCAAAGGAAACTGCTCCCGATCCACGGCATGGATGGTATCGTTGTAGCGGTCGGTGACAAACAATCCGTAAGCACAGACAGCCAAAAGAAAAAACACCAACACCCCGTAGAGGGTCAACAGATGCACCGTCAGTTGCATTTTTTTGAACATGAAAACTCTCCGCGCTTCAACTCGTCAATCGCATCAGTTGAATAAAGACCAGGCCATCGTCAACATCAAGACCGGATAAATCACGATGGCTGCTGCATCCACCTTGGCAGCCAGCGGTTTTCTGCCTTTGATGTGCAGTGCGCTGGCCAACACCGTCTCGATGATGGCAAAAAAGATAAAATAATAGGTGGTGGTAAAAAAGGTGTCGATACGCACCAGATACCCCACATCCACCTTGTTGACGTTATGAAACGACATCGAACTGAGCAAGGTGGTCACGCCAACCGTAAAGCGGGAAGCGGTAAACTCAAAGTTGATGAAAAACATCGCATAGGCTAGCAGCACCAAGACCAGCAACGGCAACAGTTTGATGATGTACTGATCGGTCTTGCGTTCCAACTGTACGTGGTAATTGAACTGCGAATTGTTCATCTGGAACAGTTTATTGTTATACTTGGGGTTGCGATAGCTCCAAATACTCTCCTGTTCGCTGGTAAACTGAATGTGTTGAATATCCTTCCACGCCTTGAGCCCCAAATCCTTGCGCAAGAAAGAGTCGTCGGAAATATCGGTCACAAGAATCAAATCTTCTTTGTTTTTCACCTTCGGCTTGATGCGAATTTTCAACACCTGCTGATCAAACGGATACTCCTTGAGCGGAAACACCCCATCGAGCTGGGCGCTGACATCATAGGAGATAAAATTGTTGTTGGTCGCCTGGTCATAATATTTTTCCCGGATGGCGGCGGCCAACACCTTGCCGTAGGTCATTTCAAAGTTGAGTTTTTCATTCTGATCCGGATCCCAGCGAAACCATAAGAGAAAATCGGCAACAAAATTGCCTGCCACCGGATCAAACGATTTGATCTCGTTGACATGCAAGCCGGTAAACACCACCGTTGTCCGTTTGACAAAGCGACCATCCATCTTGAAGGCACGGGTACTCTCCTTGCGCGCCTTGACCAACTCCGGATATTTCACATAGGTAAACTGAAAGCGGGCCGGTACAAATTTACCCCCCTTCACCTCGCCAATGGCGATGGGTCGCCGACTGGAACCGTGGCTGTCGAAATAGATCGGACCGCCTATGCTGTCGATGGCATCCTCCTCGCGCAAGATCTTGCTCAACCATTGGCGGATGGAGGTCCGTTCTGCACCCACCTGCGCGATGGCGCTGGCTATCAGGCGCACGGCCTCATAGGAATGGGTTGCCACCCAGTCGGGATTGGTCTGATAGGTCTGAACAAAATTGGCCTCGTAGCGGCGGGCACTCTCGCCGAGCAGGTTGGGCAGATAGGGAGTTACCGCGTAGACATTTTCGGCATAGATGCCGGCACTGCGGATAAAATGCGGTCCGCCCAGACTCTCCCCCCCGATAAAATCGGCGGTGATTCCCTTATCCTTCAACCATTTGATCAACTGCGCCGCACCGGTATAGTTCATGGCCAAAAAAATAATTTCCGCCTCAGCCAGCGTTTTTAAATGGGGCAGCAGATCTTCCGCTCGAAACTGTACCCCATCCACCTCCAACACCTGCAACGCCTTGCTGCCCTGCACCTCCAGCTCCCGATTAAAAAAATCGTTCAAGGAGCGACCATAGGCAGTATTGCTGTGAATCACGGCTATTTTTTGCCGCATCAAACCATACAGCACATAGTTGGCGATAAAAACCGACTGGTAATAATCGTCGGGAATAACGCTGAAGTTGCCGGGAAATTGACTGGTTACCGCCGGATTGGTGGCAGTCGGAGCAATCAGCGGAATGCGGTTTTCCTGATAGATCGGGGCAGCAGCCAAAGTGGGACCACTGAAATAGTGGCCGATAACCGCCAACAGCTTATTGTTGGCCGCCAACTCTTTGGCCGCCTCCACCGCCCGATTGCCACTCTCCAGCCCGCTGCGATCGTCGGCAATCGCCAGGCGCAAATGTATCTTATCCAACTCCCGGTTTTTGTTGATTTCGTTAATTGCCAACTCCACGCCACGACGCATGGAAAGACCCACCTCGGCAAAATTACCGGTCAAGGGAGCGGCCAGTCCGATATAGACATCCTCACCCTTGACCCCCTGCCACGGTTGATACCAGGCGGTCCAGGCAATCAGGCCGCATAACAGCGTCAGCCCGATCATCAAGGCCCAGCGCCGTTTATGTCCTGTTTCACTTTGCACAGCATGCTCTCCCACTCAGAGCGTGTGAAAAATTGGTCGCCTGCAAGCCCGCAGGCAAGAGCGGGTAAACCCGCAACACCGCCAGGTGGCTGCACGGCAAAGTGCTGCACACACCCTCACGGCAAATCCCCCCGTGAGCGACGTTCCTGAATGGCATTGCGGGGCCGTTCACTGCCTCGACTGCCCTGCAACCCCGGCACCACGCCTCCTGGCACCTCCCGCTCCTGCGCCTCACGATTGCCGGAACCTTCCAGGACAAAATCACCAGCCGCCGCGCCGTCTCCTGGTTGCCATTCGCTGCGCGCCCGCCCCTCTCGCTGCCCCAAGGTGTAGCCGTGTCGATCCCGATCCTCCGGTCGGCGTTCAAACCGTTCCGCCGCCACACAGTCAGAACAGAGCAGCACAGCCAAGAGGCTGCTGCACACAGACTGCACAACGATTCGTTGCTTTGCGGGGTGAACCATTGACACGCCTCCCGGCTGCAGGTCTAATCGGGCCTGTGGTTTGGCCATGGCCCTGTCCGACCAACCATCCCATGGCTTCATGCAAAATTGTGGCCGTTACCGTCATGTCCCAATCCGATCTGTTGCCCCCCCTGCGCGAAGAGCTGCAACTTCATCCCGGACCCCCGGCGGCCAACGGCGCTCCCACCTGGACCATTCACGACCCGGGCAATAACCGCTATTACCGGATCGGTTGGCTCCCCTTTGAGCTGCTCTGCCGCTGGCACCTGGGCCAGCCACGAGCCATTCTGCAGGCCACCGCCGCCGAAACCACCCTGCAACCGACCGACGCCGACCTGCAGCAATTGCTGCAGCTGCTGCAACGCCACTCCCTGCTGCAGGCAGAAGGCGAGGCAGATCGGCAGCGCCTGCAGACACAGTACGCAAGCGGCAAACAACGCTGGAGCAGTTGGCTGCTGCACCACTATCTGTTTCTGCGCCTGCCCCTGCTCCATCCCGACCCGCTGCTCAACCGGCTGCGCCCCTATTATCTCTGGCTGTGCAGCCGCCAGTGGCTGCTGTTGATGCTGCTCACCGCCCTGCTTGGCCTGTTGTTGATTGTGCGCCAATGGGAGAGCTTTGTCACCACTTTGTTGCGCTCCTGGAACAGCGCCGATCCCCTGCCCTATGGTCTGGCGCTGATGCTCAGCAAATCGCTCCATGAACTGGGCCATGCCCTGACTGCCAAACGCTACGGCTGCCGGGTACCGGTGATGGGGGTGGCTCTGATCGTGCTGTGGCCGGTCCTCTACACCGAAACCAGCGATCTGTGGAAATTGCCCGACAAACGACAACGGCTGATTGTCGCCGCCGCCGGCATGCTGGCCGAACTCTCCCTGGCCGCCCTCGCCACCCTGGCCTGGTGTCTGCTCGATGACGGCCCGCTGCGCGAGGCAACCTTCATTCTGGCCAGCACCACCTGGATCTTGACCCTGACCGTCAACCTCAACCCCTTGATGCGCTTCGACGGCTATTTTCTGCTCGCCGACTGGCTGGAGTGGGTCAACCTGCAGGAGCGCTCCTTTGCCATGGGGCGCTGGTGGCTGCGCGAATGGCTCTTCGGCCTGCGGCAGCCGCCGCCGGAACAGCTGCCGGCTTCCCGACGTCGTTTTCTCATTTTGTTCGCGTTGTCGGTCTGGATCTACCGCCTGATTCTCTTTACCGGCATCGCGGTCATTGTCTACCACACCTTTTTCAAACTGTTGGGAATAGTGCTGTTTGCCGTGGAAATGCTCTTTTTTGTCCTGCGCCCCATCGGCAAGGAGATGGCCGCCTGGTGGTATCTGCGCCCGGCCATGCGGGTCAACGGTCATACCCTGTTGAGCAGCCTGCTGCTGCTCACCGGCCTGACCGCTCTCTTTCTGCCCTGGTTGCAAAGTATCGAAGCCCCGGCCACCCTGCGGGTTGCCCGACAAGGAAACCTGTACGCACCCCAGGCGGCCCGCCTGCAGCAACCGTTGCCGGAGGTGGGCACAGACATACCCGCCGACGCCATTCTGGTCACCCTGGAAGATCCGGAGCTGGCCTATCGCGCCGCCCGTTTGCAACGAGAGGTCGAACTGATCGGCTGGCAACTCAACGCCGTCAGTCAAGACAAAGAGCTGTTGGAAAAACGCCAAAGTTTGCAGGAGTTACTCACCACCCGCCAAACCGAGCTGGCCGCCACCCGCAAAGAGCAGGCCCGTCTGCACCTGCGGGCACCCTTCGCCGGGATGGTCAGCGATCGACAGAGCGCCTTGCGAGTCGGCGAGTGGCTGGCAGAAGGAGAATTTTTGTTGCAGGTAATTGATCGGCACGAATGGCTGATCGAAGGCTATCTGGCCGGCAATCCACCGGGCATCGTCACCCAAGCGGAGGCCCTCTTTTATCCGGAAAATGTGGAACTGCCGGTGCTGCGCTGCCGTTTGCAGAGTATCGACCCGGTCAACACCCCCCGTCTGCCGGAGCCCGATCTGGCCTCCCGCTACGGCGGCCCCATCGCCGTGCGCGAAGAAAAAAGCGAGGAACTGCTCCCCCGCGAGGCGCAATTTCGTATCCGCCTGACCCTGCTCGACCCGCCACCGCCGCAACAACAACGACAACGCGGCACCCTGCGCATTTCAATCACCCCGCAAAGCCCGGCAGAACGACTCTGGCAACAGGCCAGCAGCCTGCTTTTGCGGGAGAGTGGTTGGTAAGAGCAGGTTGCAAGCCAAGAGGGCAGAGCCACCGGCGGCCAAAAGGTTTGATAAAGACTCAAGGCATAACTCCGCCCGTCACTGGTGACATCCTGGTGAAAATGACCATTGTTTGAGTCTTGCGATTCATTACGATACAGATTTACAGCTGGCATAATGCGTGTTCCCGGTCGAAGCTGGCAGGAGATTCCCCTCCAGACACTTTTTTCTGGCATTATCGGGCAGGCGCGGCAGGCGGTGGGGGAAGGAGAGGTACAGGGGCCGGTTGGCGCAGTTCCGATGCAGGAAAGTAGGCCGGTGTCGGTGGTTGGTTCATTTTCATAACGGCAAACATTGCACCAATGATCAACGCCGTTTGAGCGACAAACATGCCAGCAGTCCATTTGATCAAATCAACTTTGGCGGATTCAACATCGGTTTTCGTGGCCAACTCTTCCAGGCGGGCATCCCGGATTTCCCGCAGGGCAGTTACAACCTCTTCGGCCTGTTGTTCGGTAAACCCGGCGGCTTTGAATCGCTTGGCGTAGGCAATGGCATCAAAAGATGTGGCGACGCTCATGACAGCTTCCTCCTGGCTGGACAGCACCGAAAAGGATTGATCGGCACCGGACAACCCCATTGTTGATTTTTCCCGTTGCGCATGTCAACAGCTTCCTGTACCAGACCTGACTTTCCTTAATCAGGCTCATAAAATCTCTGTGCGCTGTTCTGAGATCAAATTGGATGCTTGAGCCATGTTCTCTCCTCCTGTTTTTATCGGTCGTTCGGGTTATTATCCGAAACTTGCCGTTTCCAGGCAACCGGAGGCAAGACACTCTGCGAAGCGGCAGGTTCACCCCTCTGCCACCCACCGCCGGGCGTTATGGAACAGCTGTTGCCACGGCCCCTCTTCGCCCCAGCCTGGCGGCTGCCAGCTGTTGAGGCAGGAACGGAAGACCCGCTCCGGGTGGGGCATCAGGATGGTGGCTCGACCGTCGCGGCTGGTCAGACCGGTGATACCGAGGGGGGAACCGTTGGGGTTGGTTGGGTAGCGTTCGCTGCACTGGCCGTAATGGTCGATAAACTGCAGGGCAATCTGGGCCGAGGCCTGCAGGTCGGCCAACTGTTGCGGGTGGGTAAACTGGGCCCGTCCTTCGCCATGCGAACAGGGAACCGGCAAACGGGCACCGGCCAGCGGTCCCAACAACACCGAACGGTTTTCCGGAATCTGTACCAAAGAAAAACGGGCCTCGAAGCGGCCACTGCGGTTGGCGACAAAACGGGGCCACCCTTCGGCTCCGGGAATCAACGCCTGCAGCTGGCTCATCATCTGGCAGCCGTTGCAGACTCCCAAAGAGAAGGTATCCGGGCGGTGAAAAAAATCGCTGAACTGCTGGCGCAAGCCGTCATGATACAAAATGGAACGGGCCCAGCCCGAACCTGCGCCCAACACGTCGCCATAAGAAAATCCACCACATACCGCCAAACCGCGAAACCGTTGCAGCAGTACCCGCCCCTGCAGCAAATCGCTCATCGGCAGATCGACGACGGTAAAACCCGCCCGATGAAAGGCCGCCGCCATCTCCACATGACCGTTGGTACCCTGTTCACGCAGAATGGCCACCTGTGGGCTGCGATCGGTCAACAAGGCCGGGGCGGTAAACGCGGGGGGCAAAGAAACCTGCAGGCCGGGATCGGCTGCATCGAGCAGACTCTCATACTCCTCATCGGCACAGTGCGGATCATCGCGCAGACGGCGCAACCGCCAGCTTGTCTCCGACCACCAGCGTTGCCAGGTGACCCGATTGCCTTGCAGAATGGTTTGCCCCTGCCAGGTAACCAGAAAACTCTGCCCGCGGGTAACCGAGCCCAACGTCTGGCAGTGGCCGATCCCCTGCAACTGTTGCAGCACTTCGTCTCGCTGCTCGCTGCGCACCTGGATCACCGCCCCCGGCTCTTCACTAAACAGAATGGCCAGCGGACTCTCACCCAAACCATCCAAAGCCACCCGCCAACCCAAATGACCGGCAAAGGCCATCTCGCTCAAGGTAACCAGCAAACCGCCGTCGCTGCGGTCATGATAGGCAAGCAAGCGGTCCGCCTGTTTCAGCCGCTGCATGGCGGCAAAAAAGGCTCGCAACTGTTGCGGTTGGTCCAGATCAGCCGACTCTTCGCCCAGTTGTCCGTAAACCTGCGCCAAAGCCGAACCACCCAAACGGTTGCGGCGGTTGCCCAGATCGATCAGGATCAAGGCACTTCCCGGCTCATGCCACTGCAACTGCGGGGTCAGGGTACGGCGCACATCCTCAACCGGGGCAAAGGCGGAGATGATCAACGACAGCGGTGCCACCACCTGCCGCAACTCCCCACCCTCCTGCCAGACCGTTTTCATCGACAGGGAATCTTTGCCGACCGGAATGCCAATGCCCAACTGGGGACAAATGTCCATCCCCACCGCCCGCACCGTCTCATAGAGAGCGGCATCCTCCCCGGGAAAACCGGCGGCGGCCATCCAGTTGGCCGAAAGTTTGACTTGATCCAGACGGGCCACATCCGCCGCCGCCAGATTGGTAATCGCCTCGGCGATGGCCAAACGGGCCGAGGCCGGACCATCAAGCAAGGCAACCGGGGTCCGTTCGCCCATGGCCATCGCCTCGCCCTGATAGCCGGCATAATCCCGACTGGTCACCGCCACATCGGCCACCGCCACCTGCCACGGTCCCACCAACTGGTCACGACAGACCAGCCCGGTCACCGAACGGTCGCCGATGGTGATCAAAAAGGCCTTATCGGCCACAGTCGGCAGGTGCAGAATCCGCTCCACCGCCTCCTCGAGTGGCAACTGTTGCCACGGCAACGGCACCCGGGATGCTGCCTGGCGGCGCACCTGCCGGGCCATCAACGGCGGCTTGCCAAGCAGCAAGGCCATCGGCAGATCGATCAACGGTTCGTCCACCCCCTCCTGGGTCAACAACAGACGGGGCTCCGTGCTGCAACGACCCAACACCGACCACGGGCACAACTCCCGCGCACACAGTTGGGTAAAAAGGGCCTCATCCTGAGCGGCAATGGCCAGCACGTAGCGTTCCTGGGCTTCGTTGCACCAAATTTCCATCGGCGACATGGAGGGATCGGCGTTGGGAATCGCCTCCAGGCGCAAATGGCCGCCCACCGCACCGCCATGCAGCAACTCCGGCACCGCGTTGGACAAACCACCAGCCCCCACATCGTGAATGGAACGGATCGGATTGCCACTTCCCAGACGGCAGCAGTGGTTGATCACCTCCTGGCAGCGACGCTGCATTTCCGCGTTGTCGCGCTGCACGCTGGCAAAATCAAGTTCCGCCTTTGAGGTTCCGCTGCTCTGCGAAGAGGCGGCACCGCCGCCCAAACCGATCAACATGGCCGGACCACCCAACTGCACGATCAACATTCCCTCCTGCAGGGGTTGTTTGGCCACATGACGACCATCGATGCTGCCGACCCCACCGGCAATCATGATCGGTTTGTGATAGCCGCGCACCACCCCGCCGACCGGCAGCTCAAAGGTACGAAAATAACCGGTCAGATTGGGCCGCCCGAACTCGTTATTGAAAGCCGCTGCCCCCAGCGGCCCTTCGATCATGATCTCCAAGGCCGAGACGATATGTTCCGGTTTGCCATACTCTTGTTCCCATGGCTGCACCGCCCCCGGCAAGCGCAGATTGGAGACCGAAAAGCCGCACAAACCAGCCTTGGGCTGTGACCCCTGCCCGGTGGCTCCTTCGTCGCGAATTTCACCACCTGAACCGGTAGCCGCCCCCGGAAAAGGGGAGATGGCCGTTGGATGGTTGTGGGTTTCCACCTTCATCAACAGATGGGTCATCGTCGGGTGGAAATCGTACTCCGCCGTCTTGGCGTCGGGCATGAAACGAACCCCGCTGCCCCCCTCCATGATCGCTGCATTGTCCCGATAGGCCAAAATGGTCCCCTGCGGCGCACACCGTTCACTGTTCTGGATCATCTCAAAGAGAGAGTGCGGCTGCTCCTGATCATCGATTTGCCAACGGGTGTTGAAAATTTTATGGCGACAATGTTCCGAATTGGCCTGGGCAAACATCATCAACTCCACGTCGGAGGGATCCCGGCCCAATTGCTGAAAATGGTCGGCCAAATAGTCCAGTTCCGCTTCGGAGAGGGCCAGCCCCCACTGCTGGTTGGCCTGCACCAGGGCCATCCTCCCCTGCTGCTGCAGAGGAATACGGTAGAGTTGACCCGCCATGGCCCGACGGAACAAAGCACGGGCCTCCATATCTGAGGCGACCACCTGTTGGGTCATCCGATCGTGCAGGCGCGGCAACCAGGCGGCCCACTCCTCTGGAGCGGGTTCACGACTGAAACAAAAATGGAGCGCCCGCTCCAAGCGCTCGACGGTGCGCAGACCGCAGCGCCAGGCAATCTCCGTCGCTTTGCTGGACCAGGGCGATTGCGACCCGAGACGGGGAATGACCAACCGTTCCCAGGCGGCGGTGCTGGCCGCAGGCGGTGCCGGGTTGAGCAGGGCGCGCAACCGATCCTCCGCCTCCGCATCCAACGGCCTGTGCAAAGCGATCAGATAACGATAGTTGACCGATAAAAGCGGCATACCCACTGCCCGCAGTTGCTCCTGATAAAAATGCGTCGGCCCGTCCACACCAGGCAGCACGCCATACCAAGCGGAAACATCCCCATCCGGGGCATAGAGGGTCAATGCCGACATGATCTACCGCCGCAGACTGTTAAGGGCCAAAAAGGAGTGGATCGCTCCGGCCTGTTGATAATAATTGACCTCTTCGCGGGCGATGGCCCGCACCGCCTCGGCCCGTTCCAGACGGGCGGCGGCACTGTCGCCGGGTTGCACCCGATCCAGCACATAGGACAACAAGACAGCAAATTTTTGCTCCTGAATCTGCAGAAAGCGGCTGTCAATCTCCGGGGTACCGGGATATTTGCCGCTCTTTTGCCCCTGTTCGAGAATTTCATGGAAGGTGACGCCGTGCTTTGCCGCCTCGGCTTTGGCCGCCTTGATCGCCTCGAACCAGTCAGAAGTCATGATCTTGTAATAGTCACGAATCGCCTGTTTGTTGAAATGGACAAACATCTCCTGATCCTCTTCCTGCACGGTACAGGTGACCCGCAGCGAATCGGTATCGATGGTGTCAACAAAAAGCAGTTGCTCACTCTTTTTGGCCAACTCCCATTTAATGTCCCACAAGGTCAAGCCCATCTCGCGGAACACCCCCTGCACCAGCAAGGTACCGAGCAGGGTCATGCGGATCAGATCGAGGAACCGTTCACCGTTCAAGCCGGAAATATGCAGCGCCTCCTGATAGCTCAGGGCACGATCTTCCGGCTCATATTTGCTGGTGAAATCGGCAATCGGTGCCCCACAAAACCGCAACAGGGGCAGTTCATCGACCCCCATCTCCTTGAGCATGCTCCGCCGTTTGCTCTCATCGGCATGCAGATATTTCTGGTAGGTCGATGAACCGCTGGTCAACCCCAACCGGACGATATTTTCCAGCGGCACCACATGCTCGCTCTGGTTTTTGTAGGGAGAATAGTCCCAAAAATGGCTGAAACGGTAGTTGACCGGTAAGGGACGGATAACGGTAAATTTTTCCACCAAAACAAACGGACTGACCTGCGGCGGAAAACCCTGGCGGTAAACCTGGCCGGTCTGGCGGTCGATCATGCCCAAATGGTGAGTCGCCGCCCCCTGTTGCTGAAACTGCTGCAACAGATTGTTGCCATCGCTGGACGGATTGAGGAAGGACAAAAATTTCTGCCGATCGGCATACTCTTCGGCCAACCGTTCTGCCACCCCCTGCCACGCCTGCGGATTGCCCAAGGTGGTGTAGATGTAATGGCGGAAGGCGGCCCGGCTGAGATCGCTGCCAGCAATCTGAAAAATAGAGCCGACGTCAAACACCGACCCAGAGGCGGTGGTTTCGCAGATCATGGTCCGATCGTCGCGGTGATAGAGGTTTTGCACCGACCCTTTGTATTGTGGGGTGACAAGTTGCGACAGATCGACGGAAAGCGGTTCCATGGTCAAGAACTCCCTGCAGGTTTCATTAAACAAAATAACAAAGACTATCAAGCGGCTACTATAGCACAGCCGCCGCCACACTCAACAGCCCCCCTGTAAGCGAAACCCCCCTCTTGTCGCCGATCATTGGCGCATAAAGCGCCCCAGATCACCCAACAGATTGGATTCATCGCGGGAGTTGCCACCACCCCCCTGAATCCGGGCGGCGTTGGCCAGAATCCGATCGGCAAGACGGGCAAAGGGCAGACTTTGCAACCAGACGGTGCCATACCCCTGCAAGGTGGCGAGAAACAACCCTTCACCACCAAAAAACATCGAGGTCAAGGAACCTGCCCGTTCGATGGAATAGTCGATTCCCTGGGTAAAGGCGACCAGGCAGCCGGGATCCACGCGCAGCATGTCGCCGTTGAGCGGTTTGGCGATCAAGGCACCGCAGGCATGCAGAAAAGCAGTGCCATTGCCGCTCAACTGTTGCAGAATAAACCCTTCGCCGCCAAAAAACCCGGCACCGAGCCGTTGGGTAAAGGCAATATCGATGGCGGTACCAAGGGTGCGTCAGAGAAACGCCTCTTTTTGACAGAGCAGACTGCCGCCCATCTGGGCCAGATCGATCGGAATGATTCCCCCCGGAATCGGCGCGGCAAAAGCAACCCGCTGCGGGATGGCGGCTGCGTTGGAAAAATGGGTGACAAAGAGCGATTCTCCGCTCAACAGACGTTTTCCTGCCGAGAGCAGATCGCCCCAAATCGAGTTGTTGGGAACCGAGCCGTCACCGAGGCGGGTTGCAAAGGTGATGCCCGACTCCATATAATTCATGGTACCGGCTTCGGCGATGACCGTTTCGCCCGGGTTAAGGATAATTTCCACCAACTGCATATCGTCGCCGTAGATCTGGTATTGCAGGGCCGATCCGGCACGGTCAGCAACAGGAACAACGGCGGCTGGTGGAGTGGTTTCTGCAGGTGTAGCCATACTCTGGGCCATAGCCCAGGGCGACACATAACCGGTCGCCTGTGCCGCCGCCACGGTACGACCACACTGGGGACAGTGGGATTGTGCCGGATCGAACGAACGTTGACACGTTTGACAATAGCTCATGGATGACTCCTGATAATCGGGATGATACCGCCTGGTGCTGGCCACAAAGGTGAACAGGCTGGTCAATGCGGCTCAACTGAGGGAATGGCTGAATGGCAGTCTGTTGCTTCCAACATGGGGGAGTGTAAGTGATCAATCGCCGATATGAAAGAGTGACCTTCGATACCGAGTGCGACCTGCACTTGACCGACCATCGGATCATCACCTGTCGCACGCTGGATGTCAGCATGGGTGGTCTGAAGGTGACCAACACCGCCCCGCAGATGTTGTATCCCTACATTGGCACCGATTGCCTGATTGAATTTCCGGTCGTGCTGCCCAATGTGGAGGATGCTCCGCAGATTGTGTTGAAAGTCCAGGCGCGCATTGTCAACGGCGATGCCTTAGGGATCGGCATGGCCTTCAAGGGGGTGGATCGGGAGACCCAGGGATTGATTCAAAAGTTGGTCTCCTGCACGCTGGAGGCGGGTGATTTACAAGAGTTGTGTGGCAAAGAGGGGGTATCGTTGCAGGGTCCCCACGTCAAGCTGCTGAAAGTGGAGCTGCAGGATCATCTGGCCGAGGCGGTACGGGAAATTTTCATCGCCTTTCTGGGCATGAGTGTCACCCTGGGCCCCTATGTGGAGCGTCCCGATTTTTCCGAGTACCAACCGCCGGAGACCGATGTGACCGGGGTAATATTATTCAACGGTTCGCTGGAGGGTGGGGTACATCTGGCCGCCCCACTTCATTTTGCCATCAACGCCGCCGGAGCCTTGTTGGGCGAAGCCGGTTTGGACTACCGTCATGAACAGGATGCGATGGTCTGGGATGCCTTTGGCGAAATCACCAATCAGGTCGCCGGATCGTTGCAGACGCGCATCTCTTCGGAATTTCCAGACATTCGCATGACCGCTCCGCTTGTGATTCAAGATTCCAACGAACGGATTCGTTACAGACGTACTTTGAACAGTGTACGTCATTTTTTCGGATCGGCCTTTGGTCCGTTTTACGTGGAGTGTTTTTTCGTCTAGCCTCCGACCACCGGCAGAAAAAAACCTTGACGAACCACCCATGCCCCGGTATATTCCCACCCGCTTACTGCTCCTCGGTAGCTCAGTTGGCAGAGCAGGTGACTGTTAATCACCTGGTCCGTGGTTCGAGTCCACGCCGGGGAGCCAATCTTTTCATCCGTGGCTCGGGTCCACGCCTGGGGAGCAAATCTTTTCAAGTACTTACGGTCACTCACAAGGTGGCCGTTTTTGTTTGGGGTTACACGGGTGGACCACGACAGATGGTTTTATTCCATTTCTAAATCAAAAGTGCATTAACCATCCACGGCCATGCCGTGATTGATCTGATACGGTCACGATCATTTTCCAGGGTAAGGAGTGCTGATTCCAGGTGTCTCTCAAGC
>PDZV01000045.1 GCA_002753135.1 Magnetococcales bacterium WMHbinv6 | reverse complement strand
AAGGTTCTTCGCGTTGCATCGAATTAAACCACATGCTCCACCGCTTGTGCGGGCCCCCGTCAATTCCTTTGAGTTTTAGCCTTGCGGCCGTACTCCCCAGGCGGAGTGCTTAACGTGTTAACTTCGTTGCCGCAGGGGTCGATACCCGCGACAACTAGCACTCATCGTTTACAGCGTGGACTACCAGGGTATCTAATCCTGTTCGCTCCCCACGCTCTCGCGCCTTAGCGTCAGTACCGGTCCAGATGGCCGCCTTCGCCTCTGGTCTTCCTCCCCATATCTACGAATTTCACCTCTACACGGGGAATTCCACCATCCTCTGCCGGACTCCAGTCTACCAGTTTCAAGAGCAGTTCCTGGGTTGAGCCCAGGGCTTTCACTCCTGACTTAATAAACCGCCTACGCGCGCTTTACGCCCAATAATTCCGAACAACGCTCGCCCCCTCCGTATTACCGCGGCTGCTGGCACGGAGTTAGCCGGGGCTTCTTCTGTGGGTACCGTCACCATCGTTCCCACTGAAAGGGCTTTACAACCCTAAGGCCTTCTTCACCCACGCGGCATCGCTGCGTCAGAGTTTCCTCCATTGCGCAATATTCCCCACTGCTGCCTCCCGTAGGAGTCTGGGCCGTGTCTCAGTCCCAGTGTGGCTGATCATCCTCTAAGACCAGCTACGGATCGTTGCCTTGGTAGGCCGTTACCCCACCAACTAGCTAATCCGACGCGGAACCCTCCTATGGCGATAAATCTTTCCCCCGTAGGGATTATGCGGTATTAGCAGCCGTTTCCAGCTGTTGTCCCCCACCAATGGATAGGTCTCCACGTGTTACTCACCCGTTCGCCACTCGCCGGCGCCCGAAGGCCCGCTGCCGTTCGACTTGCATGTGTTAGGCGTGCCGCCAGCGTTCGTTCTGAGCCAGGATCAAACTCTCCAACAGTTCTACTGCTAGAGTGTTTAAAACTCAACATAACAGACGTCGCACTGACTTTCGTTATTACTGTTTGATTTTGGTGCAAGCCTCGAAGGTATGTTGAGAGTGTGTCTTGTTTAAGACCATTCTCGCCTTCTTCTGCGCCCACACCGATGATTACCGGATTTTGAAAGATCAAGCCCTGAACTCTTCTTGGTTCAGGTGGCCTCAGCGGCCAGACCCGAAAGATACGAAATCTCCCCGCATTAGTCAACAAGAAAATGCAACGGGATGTTCTTTTTTTGTATTTTTTTGTTTTTTACAATAAAAACAGCATGTTGAGATTAAGCTCACCTTAACCTCATCACCGACACACAATCAGAAGAGTCGGATTGAGACCGACACAGAGTATGAGGAGCGAACTCGCAATGACATGGCAACCAAGGATTGGCATGAAAGCATCGCCCTCATGACAACACTAACGGGCACACAGCAGATTGATTCACAGATTTTGCCTGCCGCATTGATTATGGCGCATCAAGACGAATTCTATTCTGTTGCACTCTCTTCTGCGTGAGGCATATCCACCATCTTGGCGTTATCCGCTGAAGATTTTTTGCTCTCAAGAAACTTTCCAGTAACAAACACTGCGACCAAGGAGACTGTTGCAGATCCTCCGACCACAGCAGCAACCCAATCGTGCCCCCCATACGCCAAGACAAATGTCAGACAGAATGCCATCAAAACAACAAGCAACCCAAAATTTTGTCCACGACCAAGAATCTCCCGGTCTATTTGCAATTTTTTATCTTCCAAGTTCAGGATTTGGGCGTTTTGACTATGTGTCTGTTCCAGATTGTATCGCTCAAGCTGCTGCCGGTGCAGTGCTTGACGTTCCATAACCGCCAGAATACGTTCAGGAAAGGTGGGGTCTATTTGACCGTACAAGCCAAGGCTTCTTGGATCTGGTATTGGTCCTGCGCTGAATGTGGCAATTGTTCGTGTTTTTGTTGCCATGTCATGCTCTGCACGCTGGTCAGCAACACTGACAACTCCCCTGTGTGGTACGGTTCTGGAAGGCCTACGAACCGACATTTTTTTTTGTACTGTCATCTGTTCCACCATGATCTACTACACGACGGAGAGCATTACCAACAACCAGCCAGTCATTGCCAATGGCTTTTGCGTTGGCTTCAGCAGCCTCTTGGGCAGTGAGGGGAACGGGCGGACTAGATAGCCGATCCAGATAGGAAATAGAGCCAATTGTTGAACCTGGAAAGAGATTCACAATGCTGCCGATACCAGGGATAAATTTCATGATTTTCATAGAGATCTCTCTAGACGGTTTCTGAGTTGAGTTCTTTCCAATCTCAATACAGGTACTGATCGAACCTACATACCATTCTGGCACAGATCAAGGGTCAAAAGTTGCGTCGGCCAAGAAATAATAGCAAACACTCTCCCCATTTCCAGTTGGCGATTTATTAATTTGCTCCTGTTCCAATCTCTCTGACCACCATTACTTTTATCGGAAAATCAGGAGCGTGATGAGAAAAAAATTGCCAAAGATAACAATCCCCTCACTCTTCATCCAACACTTGCCCGCGCAGCATGCGCACAAACAGGGGCAAAGTTTGCGGGGTCCAGTCGCGGAAGTTGTCGAAGGGGGCGTGTTGGTCGGCTTGCTTTGGGTCGACGGTGATGCCCCACAGTGGGGCCATGCTGTTGGGCAGCAGGGCGTAGCGACCATCACCCAGCCAGTGCGGGCGGCGGGGATGCCAGACCAGATAGTTTTCTGACAGGGCGGCAAAGCGGCGGATGTCGGCGGCCAGCACTGAAGCGCTGGGGATCCCCGGCATGGGGGCTGTGCCATCGACCAACAGCAGACGTTCGCCCGGATAGACCAGATCCTGGCCGCCAAACAGAGCCGGGCGCAGGGCCATGCTCTGCACCTCGCCGCCCGACTGATAGACCGCCCGCCAGAGAATGATGTTCATCATCGTCGGTTTGAGCTGCAGGGCCTGCACAGACTCCCCTTGTGTGGCCGCCCAGGCGTGCAGCAAAGTGGTCGCCCGCTGCTGCTGCCAGCTTGCCAGGGCAAACCACAGCGCCATGCCGAGCAAAGCCACCCTTGCCCAGGCGCGACTCTGGGCCCGATAGCTGCGGGACAAGGTCCACAGCAACCACAACGTCGTCACCGGCTCCACCACCGGAATAATATTCCAGGCAAAACGGGTCTCGCGCAGCGGCCATAACAGCTGGGTGCCGTAGCTGGTACAGGCATCCAACAGGCCGCCGGTAACATAACCGGCAGCCGCCATCCAGAAACCCTGCCAAAAACTGACCCGCCGACGCAACCACCACCACAACGCCAGCATCGCCAACAGCGCTCCGACCGGGGTAAAAAGCAGGGCATGGGTAAATTGCCGATGGTACTCCAACTGCAACAACGGGTCGCTTGCCGAGTAGATCAAAGTATCCAGATCAGGCAGCATCGCCGCCACGCCACCCACCAGCATGGCCACACGCAACCGCTCAGGAGGCTGCAAAGAGGCTGCCGTGGCACCACCGAGCAGCGCATGGGTCAACGGATCCACACCATGACTCCCCTAAAAAATTCAGCAGATAAACAACAAATGGCCGCCATTGCCCAGAACGCAGCAGCACTTGACAGGCCCGGCGTTTTTTTGCGATACATTTGCTCCATCGATCATCTACCGCCTACCTGCCGCAAACCGGATCTCACCATGCCCTCACTCTCTTCATTTCTGACCTGGCTCGATCAACTCTCCTGGCCACCTTTGTTGCTCTTGGCCCTGCTGCTCGGTCTGGCCCCTTTTGTCCCGGAACCGCATCTGTGGGAAAAGTTGAAAATGCTGGCAAACGGCACACTCAGCAAACCGATCGATATTTTTGATCTGTGCATGCACAGCACCCCGATTCTGCTTGTTCTGCTCAAACTGTGGCGTCAGTTCAACAGTGTCGCACCGGGCAGCGGTGCATGAATATTGTCCTGATCGGCCTGCGCGGCTGTGGCAAATCCAGCGTCAGCCGACTGCTGGCCAAAATGAGCAAGCGCCCCCTGCTCTCGACCGATCTGCTCTTCTCCTACGAAAACAACGGCCAGAGCATCAGCGATTTTGTCGCCGCCTGCCACGGCGATTGGCGTCCTTTCCGTGACCAGGAGTATGCCATCACCTGCAAGGCCAGTGCCCTCGACAACCTCATCATCGATTGCGGCGGCGGCATTGTCGTCGATTGTCTGCAACAGAATCAGGAAATTTTCAGCGCACGCAAAGTCTCTGCCCTGCGCCGCAACGGTCTGCTCTTCTGGCTCAACGGTGATCTGCAACGTCTGGCGCGCAAAGTCCAGGAGGATCCCTCCCGACCGGCCCTCAACAGCCATCTGCCCCTGCTGACCGTAATGCAACAACGCCTGCCCTTCTACCAGCAGGCCGCCCATCATATCATCGATATTGAAGGCAAAACCCGCAAACAGATCGCCCACACCATCCTGCAGCAGGTCGGGGTTATTGCGGCACGCTGAACGGCAACCCCGCATCAGCCCACCCTTGATTGCCATCGCGGAAATAGTAAATTTTGCCCGGATAGCCCAACTCCTGTAACGCCTTGATGCCCGTCGGACTCTGCCCACACCACCAACCGTTGCAAAAGGCGATAATATCCTTGCCCTCCAATTTTTTCATGCGTGCCACCGCTTTGGTCTGCGGTCCGGATAAATCGGTGTAGGGCAAATTGATCGCGCCAGGCAGCGTACCCTTTTGATACCAGTCGGGCGTCCGCATATCGACAATCAAAATTTTACCCGCCTTGATCTCCGCTGCCATCTTGGGAAAATCTTCCAGGCGCATGGTCACCGCCCCGGCGACTTTTTCCGGCTCGACACAAAAGGGCGGACAACGGCGACTGCCCGGATCCTGAAACGCCTCCGGCTTGGCCTGGCTGCGATCCTGCTTCAACTTGACGCCATTGAGGACAAACTCCGGCAATTTGATCTGCAGCGCATACTGCGACTGCGCTGCCGCCTCCGCTGGCCCGATCAGCACTCCCCCTTTGCTCGACTCACCTGCCTGTACCGTACCCATCCAGCCCAGCAGCAACAGGATCACCACAAACTTAATCCCGATCTTGCCACTTCTGTCCATGTTGCCCTCCGCAAAACCGATTGAGTTGACGCCTCCTGCCAGCAGATTAACCACAAACACCTTTTTTTTGCCAATAAAATATTCTTATGATCGATCAAGAGCCCGGCCACACCACCTTGCCCCCATGTTTTTGTCGCCAATCGCGTGCCCGCCGTTGTGCCTCCTCCACCTCTGCCGCATTCAATTGTGCCGTCACCTGCTCCAACAGCGTTCTGGCCCGATCATAGCCACCCGCAGAGGCCAGGTTGAACCACATATGCGCCTGTATCAAATCCCTGGCCACCCCCCAACCGTCCCGAAAACTGATACCCAGGTTGGTCTGGGCCTGAACATTGTTCTGCTCTGCCGCTTTGCGTAACCAGGCGATGGCCATCGGTGGATCCTGTGCGGTGCCATACCCCTTGGCATACATCAAGCCCAAATTGAGCTGGGCATTGCTGTTGCCCTGCTCTGCCGAGCGCTGATACCAGTGCAGGGAGCGCCGGTAATTTTTCAAGACACCGGTACCATAATAGTAGGCAAACCCTAAATTGAACTGCGCTCCGGCATGCCCCTGCTCTGCCGCTTTTTGGTACCAGGCGATGGCGGCTTCATGGTTCTGCACCACCCCCTGACCACGGGCATAGGCAACACCCAGATCGGCCTGCGCTTCGGCCACCCCCTGCTCTGCCGCCTTGATCAACCACTGTGCTGCCGTCCGATAATCCTGCAACACCCCCTCGCCACGGGCATACATGGCCCCCAATGCCGCCTGCGCCGGGCCATTGTGCTGTTCCGCCGCCAACTGCAACCAATGCAGCGCCTCTTTGTAGTCCTGCGGCACCCCGTTGCCTGCCCGATACATCACCCCCAACGCCGACTGGATCAGCACATCCCCTTTGCGTGCCTTCTCCCGCAGACCCTCTAAAGTGTCGGCATCACCATTCTTGACCTTGGCCAACAACTCCTCAAAATAGCCCGCCTGCAACGACAGAGGCCACAACAGCAACAACACGACACCCAACTTTATGACTCGTTTCAGCACCATCTCACGCTTCCTTATCCATCACGATCGATCAACTCCAGAAGAGATCCACCATGCGCTGTGGACTCTTGCGATAAGTGTTGATTTTATCCTGACCATTCGCCTATCCTGTAGTCAATCGTTTCATTGACCCTGAACGGAGAGTCCTGTGACCACCAATTGTTGGGAAGAAAAACAGTGTGGACGTGAGCCCGGAGGTGCCTTGATCGCGCAAAAGGGCCCATGTCCGGTACCGCTTTATACCCTCGCCGACGGTTTTCTCGGCGGACACAACGGCGGTCGTGCCTGCACGTTTATCGTTAGCCTGTTACCACCTGAAGAACGCGCCTCAGCCTGTTCCCAAAAGCAATACGCCTGCGATGAGTGCCCCTTTCACCATCAACTGCGCCGACAGTTTCCCCACTCTTTCAATCCTGGTGTCTTTGAAAAATTTTTGCAACACACACACAGTCGCCCTGTCGCCCTTGCCTGAGGCGTGTTGACATTTGGCCTCGGAGGACTTGTTGGTCCTGCGTTGCGGGGAAGCTCTGCGGCTCACAGCCTGCCGGGAGAATCAACTTTTGATCGAGTAGCGCGACTCATCCAGATAGCGCAACAGCAGCGTTTGCAGGTCCCCTTTGGCAATCGGTTTGGTCAAATAGTCGTCCATGCCCGCCGCAAGGCAGCGCTCTTTTTCTCCTGACATGGCGTTCGCCGTCACCGCCACCACCGGCGTGTGCGCCAGTTTTTGTTCCCGTTCGTAGCGACGAAAGGTCTCACAGGCTTCCAAGCCATCCATCTCCGGCATATGGCAATCCATCAACACCAGCTGGTAACGTCCTTCGCGCAGACACCGCAACGCCTCCTGCCCGTTGGCCACCGTGGTCACCGTTACCCCAAGCCCCTTGAGAATAATCTGAAACAGTTTTTGATTGACAATATTGTCCTCGGCAACCAACACCTTGACCCCCGGAGAAAAAACCACCCGTTCCATACGTTCTTCTCCTTCCATTGGCACAGGGCTGCGGTTGCTTGCGGCCTTGCGCAACGGCACCCGAAAACTGAAGAGTGAACCTCGGCCCGGTTCGCTGCTTAAGCGCACCTGACCTGCCATCCGTTCAGCCAAACGCCGACAGATGGCCAACCCCAATCCGCTGCCCCCATATTTGCGGGTGGTCGAGGCATCCCCTTGGGTGAAAGGTTGAAACAACCGCTCTGCCACCTCTGCCGTAATGCCGATCCCTGTATCTTCCACCTGAAACTCCAGCAGAGTGACCTGTCGATCGGTCGCCTCATCGGCAGCGGTAATTCGTAAATTGATTTCACCCTTTTCGGTAAACTTAATCGCGTTGCTCAACAGATTGACCAAAATCTGCCGAATGCGATGCACATCCCCTTCCACCATTTGCGGCACATCGCTGGCGATGCGGGTACGTAAATGCAACCCTTTCTTGGTCGCCAGTTCACCGAACAAATCGCGCAATTCGTTGCGCATCACCCGGGGTGAAAAGGGTTGCACCTCCAGTTGCAAGTGGCCAGCCTCAATCTTGGAAAGATCGAGAACATCATTGATGATGTTCAACAAATTTTCACCCGATTTGCGGATCATCTCCACATAAAACAGCTTTTTGCTCGACAACCGTTTTTCCATCAGCAGGGCTGCCATGCCCATGATACCGTTCAACGGCGTGCGCACCTCGTGGCTGATGGTGGCCAAAAATTCACTCTTGTAGCGACTGGCCAACTCTGCCGCCTCTTTGGCCTCGCGCAGACGCTGCTCACCCTCTTTGCGCTCGATCACCCCGGCCAAGGTGTTGGCGATGGTGGTTAAAAATTTTTCCTCCTCGACCGTGCCCTGATGTTCCGGCGGCACGTAGGCCATCATCACCCCCAAAAGGCGATTGCTGGATAAAATCGGGATACTGTAATGGCCATGATCCTGGACCCCCTCCGGCACCATGACCTTTGCCTCTCCCCGACCGACAAAGGTCACTTCCCGCGTCAAGGCCACATGACCACACAAACATTTGCCCAGCGGCACCTGGGCACAACCCTGTTGCACCGACTCCGGCAGCTGATAGTGGGCGGTCAGGGATAAATTTTCACCCGTTGCATCCAATAAAAAAATCGCCCCCCGCGCTTCCAGCGATAACCAGGGAATCGACAGGATGGTTTTCAACGACTCCTGCAACAACTCCGGCAAGGCCAAGGGCTGCAAGGCAATCTGCAACAAATTGCCAATGGCAATCTGCGATTGATACACCCGCTCGTTGCGCTCTTCCAGGGCGATCCGCTCGGAAATATCGCGAATAATCGCCGAAAAATAGTGCTGCCCCTCCTCGTACCAATGGGCCAGGGTCGCTTCCAGGGGAATTTCCCGTCCATCACGGTGGATACCGTACAACTCAACCGTCTTGCCGTCGTACAATGTTGTCTGCGCACTCTTCAACCGTTCCAGTGCCTCCAGATGGCGTTGCTGGTAGCGCTCCGGCATAATCAGGGTCAGCGGTTGCCCCAAACAGGCCTCCTGCGGGTAACCGAAGACCATTTCTGCCCCTTCGTTCCATAACAAAATCCGGCTGTTGCCATCAATCACCACAATGGCATCCTTGGTCGCCGAGGCAACTTTCAATAAAAGGTTGCTCATTCCGCACCCTGACCATCTGCTGGCAACGGCAACACCACCCGCAGGGTGGTACCGTGCTGTTCCGATGTCTCCATGGTAATGGTCCCATTCTGGACGCGGGCAATCAACAACGCCGAATAGGTCCCCAATCCTGTCCCGCCGACTTTGCCGGAGGTGGCATATTTGTCAAAAAAACGTTCCACCATCTCCGCTGGTACCGCACCAAAATTATGGATCGTAATCAGGGCCTCCCCCTGCTGACATTGGCAACCGATGGTAATCTGGCTTAAAACCGGGGCCGCCTCGATGGCATTCTTGAGCAGATTGGCAAACAGGGAATAACACAACAACTCCTCCCCCAGCACCAGGCAGCGGCCAAACAGCTCCCCTTCGTTCTCCTGCCATACCACCTCCAGGCGCTTGAGCTTGATCCGATCCAGAAACGCCTGACGAATTTTATGCACCACCCCCAGAATATCCACCGGTTGCGGGTGCAAAAGGTAGGTACCCTGCTCCATCTTGTACAAATCCAGCGAACTGTTGATCATCTCCAGCAGGCGGTAACCCGATTCGCGAATGATCTCCAGCATTTTGTGATGATCCGGTTCACAGGCCGGACATTTTGGATTGTTCAGCAACAGATCAGAAAAACCAATAATCGCATTGAGCGGCGTCTTCAGATCGTGACGCATGATGCGGTTGACCTCTTCACGCAATTCTGCTGCCTTGATCAACTCTTTGTTTTGATTTTCTATTTTTTCTCTTGCCCGCTTCAGACCCAGGTGGGTTTTGGTACGTGCATGCACAATCGGCGCACTGAACGGCTTGGTGATATAATCCACCGCCCCCAACTCCAAACCGGTCATCTCATCGGCTTCATCATCCTTGGCGGTAATAAAAATGACGGGTATATCCCGCGTTGTTTCATTGGCCTTCAGACGGCTGCACACCTCATAACCGTCCACCTCTGGCATGATAATGTCCAGCAAAATGAGATCCGGCTTCTGCGTCTCAGCCAACTGTAACGCCTGTTGGCCACTGGTGGCAATCGAAATGACAAAATCCGGCTGCAGGGTCGGTAACAAAACTTTGATGTTGGCCGGCACATCATCAACAATCAACACCCTGGGTGGGGGGGGATCCGGTTGCATACCTTGTCCTTCCATCAAACGCTCATGGTGCTTCCATTGCCTGCTATCTGCCTGTCACCTGACTGTCATTGACCAGCAGTTGCGTGAATTGTTCCACAGGAACCGGTCGGCTGAAAAAGTAGCCCTGAATTTCGTCACACTCATTGTCGCGTAAAAAGGTCAACTGCTCGTTAGTTTCCACCCCTTCGGCCACCACCGCCAGATTCATTTTGTGCGCCATCGAAATGGTCGCCGTGACAATCGCCACATCCTCCGCATCCGACGGCAAATCACGGACAAAGGAACGATCAATCTTTAAAGCATGTAACGGAAAACGTTTCAAGGCCCCCAATGAAGAGTAGCCTGTACCAAAATCGTCCAGCGAAATATGGACGCCCATTGCCCGCAGCTGCTGCATGGTGGAAACCGCCTGATCCACATTATCCATCACCATGCTTTCGGTAATTTCCAACTCCAGCCATTCCGGGGCCAAGGCTGTTTCTGCCAGCACGCTGGCCACCATGCGAATCAACTCTTCGCTCTGCTGAAACTGCCGTGCCGAAAGATTGACCGCCACCCGTACCGGCGAAAAGCCCGCATCAATCCACGCTTTGTTCTGCCGACAGGCAGCCTGTAAAATCCACGCCCCGATCGGTACGATCAAACCGGTCTCTTCAGCCAACGGAATAAATTCTCCCGGCGACACCATGCCACTGATCGGCCTGAACCAACGTACCAACGCCTCCATGCCGACAATCCGCCCGCTCCGTGAAGAGATTTTGGGTTGATAGTGGATCAAAAATTCTTCCTGTTCCAGGGCCATACGCAGCTCTTTTTCCCGCTGCATGCGCAACAGGGCCTGATCCTGCATCTCCTGGGTAAAAAAACGAAAGGTGGAACGACCATCCTTTTTGGCCTGCATCATGGCGCTGTCGGCATGTTTCAACAAGCCGTCCGCATCGGCGGCATCGTGCGGAAAGGTGGAAATGCCCATGCTGCCCGACAACACCACATCATCATCCAGCAAACGATAGGGCATGGCCAACTGCTCAAGAATTTTGCGGGCCACCAACTCCACATAGAACGGACTGGTCAGCTGATGCAAAATGACCGCAAACTCATCCCCACTCAAACGGGCCACCGTATCCGAAGTGCGCAGACAAGAGCTGATCCGCCGTCCCGCCTCCTGCAACATCCGGTCCCCCGCCTCATGGCCCAACGTGTCGTTGACCAGCTTGAAACGATCCAGATCGATCAACAACAAAACAACATCGCCACGGTTGCGAATCGCCAGGGTAATCGCCTGATACAGGCGGTCCTGAAACAAGGATCGATTCGGCAACGCGGTCAGCACATCAAATTTGGTCTGCAGATCCAGTTTGGTTTCCAAATGCCGCCGTTTGAGCAAACCGGCCAAGGTGTTGGCTACTGCCGTCAAAAACTGTTTTTCCTCGGCACAGGATTGATGACCGGGGGACAAATAGAGATTGAGCACCCCCAGGCAGCTGCCTTGCGCCATGATCGGCACGCAATAGTGGCCATGCGGCTGCATACCCGGCAAGCGAATGTCATGCCGTTCGTCAACCTCGCCGACAAACAACAGCTCTTTGTCGGCAAAAACCCGTCCGCACAAACAGTGGCCCGGGGCAATGCGTTGGCACATCTGCCGATGCAGCTCATCAAAACCATGATCTGCCGCCAGACAGAGTTCCCCACTCTCTTCATTGCGCAACATCACGGCACCAACCGGCAGCAAGGAAAACCAGGAAACGGAAAAAAGAGTCTTCAACACCAACTGCAACTGCTCCTGCAACGACAACGGCTCCAGCATGGTTTCCAGCAATTTGTTCAACGAACTCTGGATTTCACACGATAAATGCAGCTGAGCCTGCTGGGCCTGCAAGCGGGCATTGTGTTCCTGCAAGCGGCGCAGTGCCATCCGCAGGCGCAAATGGGTCTTGACCCGGGCCAAGACCAATGAGGGAGAAAAGGGGAGGGTAATATAATCGACCGCACCACAGGAAAAATCTTTGCAGGCAAAGGGAGAGTCCCCCTTCCGGCGCACCTGCTCATCGACCAGCATCAGCACGGGAATTTCTGCAGTCTGTGGCCGCAGCGTCAAGGAACGACACAAATCACAGGCCGCCATATCCGACAACATGGCACTCAAGACAATCAGATCAAAGGCCGGAGCCTCCGCCTCTTGCCCCTGACACAGTGCCAGGCACTGGCTGCCGCTCGTACAGCAAGTCACCTCGCCACATTCAGCCAACAATGTTTGCAACTCTTCCCGTACTGAAGAGCGCTCATCCACGATCAAAATTGTCATCGCCCGTCTTTGCCGTCTTTTGCCTGAGACCATCCCCCCATCCATCCCTGGGCCTGAACCACATACTGCCGTCCTGCATTGTTTATCGATGCCGGCTCTCTGGCAACTTTATTTCAATGGTAATCAAATACATACATAAAAAATACATAATCAAAAATGTACAATGCCAAAAAAAATCAGGGGGAGTTCCAGTGACTCCCCCCAACCCATACGCTGCGCCGTAGAGCAAGCGCTCAGGTCTGTTGCTACACCTGGGCAACCACAACCCATCGCCTCTCTTGCCATGCCGGGCGTATTATTGCTGCGGGTCAACACCATTCCAGGAGACACGACGAGGCCTCTCTCCCGGAACGGTTACCCTTCAGATCAACCTACCAGCCCCAACCACCCGGACCACCCCAGCCAGGACCACCGCCCCAACCACCGGGACCACCCCAACCGTTGTTCCAGCCGTTATTGTTGTTCCAGCCGTTATTGTTGTTCCAGTTATTGTTACCCCAACCACCGCCATCGGCATCACCGCTCATATTGAAACCAAAATTACCGCTGGCGCGACCGTTACCGTTGCCATTGCCGAGCCAGTTGTTGCCGTTGTTCCAGCCATTGTTCCAGCCGTTGTTGCCCCAACCGTTGTTCCAGGGACTACCCCAGCCCGGACCGCCCCAACCCGGACCCCATGCGGCGGCATCGCCAGCAGAGATCAACATTGCCCCACCCAACAGGGCGGCCACTGCCAGCATTTTAGCCATTTTCTTCATGTGTACTCTCCTGAGTAAATGATGAACGATCTTGTTGTTATTTGAGAAATTATCCTA
Source organism: Magnetococcales bacterium WMHbinv6 (assembly GCA_002753135.1). Taxonomy (GTDB): domain Bacteria; phylum Pseudomonadota; class Magnetococcia; order Magnetococcales; family Magnetaquicoccaceae; genus Magnetaquicoccus. The sequence continues at coordinate 12,412 of PDZV01000045.1, read as the reverse complement.
ACTGCTGTCCACAGGACACCCTCTTTACAAAAAAAATCCGCATGATCCTAGCATGGACCATCTTTATACGCTACCGTTTTCGTCACTTGTTTTGCAGTGACAACCCTTTTAAGCCGGTCGCCAACATGTCTGAACCCCACCTGATCATTGTCATCCCCTCCCATGATGAGCCTGCGCTGCTGGAGACGCTCGATTCTTTGCGACGCTGTCAACCGGCCCCGGCTGCGGTTGAGGTGGTGGTGGTCATCAACGGCTCCGAGCAGGATCCGCCCGCATGCCGTCAGCAACAGCAATGGCGTTGGCAACAGGCACAACAGTGGGTGGCAACACAACCGAGCCATTTTGCCACCACCCTGCTCTACGAACCGAATCTGCCGGCCCGCCACGCCGGTGTCGGCACCGCCCGTAAAATCGGTATGGATTGGGCCGCGCAACGGTTTGCCCCGGCGCAACAGCAGTGCGGTGCCATCGTCTGCCTGGACGCCGATTGCCAGGTGGCAGAAAACTATCTGACCGCCCTGTGCCACACCTTTGCCACCTATCCGGAGATGCCCGGCTGTTCCCTCTATTTCGAGCACCCGTTGCACCACCTGCCCGACAACCAGCGACAGGCCATCGTCAACTATGAACTCTACCTGCGCTACTACCTGCACGGGCTGCGCTGGAGTCGTTTTCCGCACGCTTTTCACACCATCGGCTCCAGCATGGCCGTGCGGGCCCAGGCCTACCGCGCTCAGGGCGGCATGAACCGACGCAAGGCCGGGGAAGATTTTTATTTTCTGCAAAAAATTATTCCCATCGGCGGTTTTCGCGACCTTTGCCAAACCACTGTCTTCCCTTCGGCCCGCCCCTCCCATCGCGTTCCTTTCGGCACCGGTCGCGCCATCAGTGACGCCTTGTGCGCACGCAAGGATCTATCCCTGACCGATCACCCGCAACTCTTTGCCGTGCTGGGGCAACTGTTTTGCCATCTCGACCTCCTGCGCGCTGCCCCGCCTTCGACCATGCTCGACCATCTGCACCCCTGCCTGCAGCAGTTTCTCCTGCAACACGGTTGGCCGCAACGCATCATTGAAATCGGGCGCAACACCACCAGCCAAGCCGCTTTTCGCAAACGGTTTTTTCTCAATTTCAATGCCTTTGTCATCTTGAAATTTATCCATTTTGCCAGCGAACAGGGTTTTCCGAAACAACCTTTGCCGGAGGCTGCCCGCCAGCTGTTGCTGGCCATGAATCTGGCCTGCCCGCAGGGAGATACTGAACAATTATTGGATTTTTATCGGCGACTGGACCGCGCCGGCTTCTGGTATCAGCAGGGCGAAGCGTGAAGCGGCAACAGGCAGGTTACCGGTACAATTCGGGACGTGGCATATATTTTTTCGGATCCACACCCCATTTGCTGGGCGATTCATGGTCGACGATCCGAAAGGATTGTTCGTTGCGTTTGGACAATAAATCGACCGTCACCGGATCGATGGCACATTTTTTCTTGGCATCAATAATCAAGCGGACCACAGGAAACAACAAAGATTCTTTATGGTTTTCCACCACGACACCAACCCGCTGGTTTTCCAGGCGGACCATGCTGCCTACCGGATAGATGCCAACACACTGCACAAATTGCTGAAAAAGCGCCAAATCGAAATGGTGTTTGCACCATTCGTACATTTTTTCCAACGCTTCGTGGCTGATCATCCCTTTGTGATAACTGCGATCGGAGGTAATGGCATCATACACATCGACAATTGCTGCCATCTGCCCATACAAGCCGATAGCGTTGCCTTCCAGTTTGTGCGGATAACCGCTGCCGTTGAACCGTTCATGATGCTGCACCGACACCTGCACCGACAGTTCACTGATACCGTCCGTCTCCCGCAAAATCTCTTCACTGAAGGTGGGATGCGCCTTCATCACGTTGAATTCGGCATCGGTCAATTTGTTGGGACTGTTCAAAATTTCTGTCGGCACCTTCATCTTGCCAATGTCGTGCAACATGCCGCCGATGCCCGCCTGGACAATTTTTTCCCGATCCATACCCATCGATTGGCAAAACGACATTAAAAAGACCCCGACATTCACCGAGTGCATGAAGGTGTATTCGTCTTTGCGTTTGATCAGACTCAAACTCAAAATGGCCCCGGGATTGGTAAAGGCCGATTCGGTCATCCGTTCCACCGCCTCGCGCACCGGCTCGATCTCCACCTGCTTGCCCAGACGCACATCGGTCAACACCCCGGCTACCACCTTGCGCGCCTGATCGGTCACTTTGCGGGCGTTGGCCAGTTCGTCCTGCAGGCTTTTGCTTTTGCTGGCGGCGGCAGCCTCCTGCTGCTGCCGAGAATTATCCCACAGACCGATTTTTTTGATCTCCTGAGCCGCCTCTGCTTTGACTTCCCGCAGGGTTGGCGCATGGGCCACATCCAGCCCCATGCTGGTATCGATATAGACCTCCTCGATACCATTGGCACGAATTTTTTCGATTTCTCCCTGCTGCTGGATGGTTTTGCGTCCCCAGTGGGCAGGATCTCCTGCCCAGTCGCAGACATAACCGCTGATCACCATGCCCGGACGCAAATCGGAAACGGCAATTTTTTTGATCACGTTCAGATTGGCTTGGCTCGTGGACATCTTCGCAGGCTCAGGCAAAAAGCAACCGTTGGCAATTGAGGGTGCAGGGAATCCTTTCCCCGACTACGACATAAGGATCACCCACCGCCCGTGAAATTGCAAGCAGATTCTTGACAAAAACCAGGGGCTAAAATTTTTCAAACGCCTCATCAGAGACCTGCATCGCCAGATTGACTCCACCTTTCGCTTTACCCGCCGGCACAACCGCTTTGCTGACGGCAGGTAGCCTCTTTTGTTCTTTGGGCGGCATCGCCACCGCTTTGCTTGTCCTGCTGTCCACCCCCTTGGCCGGAGAGACAACGGTGCGCACCCGCCCGCCGGTGTTGAAAAAGGCGATGGTCTGCAACATGGTTTCTGCCTGGGCCGACAACTGCTCTGCCGTTGCCGCCATCTCCTCCGATGATCCGGCATTCTGCTGGATCACCTTGTCCAACTGCTGAATCGCCTGATTGACTTGCGCAGCGCCTTGATTCTGTTCCTGATTGGCCACCGCAATCTCTTGAATCAATTGTGCGGTCCGCTGAATATCGGGAACCAGGATGTTGATGATCGATCCGGCTTTTTCGGCCACGCCGACGCTGGAAGCAGACAGTTGGCTGATCTCTCCGGCAGCAGATTGGCTTCGTTCCGCCAGTTTGCGCACCTCGGCGGCCACCACGGCAAACCCTTTGCCATGCTCTCCGGCCCGCGCCGCTTCGATGGCTGCGTTGAGCGCCAGCAAGTTGGTCTGGCGGGCAATCTCTTCGATGATGCCAATTTTGGTGGCAATCTCTTTCATCGCCGTCACCGCCTCGGCCACCGCCCGCCCCCCCTCCGCTGCATCCATGGCCGCTTTTTGCGAAATTTCCCGGGTGGTGTTGGCATTATCGGTATTCTGTTGGATATTGGAGGCCATCTGCTCCATTGCCGCCGAAGTCTGCTCAATCGACGCCGCCTGATCTGCCGCTCCTTTGGCCAGACTCTGCGCCGCATCGGAAATTTCATTGCTGCCCGAGGAGACCTGGTCCGCCGCCGTCGACAACTCCGCCACCACCTTTTTCAGATTGTCGACCATCTGGGTCAATGCCGCCCCCAATTGTCCGGTCTCATCACCCTGATTGATGCAGACACTGGTGGTTAAATCTCCCCCGGCAATACTGCGGGCGCAGCTTACCCCCTGACTCAAGGCGGCCACAATCACCCGTGTCAACAACACCGACACCGTCAAACCCAACAAAATGGCCGCCAGACTGAAGCCGATCAGCACCTTGTTGGCGGTGGATACCTCGCTATTGGCCTCATTTTCCTGGGCATCCTGCAAATCACCAATTTTTTTGTCGGTAGCCCGACGTGCCTCGTTCATTTCCTGCTCATGCCGGGCCTGCGCCTGATAGATGGCCAACAAGCCTGCCATCTCCTTCTGGTACTGCTCGATCCCTTCAACAATCTTTTTGCCATGCGCAGCAGCGCTCGCCTCTTTCAGGGTTGGCAGCAGCGTTTGTACCACTTGCAACGCCGCCTGCATCCCCTCCTGATTGCGCTTGATCGATTTTTCGTCACTGCCTAAACTGAGAAAAATCTCTTTCTCGCCAATGCGGGCATCAAGAAAACGTTCCATCAAGGCCGCCACCTGCTCGGCACGGCCCGCATTATCACCCAATTTGTCCGCCTCTTCGGCCAAAGTCGCCCGATCTGCTCCCCCTTCAATCTGCCCGGAAAGTTCTGCCACACGCTGGTGCAACTGTTTGAGCAACTGGGTACGCAACGCTTGCGACTCTTTGACGATACCGTTGGCCAAGGTGCGAATGCGTGCGACCCCCTCCTGATTGTTTTTTTGCGCGGTCACATAATCGCTGAACCCTTTGTCATAACGAGCGGCCAAGGCCACCATTTCATCCATGGCCTGTTTACCGGTCGCTGTCTCAAACAACTGCTCCCGATTCTGCTGGGCCAGTTTTTTCAGCTCCTCCAAACTTTTTTTATGCTCTTCGACATATTTGCCATCCTTGCGAATGACAAAGTTTTTTTCTGTCACCGCCGCTTGATCGACCTGATCCATCATCGCCGACAAAGCCTGGTTTTTACCAATAATCTCCGCCAAATCATGGATGCCGCGATAGCCGGTCAGGGTCACAATGACCGTCAAAAACAACACGGTACCGAAACCGATCCCCAATTTGCTGCCCAATTTGAAATTGCGCATCGTCTCGCCTCCTGCTGCGCTGAAGAAAGATCATACCTGCCGCCGACGGATGGCACGAAAAGCCAGGACGAGGAATAAAACACCCCCAATGATGGCAATCACCCCACCAGCTCCCATCACCCACATGGGAATTTTATCCGCCAGAGTGGCCAACCCTTGTTCGGCACCAGCCGTTTTGCGCTGCACGTCATGCCCCCCGGACCAGGCCAGACCGATGACATGCAACAGGGAACCAAAGGCATACAAGTTCAGTTGATAGCCTGCCCAACGGGCAGCAGGGGCTGCATAGCCCAAACCGGGCAACAGGGCATAAGTCAACCCCATGTAAATCAGTGTAACAGAAACAATTGAGCCATGATAGTGGGAAGGAATGGTAACATTGATACCGCGAATCATAAATCCGATTACACCACCAAACAGGAAAAGAATCAGTGAGGTCCGCAACGCCAGGCGCATTACCTCCTGTTCTGCGTTGGCCGCCGCTTCGGCCTGCCACAAGGCCCAGGCCAGCATTGCGGCCAACGGCAACGAAGCCACCCCACCACCATAAATCATCAATTCGGTAAAGGCCAGGCGCAGTTCACCGCTATCGACCGGATAAAGAAAATGGATCACCGGCCCAGCCAAGGCCGGCAAGGCACCGAGAACAAACAAGGGAATGGCCATGCGTGGTGTCAAAAAAAGCGGCAAACCGGCCAGACTGCCGATCCACAACCAGGCCAGCATCTGCAACTGCACATGGGTAAACTGCAACAGATGGCCACCACCCCAAAACAGCAGCTCAAAATAGTGTTCATCGTGGACCGGCAGATGGCGCAAACCCAACCAACTCCAGGCCAAAGAAGCGACCGCCAGCAGATAGATCAACAATCCGCTCCACAGGCCAAAACGCAACCCCAACTCTCCCGCATGCTGAACCGGGCGGCGTTGCCACAAAACCAACAGCGCCATCAGAGTAAAACCGCTGCCAAACAACAACAGACCGACAAAAAAGGCTGTATTGTTCAATACCGGCACATAGTTGTTCATGAATGGCGCATCTTGCCCCAAAAAGGGCGAAAAGAGCAAAACCGCCGCCCCGGCCATGGCAAGACGCAAGGCCCATTGCCCGATGCCGACCAACCGTTCTGCCAAGGTCAGCGCCGCCAGCAGACCGGCAAAAGATAAAAACCACACCAAAACAGATAAATCGACATGAATCACCAACGCCGTGCGAAAGGATCCGGTCCAGGGAATCAGATCGTGTATCACCGGCGTGCGCGCCAGGACGATGAGAATCACCACCAACCCGGCACCCACCAGGGAGAGCAGGGCCAACAACAGCCAACCGCCAGCCAGACGCCGTCCGGATGGCTCCGGTAAAGAGAGAGAGAAAGAGTCGTGTTGCATGGTCACCTTGGTACGGTTGGTTGCAAGAAAGGGAAATTCGCAGTATTGTCCGCACTACAGGGTTGCCCCTGCCGATCGCTCAGCGCGCATCGGCAGCCTGGTGCAAATCTGGAATGATTGCATCGTTGGATATTTTTGCTATCAGGTCAAGTGACAGGAGATTGCCGCGTGTCATCCTCTCCCCCTTCTGCCTCCCCCGTCAACCTCAAACCGGTTGCTTATTGGTTATTCACCTGTTGTGCCATGATCCTTTTGATGGTGATTATCGGCGGTTTGACCCGCTTGACCGGTTCCGGTCTCTCCATGGTACAGTGGGCCCCGGTGCTGGGATGGTTGCCGCCTTTAAATGAAGCCGACTGGCAGGAAACCTTTGCCCTCTATCGCCAGTCACCGGAATTTTTAAAAATCAACTGGGAGATGACCCTTACCGGCTTCAAATCGATCTTTTGGCTGGAGTATATCCATCGACTGATCGGTCGTATCACCGGGTTGGTTTTTTTGCTGCCTTTTCTCTATTTTTTGTTCAAACGACGCATCGATCGACCGCTGGCCTGGCAATTTGCCATCATGTTTCTGCTTGGCGCTCTGCAGGGTGGTATGGGTTGGTATATGGTCAAAAGTGGCCTGGTCGATAATCCGCACGTCAGCCAATATCGCTTGACTGCCCATCTCGGTATCGCCGTGTTTCTCTACGCCTACATGCTCTGGGTCGCTCTGGGACTCTTTTTCGGGCAACGACAACGGACCGCCGGGCATGTGGCACACCCTCTGCAGAATCGGGCCATCGCCCTGACCAGCCTGATCTTTTTAACCATTCTTTCCGGTGGTTTTGTGGCCGGTCTCGATGCCGGGATGGCCTTCAACACCTTTCCGCTGATGAATGACGACTGGATTCCGGAAGGTATTCTTTTTCTGCAACCGGCCTATCTCAATCTGTTTGAGAATATTGCCACCGTGCAGTGGGATCATCGCCTGCTGGCCACCTTGCTCTTTTTCCTGGTCATCGCTTTCTGGTGGAACCTGCGCGCTACAGAGTTGAGCAAACCGGCCCAGCTCGCCCGACATCTGCTGCTGTTGATGGTGATCATGCAAGTGGCCTTGGGCATCTCCACCCTGCTGTTGATGGTACCGACGCCCCTGGCCTCCGCACACCAAACCGGGGCGGTGTTGTTGTTTACCATTGCTCTGTTTCTCAGCCATCGTCTCTATCATGCGACAAGTTGACTATCGACTGCTGCTCTTTTTTCTCTTCTTCCTGTTTGCCGGATTGGGCCCCTGCCCAATCCTGGCCGCCGATGCGCCGGCCCCTTCCCAAAACCAGGCAGCTGAGGTTGCTCTCCTCTGGCATCCCTGGAATGCAGCAACCGTTGCCCAAGCCAAACAGGAACAAAAACTGATTTTTCTTGCCATTACTGCCCTACCCTGCCCACTGTGTCGCCACATGGAGCAGGAGAGCTTGCGTGATCCGGCCACCGTGGCCCTGCTGAACCAGCAACTGATCAGCATTCGCGTCGACCGGGATGATTATCCCGATCTGGATAGCTATTTTCGCCTGATTCTTGCCGCCATGACCGGCCAGAGCGGTTGGCCGGTGCAGATGATTCTCACCCCCGATCTGCAACCGCTCTACGGCGGCAGCTTTTTTCCTCTGCAGGCCAACGCCGAACAGGTCACCCTGAAAACCGTCCTCACCGCCCTGTTGCACGAATGGCAACAGGAGCGCAAACCGCTGTTGGCCCGTCTCGGCAAACTCTCGGACTGGCTTGTTGAACAACAGAACAGCCCCACAAGCGTTCCAGCCGACACCCCCACGGATCCCCGCCCGCTGGTTGCCAACAGTTGGCGCAGTCGTTTTGATTCGCAGCATGCTACGCCTGCCGGTCGTCATGGCCAAACCCCACAACCGGTGCCCATCTCTCTGCTGCTGCGTCAGGCGGCCACACAAAAACAGTTGGGGGATGCCTTGCCCGCCCTGCTCGCCCTGGAACAGATGGCCGCAGGCTCCATTCGCGATCAATTGGCTGGTGCCTTTTTCCGCGCCAGCCAGGATGCCCGCTGGCAGATACCCTTTTTCGATATTCTGTTGCCGGATAACGCCTTGTTGGCCCGCAGCTATCTGGAAGCCTTTCAATTGACCGGACGCCGTGACTATGCCCTGGTGGCCCAGGAAATTTTGGACGATCTGTTGGCGCGTCTGCAACTCTCCGGTGGCTGTTTTGCCGCCTCCCTGAGCAGCGATCCAGAGACCGCCAACCGCTACTACACCTGGAGCGCCGAGGAGATCCGCGCCACCCTCGGCGAACAGGCCGACTCTTTTCTGGAGCTGACTTTTGACCCCATCGAGGGGACCATTGACGGACGCAGCGTCTTGCGTCTGCTGGCCGGCCTGGCCAGCAGCCCAGGCAACCCTGAGGAGTGGCAGAGCCTGCGTGAGCGTCTGCGCCACAGTCGCGCTCAACGGGCCACCCTGCAGCGTGATGAACGAATCATCACCTCCTGGAACGGGCTGACCATCTCGGTCTTGGCCCGTGCCGGAGCCCTGCTGCAACAGGAACGTTATCTCTCCGCTGCCCGCAGCTGCCTGCACAATCTGCAGCAGGCTTTTCCCACTCCGGAGAGCCTGCGCCACAACCGCCTGGCCAACCGCAATGGCACGACCCTGTTTCTTGATGACTATGCCTATCTGGCGCAAGCGATGATCGACCTCTACGAGGCGGAATTTTCCCCCTCCCTGCTTGATCAGGCAGAAGCGTTGCTGCAGGAGGTGGTCAACCGTTTTCAAGCGAGCCCGGAGGCACTCTTCACCCTGACTGCAACGGCAGACAACCCTCCGTTGGCCCCCCGCATCCTCTGGCAAGATGGTCCCTATCCCAGCGGTCTGTCGGTCGCTCTGACCAGCATGCAGCGCCTTGCCCTCTTTCGCCAGGGCGGGGTGTGGGAAAAAACGGTCGCCTCCCTGCGCCCTCTGCTGCTGCAACGGTTGACCCAACAGCCACAAGCGGCAGCCGAGGCGGTGCGCGTATGGGATTATCTGCCGGAATCTGCCGTCGAAATTGTCGTTGTCGGCGAACGGAATCATCCCGACACGCAGGCCATGTTGCAGGAGATCCGCCAGCGTCTGCTGCCCGGTCTGGCCTTGGCCCTGGTGGAGCCGGAGGCCCAAAAGAGCCACCACGCCTGGCCCCTGCTGGCCCAGCGACCGATGATGAATGGCAAACCAACCGCCTATGTTTGTCGACAACAGCTGTGCCGCATGCCGGTCAACCGTATCAGCGATCTGCTCCGTGAGCTGGATGGCAACCAGCTTCCCGCCCCACTTCTGCTCCCGCCCTCCTGAGAGAAGCCGACATGTCTGAACAACTGTACCTGATCGATGCCTCCGGCTACCTCTACCGGGCCTTTTATGCCGTGCGCGACATGTCGCGCCGCGACGGTTTTCCCACCAATGCCACCTTTGGCTTTGTCAAAATGGTCCGCCGCCTGCTCGACAACCATCAGCCGCAACACATGGTGATGGTCTTTGACGGTCGCGGTCCCACCAAACGGCACGAACTGGACCCCAACTATAAAGCCAACCGCAAAAGCATGCCGGATGCCCTGCGCATTCAGATTCCGGTCATTGAAGAGATTATCGCCGCCTGGGGCATACCTGCCGTGCGGCAGGATGGCTACGAGGCCGATGATCTGCTCGGCAGCTGCACCCGTCTGGCGCTGCAAGCCGGTTGGCAGGTGGTGATTGTCACCGCCGACAAAGATTTGATGCAGCTGGTCGGTGAGCAGGTCTCTCTCTGGGATCCGGTCAAAGAGGTGTGGATTCGCACCCCAGAGGTGGAGGCCCGCTGGGGGGTGCCCCCGGCCAAGGTCACCCAGGTTTTAGCCCTGGCCGGTGACAGCTCCGACAATATTCCCGGGGTGCCGCGCATCGGCGATAAAATTGCCGCCCAGTTGATCAAAAGTTTCGACTCGGTCGAAAACCTGCTCAACAATCTGCCGCAGATCAGCCAGCCACAACGGCGTCAGCTGTTGCACGACCATGCCGATCAGGCCCGTCTCTCGCTGCAACTGGCCACCATCATCCAGGATGCCCCCCTGTCGGGCTTCCAGCTGCAACAGAGCCGTCTGCCGGAACCGGACTGGCCGCGCCTGCGCCGCCTCTTTCTTGAGCAGGAGTTTGCCACTCTGGTGCGCGAACTGGATCGGCAACAGGCTGCGGCCATTCCACAACTGCCCCTGCAGCCACAAACCACCCCACCGGCGGTAGCCTACCGCACCATCTGCGACTGGCCTGCTTTTCTGCAGTTTATGCAGGAGTTATCCGCGCAAACAATTTTTGCCTTCGATAGTGAGACCACCAACCTGCAAGCGGCGCGGGCGGAACTGGTGGGACTCTCCTTCTCCTGGGCCAATCGTCAGGCGGTCTATTTGCCGGTCGGCCACACCCCGGAGGCCGCTCCCGCAGGACAGTTGCCCCGCGAGGCCACGCTGGCGGCGCTGAAACCGCTGCTGGAAGATCCCAGGCGGGGCAAAATCGGGCAAAACTGCAAATACGAGGCGGTGGTGTTGGCCAATTATGGCATTCATCTGGCGGGCGTGCAGTGGGATGCCATGCTGCTCTCTCATCTGCTCTATGGCGGGGCGCGACGGCACAACCTGGATGCCATCGCCCTGGATCTGCTGCAACGGACCACCACCACCTACAAAGAGGTGACCGGCAGCGGTAAAAGCAGCCTGCGCTTTGATCAGGTTCCCCTGCTCCAGGCCGCCCCTTATGCCTGCGAAGATGCAGAAGTGGCCTGGGAGGCGGCCCATAAACTGGCAGGCCAGCTGCAAGCCATCCCCTCTTTGCTCCAGCTCTATCAGCAGGTGGAACAACCCCTGGTCGAGGTGCTGGCCGCCATGGAGCTGGTCGGGGTGTCCATCGACCAGGAGATGCTGGCCCGCATGTCGGAAGGTTTTACCCAACAACGTCAGGCGCTGGTCGGCGAAATTCATCAACTGGCCGGAGAGAGTTTCAACGTCAACTCCACACAACAGTTGGGGGAAATTCTTTTCGGCAAGCTGGGATTGCCGGGAGGCAAACGGACCAAAACCGGCTATTCCACCGATGTGGAGGTGTTGACCACCCTGGCCGAACAGGGCCATGCCTTGCCGGAACGGGTGTTGCGCTACCGTTCGCTGACCAAACTGCAAACCACCTACACCGACGCCCTGCCGCAACTGATCAACCCGCGCAGCGGACGGTTGCACACCCATTTCAATCAGGCAGCCACCCTGACCGGTCGTCTCTCTTCATCGGAACCCAACCTGCAAAATATTCCCATTCGCAGCGAAGAGGGGCGGGCCATTCGCGCCGCCTTTGTCGCCCCCCCCGGTTGGCTGTTGTTGTCGGCAGACTACAGCCAGATCGAGCTGCGCCTGCTGGCCCATCTCGGCGCGGTGGTTGGCATGCAGGAGGCCTTCGCCCAGGATCGGGACATTCACGCCGCCACCGCCGTTGAGCTGTTTGGTGGCTCACTGACCTCGGTGAGCAGCGAAGCGCGCCGCATGGCCAAAACCATCAACTTCGGCTTGATCTACGGCATGAGCCCCTTTGGTCTGGCCAAACGGCTCGGCATCAGCAATGTCCAGGCCAGGGCCTATATGGAGCGCTATTTTCAACGCTACCATGGTGTGCGCGAACATATGGAGCAAACCATCGAACGGGCCCGTCGCCAGGGCTATGTGGAGACCCTGGCCGGTCGGCGCTGCTGGCTGCGTGACATCAACAGCAGCGATCGGGTAACGCGGGAACTGGCAGAGCGCACCGCCATCAACGCCCCCTTGCAGGGCTCGGCGGCTGACCTGATCAAACTGGCGATGATCCGCCTGCATCAGCGTCTGCGCCAGCAACCGTGGCAGAGCCGCATTGTCCTGCAGGTGCATGATGAACTGGTGCTGGAGGTGCCAGAAAATGAGCTGGAGCAGATCAAGCCGCTGGTCCGCGAGGCGATGGAGGGGGTATGGTCATTATCCGTGCCCCTGAAAGTGGATATAGGCGTCGGGCACAACTGGGCGGAGGCCCATTGAGAAAACAGGGGATGGAATGAAAAGCTGAGCGTAACTATTCATCTCCTCTGGATCGCTGCATTTGCAATGAACTGAAGCCAAAGTTCTGGTGGGTGCAGGGAGGATCATCCTCCCTGCCGGAGTGCAGAGGCGGAGCCTCTGTTTCTG
>PDZV01000009.1 GCA_002753135.1 Magnetococcales bacterium WMHbinv6 | reverse complement strand
TAGATTCTCTCACAAAAACAGGCCGGATATATGGCTGCAGTCGTGTTCCTTTTTTTGCCACCAGGAGAAAAAATTTCTTGCAACCGGGGTGGGTCCATATACGGACGAGAGAGCCAGCGTCAATCCGAACCTCCGACCAGCCTGTTTAACCAGCGACGCAGCCAGAGGTTCGGTTTGGCGATTGCCATCACCTGAGTCTGCACCCCATCACTCCGCGCCACAATGGCCCCCTGTTGATCGGTACGCCACAGTTGCGCTGCCGCCTGCTGCCAACGCTGTACCACCAGCGGGTGCGGATGGCGGTAACTGTTGAAACGACCCACACTGAACACCACATGTTGCGCCCGAGTGGCCTGGACGAAGGGGGCAGAGCTGGAGCTTTTGCTGCCGTGATGGGGAGCCAGCAACAGGGTCAATGGTCGCACCGCCTGCCGGGCCAGCAGCCATTTTTCGCTGCGTGCCGTGGCATCGCCGGGAATCAAGAAACGCTGCTCCCGCAGAGCAACCTCCACCACCAGCGAACTGTCGTTATCGTTGCTGGCCATCTCCCAGGGCAGGGGAGGCAGAACGGTAATCTGTACCGCCCCTTCTGCCACCTGCCAGGGTTGCCGCAGCCGCCGCACGCTTACCCCCTCTTTTTCTGCACGGGCGAGCATGGCCTGATAGAGGCGATTCTCCTCTTCGTCCAGCGGAAAATCGCCGATCCATAACTCGCCGACAGAAAAATTGCGCAACAGTCGTTCCGCACCGGCAAAATGGTCCAGTTGCGGATGGCTGATCACCAGCCGTTGCAGGCGGCTGGCACCCCAATGCCAGAGGGCGCTGGAGGTGAAGGCTTCGCCCGGATTGAAGCGGGGCGAAAGAAAACCGCCCGCGTCGAAGACCGACCATCCCCCCTCCGGGGTGTGCAGCAGCACCGATTGCGCCTGTCCCACATCCAACACGGTCAACTGCAGGGCGTTGCCGGGTGGGCCGGGGCGGGGTATGGCCAGGGCCAGCCAGGAGAGGGCAAACAGGGCGATGGCGCTTTGGCGTCGGCCAACGCTGTTGAGCATTGCGGCCAGGGTGGCCAGGGCCAGCCAGAGCAGCAGAGCCAACAGGGGCGGGCCGGGCAGACGTTGCCAGGCTCCCGGCAGCTGGTTGATCCAGCTCAACAACCAGCGAAAAGGCTCCAGGGAGCCGCTCATGGCCTGCAGCAGCCAATCGCTGCCGCTGGGGGTGATCTCCCGCAGCAGCATGGCCAGCAGCCCCAGAGGGGTGGAGACAAAACTGACCCAGGGCACGGCGGGCAGATTGGCCAGCAGGCTGTAGGGGGCAAAACGGTGGAACATGTGGGCGGTCAAAGGGGTGGTGACCAGCGAGGCGACCACGCTGGTCATGCACAAGAGCAGCAGATGCCGCCACCACCTGTTGCCCCCCTCCAGCAGGGGCATAAAATACATCAGGGCGGCCACGGTCAGAAACGAAAGCTGAAACCCGGCGGAGTAGAGTTGACCAGGCTGCCAGGCCAGCACCAGCATGGCGGCCAGAGTCAAAATACGCCACAACGGGCGCGGACGTCCCAGGGCGATGGCCAGCAGATAACAAGCCATCATCACCGTTGCCCGTTGTGTGGCCACCGACCAACCGGCCAGCCAGGCATAGGCAAAGGTGGGGGCCAGGGCCAGCACCGCTGCCGGTCGTTTCAGATCCCAACGTTGGCTTAAGGGGAGGAGGAGGGTGAGCAACAGACGGCAGAGAAAAAAAGACCAACCGGCCACCAGGCCCACCTGCAGGCCGGAGATGGCCACCAGATGATAGGTGCCGGATACCTGCAGCTCTTCGTTGAGGGTTTCATCCACAAAGCCGCTTTTACCGACCATCAACGCTTCGATCAGCCCCCGTTGTCGGCTGGGCACCTGCTGGCCGATCCAGTCGGAGAGCTGTTGGCGGTAGCGGTTCCAGCTCCAGCTGCCGTCTGCGGCAAGCAGGGTAACCGTTTTATGGCTGGAGCCGGTGCAGGTGATCCCCTGTTGCAGCAAATGGTTGCCATAATCGAAACCGCCGGGATTGTTGGCGGATTCTACTGGTTTGAGACGGGTGTGCAGGCGGATGCGGTCGCCGGGCAGGGCGGTGAAAGGTTCCGGCGGGTGCAAGGTGATGCGGATGGTACCGGGAATCGCCTGCGGGGGTTGTTCGGGCTTTTCTTCGCTCTGCACCACCCCCTCTTCGAGCAGCAGGGCCAGGGAATCGGGTCGATCCAGGCGTTCGCTGATGCGTGCTTCGAGGTGTACGGGTTGGTTGATCCAGGCTTGTGGCAGGGAGGGGGAGGGCCATTGTTGCACAATCATGGCCGCGCCCCCGCTCAACAGTCCGAACAGTATGGGCAGCAGGAGCGGATTTTTCTGCCGCCAGCGCAAAAAAGTGGCGCAGCTGGCCACGCTGCAGGCGATGGCGCTGCTGCTGGCCCAGTTGTCGGCCAGTTCGGCGCTGCCCAGGGTGATGGCGGCAATCTGCCAGAACAGAGCAAGCGCGGCACCAGAGAGCGGCGATCGGGATGGCGAGGAGAAAGCGGCAGAGGCGGCCATGGCGCAGGGAGAGGGCAACGGGTGAAGAGAGCAGGCAGCCGCTGCTTGGGCTGGCCTTGCCAACTGTCTGCGAGGAGTGTAGTGTGCCACACAGAGAATGAAAAGGTTCCGGGTTTTTACCGATTAAATAACGCGCTTTGTCTCTGTGCTGACCACCATGAAAATACTCTTTGCCAATCCCCCCTGGTGGGTTTCAACCACCCCGTTGCAACTTTCGCAGGAAGAGGCCCGTTCGCTCAACCATGCCGGGGTGCGTTGTGGCTCCCGTTGGCCTTTTACCCTGCAAGGTCGCTCCACCCCGGACCATTTCCGATTCGGGGATTATCTGCCCTATCCCTTTTTTCTTGGCTACGCGGCCAGCTATGCCCGGCAGCAGCTAGGGGTGCCGGTGCTGTTGCGTGACAGTATCGCCCTGCGCGAGAGTTATCGTTCCTTTTTTCAGTTTCTCGACCAGCAGCGCTTTACGCACCTGGTGCTGGAGAGTGCCACGCCCAGTTGGCCGCATGATCGCCTGTTGCTGCAGGAGATTCAGCGCCGCCATCCAGAGATGCGTCTGTTGTTATGCGGGCCGATTGCCAGCAAAGGGGAGGAGATTCTCGCCGAAGGGGTGGTGCAGGCGGTGATTCGCGGCGAATATGAAAAAGGGGTGGTGCAGGCCATCGCCGAAGATCGGCACGGGATGATCGATTTTGCCCTGTTGAGCAGTGCCGAGATGAACGCCGCCCCCTATCCCTATTATGATGATCTGATCGCCCATCGCTATTGCGACAGCAACCCGCAAGGGCAACGTTTTCCCCAGGCCCAGGTGTGGAGCAGTCGGGGTTGTCCCTACAAATGTATTTTTTGTGTCTGGCCGGCCACCATGACCGGCAACGATCCCGATGGCAGCGGCCAGCGCAAGGTGCGCCATTATACGCCGGATTACATGGAGGGAATGCTGCGCGAACTGGTGGGACGCTACCGTTTTCAGTCGATCTATTTTGATGACGATACCTTCAATCTGGGGGATCGCCATGTGTTGGCCATGTGTGAAGTGATGCAGCGCATCGCTCTGCCCTGGTCGGCCATGTGTCGCCCGGATGGCATCCGTGCCACCACCTGGGCGGCGATGAAAGAGAGTGGCTGTTTCGGGGTCAAACTGGGGATCGAAAGTGGCAATCAAGAGGTGGTGGATCACATTGTCAACAAGCGGCTCAATCTGCAGGAGGCCCGCGAAACCATTCTTTATCTGAAACAGTTGGGGATGACCGTCCACGGCACCTTTACCTTGGGCTTGCCCGGCGAGAGCGAGGCGCAACGGCAAGAGACCCGCCATTTTATCCGTTCTCTGCCTTTTGATTCGGTGCAAACCTCCGGTTGTGCCGAAATTGAAGGGACACCGTTGCATACCCTGGCCCAGGCAGGCTCTTTGCGTGCCTATCAGGGGGCCCGCCTCGATGCGGGGTATCAACGCCATGCCGATGGTGCGGTCAAGTTGCAGGTCCTGCAGGAGAACGAAGAACAGGCGGTTGCACCCGCAGAGCCGACGCCTGCGCCAGAATCGATTCTGGAAGCCATTTTGCACTGGGATCAGCAGGGAGATCTCAACGGCTTGCTCAGTTATCTGCAAGGGCAGCCGATCAACGAGGAGATGACCTTTGCCGTCTATCGCCTGCTGCAGGAGGGGCGCATCCGCACCGCCTACCTGCTCTCTTTGTGGCTGCAGAGCAACGGGCGGCACAATCCTCTGTTTGCCATCGCCGTCGGTTTGGGGGGGATGTTGTACGCCAACAACCGCGATGCCCAGCAAGGGCTGCAGAGTTTGCAGCAGCAGGCAGCAACCATGGCTGGCGAACAGACGGCCATTCTTTACCAAATGGTGATTCCGGTTCTGCACCATCTGCTGTTGACTGCCCGTACCCTGCAACGTCCAGAACTGATCGCCTACGGCAGGCGCCTGCTGGCAGCGGCCATACCCTCTTACGATCCGGGGGAAAGGGGTGCGTCAATTCTGCCGGCAGCGGCCATGCTCCCTTTTTCCGGGCGGGTGCATGTGCTTGATCCGATGTTTGGTTTTTATGGCCACCATGTGGCGGTCAACAATGCCATCCGTGCTTATTGTCAACAGCAGGGGTGGAGCAGCCGCTTTTATATCAGCCATCTGCCGCCACACAACCACAGCATGCCGGAGGATATGGTCTCTGTTTTTTGGGGCTGTGATCCCGATCATCAGTTGGGCGGGGAGCGCAATCAACTCTTTTGCCGCGATGCCCGCCGTGACATTGCCCTGTTGCCGGGTGACCGGGTGATCATCCATACCCTTTATGACAACATTCTGATCGGTCTGTATGACTGGCTCTGTTCGTTGCCGCAGAGGCCTGCGGAAGTGTGCATTCTGCTTCGTTTTCCGCCCAATCTGATGTTGACCGTGCGCAATATTCCCTTTTGGGTGGAGCCATTGTTTGCCTTGGGGTTGCAGCTGTTGCAGACCTTGCAGCCGATGGTTCGCTTTTTTGTCGATTCAGTCACCTTGCGCGACTATTACCGGGAGCTGGCCGGAATTGAAGCGACACTGCTGCCGATTTCCATCGATTTTACCCCTTTGGAGCGGTTGCCAGCCGCTTTGCCCGCGCCCGAGCAAGGCAAAACCACCGTGCTGTTTTTGGGGGAGGCGCGGGGCGAAAAGGGGTTCAGCCTGCTGCCGGAGGCCATTCAACGGGTGCAGGCGGTAACCGATGCCGTCGAGTTTGATATTCACATCACCAATATTCAAGAGCAGGATCTGCCCGTATTGGAGAGCCTGCGCCGCTTCACCTCCGGGGTGCGGTTGAGCGAAAACGTTCGTTTGTATGGCGAAGCCTATTTTGCCAAAATTCGCGCCGCCGATGCGGTGTTGATTCCCTATGCGCAACTCTCCTATACCTACCGCACCTCACACATCATGGTCGAAGCGTTGGGTGCGGGCCGTCCGGTGGTGGTGACCGGAGCCGGTTCCTGGATGGAGCAGTTTCTGCAGTCGCTGCACCCCTTTCCGGCGGTGGTGATGGAGGCATTTTCCGCCCACTCCCTGGCCGAAGCCGTGTTGACCCTGCACCGGCAAAAACAGCCCCTGCAACAGGCGGCAGAGAGCGTGGCAGCGCAGATTCGTGCTGAACACAATTTGCCCCGCTTTATGGCCATGCTGCTTTCCGGGGGGGCGGGGGAGAGTGCCGGGGAGTCCATCGCATGAAACGGATTCTGGTAACCGGTGGAGCCGGTTTTGTCGGTTCCAATCTGGCGGTGGCCTTGAAACGGGATTATGGCCACTGTCAGGTGTTGGCTCTGGATAATCTGCGCCGCCGTGGCAGCGAATGGATTTTGCCCCGTCTGGCGGCGCACGGGGTGCAGTTTATGCATGGGGATATTCGCAACCCCAGCGATCTGGCTGAAGTGGGGCCGGTGGATCTGCTCTTGGAGTGTGCCGCCGAACCCAGCGTCCACACCGGTTACGGCGGCTCACCTGCTTATGTGCTGGAGAGCAACCTGCTGGGTTTAATCCACTGTCTGGAATATGTGCGCCAGCAGGGGGGACGGTTGCTTTTTCTCTCCACCTCACGGGTCTATCCGATTGATCCGTTGCGGGCTTTGCCGTTGCAGGAAGAGGAGAGCCGTCTGGTCATTGCCCCGCAGGACAGCGGGGTTGGTTGGTCGGCGGACGGGATCAACGAATCTTTTCCGCTGGCGGGCAACCGCTCTTTGTATGGTGCCAGCAAACTGAGTGCGGAGTTGCTGATTGCCGAATATGCGGCGCTCTATGGGTTGTCGGCGACCATTTTGCGTTGTGGGGTGATTGCCGGTCCCTGGCAGATGGGCAAGGTGGATCAGGGGGTGTTTGTTCTCTGGCTGGCGCGTCATCTCTATCAGGGGCCGCTCTCTTATATGGGTTTTGGTGGTCGTGGTAAACAGGTGCGCGATTTTCTGCATGTGGATGACCTCTATGATCTGCTGCGCTTGCAGATTGAGGCCCCGGACCGTTTTCCCGTCACCCCGCTGAATGTGGGCGGTGGCCCGGACAATACCCTTTCTTTGTGCGAATTGAGCCGTCTGGCCCGGGAGGTGACCGGTTGCAGCCTCGCCATCGGCAGTCAGCCGCAAACCCGTGCCGCCGACATTCCCTATTATGTCACCGATCACCGTTGTTTGACCGATTTGTGCGGCTGGCGTCCGCAACGAAATATGGTGACCCTGGCCGAAGATGTGGTACGCTGGCTGGTCGATCATCGTGGGCAGTTGCAGCCTTTGTTGGGCGGTTGACGGGCTGTCCGATGTGCTGACGGTGGATTTTATCAACGGGGATGGGGCAGGGAGGTCAGGATGAGTGTGGTGCTGGTAACCGGTGCGCACGGTTTGGTTGGTGCGGCGACGGTCGATTGGTTTGCCGGGCAGGGGTATGATGTCATCGGTATCGATAACAACCTGCGCGAATATTTTTTTGGTGCCGACGGCTCCACCCGCGCCTCGGGAGAGCGCCTGCAGAAACGCCATCCGAGCCGCTATCGTCCGCTGGATCTGGATATTCGTAATCAGGAGGGGATTGAAGCCCTGTTTGCCGCTTATGCCGGTCGTCTGGCAGGTGTGGTGCATGCTGCCGCGCAACCTTCGCACGATTGGGCCGCCAAGGAGCCCCATACCGATTTTACCATCAACGCCAACGGCACGTTGAATCTGTTGGAGGCAACCCGCCGCTATGCCCCGGAAGTACCGTTCATTTTTACCAGTACCAACAAGGTTTATGGCGATCAGCCCAATTATTTGCCGCTGATCGAACTGGAGAGTCGTTGGGAGCTGGATGCCTCCCACCCCTACGCCCTGCGTGGCGTCGATGAGAGCATGTCGATCGACAACTGCCTGCACAGCCTTTTCGGGGCCTCAAAAGTGGCGGCAGACGTGCTGGCCCAGGAGTATGGCCGCTATTTCGGTTTAAAAACCGGTATTTTTCGCGGCGGTTGCCTGACCGGTTCCGGCCATGCCGGGGCGGAGTTGCATGGTTTTCTCGCCTGGCTGAGCAAATGCGTGCTGAGTGGACGCCCCTATACGGTCTTCGGCTATCTGGGCAAGCAGGTGCGGGACAACATTCACGTGCGCGATCTGGTGCAGGCTTTCTGGCACTTTTTTCAGTCCCCGCAGAGCGGCGAAGTCTACAACATGGGCGGGGCACGGGTGGCCAACTGTTCGGTGCTGGAAGCCATCGACCTCTGCCAGGAGATCAGTGGCCGCCGCCTGCAGTACACCATCGTCCCCGGCAACCGCATCGGCGACCATCAATGGTGGATCAGCGACGTGCAAAAATTTTGCGACCACTACCCGCAATGGCGTCTGACCATGACCATTCGGGAAATTATTGAAGAGATTATCGACGGATTGCGCCAGAGCGGGTGAGTGTATTCCGTTATGGGCCGTCTCACTCATTCAACAGCAGTTCGGCCATGCCATCCAATTTGGCTTTCACTAATTTCCATTCCGGCAGCCATTGTCCCAGGAGTTGGTAGTACCGTTCACTGTGGTTGTGTTCTCTCAGGTGGCAGAGTTCGTGGAGCAGAACGTAGTCTACGCACTCTCTTGGAGCCTTCACCAGATGCGGATTCAAGGAAATGACCCCTTTCGGTGAACAGCTTCCCCACTGTTTTTGCATTGGCAGCAATTTCCAGGACGGGGCTTCTGCAAGCCAGGGTAGACGATCCGTATGGATGGCAAGACGGTTTTGCAGGTACTCCTTGGCCCGTTCCTGATACCATGCGCGCAACAGAATTTTTACCAGAACAGGGTTGTCCCTGGCACAACACACTTCCAATCGCCCGCGCAGCAATTTTACCCTGCCCTGTTCGTCGGGGGCCACGGTTACCTTCAACAGATGGCGACGTCCCAGATAGAAATGGCTTTCGCCGCTGACATAGTGGCGGGCCAACACATGCTCTCGTTGTTGTCTGGCTTCACTGACATGTTTTAACACCCATCGAGCCTGTTTGCGCACAGCGTCGCGGATCTCTCCTTCTGTAGCGCCCTCGGGTGCATCCACCTGCACCGATCCATCCGGGCAGACGTGGATGGCCACCTTGTGTTTTGGGCGGTGGGGGGCAACACAGACCAAAAAATCAATCCGGTCGTCTCCATAAACAATGCTCAGGTGAGACACTTATCTGTTTCCTCGGCCAAAGCCAATGCGAGCAATCTGGATGACCTGTTCAATCACCTCTTTGGCAGCCTCCAATCCCACCCGATTGAACAGGCGGGGCAGCAATCCTTTGCGAATTTCCGCCTCAACATTCTGCGGGTTGATGGAGTGTTCAGCTACGGCATTTCTCACCACCTCGTCCATGGTTTTGGCATCGTCGACAAACTGCTGCTGTTCGGTCTCGTCTATCTCATGAAACCGCGCATCACCCAAAACAAGGCGTAAGGCTCCATAGTAGGCTTTGGCGTGCCGATTTTCTCCGAAAACGTCGGGGACACCTTCCACTCTCCGAGCATTGACTTGCGCTTCAAACTCTTTGAACAGGTAATATTGCTTGTTTGGGTGGTCAAACAGTGCCCCTGCTTGTGCAATAGCCTCCCGCAGCAACTGCGAAAAGACCTTCTGGGCATAGGGGTCATCCGCCAAAGATTGTTCAATGGTTTTTTTGATCCTGGTGCGGATGATGTCGGTTTCGTTCCGGGTTTTTTCATCAGACCAGCTTTCCGGCTCCTCCTTGGTCAACTCATCCAAAAGGATGACCCCCTGTGGTTCGACAATCCGCTCCCCAACCACATGTTTGTCCACCAGACGCCGAATTTGCTCTTCGTAGGCAGTGAAATCCACCGTTTCCTGGGCATCCTGCCGGGCAATTTTGCGCAGGTTGGTAAAAAAGTGCAGATCCCCCTTGTATCCGGCAATGGTGGCTTCGGAGAAAGAGGCATCCGCAAAAAAATGGCGTGAAGATAGAGCCACTTTGAGGCACAAACCGAACTCGGTAAGGGCAGCGTAGAAATCCTCCCGCACCTTTTGCCGGGTATCATAGCTGTCGCCTTCTTCTCCTTCCGTGTATCTGGGCATCAGCACTTTCCGATACTGCTCCAGATCCTTCCGGTTTTGTACGCTGTCAAACAGCCCCCATAAACGGTTGTGCAGCGTTGGCAACCGTTTGTATTCGGTACTCATCTGGCTATACAGTCCGTCAAGATCCTCCAGCTCATATCCTCCCTGGGTGCGATTGGCCAGATCATGGTATTCGGACATGGCCGTGTCCAGAGCGCCAAGAATGCCCCGATAGTCGATGAGCAATCCGAAGCGTTTGTGTTCATGGAGCCGGTTTACCCGGGCGATGGCCTGGATCAGATTATGCTCTTGCAGGGGTTTATCGATGTAGAGAACGGCATTGCGCGGTTCATCAAAGCCGGTCAGCAGTTTATCCACCACAATGAGAATATCCGGGTCGCCATCGGTGGCGAAGCTCTCCACCACCTCCCGTTCGTAGTGTTCGGCCTGGTGACCCACGTTATCTTTCCACCATTGTTGCACCTCGGGCAACATCGCCTCGTCCACAGACTCATGGCCCTCCCTTGTATCCGGGGAGGAGATCAGCACGGCGCTGCTGACCAGCCCGGTTGCGTCAAGAGCCTGCTTGTAACGAATGGCAGAGAGCTTGCTGTCGGTTGCCAGTTGTCCTTTCAAGCCGGTGTTGAGCGACTTGAAATTTTCCTCAAAGTGAACGGCAATATCCCAGGCGATCAACTCGATGCGGTTGGAAGAGCCGTACACTGGACCCTTTTGGCCGTATTTTTGTTTCAGGTCCGATTTCTGTTTTGCGGACAATCCGACCGTGATTTTTTCAAACCAATTGTCGATGGCGGTGGCGTTGATATTCAGCTCTGGCTTGCGCTCTTCGTAGAGCAGTGGCGTAACGGCTCCGTCCTCCACCGCCCGTTTCATGGTATAGGCGTGGACGATTGGACCAAACTTGTTGGTGGTCTTGTCGTTCTTGAGCAAAGGAGTGCCCGTAAAGGCAATGTAGGCGGCGTTGGGCAGCGCTTTGCGCATGCGTTCGTGGTTTTCGCCGCCCTGACTGCGGTGGCCCTCGTCGATCAGGACAATCAACTCTTCGCTGTCGTTATGGCACTCCGGTTGACGCGAGGCGGCATTAAACTTGTTGATGATGGTAAAGATGATCCGTTCGCTTCCCTTGCCGATACGCCAGGCCAGCTCTTTGCCGCTCTTGACCTTGGCCTGTTCACCCTCCTTGCGGCTGGCGATTTCGGAACCAAAGGCCCCGCCAGAAAGGAAGGTACGGGCCAACTGTTTTTCCAGGTCCACCCGGTCGGTCACCACGACAATGCGGCACTCCCGCAGCAACGAATCGAGCAGCAGCGCCTTGCAGAGAAACACCATGGTGAAAGATTTGCCCGATCCGGTGGTGTGCCAGATTACCCCACCCTCACGCCCACCCTGAGTTTTTTTCTTGTTGATGCGGGCCAACAGTTTTTTGATTCCGAAAACCTGCTGGTAGCGGGCGGCAATTTTGCCGTTTTTTTTATCGAACAACAGAAAGAAACGGACAAATTCCAGCAGACGGTCGGGGGCAAGCAGGCTGATCAGCAGGCGGTCCTGATCGGTGGGCAGTTGCGGGTTGGACCACAGGCTTGCAAAGTAGGCACGCATCCTGGCCGATTTATCGGCGAAGAGAGCCGCCTGGGAGGCCGTTGGCAAAGGTTGGTTTTTGATCTGGACAAAATGGGCCTCGCTCAATATCTCTTCCCGCCATTGGGACCAAAATTTGGCCGGGGTCTTGACGGTTCCGTAGCGACCTTCGGTGGTGCTGACTGCAAGCAACAACTGGGCGTAGGCAAACAGGAGCGGAATTTCGTCCTGTCCCTGATTGCGAATCTGCTGACTGATCCCTTCTGCGACCATGGAGGTATTGGGATTGCCCGAATCGGGACGTTTGGCCTCGATGACCACCAGGGGGATACCGTTGACGAAACAGAGAATATCTGGCCGTCGGGTGTGGGTTCCCTGCTCCGAGAGCAGTTCGAACTCCTCCGTCACCTGCAGACAATTGGCCTCAGGGTGGTGCCACTCTACCAACGGAATAGTGGGCTGGACCTTTTTGCCGTCAATAAACTCTGTGACCGTCACCCCCAGGGTGAGCATGGTGTACAGGCGCTCGTTGGCGGACAATAACCCCTCATGCAATCCAGGGGCGGCCACCTCACGGACAATCTGGTCAATGGCATTGGGGGAAAGCGGGTAATCCTGGCCTTTGTGGTTGAAACGACGTTTTTTCAGCTCCTCCACCAGAACCGTGCGGAGCAGTACCTCCCGATTGCCACCACGCCAGGTCAGGCATTGAGCAGGAGAGACGTAGTGCCAGCCCAGGTTGATCAGGGTGGCCAGTGCCGGAATGTGGGCACTGTATTGCTCCCTGGTTTCGGGGGTGGCGGTCATGGCGTCATCCTCCACAACGGGTGTGCTTCCCACTTCTCCGGTAATCCCATGGACTTGCGCCATGGTTCATGGGCTGCGATGGGGGAAATCAGTTGGGTGCATTGCTGTTGCCATTGTGCCCCTGTACCCATTTTCGCCAGCAGTTCCCCGAGAATCAGCAGTGCATAGAAAATGCGGTCATGCCGTGGTGTCAGGGGAGGTTGCCAGTACGCATTGTTACCGCGATGGGGTTTGATGGCGAGTTCGCGATTCCACAACCGACCGTGATGGGCGCAAATATTGCGGATGTAGGTCAGTACATGGAGATTATCCCCAAACCGCATGTGGTGGATAGTGAAGTGTCTAGAGACGGCTTGTCGGTCCGGGTTTTTCATTCCCTTGAAAAGAATGGATAAGGCCCCAAAGCTCATCACTTCCGTGGCCATCCAGATAGGCAGGGTTGGAAACCCCTGGTAAGTGTTCTTGAAACGACGTATGAACGGTTCTGTGGATCGCTGAGCCTCCTTTTCGATTCCGGCCAGCCACTCGCCATGACGGAATCCAGATTGGAAATTGACCGGGTCAGTGTGGGCGAATGTTCCATAGGTATGAGCCAAGCGATAAGTGATTTGGGCTCGAATAGCGATTTCGACCCGCTCGATGGCATCCATTACCAGCAGACGGAGATTGCGATCAAACTCATACAAGGTAATGGCTTCCGCAAGATGGCTGCCGGGTTGAAACTGGTCAGTGGTGGTTCCGCAGACACTGTGGATGCGGAAAGGATACCAGTAGCCACTCAGGCGGTAGTAGCTGGTAAAACCCAAGATGCGGCGTGCCTGGTCCCGGTCGTCGACAACCATCCCCCGACTGATCAGGAGGTCAAGCTGTTGGTCAAAGGTCAGGGGAGGTTTTGCGTAGATCTTAGCCATGAGTCCCTCCCTGGAGGGGGGCAACAAAAAACCGCCAAGGTTGCGCGTGCCAGGAACGAATCCGAGGTATAGGCGTGGCGGTTATGTTGGGCGCAGTATGGACCAAGGCGCGGCAAATGGCCAGCAAATTTTCAGGACCGATGAACACTATTCCATCGAAGCGTTCCCATGCCTCGTCACAATCATATGTGTTAAATACATGAAAAACAAGGATGTTTTGTTGGTCATCGAAAGAGAAGAAAGGCTTGATTATTTTACCCTCCAGGACGAAGGGCAATAAAAAAAGCCACCGTGGTAACGCATGCGTGAGCAGAGGCGTGGTGGCTGCGTTGAGAACAGTATAGGCAGGAGCGGGGCAGATTGCCAACAGATTTTTTGCACTGCTGCACGATTTTTCCTCGACCTGTCCCCACACGTTCAGCCGCCCGTCCAACCAAAACAGTATCATCACTTCTCCCTCCGCGCCAACGGCGCACTCCCTTCGGACTTGATCTGTTTCACCTCCCGGTCAAAATCCGACTCAAACATCCGGTCCTGAACGATCCGGTATTTCTCGAATTCGCTCTCGGCGTGATCCCTGGCGATTTTGGCACTGATTCGGCCCGCGTCCGCCAGAATTTCCCGCTCATCGAAGGCCAGGAACTGATCCAACCGCTTGGCCCAGTCCTCCATGGTCATGGGGATTCTGCGCCGCGCCCGCTCCTCGGCCAGATCGAGATAGGCACTGACAATGCGGCCCAGGGATTCCAGTTCATCGGGGGTCAAGTAGTTCTTGGCCACCGCCACATCGGATTTCAGGATCTTGCCCTGCGGGGCCGCCTCCCAACTGGTCAGCCCCATATGCGATTTGGAACTGTCCGCCCGCTCCCGGATCAACTCCGCCGCCGTATGACCATGGATGGCGTAATGCAGCTTGTTCTGCACCTTGGCGAAAAATTCCCGTGTCGTGGGCGCGTCCTTGTTGTAGTCCATGCTGGTGGCGTAAATGTCGGTGATCTTCTGGTAGAAACGCCGCTCACTCAGGCGAATCTCCCGGATCTCTTCCAGCAGGCGCTCGAAATAATCCTCACCCAGAAACGCACCATTCTCCATGCGCCGTTTGTCCAGTACATAGCCCTTGAGGGCGAACTCTCGCAGCACCCGCGTCGCCCACTGGCGGAACTGGGTAGCCCGGATGGAATTCACCCGGTAGCCGACGGAGATGATTGCGTCAAGATTGTAGAACCGTGTCTGGTAGGTTTTGCCATCGGCGGCAGTATGTGCAAAATTGACACATACTGACTGCTCGTCTAACTCATTGTCTTTGAAAATATTCTGCAGATGCCTGGTGATCACGGAACGTTCCACGGCGAACAGCTCCGCCATCAGCTTCTGGGTCAGCCAGAGGGCACCCTCCTCATAACGGACCTCGATGCCATCCTCCCCCGCCTGTTGGGTGAAGACGAGAAATTCCGCTGTACTGTTGCGCATGGTCAGCCCTCTGGAGGAATTCCGAGTCACGGTATCACCTCCTGCGCAGGCTCAGCCCGCCATTTGGCGCGTACTCCGATCCCGACCATATCGAGGAGACCCTCGCTATGGTTCCCGACAGGATGGGCGCGCTGCTGCTGAGGTTCAAGAATCATAGCCCAACTCCTTCAAATAGCCATCCATCTCCACCTCCAGAGCCGCCAACTCATCCTTCAACTTCTCCCGTTCGGCCCGCACCGCCAAGAGATCGATCTCCTCTTCTTCCACAAAAGTATCCACATAACGGGGAATATTGAGGTTGTACTCATTCCCGGCAATCTCGTCAAAAGTGGCCAGATGGGCATACCTTTGCACCGATTGCCGCGCCCGGCAGGTTTCGACAATTTTGGCAATATGTGCCTCTTCCAGAAAGTTCTGATTTTTGCCGTCCCGGTATTCCCGACTGGCATCCACAAACAGCACATGGCGATCTCTCTTTCTGCGCCGAAAGATCAGAATGGCCGCCGGAATGCCGGTGCCGTAGAAGAGCTTTTCCGGCAGGCCGATCACCGCATCAAGCAAATTTTCCTCAACCAGCTTTTTCCGTATCACGCCCTCGCTGGCCCCCCGGAACAGTACCCCGTGCGGCACCACCACCCCCATGCGCCCGCTGTTCGGCTTGAGTGTCTCGATCATATGCAGAATAAAGGCATAGTCGCCCTTGGTGGCGGGTGGAATGGCTCGGCGGAAGCGGGCAAAACGATCTCCCTCTGCCTTTTCGTGTCCCCACTTTTCCAGGCTGAAGGGGGGATTGGCCACCACCACGTCAAAGTGCCGCAACTTGTCGGCACCATCCAACAGCTTGGGGTTGCGAATGGTGTCCCCCCACTCGATACGGTGGTTGTCCTCCCCGTGCAAAAACATGTTCATCTTGGCCAAGGCCCAGGTGCTGCCAATGGCCTCCTGACCAAAAAGGGCATACTTGCGCGACCCGCTGACTGCCTGAATCCGTTGACCGCACTTCATCAACAGCGAACCGGAACCGCAGGCAGGATCACAAATTTCGTCCCCTTCCTGCGGTTCTACCAACACCGCAATCAGTTGCGAAACCTCCGGCGGGGTGTAAAACTCTCCGGCCTTTTTGCCGGAGGTGGAGGCAAAATTTTTGATGAGAAATTCATAGGCGTTGCCAATAATGTCCAGGTTTCCCACCCGACTGGGGCGCAGATCCAGCGCATCCTTGACAAAATCCTCCAGCAGGTGGCGCAGAATATCGTTTCGTGGGGCTTCATCCCCCAGTTTGTTGCTGTTGAAGGAGATGTCCTGGAAAACATCCCGCAGTTTATTGAGGTTGGCCTCCTCGATGGCATGCAAAGCCTTATCGATGCGCTCACCATTGCCCGGTTCGTGGCGACGTTTATGCAGCAGATAAAAACTGGCCTGATCCGGCAGCACAAAACGTTCGTGTTTCATCATCTCAGCCACCAGTGCCGGTTCGTGGCCATACTCGGCCTGGTAATGCTCCTGACGATCCCGCCAGACATCGCTGATATATTTGAGGAACAACAGGGTCAGGACATAATCCTTGTAGATACTGGGGTCCACCACCCCACGAAAGCTGTCACAGGCCCCCCATACTGCCTTGTTGACATCCTCTTGATTTATTGTCTCGTTCGCCATGTTTCATTCCTTTCCTGTCTTCCGTTCAGCACTTGCCCGGCCACAGCCAGCATCTGTCGTTCCCGATTGGCAATCAATGCCCGCAGTCTCTCTTTTTCCCGCACAGCAGTGCGCACCATCTCTACCACCGTCTGCTGCGTCGCCAGGGGGGGTACAACCACCGGAAGCCTCTCCAACACCTGCCGACGAATGCTCCGCTGCAGTGTTCCCTCGGCAAATTGCTCGAAATAATTTTGAGCAGGCCGTTGATTGATCTGCCACGCCAGAAATTCGGGCAGAATCATGTTTGCTTGCGCCTTGACCTGCAGCATAAAAAAATGGGGCGAACAGACCGCACGCACCGGCACATCTTCCAGACAGATGGCAAAATTGTGGTTTCCCCGGATCAATACCAGGATATCTCCGTTCTGCAACCAGTCTGGTTGTTTGCGTCCCTCCAACTCGCTTCGTACCAACCCCTGCCAATTTACGCCGGCGTCGGCGGAGACATCTTTCATCTGTACCACCAAAGCCGCACCGTCTGCGACAACAGGAACAACGCCGCGAAAGGGAAAACCAGGCTTTATGATTGCCATATGGCTCAATATTGTACGCATCTTTTTCAGCACCATTGTTAATGATGTTGTTTACTGTGCCAGAAGGTCTGATCGTTGTCAATTAGTATTTGCATCATTGTGAATGGTGCATATTTTTTCGGTCAGATCTGGAGCGCACACAGGGATAGCATCTGCAGGGTAGGGCTGGATTTAGCTTGTTGCTGGGCTCTTCTCATGTTAGATTAATGAAAGACACGACAGGTCGAGCCGCGCAATAACCCATTATGCTGCAATGCAAAAATTGACTTTTCAGGGAATGGGGGGCCTTTTTTTCCTTGCCAGAGCGAAAGGGGGACCGATAATATGGAACCGCTTGAGGGGGCCAAACCTGAAAAGGAGGCCAAAATGGACCATCATGCCAAACCATTGGTACGCAGCCATGTCTTGATTGTTATTGGCGCATTGTTTGTTTCTTTGATTACGTTGTTCGGTGTATTGAACAATCCGGGAGAGTTGATTAAACAGGATGTTGTCATGGGGCCGATCATCGCCACGGGGCGGGTCGTGCTGCCACTCATTATTTTAATCGGAGTGTTGTATCTCTTTGCCAATCTTCGGAAATGCGAATCGTGCGGAAAAATTCTATTCTGGAAAAAACCCCGCTACTGACGCCCCAACAAGCAAAATGGTGAACGATCTACCTTGCCCCGCTTCGGCGGGGATTTTTTTTGATGCCCCGAATCGGGATTGTTTGCAAGGAAAGGAGAGTAGGAAAAATGGCCAGGGTGTATAATTTCAGTGCCGGTCCCGCCGTGTTGCCTGTCCCGGTTTTGCAGCGGGCCAGAGATGAAATGGTCGAGTATGGCAACAGCGGCATGTCGGTGATGGAGATGAGTCACCGTTCCAAAGCCTACATGGCGATTATTGCCAACGCGATGGCTCTGCTGCGCGAACTGCTGGAAGTGCCGGATGATTATGAAGTGCTGTTGCTGCAGGGGGGGGCCTCGCTGCAATTTTCCATGATTCCGATGAACCTGTTGAGCGATGCGGCCAATCAGAGCGTCGATTATGTGCTGACCGGCAGTTGGGCGGAAAAAGCCTATGGCGAAGCCAAAAAACAGGGGGTGGAAGTGCGGGTGGCGGCAACCACCAAGGGGGTCAACTATTCACGCATTCCCACCCAGGCCGAGTTGACCCTCAATCCGCAGGCAGCCTATGTGCATATCACCTCCAACAACACCATTTTCGGCACCGAATACTATTATACGCCGGAAACAAATGGTGTGCCGTTGGTGGCCGACATCTCCTCCAACGTGTTGTCGCGGCCCATGGAGATTGGCAAATATGGCCTGCTCTATGCCGGTGCGCAAAAAAATCTGGGGCCGAGTGGGGTGACGGTGGTGATTGTGCGCAAAGATCTGCTGGGGCGCAAAAGCGGCTTGCCGCAAATGCTTGACTACAAGATCCACGCCGAAAATGACTCCATGTTCAACACGCCACCGACGTATGCCATCTATATTCTCGGTCTGGTCTTGCAATGGACCAAAGAGCAGGGAGGGGTGGCGGCCATGGAGCAGCGCAATATTCGTAAAGCGGCCAAACTCTATGCTGCCATCGACAACTCGTCGTTTTACCAATGCCCGACCGAACCGGTCAGCCGTTCGCGGATGAATGTTCCTTTTACCCTGGCCGATGCTGCCCTGGATGCCACCTTCCTGGCCAAAGCCAAAGATGCCGGTCTGGTTACCTTGGCCGGACACCGTTCGGTGGGTGGCATGCGGGCCTCCATCTACAACGCCATGCCGGAAGAGGGGGTCGATGCCCTGATTGCGTTTATGGCCGAATTTGAACGGGTGCATGGCTGACCCCTCTCTGGTCTCCTCCGAAGCGGTTTGGGTCCGGTTTGCGCAAGGCTCTTTGCTCATCACCGGGCCCAGCCAGCATCTTGCCCCCGTGGCCCGCTATGTCAACTGGGATGAACGGGTCGATTGCTACCGGGCCGAAGCGCGACGCTACGGCCCGATCCTGTTGACCCTGCACCAGCTGAAAATTCCTTTTCGCGATGACGCCCGCCGTTTTGGCGTGCAATCCTTTCAACTGCACGGAGAGCCGCAGCCCAGACCCCACCAGCAGGAGGCGTTGACCGCCTGGAAAGCAGCCAAACGGCAAGGGGTGGTGGTCTTGCCTACCGGAACGGGCAAAACGCTGGTCGCCCGTTTGGCCATTGCCCAGACACAACGCGATACCTTGATTTTGGTTCCCACCATAGATCTGCTGCAACAGTGGCATCAACAGTTGTCAGAGGGGTTCGCCATGCCCATCGGTATGCTGGGAGGGGGAGAACAGCAATTGGCAACCATTACCGTCTCCACCTACGATTCAGCCTATCTGCGCATGGAACAGATCGGCGATCGTTTTGGCCTGTTGATTTGCGACGAGTGTCACCATCTGCCTGCTGCCACCACCCGCATGGCGGCCATTTGCTCGATTGCTCCCTTTCGCCTGGGGTTGACGGCAACCCCGGAACGATCGGACGGCCAGGAGGAGGATCTCTATGATTTGCTTGGGCCTCTGTGCTATCGCAGTGAAATTACCGATCTGCGGGGGCAATATTTGGCCCCGTATCGTTGGCAACCGATTGCGGTACACCTGGACCAGGACGAGAGAATTGCCTATGATGCAGCTTATGCGCAATACCGTGAATTTGTACGGTCATGTGGAGTACAATTAAGTCAGCCAAATGGTTGGAACCAATTCGTACAGATCTGTCACCGTTCGCAGGAGGGGCGGGCGGCCTATCGGGCCTATTTGCTGCAAAAACGATTGGCACGGGCCTCACGGGCCAAATTGCGCGCCGTCTGGTCGTTGTTGCGCCAGCATAAAGGGGAGAGGGTGCTGTTGTTCACCGATGACAATGCCACGGCCTATGCCATCGGTGAAACATTTTTTTTGCCGGTGATCACCCATCACACCCGTGCCGGTGAACGAAAAAAATTGTTGGATCTGTTCCGCAGCGGTTCGCTGCCCTTTCTGGTCAACTCCCATGTCTTGAACGAAGGGGTGGATGTGCCGGATGTGGCGGTCGGGATCATTGTATCGGGCAGTGGTTCGGTGCGGGCGCATGTCCAGCGCCTCGGTCGTATTTTACGACCACGGGAAGGAAAACAGGCGGTATTATACGAATTGGTTTCGGAGGGGACCGCAGAAACATTTACCAGCGAAAAACGTCGGCAACATTTGGCCTATCAGCGTTAGGGATCTCAGGTCAACAGGCTGTAATAGAGTCGACGAACGGTGGCAAACATCCTCTTGCAGGAGATCATCATGGCAGCATCCGGTTTAAAAAGACAGCCCGTTATTTTGGTGGTGGATGATTCCCGATCGGCGAGGGAACTGATCA
Source organism: Magnetococcales bacterium WMHbinv6 (assembly GCA_002753135.1). Taxonomy (GTDB): domain Bacteria; phylum Pseudomonadota; class Magnetococcia; order Magnetococcales; family Magnetaquicoccaceae; genus Magnetaquicoccus. The sequence continues at coordinate 86,865 of PDZV01000009.1, read as the reverse complement.
AAAATTTTCTGGAAAAGGATGGCTATTTGGTCACCTTGGCTGCTGACGGCAAGGAGGCGGTGAAAAAATTTCGTGAACGTCATCATGATCTGGTCTTGATGGATGCCAATATGCCGGTGGTGGATGGTTATCGCGCCTGTGCCGAAATTCGTCGTGGTCCGCATGGCAAAGATGTCAGCATCATCATGATCACCGGCCAGAACGATGATGAGTCGGTGGAACAGGCCTTTGCCGCCGGTGCCGAAGAGTTTGTCACCAAACCGATCCATTGGAGTGTGTTGCAGCAGCGGATTCGTCTGTCGCTCAACAGCCGTTTTGCCCAGGAAGAGGTGCTGGAAGGTCGGGCACGCATGGAGGCGGTTTTCAACACGGCGGCAGACAGTATTATCGTAATCAACAGCGCCGGGATCATGGAATCGGTCAACCGGGCGGCAGAAAGAATGTTCGGCTACAGCCAGGCGGAAATGGTCGGGCAGAATGTCTCTTTGTTGATGCCTTCCCCTTATCGGGAACGGCATGACAGCTCCATTGCCAACTATCTCAACACCGGCAAGGCCAAGGTGTTGGGGATTGCGCAGGAGTTGGTGGCGATCAAAAAAAATGGCAAAACCTTTCCCATCGAGTTGACCATCAGCGAAGTAAAATTGACCGACCGACTGCTCTTTACCGGTATTTTGCGCGACATTACCGAGCGCAAAGAGGCGGAACAGAAAATATTCTATCAAGCCAATTATGACGCCCTGACCGGTTTGGCCAACCGCTCTCTGTTCCGCAAAAATTTGACCCATCAACTGAGCGAGGCAGCCAGCAAAAAAAGAGGTTTGGCCCTGCTCTTTGTCGATTTGGATCGCTTCAAGTGGATCAATGACAATTTGGGCCATGCGGCGGGAGATGAGTTGTTGAAGGCCTCCAGCGCTCGGATACAATCCTGCCTGCGCGAGGGGGATCTGGCAGCGCGCTTGGGTGGTGATGAATTTACCGTCATCTTGCCGAATGTACTGCGACAACAGGCGGTCGAGATTGCCCACCGCATTTTGCACCAACTCAATGAAGAGTTTCAGTTGGAGGGGCAATCGGCCTATATCTCCGGTTCGTTGGGGGTCTCCTTTTATCCCGACGATGCCAAGGAGGTGGATAGTCTGCTCAAATGTGCCGATGAGGCCATGTATTGTTCCAAACGGGCCGGGCGCAACGCCTGTCATCTGTTCAGTGGCGAATCCTTGATTCTGCCGCGTAAATATTAAATCCCCACGTTACAGGCTCTGCAGCAGGCGGATCAGGCTGACAATGCCGGTGTGGAAGGTGGGCAGGTGCAGGCTTTCGTTGGGGGAGTGGGTGTTGGCATCCGGCAGGCCGAAACCGATCAGCAGGGTATGCAGGCCAAGCAGTTTGGCAAAATCGGCGACCACCGGAATGGAGGCCCCTTCGCCCACCAGGAGAGGTTCCTGCCCGAAACTCTCGTGCAGGGCGCGGCGGGCGGCTTGCAGAGGGGGCCAGTCCAGGGGGATGGCCACCGGATAACCGCCTCCGGGGATGCGGGTCACGCTGATTTTTAGCGTCTCCGGGGCGTTGGCCAGCAGGTGTTGGCAGAGCCGTTCTGCCATGCTGTCTGGATCCTGATCAGGGACCAGGCGCATCGAGAGTTTGGCGTGGGCTTGCGCGGGCAGCACGGTTTTGCCGCCGGGACCGTTGTAACCGCCCCACAGACCGTTGATTTCCAACGTGGGCCGCAGCCAGGTCCGTTCCAGCAGAGAATAACCGGCTTCGCCCCAGCCAGTGGTGAGTCCCAGGGCGTCAAGATAACTTTTCTCATCAAAGGGCAGCTGTTGCCATTGGTGGCGGAAAGCCTCCGGGAGCGGCAGCACCTGATCATAAAAACCGGGCACGGTGACGCGACCTTGTCCATCTTTCAGCGAGGCGAGCAGGCGGGCCAGCACCTCCAGAGGGTTGGCCACGGCACCGCCATAGGTGCCGGAATGCAGATCCCGGTTGGGGCCTTGCAGGGTGATCTCCAGCAACACCAGACCACGCAGCAGCACGGTGATGGCGGGCTGTTTTTCTGCCCACATGGAGGAGTCAGAGACCACAGCCAGATCAGCTGCCAGCAGATCCCGATGCTCACGGATAAAAGCGGGCAGGTTGGGGGAGCCGATCTCTTCTTCTCCTTCCAGGAGAAAAACCACATTGACCGGCAGGGTGCCATGGCAGCGCAGCAGGGCGGCCACGGCTTGGATATGCATCAACAGTTGCCCTTTGTCATCGGTTGCACCCCGGGCAAAGAGACGGTCGTTGTGCCAGCGGGGGGTAAAGGGAGGGCTGATCCACAGTTCGAGGGGATCCACCGGTTGCACGTCGTAGTGGCCATAGATCAGAACGGTCGGGCGATTCGGGGCCAGACGCCAGGAGGCGGTAACCAGAGGGTTGCCCGCCGTCTCATGCAGGGTGACCGCCTGCAATCCGGCCTCTTGCAGCAGTTGGGCGGTAAATCGGGCGCAGGCGGTCATCGCGTCGCGGCAGGCCGGATCGCTGGAGACCGAGGCAAAGCGCAGATAGTCGGCAAGCTGCTCTTCGCGGGCCTGTTGGCTGCTGGCCAGGTGGTGGAGCAGTTTTTCCATTATTCAGCAGGAGGCAGGGAGCGCGGATATTGGATGCGCACCAGCAGGGCGCACCGTTGTCTGAGTTCTTCCCAGGAAAGATCGGTCTGCAGATGGAGCAGGGTGGCCGTTTTGACCAGACCGTATTCACCCGTCTCCCCCTGGCCAGAGGCTGCCGGATCCAGCATGGCAGCCGCCTTGCTGCTTAAGTCGCCGACCAGAAAGGCGGCCAGAGATTCCAGGCCCGGATTATGGCCGACAAGCAGCACCGAGTGGATTTTGCCCGGAACTTCTGCCAGCACTTCCAGCAACTCTTCGGTGTCGGCACCGTAGATGCGGCGGTCCCAGGTGATTTTTTTCTCTTTAATGTCCAGCTCATGACAGACGCCAAGCACAGTCTGTTTGGCCCGTTCGGCGGGGGAGCTGATGACATATTCCGGAATCAGCTTTTCTGCTTTCATCCAGGCTCCCATGGCGGGTACATCCTTCAAGCCGCGTTTGGCCAACGGTCTTTCAAAGTCGGAAGCGGCGTCGGTGTCCCAGGCGGATTTGGCGTGGCGCAGGATGTATAATTGACGGCTCATGGGTTTGCACTCCTTGCAACAGGTCAAAGTATCAAGGGTATGAGAGGGGAACAACCTGTTTTCGATCCATTTTTAATCAATAACCACACGGATGATACGGCAATCTCTCTGCAGAGTCAAACCCCGTTCCATCGGGTTGCAGCTTTGGCACTTGTGTTGCGTTAATACGGCAAGCGAGAAAGAGAAGTGCCTGTGTGCCGCTTTCTGCTTGCCAGACTACTTGAATGAGTGAGGAACACGATGGCCATTGCCGTGACTGGACAGACGGGTGTACCGCCACGCCCGCTTATGCCGCCGATTCCGAGCCGCCTGGCGGCGCGGATGACAAAAAAATGCCACCTGCTGCCAACCCGTTGTCGCGCTTGCGGGGTGCCGATGCACGTTTCCTATCCGGGCTCGGTCACTTATTGGCAATTTGCCTGCCCGGCTTGTCGCAAGGGGTATGCAATTGAAATTATCGATCATCGTAAATGTCTGGTCTATGAGCAGCAAGGTCGGCAGATGGTGGAGCGGATCGGCCTGACCCAGCAGCGGCAGAGTTTTTACCGTGCCCGTTGTCATGGTTGCGGTACCATCCTGATCGCCGCCGAAGAGCAGTTGCAGCAGCAACAGAAGTGTCATCACTGCCGTCTACCTTTTGTGCTGCGTCCGGTTCACGATGAAGTCTACTATGAAACCGAAATCAACCGGCAAGGGCAGTCGGCTCTCTTCCGTGATCGGGTGCAGAGTCTGAGTGGCAATATTTTTAACGCCGGTAATCTCTATTTTTTGGATGAAGACCGTCTGGATCGTCCTTCGCCGGAGTGGGCGGAGTTGTTGAGCCGGATGGAGAGTGAGTTGCAGGTGTTGCGCATGCAGGGGGAGGGAATGCCACTGCTCGCCGAGGGGGTTGACGAGGCAGAGCGTGTGGCAGTGACAACAGAACGGGAGCAGGAGGAGCGGGAGGCGTTGCACCGGCAGTGGCAGCAAAAACTGCTTGCTGAAGAGGCGCAGTCGCAACGTCTGGCAGAGCGGGTGCGGCAACTGGAAGAGCAGAGCCGTCAGCTGGAGGTGGAACGGAGAGCAGCCGCGCAACGGCTGGCCCATTATGATGAGGTGATCCGTTATCTGGATCAGCAGACGGCGCAGGCGACCCGTTTGCAAAATCGGGTGACGCAACTGATCGGCAACGTCGAGCAGTTGAACCGGGAAAAAGAGGGATTGTTGAACCAACTGAGCGGGCAGAGCGAACGGATCCAGTTGCTGGAGACGGAGCGGTGCCGGCAGGTGGCGCAACTTCAGTACGACCACCAGTTGACGCAGGAACACCATCGCCTGCAGCAGGAAAACCGCCTGTTGACCGAAAAAATCAACAGCTACGCCGCCATTCTCGACGATTTGCAACAACTGACCGAGCGGGCCAACCGCTTTGAGACCCTGTATGTGGATACGGCGCTCAAGCTCAAACAGTTGAAGGGAGAAAACGCCCAGTTAACCCATCGCCTGAGCGAAAAAGAGGAGTCGGTCAGCCGTCTGGAACGGCAGGTTGCCCAGGCAAGTCGCGTGCTGCCCGATGGCAGCTCGCTGGAGAGCCGTCTGCAGGCCCTGCAGGAAGAGAATCAACGTCTGCAGCACAAAGCGCGGCAGCAAAGCCGTTTGGAGGCGCGTGTCGCCGAGTTGGAGGAGGAGATTGCCCTGTTGCGCCGCCGTGGAGGCGAAAGCGGACTGACATCGGCTGGCACGTCATCCGGGGATGAATGGTGGTATGGCGAGGAGGGGGAGGAGTGGTACATCGCCCCGCACGAGCCAGGAGCCGAAGAGCGGCGCATCTTAGGCCTGAAGGGCGAACCAACCCCGGAGCGGATCAAGAGCGCCCTGCGCAAACGAATCCGCCAATACCATCCCGACCGTGTGGCCACCCTCGGCAAAGAGCTGCGCGAGGTCGCCCACCGCAAAACCCAGGAAATTACCCGTGCCTATGCGCAGTTGATGGCGATTTATGGTCGGAGATAAAGGCGCTTAAAGAGTAAATGATGGTCAGACTGGAAGGCCGGACTTTGGAGGCACGACCGTCCCGCCAGAGCAGGGGGGCTCTGTTGTTACAGAGGTTCTGAATGTTAACAACCGAGTTGTCAGGCCGTCTTTTGCAATTTTCTGACTGGCGAAGCCTCTTGTTGGTCGTTACCTGGATGGAATATTTGTGACTTTTGGTTCCACCAGTCGCGCACCCTGACATGACGAAAATAGTGTTGCAGCCCATCCCGAACGCGCCCAGCAGTGATGGGTCGTTTGGAACTTGAGGAATTGCGCCAGGGCGACAGCACTCCGGTAGCGCACGGTTTGGCGTTTGCCGCAGATCCAATAATTTTTTTAAAACTCTAAAGTCCATCCCTGTAACTGTCGAATCTATTGACATTCCTGCTGTACAGAGAGAAACTGTTCCTGCCGGGTGAAACGGAGACGGACACTGCTGGCGAGCAAACCGTCAAGGGATAACTTGGCTTGGCGCACCGAGCCGGTTATCGAGACGAGGGGTGCATCCCCCTCGTGCTTTGCCCTGCATCGGACGGTAGACCCATCATGCCTTAAAAAAACGCAGTCCGGGAGCTTGCAGAGGTGCCGGAGATGTCCCAGAAAGTGCTTACACACGATGGCCATTTGTATCATTCACGCTGAACCAGCACACATCAGAGATGGCTCACAACAATAAAAAACAGGGCCGTGTTTTGTCTTGACAATGGGGGCCCACTTCAAGCCGGTTGTCCCTGAGGGGGGAAACGATGAACAGCCAATCACTTGACGTTTCCACAAAAAAACCTCAGACACTGGTCGGAATCGGTGCCTCCTCGGGAGGGGTCAATGCGCTGAAACGGCTCATTGGGGCCATCCCTGCCGACTCCGGTCTGATCTTTGTCATCCTGCAACACCTGGACCCCACCCGCAAAAGTCTGATGGTGGAGATCGCCAGCCATTGGACCTCTCTGCCGGTGGAAATGGTGCATGACGGTCTCAGCCCCTCTGCCAACCATGTCTATCTGGTGCCCTCCGGCCATCTGCTCACCGTAGTGGGCACAACCTTTCGGTTGACCCAACTGCCCTCTTTCCTGCGCCACCCCGCCCCCATCGACAACATGTTTCTCTCCCTGGCCGAAAATCTGGGCAGTGCCTGTGCCGGCGTGGTACTCTCCGGTACAGGACAGGATGGGGCCAAAGGTCTCAAAGCCATCCGCGAACGGGGTGGCATCGGAGTGGTCCAGGAGCCAAACAGCTCTGAATTTGGTAGCATGCCCCAGTCCGCTCTGGAGTTGGCCGGTGCCGATCTGCTGCTCCCCCCCGAAGAGATTCCCCTGGCCTTGATCCAGCAATTCTCCCGACAGGAACCCCCATCGACCAGCGCCAGGCCGGTCGTCGATAGCGCAGACCAGATGCTGGAAGCCATCCTTGAACGGATCTCCCGCCACCGAGGTACTCCCCTGCACGGCTACAAAAAATCCACCCTCCTGCGCCGGGTGCAGCGGCGCATGACGCTGCGCAACCTCGACACACTGGCCGACTATTGCACTCTCCTCCGCGAAGAAACGCAGGAACTGGAAAGGTTGATCAGAGATCTGCTCATCGGCGTGACCCACTTTTTCCGCGATCCCGAAGCCTACCGGATCCTGGAACAACAGATCGTGCCCAGGCTGTTTGCCGACAAAGAGGACAGACAACCGGTCCGGGTCTGGGTGGCAGGCTGCGCCAGCGGTGAAGAGGCCTACTCCGTTGCCATGCTGCTGATGGAGTTCCGCAACCAGAACAACCGGACAAACCCGATCCAGATTTTTGCCACCGATCTGGACGAACAGGCCCTCGACGAAGCCCGTACCGGCAACTATGACGAAACCATCCAGGCGGATGTCAGCCCGGAACGGCTGGAACAGTTTTTCACCCACCAGAGCAACTCTTTTCGCGTCAGCAAAGCACTGCGGGAGATCGTTGTCTTTGCCCTCCACAATCTGCTGAGCGATCCACCCTTTTCCCGGATCGACCTGATTGTCTGCCGCAACGTGCTGATCTACATGGAGCCCGACGCCCAGAAAAAGCTGCTTTCGGTATTTCGTTTTGTCCTCAACCAGCGGGGCTGTCTTTTTCTGGGCAGCTCCGAATCCCTGGGAGAGCATGCGGAGAGCTTTGACACCCTGGAAAAAACATGGCGCATTTTCATTCACCAGGGCAAAGCCCCAAAAAAGAGGGAGTTGCCCCTTCTGAATGGCAATCCCCTCTCCCGCCTGGCCTCGATGATCTCGCCGTCGGTGCCCCCATCGATCGGGCTGGGCAAGTTGTGTCGTACCATCCTGGAAAACCATGGACCGGCCACCGCCCTGATCAGTCAGAGCGGCGAGGTGGTCTATACCACCGGCAATGCCCAGGAATTTTTTATTGTGACCAGCGGGGAACCCCGTTATGACATCCTCTCCCTGATCCGGCCCAACCTGCGCAGCTCGCTGCGCACGGTCATGGAAAAGGCCGCCATCAAAAGGGGTGCCGCCACCCTGGTCAGCCCTCCCGGCACGATCGACTGGCCGGTACGGATCACCGTCACCCCGGTCAGTGAACCTCCCGGACTGCACTTTCTTCTGGTGACGCTCTGCCGCGAACCGGGCGATTCTCCACCCGTGGCAAAACAACAGGGAGAACAGTTTCTGGTCCAGCAACTGGAGCAGGAGTTGCAAGCCACTCGCGACGATCTGCAGCGTACCATCGAACAACTGCAGAGCAGAAACGAAGAGCTGATGGCCTACAATGAAGAGATCATGGCCATGAACGAGGAGTTGCAATCCGCCAACGAAGAGCTGGAAAGCTCCAAGGAGGAGATGCAATCCCTCAACGAAGAGCTGGTCACCGCCAACGCCATCCTGGACAGCAAGGTGTTGGCCCTGGAAGAGGCCAACATGGACATTGCCAACCTGTTCAGCAGCACGGACATGGCCACGGTATTCCTCGATCGGACTCTCCGCATCAAGCGGTTCACGCTGGCCGCCACCCGACTCCTGCGCCTGATTCCCGGCGATCTGGGCCGGCCCCTGCGCGACATTGCCAACAATCTGAAGGGGGTAGACCTGCTGGAGGATGTGCTTACCGTCCTCACACACGGACAGCCGATGGAAAAAGAGGTGCAGGATCAGTCAGGACTCTGGTATTTGCTGCGCACTCTGCCCTATCGCGACAGCCAGGATCGTACCGCCGGAGTGGTGATCCTCTTTGCCGATGTCACCCGTCTGAAACAGACCGAAGAGGAAAACAACGCCATCGCGCAGGATCTGCGCCAGGCCAAATTGGCTGCCGAAGCCCTCGCCAACGCCAAAGGCACCTTTCTGGCCGTCATGAGCCACGAAATTCGTACCCCCCTGAATCTGCTCCTCGGCCTGTTGGAGTTGCTCAACGAAACCCCATTGAATGCAGAACAGCAAAGCTACGTACACAAACTTGGGGAGTCCGGGAGCTGTCTGCTCGCACTGGTCAACCATGTGCTGGATTTTTCCAAAGCCGAGGCGGGTGCGTTGCAGATGGTGCAGGAAGCGGTGGCACTCCCGGAACTGCTGCGGAAGGTCACCAGGCTGCTGGGTGTCGTGGCCACCGACAAGGAGATTGGCTTGTCGTGCATCATCGACCCGACGGTGCCGGCCTGGGTGACGGGGGATCGTCTGCGCCTGCATCAGGTGTTGGTCAACCTGGTTGGCAATGCCATCAAGTTTACCGCATCGGGCCAGGTTGTCCTGCGGGCAGTGGTGGAAGGGAAAGAACCAGAACAACTCCATCTGCAGGTGGAGGACAGCGGCATCGGTATCGATAACAACCGTCTCAGAGAGATATTCAGTCCGTTCGTCCAGGCAGACAACAGCATCTGCCGCAACCATGGCGGCACAGGATTGGGGTTGAGCATCACTGACAGTCTGGTCAAATTGATGGGTGGAGTGGTGTGGGTGGAGAGCCAGCTCGGGAAGGGGAGCGTTTTTCACGTGCAACTGCCACTGCGTCGTCTCGCCGCGCCACCCCAGGTCTTGACAACGACGCCACCACTACCACCCGACACCCACCCCGAGCAAATGGACCCGCTGCGCATTCTGCTGGTGGAGGATGTCGAAGACAATCAGTGGCTGTTTGCAGCCTACCTGAAAAAGAGTCCGCATCACGTGAAGATTGCCAACAATGGCCAGGAGGCACTCCGTTTCATCCATGCGGAACCCTTCGATTTGGTCTTCATGGACATACAGATGCCGGTGATGGATGGTTATGAGGCCACACGACAAATTCGCCGGTGGGAAGCTCAAAGTGGACGGACACCACTGTTCATTATTGCCCTGACCGCCCAAGCCTTCGCAGAGGATGAACAGCTCTGCCGCGAGTGCGGCTGCGACGACTACCTGAGCAAACCTCTAAAAAAACGGCGATTGCTGGAGACGATTCAGGCCCTGATCCCGGATGTTGCGGCGCGCCGACAGACCGCCTTCCCGGTCACCGACCTGTCGGTGGCGGAAGAGTGATTACAGCCTGTTTTCTTGTCTATGCCACACCCAATGCCAGGGTGCTCACTGTCAGCAGTTCCTGGAGCGAAGTTACGGTTTGCGGGCACGACGATCAGGAGCCGAGGGCGCATGCAGGCCCATGGCTTTCATGCGCCGCCACAGTGTGCTGCGACTCAGTCCCAGCTTGTCGGCCGCCAACTTTATTTTCCAGTGAGATTCCTCCAGTACCTTCAGGATGCTTTCCCCGTCTGGTCCTTCTCCCGCCGGTTCGCCGCTTTTCAAGGGGCGTCCGCCTTGACCGGTTGCTGGTTGCGGGGCTGGCATGCGGGAGGGGGGGATAACACGAACCCGAAACTCGGGAGGCAGATTGGACCATGTCAGAATGGGCTGTGGAGCCACCACGACGGCATGCTCCAACAGATGCTCCAACTCCCTCACGTTGCCAGGCCAGTTGTAGTCCATGATGGCCTCCAGAACCTCTGCCGTCACTCCCCGGATCTCACGGTTGAATCTGCCATTGAACTTGGCCAGAAAATGTTCAATCAGGAGAGGCAAATCGGATTTGTGTTCCCGCAATGGCGGCATGCGCAGTTCCACCACCTTAAGCCGGTAGTAGAGATCCTCGCGGAACTGGCCCTCGCGGACTCTCTCCAACAAATTGCGATGGGTGGCGGTGATCACGCGCACATCGACCGGAATAGGTCGATGATCGCCCACCATTTCAAAGGATTTTTCCTGCAATACCCGCAGGATTTTTACCTGTGTTTCCTGTTTAAGATCACCGATTTCATCCAGGAAGATGCTCCCTTTGTCTGCCAGTTTAAAACGGCCTGGTTTGTCGCGGACGGCATTGGTGAACGCTCCCCGGACATGACCGAACAACTCGCTTTCAATCAGCCCCTCTGGAAGAGCTGAGCAATTGACGACCACAAAAGGATGCCGATGTCGGCAACCTGTTTCGTGCAGGGCCCTGGCCGCCAGTTCTTTGCCAGTACCCGTTTCGCCGGTGATCAGAGCCGTGGAGTCTACTTCGGCGAGGCGTTCGATCAGTTCATAGACATCCTGCATGGGACGACTCTCTCCGATCAGACCATGCCAGCCTTTTCTGGTTTTGCACTCTCGCTCCAGTCTTGCCAGCCTGCTTTCGTCGCGCACGACCAGGATGACCCCTGGCCTGCCACTCAACGGATCGTTAAAGAGGGAAGCGGTGCAATTCAAGGTACGGTCAACATTGTTTTCGCTGATAGTAACCAGACAGACCACACGTTTGCCTGTTCCCTGCGCAACAGCCTGATAAAGAAGTGGCTCGATCGACGAGAAAATGGTCGGTATTTTCTCCCGCAGTCTTTGGTTCATGTGCGATGGAATGATACCCAGAAGTTTGCTTGCGGCTTCATTGAACTGGACGATGCGCAACTCATCATCCATGGCAATGATGGCATCATCCACGCCCCGGAACACCGCCTGCAAACGATTGGTCACCATCTCTCGTTCGGCGCGCAGGGAGCCATATTGCAAGGCGTGATGGATGGTGCGAGTGATTATTGCTGCTGTGACAGGCTTGAAAAGATAGTCAAAAGCGCCTTCTCTCAACGAAGTTTGCAATGACTGAATATCCGCATTGTCGGTCATCATCACGACCTGTGTCGCAGTATGGCTGGCTTTGATTTCCGAGAGCAACTGCAGTCCCGATCCATCCGCAAGGGAAAGCTCGGCTACAACCAGGTCATAGTGATTTTTGCGCAAACAGTTCAAACCGTCTTTGACAGAATCAGTAATATCTATATCATATTTACCGCTGATATTAATATTGGCAAATAGTTTTACAATATTAATATCATTGTCAACGATAAGTAATCGATGTTTCATCAGTTTCTCCCCGTGTTTCAAACTTGGTTTGAACTAGGATGTTTCATGCTACCACATGTTTCAAATCTTGTAACAATAAAAAATTACGAATGAAAAAAATATCCATCAATACGATATACATAGTTGTAATTTTTGCGCCTTGCATACAATATAATTAATTATTGCCGGCTATTGGTTGATATGAATAATATAATTGCACAGTGTTATATTATTCGCACATGCGCATCTCTGATTGTCATAATTTTGCATGACCTGCAAAATAATAATAGATGGCAGTGGTTGGTTGGCATTATTCATGCTTTAACTATTGATAACAGGATGGCGTCAGATGGAAAATGGTGTGACTGATTGGCGAAAATAATTGCTGCCTGCTGTAAACAATGGTGATTGTCTGCGTTGGTCGCTCAAGGCAGTCTGTTTATGTTTGTGTGTCTGAATCTTATCGTTTTATCTGGGAAGGAGAGGTTGATGAATAACAGTGTTGATATATCGCTATTTTTTCTCTTTTTTTTGGCTATTGCCTCGGTTCATGCTGTTGAGAAGCATGACGAAGGAGAAATTCTTTATCACCGGCATAGCTGCAATCAATGCCATGGGGTGGAAGGGAAAATGCCGAAAAGTGACATGATTCCGAAGATCGGAGGAAGAGATGCCGAGTTTATCAAGCGGGAGAGCGTTGCGATTATAGGTGGTTCTCGGAAAACAAGCGCCATGACCATGCACGATAAAACCCAGTCGGAGGCGATCATGTCTTGTGATGTAGGTCCCAGCGATGAGGAGTTGGGCCAGATTGCTGCTTGGTTGTCTGGGCGATAATGAGGGCTTTTCTAAAATCTCCACAACCGGCAAGGATTTTTCTGGCACGACGTCAGGTGCTGCGCGACCTGACCGTCGCCGCAGGCATGGGCAATGCCTGTTCCATACACATTTCCCACAAATTTGGTGGCATTGGGAACCATGAGTAGGCATTTTTCGTGCACCGAATTAAAGAGGAATATTGATATTTCTTCAGGTGGTTTTTGTCAGTTATAATATTCTATAGATAATAATAATGCACAATAGTGTCTGTATTGTGCGTAGTAAAGACAACAAGACATGGTTGATGGATTTGTAAAATCAGTGCAATAAAATCTTATTAACGCAGTCAATAATCCTACGGAGACCAGTATGTCGAAGTCAGATAACAAAAACAGCAACCATTCCAACAACGGACATGGCAATGGTAAAGGTCACGAAAAGAAAATATCCAAAGGCAGTGCAAAGCGCCTGACTGATTCCCTGATCAGTCAAAGGGGGGCCCCCAAGCCAACCGCCTCGATTCTGAACTCGGCCACTGTGGAGTTTCCCGTGCCTCCCGTTCCGGCGATCGTGGCGAAGGCCAAGCGTCACGCCTCACGATCAGACAAAAAGCTCTCCCCTGTCACGCAGGGTGCCAGTGCCGTGGAGTCGCTGCCATCGCCCGCATTGTAGACAACCAATGCTGACGTGGTCTGGCAAGTGACTGTCTCATTTCCGTTGGGCAGTCACTGCTGGAGGCAATGAACACTCTAAAGGAGAGGAGAGAAGCGTGTCGTGAATGCAATCCTGGTGATTGAGAAAATAGGAGGTAGCGCTACCGATCCATCGGTTGTGGTCCATGATTTTGACCATGATTTGATGGTAGCCAACACCCTGGGCGAGGCCATTTTTTTGTGCATGCTCTGGCAACCAGTGGAGGTGGTTGTCAACAGCGAGGATGATTCGGACAGTCGCACACTTGATTGGCTGGTACACCGCGAAGATGTCAGCAACAAGGGGGATGCGGAGTGGACAAAACGCAAGAACCGCAAAGGTGAGGCATGTCTCCGACTGGCGTTCCAAAGGGAAGAGGTTTCCGCTCGTCACGCAGCTTGATTTGAGAGGATGGGTAAGCGCAACAGCCTGAAGTGCCGATGGGGGCAGGTTGGACAAGCAATCACCAGATTCTGGAGAGCGGTTGATGGCCAGTGATGAGCCAGTAATGGGCACTATTCTCATTGTTGATGATAATCCCAAGATAATGAGTTCCTTGACAAATATTGTCAGGGCCGGAGGACACTCGGTACGAATGGCCTCCACAGGTCGCATGGCCGTGGCCTCCTGTCTGGCGGAGATCCCTGACCTGGTTTTGCTGGATGTCAAACTGCCGGACATCAGCGGTTTCAAAGTCTGTCGACAGATCCTTGCGGCTATGCCACTTCTGGTTATTCCATTCATTTTTATTAGTGAATCCAATAAAATTTCCGATCGGGTCAAATGTTTCAAGGCGGGGGGCGTGGACTTGATTGCCAAGCCGTTGGCTTCCTGTGAAGTGCTGGCACGCATCATGAGTCATCTGACTCTCAGTCGCTCTATACGTGCCATGGCGGAGTGCAACCTGCTCCTGACCCGAGAGCTCAGAGCTCGCATGCAGGCGGAGGAGGAGGCCAAACGATACAAAATATTTATAGATGCAGTGCTGGACAATATCCAGGACGGGATCGTGGCCTGTGACGAGAAAGGGCTGCTTTCACTCTTCAATCAAGCCGCAGTAGGTTTGCACGGCGATAACGATCATCCTATGCGCCCAGGTTGCTGGAAAAATGGCTACAGCCTCTATCGGGCCGATGGTGTTACGCCCCTGCAGAAGGAAGAGATGCCGCTATACCGTGCCTTATCGGGTCAGAGTGTCAGCAACGAGGAGATGGTCATCGTTTCCCGCACCGGTCGGGCACGCTCGGTGCTGGCCAATGGTCGCGCCATGACCGATGCAGATGGTTCTCGCCTGGGGGCGGTCTTTTCCATGCACGACATTACCGAGCGCAAGCTGGCGGATGCCGTACTGTTGGATACCAAACAACTGTTGGAGATGCAGGTCGCCTGCATCAATCGTATCCAGTCCCTCTTTATTGCCGATTCCAATCCCGAGAACGTTTTCAACACGCTGCTGATGGAGATTCTGCGGCTGACCTCCAGCCAGTATGGCTTCATCGCCGAGGTGGTGCAGGATACAGAGAAGCCCACCTGTCTGCAGATGTTGGCCATGTCCAACCTTGCATGGAACGGTGCCTTTACAGGATGCCATGATGTCAGTAGCCCTTCCGGCCAACGCTTTTCCAGCCAGCGAGGTTTGCATGTCGAAGCCATGATCAGCGGGACCGTGGTGATCGCCAACGATCCCGAAAACGATCCCAGATCCTGTGGTTTGCCCCAAGGACATCCGCAGATTCATGCCTTTTTTGGCATGCCGATCAAACATGGCGGCAAGATTGTCGGTGTGCTGGGGATAGCCAATCGACCTGATGGCTATGATCCAACCCTGGAAGATTTTCTGGATCCGGTGGTCTCTTCATGTGGACTGATCATGGCCGGGTTTCAGAACCGTCGTACACGATTGGCTGCCGAAGAGATGGTGCGGGAGAGCGAACAGAGGTTGCGGGAAATTGCCGCTACATTGGCCGAAGGTCTCTATGTGGTCAATGGCCATGGACACATCACCTTCATCAATCCGATGGCCCTGACCATGTTGGCATGCCAAGAGGAGGAGGTTTTGGGTAAATGTGCCCATGAATTGTTTCATAACTCCCAAAGTAATGACAACCCTCTCCCAGGCAGCAGTTGTTCCATCTGCAACGTGCTGCATGACCAGGAAAGCAATCCTCAGCACGATGAAATGTTTTGGCGCAGGGATGGCAGTTTTTTTCCGGTCTCCATGATTGCTTCTCCGATTGTTCGCAAAGGGGAACTCCATGGAGCCGTAGTGGCGTTTCGGGACATTACTGGACGCAAGCAGGAGGAAGAGGTGATACGCCAGGCCAAGGAGATGGCGGAAGAGGCCAGTCGCGCCAAAAGCGAGTTTCTGACCACGATGAGCCATGAAATCCGCACCCCCATCAACCTGGTGCTGGGACTGACCGATGTGCTGCTGGAAACCGATCTGACCGAAGAGCAGCGCCACTATGTGGAAACCATGCACCATTCCGGCGGAGCATTGCTGGGGATTATCAATGATATCCTTGATTTTTCCCGCATTGAGTCGTGCCAGTTTCAGCTTCTGGACCTGGCGTTCTCGCCGCGCGCGGTGGTGGAGGAGACTGTCAATTTGATGCAGCATTCGGCCGAACAAAAAGGCAACACCCTGGTGGTCACGTTGGTCCACGATGTGCCTGAGGCCATCCTGGGGGATGATGGACGGGTGCGGCAAATATTGATCAATCTAATTGGTAATGCCATTAAGTTTACCGACCAGGGGAGAGTACTGGTAACGGTAGGATGGCACGCCCAACAGCAAGAAGTTTTGTTGTTTCAGGTGATCGATTCTGGAATCGGAATTGAACAGTCGCAATTGGAGCTGCTTTTCAAACGATTTGGCCAAGCCAATGCATCCGTGATCCGTCGCTATGGGGGAACTGGTCTGGGACTGGCCATTTCTCGTCAACTTGTGGGACTGATGGGCGGAGAGATCTGGGTGGAAAGCGAGTTTGGTCGTGGCAGTACCTTCTTGTTTACCCTGCCTGTCAGGCGCACAAAGCTTTCCCATCGCCAGATATGTGGTGACGATGCAGACGGCAGCCCCACCATCCGCCCCTTGCGCCTGCTCATGGCCGAAGATTTTCTGGACAACCAGATGTTGTTCCAAGCCTATTTGAAAAAGAGTCCCCACAAATTGGTGATCGTTAACAATGGGGCAGAAGCGGTCGAACTGGTCAAAGAGGAGTCATTTGATCTCGTGTTGATGGATCTCCAGATGCCTGTTATGGGCGGCCACGAAGCCACCCGCCAGATCCGGCAATGGGAGCAGAAGTCACAACGCTCACCGATGGTTATTATCGCCCTCAGTGCCCACGCATCTACCAGTCATCAGGAGGAAAGTCTGGCAGTCGGTTGCAACGAACATGTTGTCAAACCGATCAGAAAGCGGACACTGTTTAGCATCCTGGAAAAATATGCCAGCCATGGTCGGTGACCAGTCAATCGGTTAGGACCAAGCCTGGATACGGTCCATGCCCCACCTTCCGCACCTGCATGAACTTACCTATTAGATTGCGAAATGGTATAATCCGTCACCTCGATGTCTGCAGCGGATTGTCGTGCGTGAATTGGAGGGGTGGTATCTGGGGGATTGGCAAGCGATTCGTCACAGTTAACGAGGTGGTCACTCCGACTTCAAATCCCGCTCCATCAACTCTTTGACCACCGAGCGTGGGTTGCGCTCTTCGTAGAGAATTTCGTACACCGCCTGGGTGATGGGCATTTCGATGGCCAGTTGGCTGGCGAGACGGCGCACGCCCAGGGTGGTTTTGACCCCTTCTGCCACTTCGCGGCTGCCTGCCTGAATGGTGGCGAGGGATTCTCCCTGGCCGAGTCGCCAGCCAACCGTATAGTTGCGTGAGAGGGTGGAGGTGGCGGTCAGCAGCAGATCACCCATGCCGGAAAGACCGCTGAAAGTTTCGGCGTTGGCCCCCAAACGGGTGCCGAGACGGATAATTTCTGCCAAACCACGGGTCAGCAGGGCGGCACGGGCTCCGTTGCCAAAGCCGAGCCCGTCGCTGATGCCGGAGGCCAGAGCGATGACATTTTTCATCGCACCGCCCAGCTCCACCCCAACCACATCGTCGCTGCCATAGGTGCGAAAGGTGGAGGTGTGGAAAAGGTGTTGCATGGCGCGGACCGTGGCCGGATCGCTGCCGGCGATGGCCACGGCGGTGGGCAGTTGCTGCAGCACTTCGCGGGCAAAGGAGGGACCGGAGAGAAAACAGGCCTGGCCCATCCGTTCCGGACCAAAAATATCGCGGTGCATGTCGGAAATCAGGGTCAGTGTCTCCACTTCCACCCCTTTGCTGGCGTAGACAAAGCGGCTGTCGGGTCCGATGACCGGTTGTATCTGTTGCAGAATGCGGCGGGTAAACTGGGTTGGCACCACCAGTATCAGCAGCTCATGTCCGGCGGCACTCTGCAAGAGATCCGTACTGGCGATCAGGTTGGCAGGCAGGGTGAATTCCGGGACGTAGAGGGGGTTTTGATGGCGTTGGTTGATGCCTGCGGCCACCTCTGCTTCCAGACACCAGAGGGTCACTTGTGGCAGTTTGCTGGCCAACAGTGCCGCCAGGGCCGTTCCCCAGGAACCGGCACCAATTACCGCAGTGGAGGGGAGAGGGGCAGTGTTGGGTGGTGACATGGTCAACTCCATTTGGGCGACAAAGGGTTGGCAAAGCCGAGCTGCTCAGGCCAAGGCGTTGGCCTGCTGAATCTGTTCGGCAGTCAATTTCTGGTCCAACAAGGCACACAGCTTGGCTGCGTTGGTGTTGCCTTGTGCCAGGGCAGCCCCGGCCCAGCGGCGGGCTTGCAGCAGATCTTGTGCGACCCCTTCCCCTTTGGCATACATCAAACCCAAATTGTATTGTCCTCCGGCATGACCCTGTTCGGCGGCGGCACGAAACCATTTGACCGCCTCGGCACTCTCTTGTGTGACCCCGACGCCCACGGCATAGGCCGCACCCAACGCCGATTGGCCGGGGGCATGACCCTCTTCTGCCGCCGCCCGATAGCAACGTACCGCTTCGGCGGCATCGGCTGCCACACCCTGACCCGCTCCGAGCAGCAGACCAAGATTATAATGGGCTCCGGCATAGCCAGCTGCCGCCGCACTGCGAAAACAGCGGATGGCCTCCTGCAGATCGCTTGCCACCCCTTCACCCTGCTGATAACAGACCCCCAGATTGTTCATGGCCGCAGCATGGCCCAACTCTGCGGCCATTTGGTAATATTGCACGGCTTCGGCTGGGTCGGCGGCAACACCGCGACCGGCAGCAAACATCAGCCCCAACTGATAGGCCGCTTCGGCATGGCCGTTGTCGGCGGACTGGCGAAACCAGGAACAGGCCTGCTGCAGATCGGCCTCAATGCCCAGGCCGTTGGCATGGATCAGGCCCAGGTTGTATTGTGCCCCGGCATGTTGTTGCGCCGCTGCCGACTGGAACAGCCGGATGGCTTCTGGAATATTTTGTACCACCCCGATTCCGGCATGGTAGAGGTTGCCCAGGGTGTTCTGTGCTTCGGCAAACTCTTGTGCCACCGCCTCTTGCAGCCATCTGACCGCCTCTGCACTATCGACGGCAATGCCGTTGCCCGCCAGATAGAGTTCTGCCAGGGCATTCTGGGCCAGGGCATCCCCCTGCACCGCCGCCAGATGATACCATTTGGCCGCCTCTGGCAGGCTGGCTTCCACCCCGGCCCCGTTGGCATACATGACACCCAGGCTGAATTGGGCCAGGGCATCGCCCTGTTCGGCTGCCTGGCGATACCATTTGACCGCCTCCGCCGCATTCTGTGCCACCCCCAACCCTTCGGCGTAGAGCAGGCCCAGATAGTGTTGCGCCCCGGCATCATTCTGGGCCGCCGCCAGACGGAACCAGGCGGCAGCTTGCGGCCCATCCTGGGGCACCCCATCCCCTTCGGCATACAGCACACCCAGATTGTACTGCGCCTCGGCATCCCCCTGTTCGGCTGCCTGCCGCAGCATCACCAGCGTCTCGCTCATCATGACCCTCACCGTGCTATGGGAATGGTTTTTCCGCCAAGGCGCAACCAACAGCACCCCAGGCCTATCATCGGTAATCTACAGCTTCTTTTCTTGTTTGGCAAGTTGGCGACGCGGGAAGGTCAAGAAGGGCAAGCTGTCAGGCGGCCAACGAGAGGCAGGTCGTGGCAGCACGCAGGAGAATTTCGTCATTCATCGGCAACGACTCCCGCAAATGGCGCTTCATCTCCTCGATATAGGCGGGGCAATAGCTGGTTTGCAGGCCATCCAGCTGTTTTTGTACATCGGGTAAGCTGTCAGGATGGGCCAAACTCTGCACATGCAGACGGATCAACTGCATGCCAGGTTGCAAGAAAAGCGACTGGATGGCGTTTGTCTCCTGCTCTGCAGCAGCATAGCGTCGTTGGTGCAGCAAAGTGACCGCCAAACCGCTGCGGAAGTAGTCCTGATTTTCAGCGAAACTTTCCTGTATTCCCCGGCGAAACATCTCTTCTGCCTGTGTCAGTTCTCCGTGCAGCAAATGGATACGCGCCCGTATGTGCCAGCTGACCCAGTCATGGCGGGTGACCGGTTGTTGTACCTGGGGCAGTACCTGCAACGCTTCTTCGTCAAGCCCTATGGCCAATAATACGCTTGCTTCACCGTTGCGTGCGTAGAGATCATGGGCGACCCGTTGCCGCACGGCGCGATATTGCGCCAGAGCCTCTTCAAGCTGGTTCATTGCCTTGAGAGTATCCGCCCGGCCACAGCAGGCAGCAACAGCGTTGGAAAACTGCGCTATCGTTTGGTTGTATACTGTCAAAGCTTCAGGAAAACGGTTCAGGCTCTTTAAAGTTTCGGCATAACCATTGCGGGCAACAACATTGTTGGGGAAGAGTTCAATCGTTTGTTCATAAATTTGCAACGCCTCATCCGAGCGGTTCACGCTTTTCAAGGTGTCGGCATAACCACACCGGGCAACAACATTGTTGGGGAAGTGTTCAATCGTTTGTTCGTAAATTTGCAACGCCTCACCCGAGCGGTTCAAGCTTTTCAAGGTGTCGGCATAACCACACCGGGCAACAATATCGTTGGGGAAGTGTTCAATCGTTTGTTCGTAAATTTGCAACGCCTCATCCGAGCGGTTCACGCTTTTCAAGGTGTCGGCATAACCATTGCGGGCAACAACATTGTTGGGGAAGTGTTCAATCGTTTGTTCGTAAATTTGCAACGCCTCATCCGAGCGGTTCACGCTTTTCAAGGTGTCGGCATAGCCATTGAAAACCACAACGTTAATAGTAGATGATTCTATGAGCTTTTCGTAAACTGCCAGTGCTTCGTCTGGACGATTCAGTTTGTTCAACGTGCTAGCCCGAATAACCAAAGCCCCTGTATCATCAGGAAAGTGCTGAATAAGATGGTCGCAGACAGCCAAAGCAGCATCCAAATCATTCAGATCCTTCAGTGTTTCGGCGCGGGCATGCAAGCCATACAACACCGCACCAAATTCTATAGCATGGCTGCAAGCAGTCAAGGCCTCTTGCAGGTTGCCTTGCAAGCGGTATGCGTGTGCCAATACAGACCAGGCAAAACCATCTGTTTCCTGTGTTGCTACCGCCTCCGAGGCCAAATCCCTATAAAGATCCGATAACCCAGCCTCTCTGGCACGGACCGCCAGATCTGTCAGTGTTTTGACCAAAAATGGCCGATCCTGTTCATGTCCCTGCAACTGGCGCAAATCTTGAAGCCATTTTTTGATGCGATGTTCCGGGAGAGGATATTGGTTGAAAAGTGAGACGATATTTTCTTTTGTTTTATTGATCTTATCCAGTAATCCACCCCGGTTTATACGACGTTGTCGCGGTTTTTTGGAAGAGCCGTCTCTTGGAGTTTTTTCATCGTGCGGCAAAACGGTTGCGTGCGCGTGCTTTGGTTTGTTTTCCAGTGCTTGCGACCACGCCTGCACAATACGTCGACCGTGGGGAAAAGAGAGCAAAGCGTTCAAGGCAGCAAAGCGGAACGGATCATCTTTTTGCGAATGTCTGGCTTGCACCCACGCATAAAACAACCCTGCCTCGATGGCGGTTTGCAGGTACAACGGGCGACCGATTGTCGGATCGAACAACTCTGCCGACAGACGATCCCACGCTTGCCGTGCCAGAGTAATTTCTGCTTGCTGTTGCGCCATCTCTTCCAGCAAAGTCAGCAACCGATCGGCATTGGCCAAACGGGCTATCTCGATCGCCGGTTCACCAAGAGACGAATCCGGTAATGGCTGTGAATAAAAAATGGCGTTCAGATAATCCTGCACATCCTTATGTCGTAACAGCACTTCCAGATCCTGCGCAACCTCCTGGCGAAAGGAGGCACTCAACGCCACATCCAACACCGAAAGCATCAAATCCAAGGTCTCTGCCTGGCGTCGCAGACGATCCAGATGGGCATGCGCCTCCTGGAAGGAAGCTACAGGAAAACGACGCAATGACCCTTCCCGTCCCCGAAACATTCGGTTGGCTTGGACAAAAGAACTCTGTTGCAAGTGTTCTGTTTGATTCCAACGAATCATCCATACTTGCTCCCGGTCTGCCACAAAACCCAGCCCTGCTGAACCTGAAAGTAAGGCTTCCATCTGTTGATATCCTGTCACCAGGGTGGTTTTATCCAATACAATCAAGGAAGAATCGATACAAGCTGCCGATCACGCAATCTGAAAGGGAATTTTTCTCTCTTCCAGTCTTTTGGTCAACCTGTCCGTTTGACTCTCTTCACCTGATTGGGGAGAGATTACCACTTGTTGTACTGTTTTGATAGTAAGAGATCCATAAATATGCACTTCCAGAAAGTCGTCAAGTTCTGCATCCTCTGGACTAAACTGGATGAGCAGATCGGCAAAATCGCTGCTTGCCGTCGTTGTTGTCAACTGTTCTTGCAATTTGCATGCTGCCAGCATACCTCTCTCTGCCCACACGGCACGCCAACCTGGCGTTACAGGATTTTTTTCTGACGGTTGATGTTCTCTGAAGTACAACCCCGTGTTTTCCCGAAACAACGAGGCCCGTTCATCAATCAACGCTTCCTTGAGCAGCAAACAGCATGAACCATAACTGCTCATGCCGCTGTCATTAAGAGTCAATGCGGCAAAATGGATCTCCTCATGAAAACCGTGAAAGAAATATTGATCAGCCTGTGCCCGCAGCCTAGTCCAAGGGTCATCATCCAACAGGCGTCTGCCGGCCTGGACCTCTTTGTAATATCTTCCCAAAGCCCTGTTTTCATGCAGTGCGAGACTGAGTTCAGGGACACTGCGATTGATGCAGGCTTTGCTGGCTGAGTCAACCTGATGTTGCAATTGCAGCAACAAGTTGTCTACCCCACGCTTTTTTGCCCGAAGCAAGGCATCCTGAAAGTTTTGTTGCAGGTTTGCTTGCTCTTGTGTTGCCAGGTAGACGTTCGGATATGGACCCTGTTTATGACAGGTAGTGCAATGCAAGTAGGCGTGGTGGTATTGCTCTTTGCAAGAGCTACAGGTAACCATGATTTCCATTGTCATTTTCCGATGAGATAACCAATCGGTAACACGTTAAGCAACAGCAAGAGCTGTGTCAATGGAATAGAATAAAATGCCTGATTGCTCTGTAAAAAAAATAAAAATTCAACGTTCCAACAACGCCACCAACTCCAGGTGCGCTGTGTGTGGGAAAAGATCCATCGGTTGGATGGCGGTCATCGACCAGCCGCCGTGTTGCAGGATGGCGGCGTCGCGGGCGAAGGTGGCTGGGTTGCAGGAAATGTAAATGATGCGCCGCAGTGGTTGGGTCAACAACCATTTGACCAGCGCCAGCGCCCCCTCGCGGGGAGGGTCCAGCACCACCAGGTCGGCGGCTTTTTCCTGCTGCAGTCGTTGCAGGGCGCTCTCCTGGAACAGATCCAGGGCGAGCAGGCGAAAGGAGGGGGCGGCAGAGGCTTGCAGGTTGCGCCGGGTGCGTTGCAAGACCGGTTCATACCCCTCCACCCCCAAGAGATGGGAAAAACGGCTGGCCAGCGGGACGGTAAAATTGCCCATGCCACAAAAAAGATCCCAGGCGACCGTACCCTTGCCAGCCCAGTGCATCACCTGCTCCACCAGCAGACGGTTGCCAGAGCGGTGCGCCTGGATAAAATCTGCCGGTTCGAAAACAAGGCGCTGCCCGTGCAGGGAATAAAACAGCTCCGCCTGACGCAGCAGCGGCTGCAACCCCTGCTTGCGCCCTTGCTGCAGCCACAGTTGGGCCAGGGCCTGTTCGTTGGCAAACTGGCGCAGCAGCCCCTGGTCCGCCGCCGACAAGGGGGCCAGCAGATGCAAAATCATTCCCACTCCCTGTTCACCGCTGACCAGATCCACCTGCGGCAATTTATCTTTGACCGACAGACGGGGGATCAGTTGGCGCAAGGGGAGAAGGCAGGCGTTGAGAGAGGGCTCCAGCACCGGGCAACCGTCGACCAGATCGGCTACTTTGTGCGAAGCGGTTTGAAAAAAGCCCAATAACAGCCGATCAGCCACCCAGCGTACCTTGAGGCCAGCCCGGCAGCGGTAGCCATCGGGTTGTCCGCTGTCGGCCAGTGTTGCGGCCACGGGCACCTCTCTTAAGTTGGGAAAACGGTCCAAAGTTTCGCGCAGGATGGCTCTTTTCTCCTGCCGTTGCTGTTCCGGCGGCAGATGGCGCAACTGACAGCCGCCGCAGCGGCTGAAGAGAGAACAACCCGGATCCACGCGGGCCGGACCCGGCTGCAACAACTGCCGACAGCGGGCAAAGGCGTGCCGACCCTGCTGGCGGCTGATTTCAACCAGCATCTGGTCGCCAGGGGCGGCAAAAGGGACAAAAATCGCCTTGCCCTGGTGAAAGCCCAGGCCAAACCCTTGCGCCACCAGTTTTTCAATGTGCAGA
Source organism: Magnetococcales bacterium WMHbinv6 (assembly GCA_002753135.1). Classification (GTDB taxonomy): domain Bacteria; phylum Pseudomonadota; class Magnetococcia; order Magnetococcales; family Magnetaquicoccaceae; genus Magnetaquicoccus. The sequence continues at coordinate 62,892 of PDZV01000009.1, read as the reverse complement.
GAAAAGGGGGAAAGATCCGTCACCGGAACAGGGACTCCCGGCAGGCAGGTGCGGTCAATGGATCAAACCGCGACGCGGTTCTACCAGTCGGCTGGGATCGATGCCGAGATGGCGAATGGCCAAATCCCAGCGGGAGACCAGCGGTACATCAAAGAGAATCTGCCGATCCAGAGAGCTGACCAGCCAGACATTGTCACGCAGTTCCTCTTCCAACTGGCCGCTGGCCCAGCCGGAATAGCCCAAGGCAAAGAAAAAACGTCCATGATCGCCCGACTGCACCATGTGGCGTAAAATATCCGGGTTGGTGCCCAGATAGATCTGGTCGCAAATGCGCACATGGCCGGGATAGTCCAAATCCGTTTCGTAGAGCATAAAACCCCGGTCCAAGGCTACCGGTCCACCTTGATGGACGATCGGTTCTTCCGGGCGTCCCCACTCCATGCCCAGGGGGGTTAATATTTCCGTCATATCTGCCGCATAGGATTGATTAATTACCAAACCCAGGGCACCGGATTTGTTGTGGGTGCAGACGAACAATACCGTTTTCTCAAAGTTGGGATCCTCCAGGCCGGGCATGGAAATTAAAAATTTTCCTGCCAGGCCGTATACACCCGGTGTGATGCCCTGCCGCGAGATCATGTTGGGCACAGCTCCTGCTGCAATTTGAGGTGAATGCCATCAAAACCGCCATTACTCATGATAACCACGTGATCACCCGGCTGGCAATGCTGTTTTAACAGGTTGACCGCTTCATGGCCGTTGGCGACCGTGGCGGCGCTGGGGGCTTCGCTGCGCGAGGGACGTTGCAACCGTTCGGCGACGATGGCATCCACATCCAGCATCTGTTCCGGGCTCAGACCACGGGCTTGCGGACGGGCCAGAATCAGATGGTCGGCCAAAGCGAAGGAGGGGGCCAGCCGCTCCTGATGCACCCGGGTGCGCATGGTGTTGGAGCGCGGTTCCACCACCACCCACAGGCGAGCCGATCCGATGCGGGCCCGCAAGCCGGCCAAGGTGGTGGCAATGGCGGTCGGATGATGGGCAAAATCGTCGTAGACGGCAACACCGCCCACCTCAAAACGTAACTGCATCCGCCGAGCCACCCCCTGGAATCCTTCCAGACCGGCTTGCACCGCCGCATGCGGCATGCCGTGCGTCAAAGCGGCAGCGGCGGTTGCCAGACCGTTATAGACATTATGATCGCCCAACAGTGACCAGCGGACGGTAAACAACGGGGTGCCCTCACGCAACAAGGTCCAGACGCTGCCGTCGGAACTCTCCAGCTGGGCCGAAAAGGGATGGTCTCCATGCAGGCCATAGGTGATCACCCGACTGAAAGCCGAGGGCAACAGAGCCCGCACTTCCGGGTCGTCGCCGTTGGCGATGACATGGGCAGAGGCGGGAACCGAGCGCAACAACAGGCGAAACTGCCGACGAATGGCCTCCAGATCGGGATAAATATCGGCGTGATCAAACTCCAGATTGTTGATGATCAGGGTCTTGGGGCGATAGTGCAGAAATTTTGGCCGTTTATCGAAAAAGGCGGTATCGTATTCATCCCCTTCCACCACTACCCAGGATCCCGTCGGCAGGCGGGCACCACGACCAAAGTCAAGGGGAATGCCACCGATCAAAAAACCGGGTTGCCAACCGGCCTGCTGCCAGACTTTGGCCAACAGGCTGGTGGTGGTGGTTTTGCCGTGTGTGCCGGTTGCCACCACCGCATGGCGTCCGGCCAGCACATGTTCATAGAGCCACTGGGCACCGGAGCAGTAGGGAATATCCTGATCCATCACCGCTTCCAACTCGACGTTGCCGCGGGAGATGGTGTTGCCGACCAGAACCAGATCGGGACGGGGTTGCAGATTGTCGAGGCGAAACCCCTCCTGCAGCGGGATGCCAATTTCTGCCAACAGGGTACTCATCGGGGGATAGATGCCGTTGTCGGAGCCGGTCACCAGCCAACCCTGCTCTTTGGCCATCACAGCCAGACCGGCCATCGCCGTGCCACAGATACCGATGATATGCAAATGTTTCATGATCCACCCTGTCGCAAAAGAGACGAGACACTCAGAGAATAATACGCTTTTCGGTCACATCCACACCAACGGCCAGCGGGCGGCGCGGGCCCGTTTGCTCAATTGCCACAACTGTTCCCACTCAAAAAAGGGACCCGGATCCCATTTGCGACCCGGGGCAATCTGTTCGTGTCCGGTGATGTGTGTCCGCGGAATGGCACCCCATCTTCGTTGTTGCAACCCTTTGTCCAAGGTGCGGATCAGGGTTGCCAGCCGCTGATACTGGATCGGCTCGAAGGTGGTATAGGCATCCCCTTCCAGTTCGACGCCAAGGGAAAAATCGTTGCAGCGCGTCCGTCCCTGCCATTCGCTGACCCCGGCATGCCAGGCGCGTCCGGCAATGGGGACATATTGCGTCAGGCGGCCATGGCGATCGATGAAAAAATGGGCCGACACCCGCAACTGCGCCACATCTTCATAAAAAGGGGGCTTGATCGGCCCCCAGTCCCGTTGTGACAATTGCCCAAGAAACAGTTCATCAATTTCGCTGCCGCCAAAGCAGCCCGGGGGCAGACTGATGGCATGCACCACCAACAGATCGATGGGCATGCCAGCCGGTCGTTGATCAAAATAGGGCGATGGCAAGAAACGATAAGAGAGCAAAGCCATGCCGTGTTACATGGTAAAATAGGGGACGTTTTCCACAGAGCGAATTTCCGGAATCTGTTGTTTCATCGTCCGTTCAATGCCATTTTTCAGGGTCATGGTGGCACCGGGACAAGTACCGCACGCACCACGCAGGCGAACCTGCACCACATTTTCGGAGGTGACATCGACCAGTTCCACATCGCCACCATCCCGTTGTAAATATGGCCGGATCTCGTCCAACACCTTCTGCACCCGCTCACGCATTGCATACACTCCCTTGTTGATGACAAATAAAAAAACTTACCGTTCGACACAGAATAAGGGGGGCAGTTCCCCGTTTGTTTCTTTCCTGGCCTTCATTATGGACCTGAAGCGGCAGGGATGACAAGCTCTTCCAGTGTCAGTCGACCGACGGCCAACAGCATTTGAAAACGGGCCAACTGCAGGGCATAGCGGTTTTTGGCCTGATCGGTCAGGTAGGAGAAGAGTTCATGTTCTGCATCCAGCAGATCCAGGGCCGGGCGGGTACCGACGCGATACTCCCGTTCCACCCCATCCCGCGCCAGGCGTGAGGCCTCGACGCTGCTCTGCAGGGAGAGAGCCAGCGCCTGCGTGCTGCTCAGATCCAGTTTGGCTTTTTCGATCTCCCGATAGGCCTGGCGTCGTAGCCGATCCACCTCTGCTTGTTGGGCATCCCGTTTGGCCTGCGCTTCTGCTGTGCGGGAGAGGGTCATGCCACCACTGAAGAGCGGCAGTTCCATCTTCATGCCCAGGGTATACCCTTCCATCTGGTCGATGCTGCTGCGCTGCCAGGTATGGTTGACAGAAGAGGTCAAAGAGAGGGTCGGCCAATGTCCCGCATCCTCTTGTTGCACGCTCAGTTCAGCGATATTCAGCCGTTTGCTGGCGGCGCGCAGATCGGGCCGTTGTTCCAACTGTGCCAGCCAACTCTCCAACCTCCCTTCATCGGGGGAGCGAGGCAAGGTCGGCAAGGCCAGATTGTCTGGCATCGGCATGCCAACCACTTCAAAATAACCGGCTTTGGCCACCGCCAGATCGTTTTTGGCCCGGGTCAGATCCGATAGGGCCGTAGCCCGCCGGGCCTCTGCCTGGCTGACGCTGGTGCGGGTGATTTCGCCCACCCGGTAACGGGATTCGGTATCTTTCAGGTGACGCTGCATCAGGGCAAAATTGTTTTCTGCCAGTTGCACTATCTCCCGGGCCTGCAGACCGTTGACCGCAGCCTGCACCACCTTGAAAAAAATGGTTTGCACCATGCCATCCAGATCGTCGGCGTAGGCGGCGATCCAGGGAGCAGTTTGTTCGTAGGCGATCAGCGCAGGTCGATTGTAAAGAATCTGCGACAGGGACAAACCGGCGATGACGGTCTGCTGTGTGGTATCGCCCTTATCCCAACGGTTGACTTGGCGGCTTGGGGTCAGGTTGGCCGCCACGGTCGGCAATAACGCGGCACGGCTTTGTGGCAACCGCTCACGGGCCGCCGCCAGATTGGCCTGGGCAGCGATAATTTGTGGATTGCGTTCCAGAGCAGTGTGGACGGCATGCAGAAAGGGTTCTTCGTTCGCCTGTGCCGTCTGGCAGAGCAGGAGCAAGGCCAGCAAGCGGATTCCCTTGCCAACAGGCCACCAGGATCGTTGCATGATCAAATATCCAAATGTTGCTGGGCAAAAGGAGCCTTTTCCTGAATAAACGCATACCGCATGGCCGCCTGTTTACCCATCAGACGGTCAAAGGAGTCATCGGTTTGCCGGACATCGTCCACCACCACCCGCAACAGGCGGCGGCTGGCCGGATCCATGGTTGTGTCGCGCAGTTGCGGCGGGTCCATCTCGCCCAACCCTTTAAAGCGGGAAATGTCGATTTTTGCCTGACTCTTTTTTTGGCGAATGCGGGCGATGGTGCGCTCTTTTTCCGCATCGTCCAGGGCATAATAGCTGTCGCTGCCGCAGGTCAGCCGATAGAGCGGCGGTTGCGCCAGATAGAGATGGTGATGGCGGATCAGTTCAGGCATGAAACGGTAAAAAAAAGTCAGCAGCAGTCCGGCAATGTGGGCACCGTCGACATCGGCGTCGGTCATGATGATCACCCTGCCGTAACGCAGCTTGCGCAGATCAAACTGGCTGCCGCAGCCGGTGCCGATGGCGGTGACCAGATTTTGAATTTCGGTATTTTTCTCAAACTTTTCCAGGTTGGCCTGTTCGACGTTTAAAATTTTGCCGCGCAACGGCAAAATGGCCTGATTATGGCGGTTGCGTGCCTGTTTGGCCGAACCGCCTGCCGAATCCCCCTCGACGATGAACAGTTCGGCATTGCGCGGATCGGAAACCGCACAATCGGTCAGTTTGCCAGGCAGGGTGAGACGGCTGGTCGCCGTTTTGCGGTTGACCGGGGCGACCGCTTTTTTGCGATTGATCCGCTGTTGTGCCCGTTCCAGCATGGAGGTGAACAAAGTGTTGGCCTGTTCCGGGTGGCCGTGCAGCCAATGATCCAGATGATCCTTGAGGATTCCTTCCACCCGACGCCCGATGCCGGTGTTGCTGAGTTTTTCTTTGGTTTGACCGGAAAATTGCGGGTTGGCGATAAACAACGACAACACCGCCTGCAAACCGTCCAACACATCCTCACTGACCAGCACCACCCCTTTGGGCAGCAGATGACGGGCCTCGGCATATTCGCGCATGGCCCGCACCAGGGCAGTGCGCAGGCCGCTTTCATGAACGCCACCCTGGGTGGTGGGAATGGTGTTGCAATAGGTCAGGGCCCGATACTCTTCGCCGCTGGTCCAGGCCATGGCCCACTCCATGCGCAGGTACTCTTCACCCTGTTCGACCACCGAACCGGCAAACAAGGCCGGAATGACCCGCTCGCTGGTCGGCACGGTATTGCGCAGATAATCTTCCAGACCATTGGGAAAATGAAAGGCCAACTCTTCGCCCGTCTGTTCGATCTTCAGGCGAATCACCACCCCGCGATTGAGATAGGCCTTGGCCCGGCACATTTCCGCCAACCGCTCCACCTGAAAGGCGGTGATCGGAAAAATGTCCGGGTCGGGCAAAAAGGTCACCTGGGTGCCGTGGCGGCGGGAGACCTCCAGCTGTTCCAGGGATGAGGCGGTTTTGCCACGGGAAAAAGTTTGCCGCCATTTGTGGCCGTCGCGTTCGACCAGCACTTCGGTCCACAACGACAAGGCGTTGACCACCGAGGAGCCGACACCGTTCAAACCGCCGGAAGTGGCATAGGATTTATCGTGAAACTTGCCCCCGGCATGCAGGGTGGTAAAAATCACTTCCAAAGCAGAGCGGCCCGGATAGCGGGCCAGAGGGTCGACAGGTATGCCCCGTCCGTTATCACGCACCGAGACGGCACCGTCTGCTGAAACAACCAAAGTAATGCGGTCAGCGTAACCGGCGACCACCTCATCCATGGCGTTATCCAGCAGTTCGGCCACCAGGTGATGCAAGGCACGTTCATCGGTGCCGCCGATATACATGCCAGGGCGACGGCGCACCCCTTCCAACCCTTCCAGAACTTCGATATGGGAAGCGTTGTAGGGTGAGTCGGCCTTATTTGTGGCGATAGGAGATGCGTCCTTTGGTAAGGTCATAGGGAGTCAGTTGCACGGTTACCTTGTCACCCGGCAGGATTCGGATATAGTGCTTGCGCATCCGACCTGAAATATGGCACAGCAATTTGTGCTTGTTTTCCAGCTCCACCTGGAACATGGCGTTGGGCAGGTTTTCCAGCACGGTCCCTTCCATCTCGATAACATCTTCTTTACTCACAAGCCAATCCTCCAAACAAGAATGCAGCCAGAACGGCTGCTTCCTGTCTGCATCCCCCCCATCCAGACAGGAAAAAGGAGCAGCATAAGCCAATTTTCCGTAAAGTCAACGGCGGTTATCGCGAACAATCCCTATTGCAACCATTCCACCTTCTTGCCGGTTGCCAGCCAATAGAGATATTCCGGTGCCAGAGCAAAGCCGCATGGCCAGGCGACGGTAGGCCAGGAATCCAGGAACAGATTGCGAAATTCAGTGAGGTTTTGCAGTGGGTTGGCTGTTGCTTCCGACTGCACCAAGGCGCTCAGATCAACGATGCCCGATTCTCCTCCTGCAAAAGTGACAAACAGTCGATAGCCGTCCAGATAGCGGACGCTTTGCAGCGTGATCGGTTGCAAAAAGCTGTTTACACAAGCGGTTGCACCTTGTGAAACCGTTTGCTTTGCCACATTGCCATCAATTCCTGCTGGTGTAATTGCATCCATTCTACCACCAAACCTTTTACCCTGGCCGGTAAGTTGCCAGCTAACATATTGAAAGAGTGAATATCCATGACCGCGACATGTTCATTATACCGTACATGGATATGAGGTGGATTGTGTTCCTGGTAATACATGAACACAACGATCCCGAAAAATCTACATATTTCAGACATGCTGATCGGAGTGTCCGCAATCCTGCTTTCTTTTCGTCAGGAAAACTATTTAAACAAACTTCCCACCTTGGGCAAAAAGGCTTTGGAGAAGGCTTCCGGGGGGAAGGTGCGGGCTTTGAGCGAGGTCAATTGCCAGGTGGCGGTGGATTTGTTATCCCCGGAGGTGGCCTTGAGGAGGGTGGGACGGGCAAAACCGATGCTGTCGCTGTACTGCTCGAAGGTGATCGTTTTGGCCAGGGTCCCGCCGATAAATTGGCTCAAGCTGGTGGGCAGCAACCGTTTGCGGTCGACGCGCATCACCTGCCGGGAGTAGGGGAGGCGGTTGGATTTGGGGGTCAGTTCCAGGACCAGTTCGTCGGCCCGTTCATTGGCCAGGGTGGCTTTGTAATCGGCGCTGAAATCGGTCAACAGCAGGTCGGCATTGTTGAACAGGCCAGAGGTCAGGGTTTGGTTCAGAGTGACCGTGCGCAGATCCAGTTCGCCGGGTATGTGCATCCAACTCTCATCCTCGAGCCGCAACACGGCGCGACCGAGCAGAGTGTCCGGGGCCAGGATCAACACGGCTGCTTTTTTGTTTCCTTCGCCGACACCGTACAAGGAGAAGGTGCTGACCCGACCATTGGCCGACTGTGTGGTCAGTTGGGAAAACAGTTCAAAGGATTCCGGGCGCAGCTTGCGGTCAATCTGCGCCAACAGTTTGACCGGATCAAGCGGTGGCCCCTCGGCAGCCGCCTGCGCCAGCGGTCCCAGCCACCAAGAGAGCAACATTCCCACCAGCAACACACTCCGCCAGGGCTTGATCATGGCCTTTGTACACTCCTTGTCATCCGGATAAGCAATACACGCACCGCCCCATACTAATGCTTCAGGCTTTTGAGTACAATCTCAAAAACATCAGGGGAGAGTTGCGGGGCCTGTTGAATCTGCTGTAACGCCTTCTGCATTTTTTCTCGCCGTCCCGGTTCCAGCTTACGCCAGCGACTGAACGAGGCGACCAGTCGGGCAGCAACTTGCGGATTGAGGCCATCGATGGTCAATATTTGTTCACTCAGCCAACGATAACCCTCGCCATCCGGTTGGTGAAAAGCGAACGGGTTGTCATGGCAAAAGGTGCCCAGAACTGCCCGCACGCGATTCGGATTTTTATAGCTGAACAACGGATGTCGGGTCAAACGCTGCACCCGTGCCAAACTTGCTTCCGCCGGAATGGAGGCCTGCAGGGCAAACCATTTATCCATCACCAGATGGTTGTGTTGCCACCGTTCGGCAAACTGCTGCAGAGCCGGTTCACTCTCTGGATCGGCAGAGAAGAGCAGCGAACGCAAGGCCGCCAGACGATCCGTCATGTTAGCGGCTTTATCAAACTGTCGCCAGGTCAAATCCCGAAATTCTGCCCATTGCAGGGAGGCCAGATAGTCCAGGCAGAGATTTTTCAACGCCCGGCGTCCAGCCACCTCCGGGTGGTAGGGATCAGTGGGTAATCGGGCGATCGCCTCGCTTTGTTGGTAATAGATCTGCAAAAACCTCTCATGCAGTTCGGTGGCCAGGGTGGTACGCACAAACTCCCGGGCCAGATGCAACGCCGTCGGGTCGGACTCTTCCATCTGTTCGACCAGAGCCGATTCACTGGGCAGGGTTAAAATCATCGCCTGACTGGCCGGGTGCAAATCTTCCGAGCGCAACACCCGGGCAAAATTGTCGATGTAGCAATGTTCCAGAATGAAGGGAAAAGGAATCTGTGCATCCGTTGCCAGCCGCAGCAGCACCTCCGCAGAAAGACGTTGCCCGGCATTCCAGCGGTTGAAAGTATCTGGATCGTGGGCCCACAAAAAGCCCAGCTGATCGGTATCCAGCGCCACCTGCAGGGCCACCGGTGCCGAAAAATGGCGCAACAGCGAGGGGACCGGGGGTTGGGCGATGCCGGTAAAGACAAACTGTTCCTCCTCTTCCCGCAGTTCCAGCACCCGCGAAGTGCTGGGCTGTCGGTCGGCGGGATCATCAACCAGGAGAAGAGGCAATGAGTGACCTTCCTTGTCCAGCAATCCGACACTCAGGGGAATATGAAACGGCTCTTTGACCGCTTGCCCCGGGGTGGCCGGACAACTCTGCCTGACCTGCAAGAGCAGCCGTTCCTTGTGCCGGTCATGTTCCAGATTGACCTGTAACAGTGGGGTGCCTGCCTGCCGATACCAGAGGCGAAACTGTTGCAGATCCCGACCGGAGACCGTCTCCATGGCCTGAATAAACGCTTCGACAGTGACCGCCTGGCCGTCATGCCGCGCAAAGTAGAGATCCATCCCGCGGCGAAACAGTTCGGCTCCGAGCAGGGTATGGAGCATGCGTACCACCTCGGCTCCCTTTTCGTAGACCGTGGAGGTGTAAAAATTGTTGATCTCCAGGTAGGCATCCGGCTGTACCGGGTGGGCGGTAGGGCCTGCATCTTCGGCAAACTGCCGGGTGCGAATCAGGCGGGCCTCCTGGACCCGCTGTACCGCTGGCGAGAGGGTGTCGGCAGAAAAAAGTTGATCGCGAAAAACGGTCAACCCCTCTTTCAGGCTCAACTGGAACCAATCGCGGCAGGTGACCCGATTGCCGGTCCAGTTGTGAAAATATTCGTGGGCGATGATGCTCTCTATCTGCTGAAAATCCTGATCGGTGGCACACTGTTGATCGGCCAGCACATATTTGGCGTTGAACAGGTTCAACCCTTTGTTTTCCATCGCTCCGGCATTGAAATCATGCACGGCAACGATCATGTAAATATCCAAATCATATTCGCGGCCAAACTGCTCTTCATCCCAGGCCATGGCCTTTTTCAGAGCGTGCATGGCGTGGCTTGTCTGTCCCCCCGGTGCCGGCAGCAGCGCTTCTGCCGATTCAACGTAAATGGCCAAGGCAACCGGACGCCCGGAGCGGGTGATGAATTGATCCCGATGGCAATAGAGCGTGCCGGCAACCAGGGCAAAGAGATAACAGGGTTTGCGATGCGGATCCAGCCAGGTGGCAAAATGGCGGCTCTCATCCCAGTTGCCCTGTTCGATGCAGTTGCCGTTGGCCAGCAAAACCGGAAAGGCTTGCCGGTCGGCCACCAGGGTGGTGGTAAAGGGGGCCAGTACGTCGGGGCGGTCCAGATAATAGGTGATCTTGCGGAATCCTTCCGCCTCGCACTGGGTACACAACAGGCTGCCGGAGCGATAGAGCCCCTCCAGGGCGGTGTTGGCGTCGGGATGAATGCGTGTCCGTATCTCCAAGACAAAACGGTCAGGCGGCGCGGCAATAATCAACTGCTCTGCCGTGAGCTGGTACTGTTGGGCAGATAACGGGCTGCCGTCCAAATGGAGCGAAAGCAGGGTGAGATCCTGCCCATCCAGCGCCAAAGGGGCGTTATCGCTGCCATGCGGATTGCGCACCAGCTGCAGGCGACTCTGTACCTCGGTCTGCTGCGGATCGAGGAAAAAGGTCAACGTCACCCCTTCAAGCAAAAAGTCGGGGGGGCGATAGTCGTGCAGATATTTCATCTGTTCACTTTTTGCCACGTGTGCCATGCTCTGTTCTCCGTTTGCTGACCGCTGCCGGACGGGAAGAGGGGGTTACGGTACGACGAGAACTCTCCTCGCGCCGTGGTGGAGAGGCTGCAGTACCGCTCTCCTGCCGCTGTCGCACGGCAGCTCCGCTCATCGGGGCTTCGGCACGCGGACGGGAAGAGGTCATGCCATCCCGCGCGCTGCGCCGTGGGGTATGGCCTGCGCTGTTCCGCTCCATTTCCGCTGGGGAGAATCTGCCTTGGCGTGCGCGCCCCGGACGTTCGCCCGGAAAAGATTGTTCCCTCTCCGCAAACGAATTGTCCCGATTGCGGGCGGCTCTCTCTCTTGGTGGGGCAGCTCTTTCTGTGGAAAAAGCAGCCTGGCGTGCGCGTGCTGGAGGTTCGCCCGGAAAAGATTGTTCCCTCTCCGCGAACGAATTGTCCCGATTGCGGGCGGCTCTCTCTCTTGGTGGGGCAGCCCTTTCTGTGGAAAAAGCAGCCTGGCGTGTGCGTGCTGGAGGTTCGCCCGGGAAAGATTGTTCCCTCTCCGCGAACGAATTGTCCCGATTGCGGGCGGCTCTCTCTCTTGGTGGGGCAGCTCTTTCTGTGGAAAAAGCAGCCTGGCGTGCGCGTGCTGGGCGTTCGCCCGGGAAAGATTGTTCCCTCTCCGCAAACGAATTGTCCCGATTGCGGGCGGCTCTCTCTCTTGGTGGGGCAGCTCTTTCAGTGGAAAAAGCAGCTTGGCGTGTGCGTGCTGGACGTTCGCCCCGGAAAGATTCTTCCCTCTCCGTAAACGAATTGTCCCGATTGCGGGCGGTTTTTTCTCTCGGCGGGGCACCCCTTTCTGAGGAAAAAGAGCCTTGGCGTGCCGGTCGTTCACTTGCGAAACCTTGATCCGTCGCTGTGAACGGGTTGGTCCGTCCTCTTGGCGCTGCCCCATGATCGGCAGAGAAAGCGGCCTGGCGTGCGCGTGCCGGACGTTCGCTCGGGAAAGATTTTTCCGTCTCCGGGCGTGGCGTGGCCCGCTTGTGGGAGGATTGCGCCATGGTCGGGGCGGCTGTGTCTGCCCAGGCACTATCCTGGCGGGGGCGCGTGTTGCGTTCTGCCGGAGAAAATTTTTCGGAACCGGAGTTGGTTGTCAGGCGTCGCTTTCGTCCATACTCACCAGTCGCGGCGGGGGCTTTTTTCGGTTCCCGCCACCAGGCAGCGGCCCCTGGCAGCGGGGCCAACAAGGCTTTGATCTCCTGCGGCAACAAGGCCCGCCATTGCCCACGGGGCAAATCACCCAGTTGGCAGCTGCCATATTGCACCCGGATCAAACGGGATACATCCATCTCGAAGGCGGCAAAAATGCGGCGCACGATGCGGTTGCGTCCCTCCTGCAGGGTGATGGTCAACCAACTGTTGGCTCCGACCACCTGATCCACAGATAGATTCAACGGGCCGGTTGGTCCATCCTCCAGCATCACCCCGGCTTGCAGACGGCTCAGAGTGGGCGGATCGATACGGCCATGGACCCGCACCCGGTAGGTGCGGTCAATTTGGGTGGAGGGGTGCATCAATCGGTGGGCCAGTTCGCCATGGTTGGTGAAAAGCAGCAACCCTTCCGAATTATAATCCAGGCGACCGATACTGATCAGACGGGCATGCCCTTCACCGAGCAGGGAAAAGACATTTTCACGATTTTCCGGATCTTTGCGGGTACATACCACCCCGGCTGGTTTGTGCAGCATCATCACCCGCAAAGGTTCCCGCAGCGGCACTGCCACCCGACCATCGACCAATACCTGATCGCCGCGATTGACCTTGCTGCCCAGCTGTTTGATCACCTCGCCGTTGATGGTGACCCGGCCCTGCAGAATCCACTCTTCTCCCTCGCGTCGGGAACAGAGACCCGATTCCGCCAACCATTTTTGTAACCGGACCGCTTCAGCTGTCATTTTGGTATCCTGATTTATTGTTTGTGGTCGCTGCCCCGACAGGGGCAGCATTAGGTGCGACTGGTTGGCAAACCAAGGGCTTGCCAGACCTGGTGCATGGTACGATCAGCTTGGGCGCGGGCCTGTTCGGCTCCTTGGCGCAGCAGTTGCTTCAATTGGCCCCGGTCGTTATTTAATTCCATAAAACGGCTGCGGATGGGTTGCAAAACGGTGTTGACCGCCTCAGCCGTTTCCATTTTCAATTTACCGTACTGGTTGTGGTCGAAATGGGCGAGAGCCTCTTCACGGCTGTGACCGGTGGCGGCGCACCAGATGTTGAGCAGATTGGCCACACCCGGTTGGTTGACCTCGTCATAACGGATCACGCCCAACGTATCGGTCACCGCCTTTTTAAATTTTTTCACCACCGCGTCCGCATCATCGAGCAACATGATGCGCGCCAGTTCTGAGGCGGCACTTTTCGACATTTTTTTTGTGGGTTCCTGCAGATCTTTGACCCGGGCCACGCCGTCGGTACCAATCAGCGGTTCGGGCACGCGAAAGACGGGACCATACAAGCCGTTGAAGCGGATGGCAACATCGCGGGTCAGTTCCAGATGTTGTTTTTGATCTTCGCCAACCGGCACCCGGTGCGTTTGGTAGAGAAGAGTATCGGCGGCCATCAACACCGGATAGGTGAAGAGTCCGGCGTTGATGTTTTGATGGTGTTGCTGGGATTTATCCTTGAACTGGGTCATCCTTTCCAGTTCGCCCATTTGCGTGAAGGTGGCCAGCAGCCAGGCCAGTTCCGAGTGGGCGGGCACATGGCTTTGCAGAAAGATGATGCTGCGTTCCGGATCGATGCCACAGGCCAGATAGAGGGCGGTCAACTCAAAAATATTTTCCCGCAGTTGTGCCGGATCCTGGCGCACGGTCAGCGCATGCAGATCGACCACACAGAAGATGCAGGCATACTCCTGCTGCATGCGCACCCAGGTGCGCAGGGCACCCAGATAGTTGCCCAAAGTCAGTTGCCCGGTCGGTTGGGCACCGCTGAAGACGGTCGGAAGAGCAGAAGAGGCGTTCACGGCAGATAACACTCCTGACAAAAGAGAGCGCAACGGCCTGAGGCCGTGCGCTGTGTGGCCAATGGTTGCTGTTTGCGAACAGGCCCGTCAACAGGCATCAAGGCGAAAGAGCCTGACGCACAAAAAACCGGGTCGCCGAAGAGATGATCGGCCCCAGAACGGAACCCAACATACCGGAAAAGGCCATCAACAGTACCAAAGCGATGCCGATGCGTTCCATGCTGGCCAGGGCCCGATCAAACGGGTTGGGCAGCAGGGCGGTGATGATACGGCCTCCATCCAGCGGTGGGACGGGAAAAAGATTGAAGACGCCAAGCAGGACATTCATTTTGATGGCCGCCAGCAACATGTCAACCAGCAGAAACGGCGGGCTGTCGGTGGAGATGGCCAGCAGATGCAGCCCGGCGGCAGACAGGGCGGCCAGCAAAAAATTGATCAACGGTCCGGCGGCAGAGACCCAGATCATCGCCAGACGCATGGCAACGCCGCGCAGGCGACGCCCTTGCCGGTCGCTGAAGGCGTGCGGGTTGATCGGTACCGGTTTGGCCCCACCAAAAAGAATCGGCGATCCCATGGTCAGCAGCGAGGTGATCAGCAACGCCCCCGGTACCAGCAGGGTCATCACCGGATCGATATGCGGCAGGGGATTCAGGGTTAAACGGCCCATGCGGGCGGGGGTCGGGTCACCGAATTGGGTGGCGGCAAAACCGTGTGCCCACTCATGCAGGGTGATGGCAAAAATCACCCCGGGTGCCCAGACCAACACATTGTAAATCAGGTTAGTGGTGTTCATGCCCTTCTACCAGTTGTCCGTCGATCAGGTGAATGCGGCGGTCCAGATCGGCGGCCAGTTCCATGTTGTGGGTGACCATCAAACAGGTCAGTCCTTTGCTGCGATTGAGTTCCTTGAGCAGGTGAAAAACCCCCTGTGCTGTTTTGCGGTCCAGATTGCCGGTTGGTTCGTCGGCCAACAACAGATCGGGATTGCAGACCACGGCACGGGCGATGGCCACCCGTTGTTGTTCGCCGCCCGACAGTTGCCCCGGTCGATGGTGCAGTCGGTGGGCCAGTTCCACCTCATCGAGCGCCTGTTCGGCCCGTTGCAGCGCCTCTTTGCGGGCAACACGGCCAATCAACAGCGGCATGACGACATTTTCCAGGGCGGTAAACTCCGGCAACAGGCGGTGCGACTGATAGATAAAGCCGATCCGTTGATTGCGAAAGGCGGCACATCTGTTTTGCGACAGCGCAAACAGATCGACACCGTCGACCATCACCGTGCCGCTGGTAGGCCGATCCAGGGCCCCCAAAATCTGAATCAACGTGCTTTTGCCGGTACCGGAAACGCCCAGAAGGGCCACCAGTTCTCCCCGCCCCAGGCTCAGATTGACACCGCGCAGCACTTCAAACTCCTGACTGCTGGTGCGAAAGGCTTTGCGCAGTTCATGCGCTTGCAAAAGGGTTTCGCTCATCGTCGTGTCCGTTTTCGGCTGGTTGTCCGGCTCGGTGGCGGTGTCAGGCGCAGGGAGGCCGGATGGCCGACCAGATCATATTCATGGCTGTCGGTGATACGCACCGGCAACAAACTGCCCGCTTGCGGCTGCCCGGCATTGAGGTAGACCACCCCATCGATCTCCGGGGCCTGCTGCCTGGTTCGACCCAACATCAGCCCGGAATGTTCCGCAGAGACCCCTTCCACCAGGACCGGTACCGTTTTGCCCACCCATTGCCGCAGTTTGCGCCGACTGATCGGTTGCTGCAGGGCCAACAGATGCTGGCGGCGTTGGCTGGCCAGGGCAGGGTCAATTTTATCGGGCAAGGTGTAGGCGCGACAGCCCGGTTCATCGGAATAGGTAAAAACCCCCAGATGGTCAAACCACTCCTGCCGGACCAGCGCCTGCAGATGGTCAAACTCGGCATCGCTTTCACCGGGAAAACCGACGATGAAGGTGGTGCGCAGGGCGGCATGCGGCAAATGGTGGCGAATACGCTGCAGCAGTTGCTCAATATCTTCCGCCCGTTCGGCTCGTCGCATGCGGGCCAGAACAGCAGTATGGCTGTGTTGCAACGGCACATCCAGGTAGGGGACAATTTTTTCTTCCCCGGCCATCACCTGCAACAACTCCTCGTTGATCAGCGTCGGATAGAGGTAGAGGGTGCGAATCCAGGCAATCGCCTGTACCTGCCCCAGGCGGCGCAGCAACGCTGCCAGCGAGGTGCGCGGGGACAAATCGCGACCATACAGGGTGGTATCCTGGGAGACCAGGTTGATCTCCACCACCCCTTGTGCCGCCAGGCGCTCTACTTCGGCGACAATCTCTTCCGGGGGGCGGGAACGAAAACGGCCCCGCAGTTGCGGAATGATGCAAAAGGCGCAGGTGTTGTTGCACCCTTCGGCAATTTTGACGTAGGCCGAATGGGATGGGGTGGTCAACACCCGTTGATCCGGATCCGGGACATTGGCCTGCATGCTGACCGGTTCAACCTGCAATACCGGTTGTCCGCTGGCCTGGTTGGCGGCCAAGAGCGGAATCACCCGCTCGTATTGGGCCGAACCGAGCAATACATCGATGGCAGGTATCTGTTCGGCCAGGGCGTTGCCGTAACGTTGCGACAAACAGCCGGTGACCAGCAACCGTTTATCGGGATGGCGGGCTTTGATGGCGGCCATCTCCTCGATGGCGGCGCGTGATTCGGCTTCGGCATCGGCCTTGAAGCCGCAGGTGTTGACCACCAGCAGATCCGCCTGATCCGGATCATGGGTCAGGGTATAACCATGTTGCAGAAAGCGTCCCAGCAGCTGTTCGCTGTCTACCCGATTTTTCGGACATCCCAGGGCAATCAGACCAACCCGCTTACCCTCTCCGGAGGTGTGCATCGGCTATTCCCGAAAGTTGGTAAACTGCAAAGGCTGTTCAATCGAGGTTTCCGCCTTGAGCAGGGCGATCACCTCTTGCAGATCGTCCCGTTTTTTGCCGGTGATTCGCAATTCCACCCCCTGAATGGCGGCCTGGACCTTGATTTTTGACTCCTTGATCAATTTGACCAGCTGTTTGGCCAATTCGGCTTCGATACCCTGACGCACGGTCACCACCTGACGCACCGTGCCACCGGAGGCCGGTTCCACCGTGCCGTAATCGAGAACACGGATATCCACCTTGCGGCGAATCAGTTTTTCTTTAAGAATTTCGATCACCTGTTCCCGTTTGTACTCGTCATCGGCATGCAGGGTGATGAGCGCCTCTTTGCGTTCCACCCGGCATTTGGAGTTTTTGAAATCATAGCGGGTAGCAATCTCTTTGCTCACCTGGTTGACGGCATTGTCCACTTCCTGGAGATCGGTTTCTGAGACAATATCGAAGGAAGGCATGGGCAACTCCTGCTTGGCAAACGGCAAAACAATCGGTTAACGGGCCCTCATCGGGAGGGGTCGGCGGACTGGCTACGATCTTCAATAATATCGACCCCCGGCGGAATTGCAAAGCGGAAACGCTCGGCGGCAACCGGATGATTGCTGCGCATGCCACGAAAGGTGAAATGGGAAACATGGCCCAGGGAGTCATGGGTGGTCAATTTCAGCAGCTCTTCCCGTTCCGGGTGCAGGACCAGCATGATCTCTTTGACCGAGCCGCTCTGGCGGGGAAAAAGGCGGATGGCCGGTATGTGCAGGTTGGGTTCTTCGCCGATCTCCCAGGTAAACGTTTGCGCCAGAGAGACGGTGGAAGAGAGCAAGACAGCGGGTGTTTGATCGAGCTTCGAGGCTTTGCTGACCGTGACCTGGGCCAAATCGGGCTCATAAAACCAGATGGTCTCTCCGTCGGAAACAATGGTTTGTTCCTGCGGTTTCTGGTAATCCCAACGAAAACGGCCCGGTTTGCTGGTGCTGATATGGCCGTTGCTCTCACCGGGCACGCCAGCTTCTGGATTTTCGATCCGCTGGTAAAAGTCGGCCTCCAGTGTTTTCACTTTGTTAAGAAAACGTTGCAAACGGTCCACCTCTGGCGGTAAACCCCTGTCCGGTTCGGCAGCCAGTGCCCAAACCGGTAGTAATCCCAGGCAAAACATCAACCACACTCTGCTCATCTTTAGCACCTGTTGCTGCCGGATCGATCTCTCTTGTAAAGGGGCAAATGAAACGGCTGTGATGGATTCACACACGCTATGCTGCCATGCAAAAACTCGGACAATGGGGGATTTTTGTCAACGAAGCAAGGATGTTCATTGCCCGCAGACCTTTTTTCCCCTGAGTAGCGCCTGCCGGGGATGATAACAGAATTTTTGCAGGGATATGGACCGGAAAGGTTTTCGTTTACCACAAAATGTATTATGATCTGTTGTAATGTCACAAGGCGGTATTGTTGGGCGGTCATGCCATCCAGGTTGCAACAGACGCTGGGGGCCGTTGCAAGGAGAAAATTATGCCAGAGGAAGCGGCAAAACGGCAAATAACCGTAGAACGGGAACTGGAAGAGATCATTCCCGGCTATTTGGCGAACCGACATAAGGATATTCTGCAACTAACCGATTTGCTGGGCAAAGAGGATTTTGAGACCATGCGCGTATTGGGTCATCGTATGAAAGGTTCCGGGGCTGGCTATGGTCTGGATGAAATCAGCCGGATCGGTGCGGCCATGGAGCAGGCAGCCCGTGGCCAACATTCTGCTGAGTTGACCGCGCTGATCCAGGAACTCACGCTCTACCTGGATCGTCTCGAAATTGTTTACCAGTAACTGTACGGATTGGAATTATGGCAACATCCTCCAGTGATCACATTCTTATCGTCGATGATGATCCCGATATATGCACGTTGGTCAGCCGCTTCTTTGAAAAGAACGGTTTTCGCGTCAGCGTGGTGCCCGATGGTAAAGGATTGTGGCAACTGCTGGATCAAGCCGCCATCGATCTGATTGTCCTGGATTTGATGCTGCCGGATGAGGATGGCTTGGTGTTGTGCCGCAATCTGCGGGCCACCTCCGATATTCCGGTGATTATTCTCAGCGCCCGTGGCGAAGATGTGGATCGGATTATCGGTCTGGAGATGGGTGCCGATGACTATCTGCCCAAACCGTTTCATCCCCGTGAGTTGCTGGCGCGGGTGCGCAGTGTTTTGCGTCGTACCCGGGCCTCGGTGCAAATGGAAAAAACGCCGCGCGGCAGCACGAACGAAGAGAATATTGCCTACCATTTTGCCGGATGGCGTCTGGATGTGCCCACCCGGCAGCTCTATACGCCGCAGCAGGAGAAGGTTTTCTTGAGCGGCAGCGAATTTGCCTTGTTGCGTATTTTTCTCAACTATCCCAATCAGGTTTTGTCACGAGACCAGTTGCTGGAATATTCGGCCAGCAAAGAGAATGAAACCTATGACCGTACCATCGACATGCAGGTCAGTCGCCTGCGCCGCCGTCTGCGTGAGGATTCCCGCACGCCGGAGTTGATCAAAACGGTGCGTGGTCTTGGCTATGTCCTCTCGGCGCGGGTGGAAAAGGTGGGAGACCAGTCATGAACCCAACCATTCTGGTGATCGATGATGATCCGGGTGTACGCTATCTGGTAAAATCGATCCTGGAGGATGCCGGATATACGGTATTGTTGGCGCATGGTGGTGAAGAGGGATTAAAAATGTTTGATCAGCGTCGGATTGCGCTGGTCATTACCGATATTCTCATGCCCGGTACCGATGGTTTGGCGGTGATTCGGGAATTGCTCAGCAGAGATCCGGAAACACGGGTTATCGCCCTCTCCGGGGGTGGCATGATTCTGACATCAGAAACCAGCCTGCAGATTGCCCGCAAAATGGGTGCCTTTCGCACCATGGCCAAACCGTTCACCCGCAAAGAGTTGTTGGAACTTGTCACCGAAGTATTGCAACCTCTCTTCCCTGCGGACGAAACAACGCCCGTCTCTGTCGATCTCTCCTCTTCCCCCTGACTCTCTGTGCCGTGCTGGCGGAGCGTGTAGAAGCAAATGACCATTTTAGGGATTGAAAGCAGTTGTGATGAAACTTCGGCGGCCATCGTCGAAGAGGGAGTGGTTTTGTCCAACGTGGTTCAGGGGCAGGTGGAGGTGCATGCCGAATATGGCGGCGTGGTGCCGGAGTTGGCCAGCCGGGCCCATATTCACAATATCTATCCGGTGGTCAGCGAGGCGTTGCAGCGTGCCGGGCGTCAGGCAGCCCAATTGACGGCCATTGCCGTGACCGCCGGCCCGGGGTTGATCGGTGGCCTGCTGGTCGGTCTCTCGGTGGCCAAAGGGCTGGCGTTGGCTTTGCAAAAGCCGTTGCTGGGTATCCATCACATGGAAGGTCACCTGATGAGCCCCTTTCTGCGCCGGGTTGGCGAGGCGGAGAGTGGCTGTACCTTTCCTTTTGTCGCCCTGCTGGTTTCGGGGGGACACTCCTTGCTGTTGCATGCTGAAGCCTTTGGAGTCTATACGCTGTTGGGGCAGACCCGGGATGATGCGGCTGGGGAGGCGTTTGATAAAGGGGCCCGTCTGTTGGGGTTGAGTTATCCCGGCGGTCCGGCCATCGCTGCCCTGGCAGAGGGGGGGGATCGGCAGGCGATTCGATTTCCCCGTGCCTGGTTGGATCGGCAACGGTTTGATTTTTCCTTTTCCGGCCTGAAAACCGCTTTGCGCACCCATTTGTTGAGCCATCCGCCGGGTGATGACCGGCAGGCCGCACGGGATATTGCCGCCTCTTATCAGGAGGCGTTGGTGGAGGTGCTGGTGGAAAAATCCTTGGCTGCCTGCCGGGCGGTGGGTTGTCGACGTTTGTTGGTTGCCGGTGGTGTGGGGGCCAATCAACGTTTGCGCCAGTTGCTGCAGGAGCGGGCATCGCCGCGCATCGCCGTCTTTGCGCCACCGCTCTCTTTTTGTACCGATAACGGTGCCATGATTGCGCTGGCCGCCGCAGAACGGTTGCAGCGCGGAGCCCGACATGATGCCGCACTGACCGTGCGCCCACGCTGGCCGCTCAGTGAGCTGCCGCCGGTGCCGGTTGGGCAGCAAAAGGTGACGCTGGTCCGATGAACAGGCGTCAGCAACAGCTTCGATCGAATTCAAGCTGCAGGCCCTGCAGGATGTGCTGCAGGAGGTATCCGTTACCGACCAAATAACCGACCAAATAACCGATCAGGTTGCCGCTTCTGCCGGGGCGTAAAGCCGGTCGGGCTTGTGGTTGTCTGGGTCAATCTCCGGGCGTTTTTTTGGCAGGCAACGGGTCGGCGATGCCGTTGGCAGCAAAGATGCGTTGTCGATCCAGACCGCAATACTCCCAGATCGAAGCGGCTTGACGCCAATAGCTTTGTGCCTGCGCCTTCTCCCCTTGCCGTTCGCTGATCACCCCCAACAGCAGCAGATCGGCCCCGATGCCGAGCAGATGTTCTGCTGCCCGATCCAATTCCAGCGCCGAGTTTGCTTGCTGTTGCGCCGCCGGCAACGCCCCTTGTTGCAACAACAGTCGCGCCCGGTTCATCCGCACGGTGGCCAGATCGGTACGGTTGGCGCTTGCATCACTCTCCTGTTCGGCCTGCAGCAGTGCCTGTTGCGCCTCTTCCAGTTGTCCCAGTGATTTGTGGGCGATGGCCATGCCGTTGAGTATCCGTACCCGTAGCGGGGAGGCTGGTTCCGTCGCCAGTTGTTGCCAGAGTTGTTGCAGGGCCTGCAACCCTTCGTGATGGCGGCCTTGTTTGATCTGCACCGTGGCCAGGTGGCTCTCTGCCTCCTGGCGGCCTGGATGGTCATTGAGTTGCAGGTAACGCTGTGCGGCGAGGCGCAACGCGATTTCTGCCTCCTGCCAGTCGCCGCGCACCAGTTGAATGACGCCCAGGTTGAGCAAGGCAGAGGCGATGGCAGGCCGGTCATCACGCAGTTCGGCAAGATACAGAACCTTGCGGTATTCGCTCAGCGCCAGACCGGTGCGGCATTCGCGAAACAGGCGGGCCGCCTTTTGTCGGCTGGCCTCCCCTTTTTCTGCCAGGGGTGGGGCCGAGGCTCCTCCCAGACAGCCGGTGAGCAACAGGGAGAGCAACAGCAAACGCGGGAAGAGAGGGGTTGTCATCATCATCTCCTTGCCGGTCATGGGGTCGCAACCGGCAACATCGGTAAATCACGGGGCGTCTCACTCAGGCGGCCATGGCCCGCTTCCGGCTCAGTGGAGGAGCCAAAGAGGATGGAGTGATTGACTTTGTGCATCAAGGTTTCCGCCTCACGCATGGTCTCTTGCCCTTGATAGAGCAGAACAGGAATTTCCGGGCTGACCTGGGCCAATTGACCCGTTATTTTGGCCACATCAGCGGCAATCCGGTTGCCGTGCTGCAACACCCCTTGCGCTTGCCCGATGAGCGGTTGCAACTGTTTGAGCAGCTTTTGCATTTCAGCGACACTTTGCTCCACCTGCTGCAGAGAGCGGTTGGCTGACGCATGCAGTCCGCTGATCATGGTCGGGGTGGAATGGCGCACCTGCTGCATCAGCAGGGCTGCATCGCGGGCGACAGATTCCATGTGATCGATGGTCTGTTGTACGTTGGGGCCCTTCTGGTTGACCGTGCGCCCCAACTGCGAGGTTTCGCTGAGCGTGGCGTTGGCCTGCTGCAGGGTTTGCTGGAAGGGACCTTCCACGGTCAACAGTTGGGCGGTCAAATCGCGGACGTTGGCCGCCACCTTTTCGACATGTTCAAGAATGGCGGGTACTTGCGCCAACATGTCGGTCAACTCTTTGCTCTGCCCAAAGGTGATCATCTGCTCCGGTTGCAGAGTGGCATGGCTGGGTGAGCCCAGGCTGATGTCCAACGAAGCGGTGCCAACCATCGGTTTGACCAGATTGAGGACCGAATTTTGCCGGATGCGCTGCATATGTTTTTTCAGCACCCGGATGGTAATGCGAATTTTATTGTCGGCGGTAAACTGCAAATCGCTGACCCGTCCAACCAGAATGCCGGCCAAAGTGACGGGGGTATCAATTTTCAACGTTTCAGCATGGGCCGTTTCGCTGTGCAGGTTGTATTTGGCATCAAAGGGATTGTTGTTGGTGTTGCCCAACCAGACCATACCCAGCACCAGCAGCATGCTGAGAAAAATAAACAGGGTGACGCTTTGTTTGAAGCGGCGATCCCGATTGCGCCAGGAGATAAGGTCGGACATGCGGCCTACCTCGCGGGGGGAGAGGGTGGTTTCATCAGGTGACACTCCGCTGATCCAGGTGAGAAGGGTTGGCATGAAGATGTAACGTGCCGGCGCGCAGGGTGGCCCGATGCAGACGATCTGCAGGTAAATAACGGGCCATGGCGGCAGTGCCGCGCAGCACTAACGCCAGTGAATGGTCATCCAGTCGCCGCTGCAGGTAGGGCATCAATCGTTCCAGATAGCTGGCGACACCATCGTTATCGAGCAGCAGCAGAGAGGGATCGTTTTGCAGGCTGCGCAGCACAGCCATGCGTCGCCGTTGTTCGATGGTCAAGGTGGCGGCCACCCGGTAGAGCAACTCTTCCTCTTCGTCGAATTGTTGCAGCAGGGCAACAAGGGTCTGTTGCAGAGCCTGTTCCGAGAGCAGATCATGGTAACGCCAGGGCAGAGCCAGATTATCATAGATACTCCAGGAGGGGATCAAGCCATCTCCTTCCAACAGTACCCCCATGCGCCGACGCAGTCGGGCCAGAGTCCGGTTGCTGATCCGGCGCAGCGAATTACCGAAAAGGATGATCTCCCCGCCATGGGGTTGAATCAGGCCGGACATGACTTTGAACAGCGTGGTTTTGCCTGACTTGGCCGGGCCGTCGATCAGCCAGATTTCGCCGGTATGGATCACCAGATCGATGGCCGGTGTCGGTTCCTGAAAGGGAAGAACCACCCTTTTCAAGTGCAGAATGGGATCAGCCATAACGGACCAGAGAAAAGAGGGTGATCACCAGCAGACAACTGAGGAAGGAGCGCACAAACGCCTTGGGCAGATTCATGGCGGTCTGCACGGCGTTGGCCGATTGCAAGCCGTAATAGCAGTGGATGGTGCCAATTGCCATGCCGAACCAGAGCATCATCAAAGCCATAAGTCCCCATTCGCCCAGACTGAGCCTGTTGGCGCTGGCGCGGATGACTGGCAACCAACCGGCATCATCGACCATCAAGACGATGCTGCTGGCCCCCAGAATGGCACCGGCGATCATCCAGATGGTCAGCAACATCATCGAAAAGGTCATGCCGATCACCCGGGGTTGTACCAGCAGATGATGGGGATCGATGCCCTGCAGCAACAGCATGTCGATGGCCTGTTGGCTTTGCATGCTGGCAATTTCCGAGGTGATGGCGGTTCCAGAGCGTCCGATGGCGACAATGGCGGTGATGAAGGGGATCAATTGTTGAAACAATACCTTGGACATCAGCGAACTGAGCATATCAACATCGGTAAAGCCCAGTGAGACCATTGGTACCACCATCAGGATACCCAGCGCCAGACCGATAAAAAAGACCAGTTGATAACTTTGCAGAGCGGTAAAATAGATTTGTTGGATAGTATGTTTGAGCAGATAGCGATAGCGCCCGGAGGAGGTATGGAAAAAACCGGCCACCAGGTTGCCAGACATATAGGCGAAGCGTCCCAGACCATGCCCGGTACGCTGCAGCACCGCAGCCAGTACAGCAGCCAGCACAGCTTGGACAGAGGCGGGGGGAGGGATCGGTGCAAGCGACATGGTTTTTTCAGGCTTAAAAGGCGATGGAAACAGCTGACTGGGTTGGATTGTGCGGTGAATCAGGCAGAACTGGCAAGCAAAAAAGATTGCACCCGGCGGTCATGGTGGTTACAATGAAGGGTGGTTAATGACTTCGTTAAGAAGTTGCTTTGTGTTTTGTTGCCATCACGGCGGCAGACTGCGCGATACTGGCGCGGCGGTCGCCGACGGTGAGTGGCTGTTTTGTTTCAACCATCCCAGAGTAAAGGAATTGTTATCCCGATGAAAGTCACCCAAATTGCAGTCATGCTGGGTGCAGCGGCTTTGCTGGCCGTTGCTACTGTTGAAGCGGCTCCTCCGGGGCAGTGGAGCTATGGTGGATTTACCCAATGGCATCCCAACGATGGTCGGACCGGTCTGGGTCAGGCTGGTACGCAGTGTTATTTCTGTAAACCGGAAGGTCAACCGGCTGCTCCGCCGCCGCCCCCGCCTGTTGCAAAAGCGCCGCCGCCTCCTGGTGATGAAGATGGCGATGGGGTGACCGACGACAAAGACAAGTGCCCCGGTACGCCGAAAGGTGCCCCGGTCAACAGTGTCGGCTGCTGGGTGGTAAAAAATTTAAACTTCCGCACCAACAGCGCCCAGATCGAATCGAAGGATGCCAGCGGTTTGCGTGAGACCCTGACGGTGTTGCAGAAGAATCCCAACCTGAAGGTGGAAATTCAAGGCCACACCGACAACGTCGGCAAGGCACCCTACAACAAAAAACTGTCGATGGCACGCGCCACCACGGTGATGAACTATTTTGTCAGCCAGGGCATCAACAAAAACCGTCTGAGCGCCAATGGCTATGGTTTGGAAAAACCGGTGGCCAGCAACGCCAACGAAGCAGGCCGGTCCGAAAACCGTCGTGTGGAGTTGAAAGTTCTCAAATAGTCCCCGGCCCGGTCGCTGGCCGGGCCTGTCGCACTGAATACAGCGGGGAAGGCGCTGACCTCCCCCGCTGTATTGCCAGAGTCACACTACAAGCTTTTCCGCTTGGCAAAAATTTCCAACATTTTCCAGTGGACGATGGGAATGTCGAGCAGATCTTCCTTGTGGACGCAGTAGAGCAAGGTTGCCTGTTCGGCGCGGAAGCGCCAGTTGTGTTGTGCTTCAAAATAGAGGGATTCGCCGATAAAGCCACCACCCTTGACCACTTCCAATACCGCTCCCTGCCGACTGCACACCTGCATCGCCCCTTGTGCCACCAGCCATAACGCCGCTCTTTCCGGTATCGGCAACTCTTCCCCGGCAGCCAGTTGTACCGTGGTCATCTCCCGGGCGATGCCGCCGAGTTTGGCAAAGGAGGTCTGTTCGCCGAACAACCAGGTTTTGCGCAGAAAATCCACTTTGTCCAAAATGAGTTCCACTTTATGCAAAATGCCGTTGTTTTCCAGAAAGGCGTGGAACAGCGTATAGGAAAAACGCATGATGCTGC
Organism: Magnetococcales bacterium WMHbinv6; assembly: GCA_002753135.1. GTDB lineage: Bacteria > Pseudomonadota > Magnetococcia > Magnetococcales > Magnetaquicoccaceae > Magnetaquicoccus. The sequence continues at coordinate 37,100 of PDZV01000009.1, read as the reverse complement.
AGTGGGAGAGGGCACGATAGGTGCCTTCAAACACCTTCTGTTTGCCAAAAAACAGATTGACGCCAATCAGTGAACCAAAAGAAAGATGGTTGCGCACCCCGAAAGTGGACTCCAGATAGGCGACCGTGCCGGAGAGAACCATGTCGATGGTGTGCTTGTTTTCGTTGGAACGGTGGATGATGGTGCCGACGTTGTATTCCAGAATCGGCGAGTTCAACAGCATGCGAATTTGCGCCACATCCACTTCCGGGAAAAATTCATGCAGATAGCGGAAGGCACGCGGATAGAGATAATCCTGGTAACCGGGAATCAAAATATCCATCGCCCCGAAAGAGGTTTCTGAACCGATTTTCATCTCTTCCAGAGTCAGCGGGCGATCGGTATGGGAGAGAATCAACCGCCCGGAAGGATCGTCGCGAAAATCTTCTGCCTTGCCGTGAATCAGGCCGCCGTCAATATCGAGCTTTTTAATATCTGCCGGAAGCAGATAATTATTCTTGATCCTGGCCACAAAGCTGGCCGGTAAATCGTCTGGACCATCACCGACCATTTTGTCCAGCACATGAAACGAGGCAATATCCGCCCAATGGGCATAGGTCTTATAGCCGTCGGTATCCAAGGTGCGAAAAAGCAGAATATTGGTTTCGGTCGGATGGGGTGAATAGATCGGCATCACATCCAAACCGTCAAAGGTGTTCCATTCATCGAACATCAAATCGCAAATTTCAAAAAATTGCCCGAACTGTTCCTCCTCCATCAACATCAAGGCAGCAAACTTTTTCGCCACAGCCGCCCGCACCAGGGGGGTGGCATAATATTTCAGCCGACGACCGGAGTGGATCAGGGCGGGCAGACCGGCAAAATGGTCATCATGGCCATGGGTGTGAAAAATACCCTCCACTTCGCTGATATTGATCCCCAGGGCACTCAGGGTATAAAAGACCGCCGGAGCGGCATCGATCAGATAGATGCGGCCCTGCAGCATGATCACGCTGGCCATGCTGGGCCGGTGTGGATCCCAACCATCCCCTTCGCCGCGATGCAAAACGGCAAAATAGGGTTGCTGGATCCGATGGTAACCCAAGGCGTAGGAGGGCAGATAGAGGGTGTTGGGGGGCAGATTCATGTCTATGTCGACAGTGCGCCCGCGATAGGCAAAACGGTAGCGATTAAAACCAACCCGACGCACCGTTACCCCGTTGCGAATGTGGCTCTCCTCGTCGGTTACCTCCAAGGCATCGAGCAGCTCCGAAGGATGGCGAATTTTACCAAAGGCAAATTTCAGTTTGACCCGCATCATCAGATCGGCCATCTCTTCCTCGATGCCGCAGGCCAAAATTTCTTCTTTGCTGACCAGGCCATAGTTGCCGCGATGGATATATTCCATCTGCGCCCGCACCTGCGTTGCCGAACCGATCAGCAAGGGTTTGATGCCGTTATTGTTGGGGTGACCAGGAATGATCATTCCCTGCCGGTAGAGCATCTGCAGCACCGGAAATTCGGTCAGGTTGGCAAAACCACCGTTTTGCACCAACAAATCCGACAACAGAATGGCGTTGGGACCGGTTTCATAGGTGACGCCATCGCGGGTGATGGTCTGGATCAATCCACGCAGTACCAGATGTTTGACCACTTCACTGGGCGAGCCGCACAGAATGTATAATCCGGCATCAGGAATCTGCAGCCAGACAACACCAGGAGTGACCTGAATGGTAACCAGATTCAGGTCATATGCAGTGCGTTGTTCGCGCACAGGAACAGAGGCCGCTTCTGCTGGGGTGGCATCATTCGGCAAGTTGTTCTGTGCGGGTATGGGAACAGTAACTGGCTCCTTTTGGCTCATGGCATGGCTCCCGGTGGTCAGTCAACAGCCGTGTAGATAGTCGTCAAAGCGGGCCGGCCAGCAGGGCAACGGGCACTTGCTGGCCGTGTGTTGATTTTCACAACAGGCGGTCAGGCCAGTTGTCCGCAACATTGTTTAAACTTTTTGCCGCTTCCACAGGGACAGGGAGAGTTGCGCCCAACCTTTTCCCCCTCCCGCCGAAAAGGTGTGCGCGGATCCTGTTCCGACTCGCCCATCTCTTCCCCCTCTTCCTGCAGGCTGGGGTGGTGCATGGAGAGCTTTTTATCCCGTACGGCTGCCCGTTCAGCTTCCATTTGTTCGACCTCCTCCTGCCGTGACGCCTCAATCCGGCAGAGAATTTCGATCACCTCCTCCTTGATGCGGTTGAGCATGCCGTCAAACAGTTGAAAGGCTTCCCGTTTGTATTCGTTGAGCGGATCTTTTTGGGCATAGCCACGCAAATGGATCCCCTCCTTGAGATGATCCATGTTCAACAGATGCTCTTTCCACAGCGAATCCAGCACCTGCAAGAGGATGGATTTTTCCAGATAACGCATCAAGGGGGGGCCGAAACGCTCTTCCCGTTGCTGAAAATGGTGTTGCATGGCCTGACGGCACCGTTCCAGAATAACGTTGCTGGTCACGCCATCCTCTTCGCGCCAGGCCATCGTGTTGCTGGAGATGGCAAACTGCCGCAACAGGTTGGCTTGCAGCAGCTCCAGCTGCCAATCTTCCGGCAGCGCCGTCTCCGGTACTGCCTCGGCAACCAGGGCATCCAACAGCTCCTCACGGATGCTGTCGATATAGTCGGAAAGATCCTCCTGCTGCATGATCTCCAGCCGCTGCTCGTAGATCACTTTGCGCTGCTCGTTCATCACATCATCATATTTGAGCAGATTTTTGCGGATGTCGAAGTTGCGTCCTTCCACCTTCTTTTGTGCCGATTCAATGGCCCGGTTGATCCAAGGGTGGATGATTGCCTCTCCCTCCTGCAGGCCCAACTTCTGCAGCATGCCGTCCATCCGTTCGGAGCCGAAAATACGCATCAGATCATCCTGCAGGGAGAGATAAAACCGGCTGGAACCCGGATCTCCCTGCCGACCGGAACGACCACGCAGCTGGTTGTCAATACGGCGGGCTTCATGCCGTTCACTGCTGAGAATGTGCAGGCCGCCCAGCGCAATCACTTCCGCTTTTTCCGACGCACATTCGGCGCGAATGGCCGCCTTGCGTTCGGCATGCTCTTCCGGGGTCGCATCGTCGGCAATTTCGCGGCTGATGCGCATATCGGGATTGCCGCCCAGCTGAATATCGGTACCGCGTCCGGCCATGTTGGTGGCGATGGTCACCGCCCCTTTGCGCCCGGCCTGAGCGACAATTTCCGCCTCTTTTTCATGATATTTGGCGTTCAACACCGTGTGCGGCACCTTCTCTTTGCGCAACCGTTTGGACAACTCTTCCGATTTTTCAATGGAGATGGTACCCACCAGGACCGGTTGACCCCGTTGATAACAATCCTGCACCTCTTCGATGATGGCCTTGATCTTCTCTTCATGGGTACGGAAGACCACATCGTCGTGATCGACGCGGATCATCGGGCGATGTGTGGGCAGAATGATCACTTCCAAGCGGTAAATGGATTCAAATTCCGAGGCCTCCGTATCTGCCGTACCGGTCATGCCGGCCAGTTTGTTGTAGAGGCGGAATAAATTCTGGAAGGTGATCGAGGCGAGCGTTTGCGACTCATTCTGGATGACCACACTCTCTTTGGCCTCCAGAGCCTGGTGCAGCCCGTCCGAGTAGCGACGACCCGGCATCATGCGACCGGTAAATTCGTCGATGATCACCACTTCACCATCCTTGACGATATAATCCCGATCTTTTTCAAACAGGGCATGGGCGCGCAAGGCCTGGTTGACATGGTGGACCGTCTCCACATTGCCGATGTCGTAGAGATTGCCGCTTTTGATGATCCCTTTTTCCACCAGCAGGTTTTCGATCAATTCACTGCCCTCTTCGGTGAAAACCACGGTGCGGGATTTTTCATCGATGGTGAAATGGGTGATTTTCTGCAGGTGGGGAATCAGACGGTCCACCCGGTAATATTTGTCGGTATTGTCATCGGTTGGACCAGAAATGATCAGTGGGGTACGGGCTTCATCGATCAGGATGGAGTCCACCTCGTCGACAATGGCATAGTGCAGCGGACGTTGCACCAGCTCCTCGACGGTAAATTTCATGTTGTCGCGCAAAAAGTCAAAGCCGAATTCGTTGTTGGTGCCGTAAGTGATGTCGGCGTTATAGGCTGCGCGCCGTTCATCATCATCCAGGCCGTGAATGATCACCCCCACCGACATGCCGAGAAATTGATAAATTTTGCCCATCCAGGCGGCATCACGTTGGGCCAGATAGTCGTTGACCGTTACCAGATGGACCCCTTTGCCTGGCAGGGCGTTCAGGTAGAGGGGCAATGTGGCCACCAGGGTTTTACCTTCGCCGGTGCGCATTTCGGCAATTTTGCCTTGATGCAGCACCATGCCACCAAGCAACTGGGTGTCAAAATGACGCATGCCCAAAACCCGTTTGCTGGCCTCGCGCACGGTGGCAAAGGCTTCCGGCAGCAGATCGTCCAAGGTTTCCCCATCCTGCAGGCGGCGTTGGAAAATTTCCGTCCGACCGCGTAACGCCTCATCGCTCAAGGGCTCCAGCTCCGGCTCCAGGCGATTGATTTGATCGATGACTCCCTGCAACTTGCGCAGATAGCGATCATTGCGGGATCCGAAAATTTTACGGGCGATTGTGCTGAACATAAGCTAAATTCCTTGCAACCGTTAGAGGTGAACCTCTCCTTATACCAATTTTTTCTTAAGATGGCAAAGCTCTCAACAGCCAAATGCCGCCAGTTTCGTAAAGCGGTTGCCGATCCGCAGGCTGCTGGGCGCACGGTGAAACTCTCTGCTACGTTAATGGGTTTGCGCGAGGAAATCTCTTGACAGGGAGGGGTTTTTTGCGCACTCTCAAGCTGCTCTGAGTGCCCCTTTTGTTTTGTAACGATACCTGGTGATTGATCCATGGCTGAGAATGCAGAAAATCTGGAAGGGCAAGCCCAACAAGGCCCCCCACCCTCACCGCCCAAGAAAAAGTGTCCGACCTGCAAAAAAGGGACGCCGCTCTGGTTTATCTCCTGGGCCGATATGGTGACCCTGCTGCTCTGTCTGTTCGTGATTATCGTTGCCTATTCCAGTCAGGATAAGGGTAAATTCCAGACTGTCGCCGGGTCGATGAAAGAGGCTTTTGGTGGTAACAGTGACCGAATCAGTCCGCGTCCGGTACCGCGTGGTTATCACATGATCGGTATGACCTTTCAACGCCACATTCAATTGGCCAATATTGCCGAGCAGGTGCGCGTCATGGTACAGCCCCTGTTGAATGACGGGCAGGCCAACGCCTTTGAGGATCCGGCAGGGGTGGTCTTCCAGATTGATCGTGATGCCCTGTTCCAACCTGGCACCGCCACACCCAACCCAGCCACCCAGTTGATGCTGGCCGATATCGCTTCGGTGGTGCGGGGTATCCCCAATATTCTGGAGATTCGTTCCGCTCCAGCCCCAGCCTACGACCGTCCTTTTAACTGGAGTGCGGGCAAACAGGAGACGGCAGCCATCGCCAATCTGTTTCGGCAACAAGGCGGTATCGCCAATAGCCGCATCCGCGTAACCACCATGTCCGCCCTGGACAAAAACGCCACCAACGCCAATCTGGCTGGTAAAAAACCCAGTAAAGATAAAATCGAAATTCGTCTGGTGGCGATGGAGCAGTAAGGAGCCCGGCGAAAATAACTTGTGCAGATTGCGCCGGGTTTTGCTTCTCCTGCTAGGCGCAAAAACGTGCGCATACTTTCAGTATGAAAACGTTTTTGCAACGACGCAGGAGGAGCAAAAGACAAGCAAGATGTCCAAGTTATGATTGCTAACTTGTGAATTCATGACGCAAGGAAAGACTTCTCCCAGAACTGACCGAGCCCAGCTTGATCGTCATGGACAACACAAGTTTCCACAACAAGGGAGCCATCCGCGAGGTTTTGGAACAGCACGGACATGCTTTCTTACCGTTACCTCCCTACAGCCCTGACTTTAACCCCGTTGCGCTATCGTCTGCGACTCTGAAAAAACGTCGTCTCCCAACCCAACCGCCCACCCTCTTGGGGCAGCTTTTTATGTGTAACGCTTAATTGAAACTGCTATAACGCATCATGCACATAAAAAAACCGGGGATATTCTCCCCGGCTCTCTTCCAAACTCTCGGCCAATCTGCCCGACACAAACAAACGGGCAGCGCGGTGGGTGTATGTTTTTGGGGCCTCAATCATCCCGTTTGTAGCGCGACAGACCGGTTTTCAGAACCTGTTCCAGCATGCGGGTATTCAAGCCTGTCTGAATGCCGATGACACCGTCAACGATCAACTGGCAGCGCATCTGCTCTTCACGGCTGTAGTGGTGCAGTTTAATGGCCAACGGAATCGTGAACGCATTGGCCACGATAGCGCCATACATGGTGGCCAGCAGTGCTGTTGCCATGGCACCACCGATCTTCGAGGGGTCGCTCATGTTGGAGAGCATCTCCACCATACCCACCAAGGTACCCACCATACCGAAGGCCGGTGCCGCTTCACCCATACTTTCCCACATGACGATACCGACATGATGCCGTTCTGCCATATACTCAATCTCTTTGGTCAATACCTCTTTCATCAGTTTGGGATCCACGCCGTCGGAACAGTGCTGCAGGGCTGCCTGGAGAAATTCGTTCTCTACTTTGACTTTTTCCAGCGCCAGCAGACCGTTTTTGCGGGCAATATTGGAAATATCGACCATTTGCCGGATCAGTTCTTTGACATCATCGTGCGAGGAGACAAAGGCTTTTTTCAGCATTTTGCCGGAGGCTTTAATATCCTCCATGCCGAATTTGACGAAAGTACTTCCCAACAGGCCACCAAACACAACGATCATGGCATGTGTGCTGTAGAACAGGCCGATGTTATGGCCCATCAAGCCAATAACAACGGCGCTACCAACGACAACCCCGATTATAGTTGCTATATCCATCTATTGACCCTTTCCGCGCTGCACAACTCTGTTGCGAAACCAACGAACCAAGCGGTTTTCAACAAACCCTCGAAAGTTTGTTACTCTTCCGGATTAGTCGTTTTCATGATTTTAATTTCGATCATCTCTTTGCGGGGTGCAGCGGCTTTGCCGGCACCCTCTTTATCGCTGGCAACCAGGCTGGTTGCCTGGATGCGATGATACATGATTCCTCCTTGTTGCTCAAAAAGGGCCGCAACGGCAGCTGCTTCAGCGGTCCCTTTTTCCCAATCAAAAGGTTGTCCGGCCACTTCACTGCGCGGGGCGCGAATTTCCACTGTATTGGGTAACAAGGCGATGATATTGGCAATTTTAACCAGCAACGCCTGAGCCGGTTCGCGCAGGGTGGCGCTCCCGGTTTGGTACAGAACGTTTCTGTCGATTTGAATCGACACGCCGAGTTCATCGTTGCTGACTTTGGCCTGATCCTGCTCAATAAGGGCAGAAAGAACCTCCTGCGCCTGTTCGGCAATATGGACCAAAGTGATCTTCATTTGGAACTGCATGTTGACCAAATGGTAGCCTCTGGCGATGGGGGGTAAGCTCTCATCGGGATTTTTCGAGCCAAAGGCATCACGCATGGAACCGGCCAAGGTCAAAAAGCGGCCCTTTTCCTGGGTTGAATAGGCAACGATGATCACGAACAGACACAGCAACAGCGTCACCATGTCTGCCCAGGAGATAAACCAAAGCGGCGTACCCTTTTTGCACGTCGGGCACTTCAGCTTTTTGGGCTCTTCGGCGGCGGCTTTTTTGGCTCGGCCTTCTTCGGATTTTGCAGTTTCTGCCATAGCATGTCTCGTCCCAGGATTGGGCACCGCCACACTCAACTGTGGACGATTCAAGTGTCAGTCAAAAGTACACATACTCTGCGCATGCTAAGCAACCCCACACGGCATGTCAACAGGAAAAGTCAAAGATCGAACAACTGATTAGGGTGTGTTGATATTTGAGGCCCGGTGGCCTTCAGGCAAGGGGCAGAGAGGCGAGCAGCGCAGCATGCAACGACCGTATGCGAACAGCGGAGCCTCCCCGCAACGCAGGATCAAAGCCTTCGAGGCCAAAGGTCAACACGACCTGGCTATCAGTCGCTTGGTTTGCGCAGCATGCGGGTTTGCCACTCGATGGCTTCTCGTTCGTCGAACGGTTTGCCATGACGGCGGATGTAATCCACATAGCTACCCTGTTCCGGATTTTGGGCAAAAGGTTCCAGCAGCTTGCGGGGAATTTTTTTCAGGTTTTCCAACATTTTTTCAATTGTGGGTAGCCAGAAACTGTTGGAGGCTTCGATGTAGACGGCCCGAACTTCTGGATCGTCAAGGGCAAATCCTTTTTTGGTGATTACATCCACCACCTCATCGCGTTTTTTGTGCAGCGATTCCCGGTAGGAGTCCACCCCTTTGAGCAGAAAGATGACCGCCAGTATGCTGGCCAAAGAGATGCTGACCAGCTTGAGCCATTCAGACAAGGAGCGGCCAGAGTCGTCTTCGATGGGTGCTGCCGTCTTGGCCCAGGAGCCATCAGAACGCTGCCGGAAACCTTTTTCCCACTTGAGGCGGATCGGGTGATCTTTTGGCAGGGCGGCAATATGCTCCGGCAGGCCACCTTTGCGCTGCTGTTTGGAGCCGGCAGGTCGAATTTGGGAGAGATCGACCTTTTGCACCTTTTTGGTTTTGCCGAGGAGTTCGTCCTCCTCTTTTTTCTTGCGGATTTCTCCAAGGGTTTGCTCATTTTTGGCGCGCCGTTCTTCCTGCAACTCATCTTCCAGCTCTTCGATCTCTTCAATCGAGGGCAACTCTTCTTCCGGCATGTCAGCCGCTGCGGGTTTGCTGGGTTGGCTTTTGGCTGCGACGGCCGGTTTCCCGGAGGAGGGAAGCGAAGATCCGCCTGGTAAAGAGGTTGCCATGGATTTCTAGCTCCAAATTGTCGTTCTGTCTGACTGATAAAGAAACGGTACGAACCTGCTGTGCCAAAGTATACCTTATTTTGACATATTGTTCGGCTTCCGGCAACTCAAACTATAATTTTCTTGCATAATGACGCAAACTCGTTTGCAGAACGGTCATGCTTGGCCAAAAGAGTCTTTGCGGCGATGCCGTTGCACGGCCAGATAGAGCAGCAGAACCGCAGCTGCAAAGCACAAAGCGCCACCGATGACCCAGGAAAAATGGTGTTCCAACCAGCTTTGTTGTTCCCGCAACAGATACCCCAGAACCAGCAGGACCAGATTCCAGAGGGTGGAACCGACCCCGGTATAGAGCAGAAACGGCAGCAACGGCATGCGCGCCAAGCCGGCTGGCATGGAGATCAAATGGCGTACCCCGGGGACAAAACGACCGGTGAAAATGGATATGGCACCATGTCGGCTCATAAACTGCTCGGTTTGTTCCATGTGTTTTGGGGTGATCAAAAAATAGCGCCCGAAACGGAGCAGGAGTGGTCGCCCCAGCCAAAGCGCCAGCCAGTAGCTGGCCAATGATCCTGCCAGACTGCCCAGTGAGGAGGCCAGAATGATGCCGTCCAGAGAGAGCTTTCCTTGGGCCAATAAATAGCCTGCTGGAATCATCACCAACTCCGAGGGAACAGGCAAAATGGAACTTTCGGCTGCCATCAATAAAAAGATGGCCAGATAATCCAGTTGTCCGACCAGATCCAACAAAAATTGTGTTACGGCAGCGCTCATGGTCGACCGTTTCAATAGGTAATAGATTGATTTGATGCAGAAAAATAGTAAAAATACTCTTTGTCTGCGCCGAGAATATGTTTTTGCAACCAATTGCCCAACACATCACTGAGATTGTCGGCCAGGGCCGGGTCATAGTTGCGGAAAAACTGATGACGTATGGCAACAACCTGTTCGGCAAATTGTTGGTGCAGGCGCTGATGGCCCGTCAGGCGGGGGTATTCGCAGCTGCGCAGATACGCCTCTTCCCGTTGGAAATGGCGTACCGTGTAATTGTACAATTCGTCAACCACAAATTCCATCACGATGCCGTCTTCCCGGTCGTGCGCCCGTCCCAGTTGGTTGATCAGATCGAGCAGAATGTGGTGGTCATTATCCAGCGTATCATCCCCGACACTCATGGAGGTTTGCCAGCGAATGCGTTGCGACTCTTGACGGAAACGCAACACCCGTTGCAACGCTGCAACGACCCGAGGATCAAACATGATGCCAGACTTTTCACAGATGAAAGCGAGTGCGCGTTCTTCCGTCCATGGCTCTTTGTAGGGACGCCAGGAGGTCAGGGCATCGAACACGTCGGATACGGCCACAATACGGGCGACCAGAGGAATCTCTTCCCCACGCAAGCCGCGAGGATAGCCGCCCCCGGCAAAACATTCATGATGATGCAGGGCAATCTTGGCGGCGCTTTCATAGTATTCCGAGTTGGCTTGCGCATCCTGAATTTTGCGGATAATGCGGTAACCAGCCTCTACATGACTCTGCATCACCAGGCGCTCTTCCGGGGTCAAAAAGCCCGGCTTAAGCAGAATGCCGTCAGAAACCGCCACCTTGCCGACATCGTGCAGCATGCTGGAGAGCCCCAGATGCTGTAGCATCGACTCATCCAGTTGACCAGAAAAAGTACCTTGTTGCAGCAGATCCTGAGCCAGTTCATGGGTCATGCGTGCCACACGCAATACGTGTTCACCGGTATTGTTGTCGCGATTTTCCGCCATGTCAGCCATCGATTTGATGGTACTCTTGTTGGATTGCTGCGTGGCATTCATCATCACGTGAAGGCGCGTGACATCGCTGACCGTCAGAGCATAGCCCCCTTTTGGCATGGTGCGGCCAGTCCACTGCAACCAGCGTTCCGGGCGGAAAAAAAGTTCGATTTGTTGATAGGATCGGTTATAGATGGGCAGAATGCGTTGCAAGAAAACTTCCTGGCGAACGCCCTGCCAGTTCTGGTCTTGTGGCAGGGACTGCAACAGTTTCGCCAATGGCAGTTGGTTGACAGCTCGCCAGGAAAGGCCAATTAAAGAGAAAAACTGCTGGTTGGCGTGGAGAATGGTGCCGTGATCATCGGTCAAGACAATACCGCGACTGGATGTTTCATCCAGATATTCTTCAAACAACTGTTCCTTGCTGAGTTCCATCCAACACCTCTACGTGCGCAATCTGCTGCCGATAAGCCTTGATTCCGGTTGTGCCGACGCGACGCGAGGGTGCCCGGTTTGAGACAAAGTTAATGGAAGTGTACAAGCCTGTCCGGCACATTTCAAGAGCAATTTGATTGGGTTTGTTCATATTTTCAGTAACATATTTATCTGTATGGATGGACCATATATTGACGATGTGAAAAATTGTCATGGAAAAATTTTTAAATAGATCAAATTTACTGCAATATTTCTTGTGCGGGTTCCAGTACACCCTTGCAGGCGGCCATCGGAAACAGTAGAGTGTGGCACCAAGGAGTAAGACGGGGGGGAGCAAATGCTGCTGCGGGCGTTCCCATCCGCTGTGATTTGATCGATCATTTAGACAGGAAGAGAGCAGACTGCCGTGCATCCTACTGAAAAGAAGGCTGCTTCTGGCGTGGCAGAACGGATGATCAACATTCGTTCGCCACGGCGCAATGAAGTGGCTTGCGCCCAATGCGAATTTCACGGTTTCTTGCAGTTGTTCAATGAAATTCCATTGGAATTGGCGCAAATTTTTCTCTTTCGGCAACGACCGGTTCCCAAAGGAGAGACCGTCTTCCGGGAAGGGCAACCCTTTCATGGGGTGTATGCCATCAAAGAGGGGGGGGTCAAGGCCTATCTCAATACCCCGCAGCAGACAGAGCGTATCCTCAGTTTTATTTTGCCTGGTGAACTCTTGGGACTGGAAGCCATCCGTACCACCCATTATCAATCGACTGCCGTTGCCCTGGAAAACACGCAAGTGTGCTGGTTGCCTCTCAATCAACTGGATTTGTTGGGCGACCGCTTTCCCCATTTTCAGGAACAGTTGATCAATGTGTTGGCGATTCATTTGGCCAAACAGCAACATCATTTTATTTTGTCAGCCCGGCAGAGCGCCGATGAACGTCTGGCCGCTTTTCTGCTGAATCTGTCGGAGCGCTATACGCGGCACGGATTGGGTGGCGAACTGTTTCGACTGGCCATGTTGCGTCAGGATATTGCCAATTTTCTGGGTATTTCCATGGAGACGGTCAGCCGTACCTTCAAACGTTTTCAGACCAAAAAACTGCTGAATGTGACCGGCAAACATGTACGTCTGTTGGATATTCCCGCCATGCAAGAGATTGCGCAGTATGTGATGCCGACCCATCAGTCTGCGCCCTGATATTTTTTTGCCCTCCTTTATTTTTGCAATAACGCTTGAATGGCTATCCCTGCCAGCGTCAGTCCAAACAGGGCGGGCAGATAGCTGATCGTGCCGTTTACCGCCCGGCTGCGGCCATGTTCGTTGGCTTCTGGTGGTGCCGGCGGGTGTGGGTTTTCCGTTGACCAGACCGCTATAATACCCCGCTTTGCCCCCCTGCGCCGCAGACGGCTGCGGACTTCCCGTGCCAGCGGGCAAATTTGTGTATCCAAAACATCGCTTACCGTAATGCGGGTCGGATCCAGTCGCCCGCCCGCGCCCATGCTGCTGGCCACCGCAATGGACCGTTCTTGGGCCGCCAGCAGCAATGCCACTTTGCAATTGAGGGAATCAATGGCATCCAGAACCCAATCGGGGCGGGTTTTTTCCAACAACTCAGGAATGGTCTCTGGCAGCAAAAATTGATCAAGCAGTTCAAGTTGACAGTGCGGATGAATGTCGGCAAGCCGTTGTCCCATGACGACCACCTTTTTTTGGCCCAGTGTGGTGAGGGTGGCTGGCAGTTGACGGTTGATGTTGGACGGGGCAACCACATCGTGGTCGATCAGGGTCAAACGTCCGATACCGGCCCGTGCCAACGCTTCCGCAGCATAACTGCCAACACCGCCCAAACCGGCCAGCAGAATATGGCTCTGTTGCAAACGGGCAAGGCCTGCCTCGCCGAGCAGGATGGCGGTGCGCGATTGCAAAGCGGAGGCAAAGGAGAGATCCATCGTCAGTGACCGTCTGGGGCAGGAAAATTATTTGGGCAACCGTAACACTTTTCGGGCGTTGTTGGTAGTCATGGTGGCAATGTGACTCTCCGTCGTTTGCCGCAGTTCGGCCAGAGCCTGTACGACCCAGGAGATGAAGGCCGGTTCGTTGCGTTGTCCAACACAGGCTGACGGTGGCAGGTCAGGGGCATCGCTCTCCAGGACCAGGGCATCATCGGCGACACTCTGTACCACCGCGTGCAGACGTCTGGCCTGGGGTCGGGTGACCACGCCACCGATGCCGAGGCAAAAACCCAGTTGGCGATACCGTTGTGCCTGTTGCAGGCTGCCGCTGAAGGCGTGGACAATGCCGCCGCCGCTGAATCGACTGTTCTGCAAGCAGGCCAACACCTCTTCATGACATTTGCGCACATGCAGCAGCACCGGCAACGCCAGGGCGTGAGCCATGGCCAGTTGACCGGAAAACCAGTACATCTGTTGTTGCTGTGAAGCGCGGGGTGCCATACCGTCCAGACCGATTTCGCCGATGGCCAATGGGCGAGAGTGGTTCAACCAATGGGCCAGTTGGTTCAGGGCGTCGTCGGGGTGGTCGGCGTAATAGAGGGGGTGCAGGCCAAAAGCAAGGTGAACGTGGGGCGACGCCAAAGCCTGCATGGCAGCAAAACGGGGCAGGGTAATGGCCGGAATGACCCATTCGTTGACCCCGACGGACTGACTGCGCTGGAGAACCGCCTCCCGATCGGTTGCAAAGGCTTCATGATCCAGATGGCAATGGGTGTCGATCATCGGTATCTGTTGCTCTGATATCCACAAAGGGTAGAAAAATCAAAGGGGAAGTGCTATCATCCACCTGTTTGCATGAAAAGGCATCTTGCCACCCCTCCATTTTATTATTCTAAGGGATTTTGTCGCATGATGGAACAGACCGATCCAGCCGTTTCGGCACCACCGTTGGAAATCACCACTTCACGGCAACTGTTACCCTGGATGGCGGAACAAAATCTCTCTTTGGCTTTTACCACCTACCAGATCGGTAAATTTTTTCTTTTGGGCAGCAAGGCCAACCAGGAACTCTCTGTCTTTGAGCGCACTTTCAACCGTTGCATGGGGTTGTGTGCCAGCAAAAACGGTTTATATATGAGCAGTTTGTATCAGGTGTGGCGCTTTGAGAATGTGCTGGAGAACGGGCAGTCGCAGGATGGTTTTGATCGTCTCTATCTGCCGCAGGTCGGCTATACCACAGGCGATATCGATATTCATGATATGGGGGTTGACCAGGATGGCCGTCTGCTGTTTGTCAACACCCTGTTTGGTTGTTTGGCCACCTTAAGCGAGACGCACAGCTTCAAGCCGTTGTGGAAACCTGCTTTTCTCAGCAAACTGGCCGCTGAAGATCGTTGCCATCTCAACGGGTTGGCCATGCGGGATGGTCGGGCAGCCCATGTCACGGCGGTGAGCGAATCGGATGTGGCCGATGGCTGGCGTGATTATCGCGCCAATGGCGGGGTGGTGATCGATGTTGCCAGCAATGAAGTGGTGTTGCGCGGCTTGTCCATGCCCCATTCTCCGCGCTGGCACCAGGATCGCCTGTGGCTGCTCAATTCCGGTACCGGCGAATTTGGTTATGCCGATCTGCAGAGCGGGCGTTTTGAGCCGGTCTGTTTTTGTCCTGGTTATCTGAGGGGCTTGAGCCTGTTTGGCGATTTTGCGGTGGTTGGGTTGTCCAAACCACGGCATAATAAGACTTTTTCCGGTCTGCCTCTGGATGAGTTGCTCAAATCCCGGCGCAGTGAGCCGCGTTGCGGCCTGCAAGTCATTGATCTGCGTAGCGGCGATAGCCCTCATTGGTTGCGGATGGAAGGTATTGTCGAGGAACTCTACGATGTGGTTGTGCTGCCCGGTGTGCGGCGGCCCATGGCGATAGGATTTAAAACCGACGAAATTCGGCGCATCCTGAGTGTCGAAAGCCAAGAAGCAAATGTTTGAACCCCTGTATTACAAGGATCGTCTGCAGATAATCAATCCGCTGGGTGATGTGGGGGTGGTGACGTTGTGGACCCCTCCGGCGCTGATCCGCAAAAAACTGGGGCAATGGGGGGTCGATCTGCAAGCGCATTGTTCGCGCATTGCCGTGATCAGCACCTTGTACGGTAACGGCTTGGCGGAAATGTTGCTCAATCTGTTATACAATCCGCAGATTGCATCCATTTTGATTTTTGGTAAAGATTTGGCAGGTTCCCGTCAGGAGTTGCTCAATTTTTTCACCCTGGGGGTTGAACCTTCCCACTATCTGGGCAGTGCCATGGTGCGCATCATCGGTACGGAAAAAAGGTTGGACGGATCGGTTCTGCCAGAGGATTTTCGCCATCGTCCGTTGCAGGTGGTGGATTTCAGTCAAGACAATGAAGAGACGATGCCAAACCGGTTGCAGGCCTTTTTTGCCGCGCTGCCAGCGCTGCAGCCCTGTACTTTGCCCCGGGTGCAACGTACCCTGAGTCAGCCGGAAGTGCAGTGGTATCCGTCACATCCTGCCGGACACACCATTCTGCGCCATACTCCTCTGGAGGCGTGGCAGGAGGTTGTCTTTCGTCTGTTCCGCTTTGGCCAACGCCGGCAACTGCGCAAGGGAGAGCGGATTGAGCTGTTGAACCTCAAGGTGGTTGTCGAGGAACCACAGGTGGAAAGCGCGGAGGTGTTGGCCAAGTGGGGCTTCTCTTTGCCGACCTTGCAGGCCTATCAGCAGACGTTGTTGGATGGCAGGCTGTCGATGGAACAGCCCTATACCTATGGCAACCGTTTACGGGCCCATTTTCAGCTTGATGGACAGCCGGTGGATGGATTGGCCTTGGCCATCGCCCATTTGCGCGAGGATAGAGAGTCACGGCGTGCCTATCTCTCTTTGTGGGACAGTCGCCGCGATATTTTGTTGGATGTGCGCGGCCATCCCTGTCTGGTGAGTCTCTTTTTCCGCACCTGGGGAGAAAGCTTAACCCTGACGGCAACCTTTCGTACCCATAATGCCCTGGATGGCTGGTTGCGTAACTGTTATGGTTTAATGGCCATTCAGCGCCATGTGGCCGAAGAGGTCGGTTTGGCGATCGGCACGTTGACCTTGATCAGCCATTCAATCAGCATCGATCCGCAAGGGGATGGTCTGACCAGGGCCAAAGCCGTGGCCGAGGCGAGAAAAAGTGATGATCGGGTGGATCCGGCGACGGGCAGACGCAGCATGCGCATCGATCCGCATGGGGAGTTTGTGATCAGCGTCGATCAAGAGGCCGCAGAGTTGGTGGTCCACCATCGCTATCAGGGACAGCTGCTCAAAGAGTATCGGGGGCGGAGCAGTGAAGTGATTGAAAAACAGTTGGCTCGGGATTGTGCAGTTGCGGATGTGGGGCATGCCCTGTTTTTGGGGCGGGAGATGGCTCGCTGGCAGATGCAACTGCCGGTGACGAAGCAGGAAGAGTAACGGTTGATGTTCATCTATTTTGATATCGGATTTACCTTGATGGGCGGTCCCAGTCAGGGACCGGCCCGCCGCCTGGTGGAAGCGTTGGGCCTGCCGGGGTCGGCCCGCTCCGTGTTGATGGATATTCTCTTTACCCATCCTTTTGCCGATGCCGAACAGTTGGCCGATCATATCGGTGGTCTGTTTCATACCTCTGACTCGTTAACGCGAGAGACGGTGCGGCAGTTGTGGCGGGCGCAGATTGAAGAGGCCTACCTGTTGCCTGGTGCCAGCACCCTCTTGGCGCAACTGCAGGAGCAAAAAATACCGTTTGGTTTTATTTCCAATATCTGGAGCCCTTTTTATGAGGGGTTCCGGCAGTTGCTGCCGAAGGAGAGTCTCTGTTGCCCTGGTTTTTACTCCTTTCAGCAGGGAATTGCCAAACCAGAGCCAGAACTCTATCGTCGGGCGGTGCAACAGACCGGCCTGTCGGCAGAACAGGTGATCATGGTGGGGGATACCTATACCATGGATGTGGCCCCTGCCCGCCAATTGGGGCTGAAAACGGTCTGGGTGCTGCATCGTCCGCACAAGGAGTTGCCGGAGTTGGTGGCGGTTGTCAATGGCTCTCTGCCAAAGCCGGATGTGACCGTGGCTTCGCTGGAAAGTTTGTCGGCTGACCATTTCCGGCAATGGATGGCTGGTCAATTGAACCGGGAGTAACAGAAGGTGTCCAAACAAGCGCTGACCATTACCCGTATGGAAACCCTGAGCGAAGAGCTGTTATTGCAGCGTTTGCAGCAGACCCGCTTGCGCGGTTTTGGTCGACCGTTGATTTATGAACAGTCTGCGCTACAGTTGTGGCGGGATGTGGATCCCCGTTCGTTGTATCCGGCACAGAATTATGTCTTGCAAGAGGACCATCAACGCCTGCACACTTTGTATACGCTTTTTTTGCAGCAGGGGATCAACATTTTTGCCTTGTCGGGCGGTTTGTTGTTCTGGCTCCGTTATGGAGAGGAAGAGGAGGAGGAGGGGCCGATTCCATTGACGCCGCCTGTGGTGGAAATGTCGCATGAACCGGATGGGCGTGTGCTGCCACTGATCAACGATGGCATGCACCGGGTCTATACGGCCATGCGCATGGGGTTGCCGATTCATGTCGTTGCAGTAACGAACGTGCCCCGGCAGTGGCCCTATTATGCCTATCCGCTGGCCAACGGTTGGGATGATGTGCAGGAGTTGTCGGTTTTGCCTGCCGACTATGTAAAAAAAGCCTATCGCGATCCAGAGAACTATAAAGATCTGTTTCGGGATTTCAATGAAGTGTTTCCCGGCATTCAAAAGCAGCGCAAGCGGAGTATTCTTATATGAGATTGTCGGATCGGGATGTGTTGCAGCGCATGGCCAGTGGTGAGATTGTCGTTGAACCACGGCCTTCTGCGGAGAGTTTTGGCTCTTTTTCCGTGGATGTCCGCTTGGGGAACCGTTTTCAGACCTTTCAGCCGAGTGCGACGCCGTTTTTGGATTTGTCGGCCATTTCTGGTCGCTATTCGGTCTCCGAGCAGATCATGAAAACGGTTGAGCTTGGTGAAAATGAACAATTTTTTCTCCATCCGGGCGAGTTTGCCTTGGGCATGACCCTGGAGCGGGTGCGTTTGGCCGACCATATTGTCGGTTGGTTGGATGGGCGCAGCAGTTTGGCCCGTGTCGGTTTGATGGTACATATCACGGCGCATGCGGTCGATCCGGGCTGGGATGGCCACATCACCTTTGAATTTTTTAATGCGGGACGGTTGCCGCTGGCATTGAAGCCGGGTATGCGTATCGGTGCCATCTCTTTTGAACTGCTCTCTTCGCCGACCAGTAAGCCGTATGGGGTGAAGCAGGGTGCCAAGTATCACGGTCAGGACGGACCCCTTTCCAGTCGTATCGTGCAGGATTCCTATGCGGAGGGCAAAGATGATTGAGGCCATCAAAAACAAGCGGGTATGGATGATCGCCGGTGGAGCGCTGTTGGGAATCATCCTGTTGGTCGTGGGCTTTCGGATGATGTTTGTCCGCCCCTCGGATGCCGAATTGGCTTTGGCAGACAGCAAACCGAAAGGCAACTGGTTGACGCAATGGATTCCCGAACTGCCGCCAGTGGCCTTTGATCCGCAGAAAGATTGGGGCAGTGAGGCAGAAAAACTCAATCAGGTTTCGGCAGCGGTCAATGCCCGGATCAAAGGGGGGGTCAGAATTGAAAGCGGCAAATCGCCCGCTTTTGACCGGGGGTTGCTGTTGGTCGATCAGATTGAAATCGACAAATCGCTGCCTGAGCAACCGCGCATTCAGGTCCGCATCTCCCACCATGGCAATCGGGTGGTGGATAACGCCAGGATGGATATTCTTTTCCTGGATAACAAGGCCACATTATTGGCCCGTCGAGCCGTCAACCCGCTGGTGGTCTCTGGTGGTTTGTATGGCGACAAGGTGAAACCGATGCGCCCGGATGAGGTGCGCGATTTTTATGTGGATGCCACGCAGGCACCTTTGGGTTGGCTGGATCAGGTCTCTGTGGAGTTGATCTATTATCAATTTGCCCCGTGAGGTGGTGATGAAACCGACCTTGGTTTTGGCCTCCACCTCGCCCTATCGTCGTCAATTGCTGGACCGTTACGGTTTGGCCTATGAGACGGCCCGCCCGGGGGTGGATGAGACCCCTCTGCCGGGGGAAACGCCTCGTCAGTTGGCCCTGCGTCTGGCAGAAGCAAAAGCCCGTGCAGTGGCCAATGGTTATGTGGATGCCTTGATCATCGGTGCCGATCAGGTGGCGGTGCTGGGTGATGAAACGGATCCACAGGCAATTTTGCTCAGTAAACCCGGCAGTCATGAAGCGGCGCTCCGGCAATTGCGGCAGGTTTCTGGGCAAACGGTACAGTTTCTCAACGGGCTGGTGTTGTATCATAGCGCTTCTGGTCGTTGTCACAGCACGGTCGTGCCCTTTCAGGTGGTGTTTCGTACCCTGGATGAGGGGGTGATAGAGCGCTATTTGCGTCGAGATATGCCTTATGATTGTGCGTGTAGTTTTAAATCAGAGGGGTTGGGGATCGTGTTGTTTGAACGTTTGCTTGGGGAAGATCCGACCGCACTTATCGGTTTACCCTTGATTGCTCTGCGTCGTTTGCTGGAGTTGGAACATTTTGATATTTTGTAAGATAATCATTTATCGTTTGCCGATTTATTGCCATTTTTCACAAATCCCTTTCCAACAGTCGTTTGCTGTTGATCGTGGCAAGCTTTCTTGATAGTATTTCACCGTTGGCTTTTGACTGATTTTTCTGGACTTTCGCATTAGTTTTTCTGCGAGTGCGGGGTGTTGCTCTTTCTGCTCAGGGGGAAAAAATTCGATCATGACTACGCTGTGGCGTGTTTTCACGGCTCTGCTGTCGGTGGTGGTTGCGGTGTCCGCCGGATGGGTGGTTGATTACTATACGCTGCGTGATTTTGAAAAAGAACAGTTGGCCTGGTTGCGCGTTCGAGCAGCAGACAGTGCCTGGAAAATTGCCTCGCAGACCATCAACGGTCAAACGATGGGTATTGCTTTAGTTTTGGGTTTGAATGAACCCGTCGTCAAACAGGCCGCTTTGGGCAAACTTTCTCCCGATGATCCCGCGGTTTTGGAACGGATCCGTGCTGTCACCCGTCTGTTGAAGGCAGACGGGACCTATATCGTCAATGCCAATGGTATCGTTGTGGCGCATGATTCAACCCGGGTCTCCTATACCGGGATGAATTTGACCTTTCGTCCCTATTGGCAACAGGCCATGGCTGGCATGATCAGCGTCTATGCTGCTGTCGGAGCCAATACTGGTGAGCGTGGTCTGTTTGTTGCCGCACCGTTACGCAGTACGGATCAACCGGATGGTGACGTGATCGGTGCCGTGGTGGTCAAAATGCTTGCTGATTTTCTCGATGATGATTTGACGAGCATGGGAACCCGCGCTTTTCTTTTGTCGCCGCAGTCGGTGGTTTTCTCTTCCTCCCACAAAGATTGGATGTACCGCATCGGTGTGGAGCCCACCGCAGATCGTGTAGAAGAGATTAACACCTTGAAGCAGTTTGGCAAAATTTTCCAAAAATCGCCCCCGGTTCGTTTGCCTTTTGATTTAAACCAAGATTTTGCCGTCCTTGATGGCGTGCGCTATGCGGTATTGCAAAGCACCATCGACTGGCATGATCCGATCGGTATGTGGAAGTTGGTTGTGCTGGAGGATACCACCACATGGAGCAACCTGTCCCGCCGCTTGATGATTGATGTTCCTGCTGGTGTTGGTGCCGCCTTGTTGGTGGCCTTTTTGATCTCGCGTCGGCAGGCGCATCTTCGTGATCAGGAAAACCAGGCCAAATTGCAGGCTGTGCATCAAAAATTGGAGGAGCATGCCGAGCGCTTGGAGGAAGATGTCGCCAGTCGCACCAAAGATCTGCTGACCAGTCAGGGCAAGCTGGAAAATTTGATTCGTACCGGATTGGAGTTGGGCAGTGAGCAGAACCGCATGGCTCTGTTGCGTAAAATTCTTTTTGGTGGCCGCGATCTGTTGCACTGCGATGCCGGTACACTCTACCTGGTGACCGATCATAAGACGCTGGCCTTTACCCTGCGCACCAATGACGAAGAGGCACTGCCCTCATTTGAGATTCCGCTCTACGATGAACAGGGCAAGCCGGTAGAACGCTATATTTCCACTTGGTGCGCCTTGCATAACAAACCGGTGGCGATTGACGATATCTATCAGGAAACCCGGTTTGATGTCACCGGAACCAAACGGTTCGACGAACGCAGCGGTTATAAGACCGTTTCCATGCTGACGGTTCCTTTGGCGCCCCGCGAAGGCGAGGTGATCGGGGTGCTGCAGTTTCTCAACGCCTTGGATCCAGAAACCCAGGAGATTACCACCTTCCATCCCGAATTGATTCGCTTTGTCACCGCCATGGCCACGCAGGCGGCGGTTGCTCTGGACAACCACAAGTTGATCGAATCGCAAAAAGCCCTGATGGAAGCCTTGATCCGCCTCATCGCCGGCGCAATCGACACCAAGAGTCCATACACCGGCGGCCACTGCGAACGGGTGCCGGAACTGGGCATCATGTTGGCTGAGGAGGCCTGCAAGGTTGAGGAAGGGGAGTTGGCAACCTTTCAGTTGGAAGGCGAGGCAGAGTGGCGGGAGTTCCGGATCGGGGCTTGGTTGCATGACTGCGGCAAGGTAACCACTCCGGAATATGTGGTGGATAAAGGATGCAAGCTGGAGACAATTTACAACCGTCTGCATGAAGTGCGCATGCGTTTTGAGGTGTTGCTGCGTGATGCCGCCATCGCCCGTTGGCAGGCAATTGCCGATGGTGTGGAAGAGTCGGTTGCCCAGCAGCAATTTGAGGCGCGTCGTGAGCAGTTGCAGGAGGATTTTGCTTTTGTGGCCGAATGCAATCTGGGCGATGAGTTTACCTCACCGGACCGTTTGGCCCGTCTGAAGGTTCTTGCCGAGCAGACCTGGGTGCGTCATTTTGATGATCGCATCGGCTTGTCGCATGTGGAGTTGCAGCGCTATCCGGCAGAAGCACCGACTTTGCCCATCGAAGAAAAACTGTTGGCAGATCGACCGGAACATATCATTCCCCGAACCGATTTCAGTGTGGCAGATCCGCAATACGGCTTCAAAGTGAAGGTGCCGGAACATCTCTACAACTATGGCGAGTTGTACAATCTGAGCATCGGGCGGGGGACCTTGACCGAGGAAGAGCGCTTCAAGATCAACGAGCATGTGATTCAGACCATCATCATGCTGGAGTCGTTGCCATTGCCCAAAGAGTTGCAACGGGTGCCAGAGTATGCCGGTTCACACCATGAAACCCTGATTGGTAGCGGTTATCCGCGTAAATGGGACAAAACGCAATTGACCGTTCCGGCACGGATCATGGCCATTGCCGACATTTTTGAGGCGCTGACGGCCTCTGACCGTCCCTACAAAAAGGCCAAAAAATTGTCAGAAGCGGTAAAAATTCTCTTTTTCTTCAAGAAGGATGGCCATATTGATCCGCTTCTCTTTGATCTGTTCCTGACCTCCGGGGTCTACAAACGGTATGCCGAAAAATATCTGTTGCCAGAGCAGATCGATGAAGTCGATGTCGCCCGCTATGTGAGTGTGGGATGAGTGATGACAAAGGGGCAGCTCAACCGTTTTTTGGGTTGCGCTGCGTTTTTGTAGAACGACTGCTTGCTGTTGTACTCTTTTTTGCCAGTGGTTTGGGGTATGCCGCTGGAGAAAATTTTGCGCCGCAAAGAGAAACCGTCGGACAGTGGCACCCCTTGCAGCAGGCGATGCTGCAGGCGATGCAACAGCGTGCCTATCGGGGCGGTGTGCTGCTGGTGGTCAAGGATGGTCAGATTGTCTTTGAACAGGGTTTTGGTTGGGCGGATCGGGCGCAACGGATTGCCATGCAGCCGACTGCCCTGTTGCGTATTGGCAGTCTTGCCAAGCTGATTACCCAGGCCATGCTGAAGAGTTTGCAACGGCAGGGGCGGTTGCAGCTCAGCGATTATGCTTTTTGTTTTTCTGAAAAAAACCATAAGGGGAGATGTTGGCTGACGATTCCAACCCATTGGTCTGTGGCAACCGGTTGGGAAGCGGTAACGCTGCAGCATTTGTTGGCGCACCAGGCTGGATTGGGCAGTCGCCAGGAAGATCCGGCTTTGATGGAGTTGCGGGTGGCGCAGCAATTGGGGGTGGCGGTGCCACCTGCCCGTCTGGATTTATTGCGTTATGCCCTGCTCAAGCCGCCGCAACCGCCGGTTGGTACTGCCAAGGCCTACTCCAATCTGGGGTATGAACTGCTTGGCTTGGTGGTTGAGCAGGCGGGTGGCAAAAGCTACGTCGATTTGATGCATCAGCTGATTTTTGCTCCGCTGCAGGTGGCGGCCAGTGAGGTGCAGGCTGCCCGTTCGTTACCCGCAGACCGGGATGGTCGAGAGCCGGAATATATCGACGATACCTTGGTGCCCTCCTTGTTTGCCCCCGGCAAACAGGTCTATGCGCCGGATGGAGGGTATCACCAGGAAAATTTGCTGGCTGCCGGTGGTTTGATTGCCACAGCCCGTGCCCTGGGTCGCTTTGTGACCGCCTACTGGTTGGGCAGCGGCGAACCCCGTCGTGCTGGAGAGACCGGGCAGTATTGGCAGATGGAGGGGGTGCAACGGGGTATGCACGCGCTGGCGGAGCAGTGGACGCAGCATGGAAATGATATAAGTTTGGTTGCGCTGTTCAATGGCTACGATGCGGCGCGTGCGGCGGCGTTGTATGGCGAGTTGGAAGAGGGGTTGCGACAGGTTTATCCCGAATTAAGGGCAGGAGCCGTGCGCCAGCAGGGGCAAGATGTGCAGACGCAAACTGCGCCAGGAATCCTGTCGCTGTTGAATCAGTTGCGCAGCGAAAAGCGGCGTTGTGGGGCGCAGGAGATGGTGCCGGCAGCTCCTTTGCGTTGGCAGGAGTCGTTGGCGCAGGCGGCAGCGGGGCATGCCCGGGAGCAGGTGCTGCAGCGCCGGCCAGGGATCAAGAGCGTCGACGGCAGGGATCTGTTTGCCCGTTGGCGGCAACAGGGCTATCGATCGGCGGCGGGCTATGAGTATCTGTTATGGCTGGATCGCCAGGAAGAGGCGGTGATCCATCGCTGGTTGGAGCAACCGGAAGCCTGTCGCCTTTTGATGCAGACTTCTCTCAAGGAGGTGGGTATCGCGATTGGCACCTTGACCGATGCGGTCGGCCTTCGGCAGGGAAAACGTTTACTGGTGATGGATTTTGCGATACCGGAACGGTAATGGCTGGTGGGGAGGTTGTTGGCCAATCTGGTTTCAAGCGAATGATTTCATTGAATCATTAGCATTTGACCCCCGGGTTGTGGTGGTGTATGGTGTGCGGCGGTGAGATGATCGGGTGTGGCAGCCCCTTTCGGGTGCTGTAACCAGGGGAAAAAAGCAGGGGAAGAAAAGATGGAAGAGATCATTACGGATCTGTTGCAACTGGCAGAGCAAGGGGATGCAGACGCTCAATTCAAATTGGGTTTTATGTATGCCAAAGGGGTTACGGTGGCCATGGATGGGCGTGAAGCCTTAAAGTGGCTCAGCAAGGCTGCTGAACAGGGCCATCGGGGCGCAGAATTTGAATTGAAACAGGTACAGGATTCTGCCAACGCCTGATCTGATCGGTGCGAACCGACAAGGGGTCGGTTGTAGAGCAGACAGCTTGCCTGTTCTGAGGGGTGTGGCTTGGCCGCTTTATCAGCACAGTGCCATGGCCAGTGCGCGGGCATTGATGAAATCGGCAGTGTGGTGTTGCCCGGACAGCAGTTCTTGCAGTCGGCTGTTAAGGCGGGTGGCGTGGGCGCAGGCCTGATCTGCCGATGGATAGCCGCCGGCGTCGACCGGACCACCCATCAAATTCAACAGCAGGTGACCGGTGGTTTGGTATACCAAACGATAACGACCAGCCATTTTTTTGACGATGACATGCCAAGGCAGTCGTGGCTGCGGGGGGTGGGTCGACATTTTTTTAATCTTTCCCGGTTGTAAACGCCTGATTCAGGCACAATGGCCGCCAATGCACCAAATTACCGCAAATCTTATACCATGCAGAAAAAGAGTGGCGGTTGCAAAAAATGGGTAATTGTACAAGGGGGATGGCACCGATGCGCATGATTGCGGTGACTTGATTTTCCGCTCGGCTGGGCGTAGTGTTGCCGGTCAGGTTGAGTTGGTTGGCAACTTTAGGCTGGAGAGGCCCGGCACCATTGCGGAATTATGCATACCACGTTGCAGGCAGGCAATTGGCAAGAGTAGCACGGTTAAAGCTGGCTTGGCTCTGACCAGGGGGTTGGTAGGTCATACCTGACTCGTTGCTTGCAGATTGGTATCAATCGACACAGAAGGAAACAGTTGTCATGGATAAAGGCGTGGTTGCGGGCAGATCTGCTTCGAGTGCGGCAATACCGTTGCGTATTTCGGAGGAACTGGTGGTGCCACAATATCTGGAGCAGACCTACTGGTGGGCCTATCTGCACCCGAAAGGGGTTCGGTTTTTTGAGCGGCAGTGGTTGGTAAATTTAATTTTGTGGGGAAATTTTGCCCGTTTGCGTGATGCTGCCCTGGCGGAGATGGGTGAGACTTTGCCAGGTCGTACCCTGCAGGTGGCCTGTGTTTATGGTGATTTTACCCCCCGTTTGGCGCAGCGTCTGGCTCCGGATGCCCGTTTGGACGTGATCGACGTGGCACCGGTGCAACTGGAAAATTTGCGCAGCAAATTGGATGGCACCACCAATGTCCATTTGCACCATCAGGATTCAACCGCACTCAATTTTTCCGATGGCGAATTTGACCATGTGATTTTATTTTTTCTGCTGCATGAACAACCGGATGAGGTGCGCCGGAAAACGGTTTGTGAAGCGATGCGCGTGGTGAAGCCGGGTGGCAAGGTGATTTTTGTCGATTATCATCGTCCCTCGCTGCTGAACCCGTTTCGCTACGTGATGATTCCCATTTTGTTTTTTCTTGAGCCGTTCGCGCTCAATCTGTGGAAACAGGATATTGTCTCCTGGGCAATGGATTGTTGTGCCAAACGTCCGGCGGCCCACAGCCTGACCTGTATCGGGCGGGTGCGGCAGGAGACCTATTTCGGTGGGCTTTATCAGAAAGTGGTCCTGGAACGCATGCAGTCGCTGGCGGTTGATCCTGCCTCTGCCGCCACTTCTTGATTGTCTGTTCAACTCCAGTTGCATACGAGGAAGGCTATGGCCGAATTTCTGACCAGTGTAACCATCGGTGAAGAGATTGCTCGTTATGGATTTCCTGACGGACATCCCTTCGGTCCGCATCGCATGGGGGTATTTTGGCAGGAGGCGTGCCGTACCGGTTTGGACAATCGGGTGGCCGTTCGCCAACCGGTGGCGGCCAGTGTGGAAGATTTGCACCGTTTTCATGATCCTTCCTATGTGGCTTTGGTCCAGGCTTGTTCGCGCAGCGGTTTTGGTTTGTTGGATCATGGCGATACACCCGCCTTTCCGGGTGTCTTTGAAGCTGCGGTGCATGTGGTCGGTTCGGCGCTGCAGGCGATGGAGGATATCATGGCAGGCCGCTATCGGCGGGCTTTTATTCCGATTGCCGGTTTGCACCATGCCCGACCGGAGATGGCCGGTGGTTTTTGCGTCTTTAACGACGCCGGGGTGGTGGTGCATGCCTTGCGGGCCAAACATGGCATTCGCAAAGTGGCCTATATCGATATTGATGCCCACCATGGCGACGGTGTTTTTTATGCGTTTGAAACCGATCCTGATTTGATCTTTGCCGATTTGCATCAAGATGGTCGCACCCTGTATCCGGGAACCGGTTTCAGCCACGAACGAGGCAAAGGGGAGGCTGAAGGGAGCAAATTGAACATTTGTCTGCCACCCGGAGCCGGTGACAGCCATTTTGCCCAGGTTTGGCCTCAGGTTGTGGCCTTTTTGCAGCAACACAAGCCGGAATTTTTCATTTTGCAGGCGGGTACCGACTCCATCGCCGGTGATCCGATTACCCAGTTGCGTCTCTCTCCGGCCACGCACTATCTGGTGACGGCGCGTCTGGTACAATTGGCAGAATCGATGGGGCATGGACGGGTGTTGGCATTGGGAGGTGGGGGCTATAATGCCAACAATATTGCCAAAGGTTGGTGTGAAGTGGTGCGGGCTTTGGTGGAAACGCCGCCTGGTCAAGGATGGGTCGGCTAAAACAATAACCTTACCGGCAACAGGGAATGGACGGGGAGAGACGATGAGCAGGCTTGGGCAGCGCAACGGCGGGGTACGCTGGGGAGTGGTCGGTGTGTTGGCTTGGTTGGGGATGAGCAGCGCTTATGTGCAGGCGATGCCGGAATCAGCGCCAGTCGAGGCCATCCATACCGCCATCGAGTCGACGGCGGATCAACAAACGGAGTTGACCGCCAGCCATGAGACTGCATCCGGGCAGCCCGGTCGCGAAAGCGCAGCCGTCGAGCAAAAAATGCCAGAAACGTCTGCCGATGAGGTGGTGGATACCGTGCCGGTTGCGGAACAGCCTCCGCTCAACAATGCCAACAGCAGCGTGTTGATGACAGCCGGTGACGGTGCTGCCCCCTCGTCGATGCTACCTGCTGAGTCAGTAGCCGCCAGCCCGGCCATCACGGAACAGCCGATTTCCACCGAAGCAAGTGCGCTGCCTGCTGCAGCAAGCAACCCGTCAGCAGCGGAAGTGGCTGTGCCGGCGGCAACTGCTGTGCTGCCGCAACAGGTCGCTGCATCCGAGCCAACAATACCCAGTCAGCCATTGTCGGAGAGCCTTCCTGCCGCCACCCCTGCCGTCGCGGCAGAAGCGGCTCCGCCGGGCGAGCAAACCGTTGCCGAAGGAGTGCCATCATTGGCAGAGAGTGCAAACTCGCCCGATCTGCTGGCAGCGCCACCGGAGGGGAAAGTGGCAGCTGTTGTGCCGACAACCGAAGAAGCGGCGGTGAGTGGGCCGCCAAGCGGAACGGAAATTTTCCAGGAAAGTTCGGAAAGCAGTGGACAAACCGCAGGCGAAGCGAGCAAACCGACGGTCTCCTCCTTTTGTGTGATCAAAAAATCCAATTCACCACCAGCAGCGCGTCCCAATCCGGCGCAGCAGGCACAACGGCGGCAGAACCAGCGTTTCTATTGGTACAACTGTGCCGGATGTCACGGGCCGTTGCCTGTCGATCGGGTAGAGGATCTGTTGCGCCGCAATGCGCAACGCATGGCGTCGATGGGAGCTTACTATCCCGGTTATTATCCGCCACCCTGGTTTTGGCAAGGCCCCTGGAGCAATCCGGCGCGACAGGGGGGCAACGAGAAAGGAAGGAGTAGTCAGCGGTGAGTGGTGTGCTGATCAGTGTCGAGAGTGATTATTTGCCGCCGGGTAGCGTTGCCTTGGTCGGGGCTGGGCCGGGGGATCCGGATTTGTTGACCGTTGCCGCGCTCAAGGCGATGCAGGCTGCCGATGTGGTGGTGCATGATGCCTTGGTATCGCCCACGATCATGCAGTTGATTCCCGCCACGACTGAGGTGATTTCGGCTGGCAAGCGGGGCGGCAACCCCTGTTCTACCAATCAGGCCGATATTTGTGATACCCTGGTCAGTCTGGCGCAGGCCGGGCGGCGGGTGGTGCGACTCAAAGGGGGGGATCCTTTTGTCTTCGGGCGAGGCGGGGAGGAGGCCTGCCGCCTGTTTGCCGAAAAGATACCCTTTCGCATTATTCCCGGTTTGACCTCTGGAATAGCCGGTCCGGCCTATGCGGGCATTCCGATCACCCATCGGGCAGTCAATGCCAATGTGGCCTTTATCACCGGTCATGAGTCGGCAGAAAACAACGGCTTTCGGGATGGGGAAGAGGAGTTGAGTTCCCGTCTGGATTGGGAGTCTATTGCCCGCACCTTTCCGGTTTTGGTGTTGTACATGGCGATGAAAAATTTGGCACAAGTCAGCAAACGGTTGATCGCGGGCGGGCGTTCGCCAGAAACACCGGTGGCACTGATTCAGTGGGCCACCACCCCGCAACAGCGCACGTTGGTCACCTCGCTGGGGCGGGTGAACGAAGATGTGGCAACCTGTCAGATGAAACCGCCGGTGATCATCGTGGTTGGTGAGGTGGTCCGTTACCGGGAGCAGATGTCCTGGTTTTTGGATCAGACGGTGCAGCCGGGTTGACCATATGCCATCAAAAAAGGCCCCCTTTCGGGGGCCTTTTTTGATGGCTGCATCTCAACAATCAAGCGTTCTGCATCGCCGACAGCTCGGCGTTGGTGAAGCGCAGGCGGGCGGAGAGAACTTTGGCCAGCCGCAGGAACACTTTCAGCCCCAAGTGGGGATGGGTCTGTGTCAGTTGATCGAAGCGGTTGCGTGACAGGACGTAGATCTCTGTCGGTTGATCGGCAACGGCATCGGTGGAACGTTTGCCGCGATCCAGGAACGCCATGTCGCCGATAAAATGGCCCCGCCCGAAAATGGCCAGCAGACGGTGCTGATTTTCTCCAACAGGCAGAAGAATGCGTACCGAACCACGGCGGATGATATAGAGTTCATCGCCTTCATCCCCCTGACGGAATACGGCTTCACCCGGTTTGAGGGAGCGTTCCTCAACAATCGATTGCAACAGCTCCAGGGTGGCCTCTTTGCTGTCAAAGCCGCGCAGCAACGGGATCTGAGCCAGGGTGAGCGGCTCTTCTTCGTTGCGTTCCAGCAGATTGTTTTCCATCAGGATTTGATCTTCCACCCACTCCAGTGCCTCATCAAGGGAGTTGAACAGGTGCAGATCATCGGCACGGACCAGGCCCATTTGTGCAAAATAGATCCGCAAATCCTGACCGGTGGAAAGATGGACCGGCAGGTCGCAGAAAATCAGGTGGGCCCCGCGCTCTTTGAGCATGGCTTCGATCTGTTCCAACATATGGACGGCGGTAAAGTCGACCGATTGCACGCGGCGCATATCCAGTATCAGGAAGCGAGAGCTGCGGATTGATGGCTCCAGTTGGGAAAAAAGCTGGTCAGTGGTGCCGAAGAAGAGATTGCCTTGCACTTCGCAGACGGTGGTATGCACCCCATGCGCGGCGAGAAGCTCTTTTTCTTCCGGCAGGCGGTTACGTTTGGAAGAGAGGCTGTCGCCGTGGACCAGGCGTCGCACCACAGAGCTGCGCACCTGTTCACGCAGGAAGAGGAGCATGGCCAGACCGATACCGGTACCGGAAGCGGCGATCAGGTTGAAACGCAGGGCGACAAAAATCACCGAAGCGATGACAAAAAAATCGAGCAGGGTCGATTTTTGTTTCAGCAGTTGGAAGCTGTGCCAGTCAAACATGCGGAAGCCGACCACGATCAAAATACCGGCCAGTGCGGAGATGGGAACCCAGCTGATCAAGGGCGAAAGGAAGAGTAAAACAGCCAGGGCACCGATACCTTCAAAGACGCCGGAGAAGCGGGTTTTGGCACCGCTGTTGAGGTTGACCAGGGTTGCTCCCATGGTTCCGGCACCGGGCATACCACCGGTGAGGGCGGCGACAAAGTTGCCGACTCCTTGGGCGATCAGCTCCTGGTTGGAACGGTGACGGCTGCGGGTCAGGGCATCCATGACCACGCAGGTTTTCAGGGTGTCAATCGACAGCAGAATGGAGAGGGTCAAGGCAGGGACCAACAGAGCAGCGATATCAGAAAATTGAATCTGGCTGATGGAACTCCAGCGGCTTTGCATGCTGGTGACCAGGGTTTGCATATCCAGGTTGATCGGGCCGATCAGCAGGGCGTTGCCGGCGAGTTGATACAGTTCTCGTTGGAAAAAACCAATGGAAAAATAGACGGTCATGCCACCCAGCAGGCCTAAAATAGGGGCAGGGAGTTTTTTGGTGATACGCGGTGCCAATAGCATGACAGCGATGGTGGTTACACCCACTGCGATACCGGACCACTGCCAGAGGGAAGGGGTCATCACACCAACCCAGGGGTTGGTTCCTTTCGGCAGGCCGAGCAGTTTTGGTACCTGGCTGACAAAAATGATGGTGCCAACACCGCTCAAATAACCGGAAACCACCGGAAAAGGAATATATTTGATCAGCTTGCCGCCGCCGAGAGCGCCATAGAGAAACTGCAGGATACCGGAAAGAAGGGCCACGACCGTCAGCAAAAGCAGAATGCGTTCCGGGCCAAGAGGTTCCGAAAATCCCCGACCGGCCAACATGTCCGCGATGATGGCGGCCAGCACGGCAGCAGCCGGGGCACAGGGGGCAGTAATCAGTCGTGGCGCGCCACCCAGAGTCGGGGAGACCAGACCCAGAGCAACCGTACCAATCACACCCGTCATGGCGGCAAAGCCGACATATTCCTGACCCAAAGCCACATAGCCGGCCAAACCGTAGGCGATGGCCGAAGGCAGGGCCACCAATACGGCGGTCAGACCACCCCAAAAGTCTCCAATCAGGTTATCCTTGCTGAGAGCGCTCATGGTCGGTTCCTTAACAGAGGTTAATGTGGATAAGTTGTTGTCGAAAAAACTGCAAAATTGTTGCAGGTTCTGCTGTGGCTTGCAAGCAGAATTCCAGTGACTGTAAGCAGAATTCAAGCCAAGAGAGTGATAATGGTTCTGTTTCAGTGTCGATCATCTTCGGGAGGATGCTGAGGGAAAATCCTTTTCTGGTATAGGAAAGTTGGTCACAATACTGGCAGATGGATCGCAAAGGTCTGTTTGGTTACGGCATGGATAAAGGGGTGTGCAACCACTATGACAGCGGATAAGGATTATACCACATGATGTTCATGTTTTTGCCGGAGGGGATCGACCGTTCATCTGCCTTGTTGGGCAGTTATGATCCTTTTCTGGTGCTGTTATCCTTGTTGGCGGGCTATCTGGGTGCTTTTTCCGGGCTGGCGGTGATTCGTCCCATGCGCCGGGCGGAAAATCGTTTTATGCGCGGTATCTGGTTGGTTTTTGGTTCCTGTGCCTTTGGTAGCGGCGTCTTTACCTTGCATTTTGTCGGCATGTTGGCGTGGCGTTTACCGATTTTGGTACAATATGATTTGGGTTTGACGCTTTTTTCCACCCTGCCTGCCATTTTTTCGGCTGGCTGGATGTTGCATTGGGTCAGTCGTGTCGGCAAAAACAGTCGTTATATCGGTCTCGGAGGGATGGTCGGGGGCATCGGTATCGTGCTGATGCACATGCTGGGTATGCAGGCCATGTTTCTGGAAGCGCAGATGCTGCTGGATCCGTTGCTGCTGACTCTGGCCGTCCTGACAACCATACTGCTGGCTGTTTTGGCCATTTATGCCAGAAGATTGGCACGGCGCCTCGGTTTGGACCCCGATGGTGGCATCGGGCGGCAGTTGGCACCGTTGATCATGGCAGTCGCCATTTCCGGCATGCACTTCATCTCGATGCAGGCAACCTATTTTTTTCCTGGTCAAGCGGTCAGGGCAGAAAACAGTGCCCTGCTCGATCCGCTGGGATTGGGTATGGGGCTGGCGATTCTCTTTTTTGTGTTGATCGGATCTTCTCTGCTGGCGCTCTATCTGGATGGCAAACAACAGGAGTCGGAAGGGTTGTTTTTTGTCTTTTCCAGTCTGTTGCAGGCAGAACACCGTCCAGTTTTTGTTAAAAGTCTGACGATTGCCCTGGGGGTGTTGAGCATGATCTCCTGTGTGGCAATCTATACCAATGATATTACCGAAGGGTTGTCGAAAAAATATCAACGGGCGCTGGAACTGGAGCGGGTTGTCAAAGCGGCTGCCAATGATTTTGCCGCCGTTTTTTTTGACCTGAACATGATTATCGGCGGAGGAGATCTGGCAGAATTTTTCGACAAGGGTGATACGGCGGCGCGGGAGCGGTTGACCCGACAATTTTTATTCATGGCCCAGGAGAGGGGGGTATACGATCAGATTCGTCTGCTCGATGAAGAGGGTATGGAGGTGGTGCGGGTATATACCGGCAAAGAGGGGTGTGTTACCGTGGCCCCACCCTTTTTGTTGCGCAACCAGGCCGAGGCCGAGGATTTTCTCCTCACCCGGAATCTGGCCGAAGAACAACGCTATGTCTCCCGGTTTGCGCTGCACAGCGAACAGGGGGGGGTGGTGGAACCCCATAAACCGATTTTGCGTTTTGCCGCCCCGGTGTTCGATCATTGGGGACGGCGGCGGGGGGTGGTGCTGTTGCACTATCTGGGTGACGCCCTGCTGCAGACCATTCGCACCCTCAACCATGGCAACCTGGTCTATCTGATCGATCAGGAGGGCAATCTGCTCTTTTCACCCCAGGACAATGAAGAGGTGCTGCTGCAAAAAGCCCAACCGCTGACCTTTGCCGGTAAATTTCCTGCAATCTGGAACTATGTCAAAAGTCGGCCTTATGGGGAGTTTCAGGCCAGTCAGGGATCTTTTATTTTTCAGCAGCTTACCTTGGGGCGGTCGATCGTTGGTGCGGAGGGAGAGGGCAAGGATCAACAAAGCTGGAAGGTGATTGTTGAGGTGGAAGATGTCGAATGGTCGCTGCAGACCCTGAAAGAGCATCCGATTGCCTTGATTGTCTTTGTCTGTGGGGTGTTGTTAAGTTTTTTTACCGCCTGGATCGTGACCTTGTTTATTGTCTCCCATCGCTTGTCGGAACGGGCGGCAGCCGATGCCCTGCGCGAACTGGAGCTGCAAAAACAGGCTCTGGATGAACATGCCATTGTCTCGACGACCGATGTGACGGGGCGTATCACCTACGTCAACGACAAATTTGTGGCCATCAGCGGCTATCAGCGGGAAGAGTTGATCGGTTGCAACCATCGCCTGGTCAGATCCGATGAGCATTCGACGGAATTTTATCGTGAGTTGTGGGGGAGTATCACCAGCGGTCGTATCTGGCATGGCGAAATCAAAAACCAGGCGCGTGATGGTACCTTTTACTGGGTACGGGCGACCATCGTGCCCTTTGTCAATGAAAAGGGCAAACCGTTCAAATATGTTTCCATTCGCACCGACATTTCCGAATTGAAAGCGTTGGAGCATCATTTGCTGATCGCCAAAGAGGAGGCAGAGGCGGCAACCCGGGCGAAAAGTGATTTTCTGGCCAACATGAGCCACGAAATCCGTACCCCGATGAATGCCATCATCGGTCTGAGTTATCTCTGTTTGCAGACGGAGCTGAGTACACGGCAACGCAACTATATTCACAAAGTGCATGGAGCGGCCACTTCGTTGTTACGCATCATCAACGATATTCTTGATTTTTCCAAAATTGAGGCCGGTCGGCTCGATATGGAACGCATTCCGTTCAGTTTGTCGGAAGTGTTGGAAAATGTGGTATCGATGACGGCCCTGAAAGCCCAGGAAAAGCAGTTGCCGCTCCTGATCGAACAGGATCAGACGATTCCGAGTGATTTGCTGGGAGATCCGCTGCGCTTGGGACAAATTCTGCTCAACTTGACCAACAATGCCATCAAATTTACCGAACAGGGCGAGGTGGCCATTCAGGTGCTTTTATTGCAGCAGACGCAATCGGCAGTCCGACTGCAATTTACCGTGCGCGATAGCGGAATCGGCATGACCGACGAGCAGGTGGCGATCCTGTTTCAACCGTTTACTCAGGCCGACAGTTCGATTACCCGCAAATTTGGCGGAACAGGCTTGGGACTCAGCATTGCCCGCCGACTGGTGGAGATGATGGAGGGATCGATCCGGGTGGAGACGGTTTTTGGCCAGGGGAGCCGATTCATCTTTGATGTGCTGCTGGCAGTGGCACCAGAGCAGACAGGGCGACGTGCCAGTTCAAGCGGGTCGGAGGGGGGCGTGCAAGGGGCCATGGCCCGCTTGTCCGGGGCCGTGTTATTGGTGGCCGAGGATAATGAAATCAATCAGCAGGTGGTGCAGGAGTTGTTGGAGCAGGCCAATATCCGGGTGTTGCTGGCCCGCAACGGTCGGGAGGCGCTGCACACCATCCAACAAGAGGCGGTCGATGGCGTGTTGATGGATGTGCAGATGCCGCTTATGGATGGCTTGACCGCCACCAGACAACTGCGCAGCGACCCCCGTTTCCAGAATCTGCCGATTTTGGCCATGACCGCCAATGCCTTGCGCAGTGATCGGGAACAGTGTCTGGCGGCTGGCATGCAGGATCATTTGGCCAAACCGTTGGATCCGTCCACCCTCTATCTGACGCTGGACCGCTGGATTCGTCCGGCTGTGCCGCAATCTTTGCCGAACGCTGGTGCAGGCGATGTGCCGCGCGGCGGGGAGGAGGTGGCACCGCCATTGCCGCAGCTCGAGGGGTTGGACAGCCACTCCGGCCTGCAACGGTTGGGGGGAAATCGCAGCGCCTATCTGGCGTTGTTGGCCAAATTCCGCGCCAATCAAGGTGGAGCAGCCGTGGCAATTCGGGCAGCGCTTGACCAGGGCAAGCAACAGGAGGCGGAACGGTTGGTGCATACCCTGAAAGGGGTAGCCGCTGCGGTCGGGGCTGTTTTTGTCCAGCAACAGGCAGTGCGTCTGGAGGAGTGGCTGCGCACTGGTGGCGACCCGGAGAGCCAGCAGAGCATACTGCACGAATTAGGCAGCGTGTTGCATCAACTCTGCACGGTATTGGATCGTCATTTGCCCAACACGGAGCCTCTAGAGTCTCTTCCTGATCATGAAGTCGAAACGCCGGAACAGTGGCAGCACTGGTTTGAGGTGTTGCAGCGCATTCGCCAGCAACTGGCGGTGTTTGATACCGAGGTGGAACACACCCTGGCCACTTTGCGCGCCGCTTCTCATTCGGCAGAAAGTTTAAACTGGGTGGTGCAACTGGAACAGCAGATCGCCCATTATGACTTTGAAGAGGCGATGCGTACGGTAAACCGTTGTGCCGAACAGTATGGCGTGCTGGAACAGGTGATGAATGGTTGATTTGTTTGGTTGTTATCGTGTAGTGTGCCAGCAAATTTTCCTTTCTTTGCATAATTAAGCTGAACCGGACTGGGGGAGAGGTGGTCATGAAGAAAAATCATCACCAACATTTGGAAGTCGGCGACATATTTGAACTGCCTGTGGAAAAAATTCGTCCGACACAGTTTTCCATCGGTTTGGTTTCGGTCGACTGCAAACGTCGCAGCATTGAACATGAGGCAGAAAGGGAGCGGCTGGACGAATTTCTGCGCCAGGAGGGGCGTTTGGTACCGGTCGTACTGGGTCCGAACAAAGAGCTGTATATTACCGATCATCATCACCTTTCTACCGCGATTTGGCGGGCCAATATTCCGCACGGCCAAAAATATGTCTATGGCTACATTCTGCACGACTGGTCCGACAAGGATGGCGATCATTTCTGGCGGGATATGATCGAAAACAATTTTACCTGGTTGTATGACGACAAGGGCGAAGGTCCGCTCAATCCCTATCTGTTGCCGAAATCGATTGGTGACATTCTCAATGATCCGTATCGCACCTTGTCGCGCTGGTTGCGGGATTGCGGTTGTTATTCCAAAGATGTCTTGAAGGAAAAGACCCATGTGGTCGACATCACGCAAAAATATTTACCGACCAGTCAGGCCAAGGCCTTTTTTATCGAATTTCGTTGGGCCAACTTTTTGCGGGCCAATGTGCATCTGAAGTTGAAAAAGGCAGACTTTTCCATGACCTGTACCACCATGCCCTACTCTTCGCTCTATCTGAGCAAAGAGGTGGATGCGTTGATTGACGCTTTTGATGTGGTGGTTTCGTTGATCGGTTGCAAGCAGCTGCAGGAGGTGACCTATGACAAGGATGGCTGTCTGGTCAAAGCGGGCCATGTAGACCATCCGCACCGTCGCCAGACGGATCCAGAGATGGCCGAGGATGGGCATCTCAAGTAAAATATCCGGTAACTATTTAGCACCCAAAACAATTGTGGGTCCAGGGAGGCTGGCTCCCTGGCCGGTCCAGGGTGGAACCCTGGGAATTTGCCTTTAATCTTTTGCTTTTGGCGCGCTTTTCACCGTAAGCAGATTTGCGCAGCAAATCTGCGCAGCGCGCCTGTTGACGCAAGATGTTCGTGTTGGCGCGATTTTATGCGCCAACACGAACA
>PDZV01000044.1 GCA_002753135.1 Magnetococcales bacterium WMHbinv6 | reverse complement strand
GCGAGGAGGTCACACCCGATCCCATTCCGAACTCGGTAGTTAAGCTCCTCAGCGCCGATGATACTGCATCTCAAGATGTGGGAAAGTAGGACACCGCCAGGAAGTTTTTTTATACGTTTCAAGGAGTAACCGTTGTGAAAAGCTTCATGGCTACCCCTAAGGATATTACCCGCAGTTGGTGCCTGATCGATGCCGAAGGTATCGTTTTGGGCCGCTTGGCAAGTGAAGCAGCTCGTCGTTTGCGTGGCAAACACAAACCAATCTATACCCCTTTCATGGATACCGGCGATTTTATCATCG
Organism: Magnetococcales bacterium WMHbinv6; assembly: GCA_002753135.1. Classification (GTDB taxonomy): domain Bacteria; phylum Pseudomonadota; class Magnetococcia; order Magnetococcales; family Magnetaquicoccaceae; genus Magnetaquicoccus. The sequence goes on along the minus strand of PDZV01000044.1, from coordinate 26,965 downwards.
TGGTCAATGCAGAAAAGGTCCGTTTGACCGGCAGCAAAATGAGTGACAAGATGTATTACCGTCACAGCCGTTATCCGGGTGGTTTGCGTTCAATCAACGCGCAAGGGCTGTTGACCGGTCCCTATCCAGAGCGGGCGATTGAGACGGCCATTCGCGGTATGTTGCCCAAAAATAAACTGGGTCGGCAAATGTTCCGCAAATTGAAAATCTACAAAGGGCCGGAACATCCGCATGCGGCACAACAACCGGTTGCTTTGCAGATGGGTAAAGAGTAGGTTTTAATTCAAAATGAAATATTCACGCCCCTGGGTGACATTCTCTCAGGTCAAGATGGAGTGGATTGGTTATGTCTTTGGCGAGTGCAACATACGCGACCGGTAAGCGCAAAGAGGCTGTGGCCAAGGTTTGGATCATGGCCGGTTCCGGTAAAATTACGGTCAATAAGCGGGAACTGAATGAATATTTTGGACGGGACGTGTTGAGCATGATCGTCCGCCAACCTTTCAAAGTGACCGATACCGTCGACAAATTTGATGTGGTGGTCTCCACCAATGGTGGTGGCATCTCCGGTCAGGCGGGGGCGATCAAACACGGTATCTCCAAAGCCTTGACCATTTATGAGCCAGAACATCGGGCGGTGCTGAAAAAAGCCGGCTTTCTGACCCGCGACTCGCGTACCGTTGAGCGCAAAAAATATGGTCAGCACAAAGCCCGCAAGAGTACGCAATACTCGAAACGTTAAAAAGCAGGTTGCCGCTGGCAACGCAAGAAAAGAGGGGAGGCCTTGTGGCCTCCCTTTTTTTTTGATTCGTTTTTCTGCTAATTTTTTTTTGCACGTTATGCTGATTTTTTTTACTATGGATAAAAAAACGCCGTTTCAGGTCTAAGCAAAAAGGAGTCGATTCGTGGCAGCATGGGATGAGCAGCAACAGAAGGGTGGACAAGCCCATAAATGGCGGTTGTGGGCGATTTTTGCCGGAGGATTGGGGGTTGGTGTCTTGGGCTTTGCCCTGTTCCATTTTTTGATCATGGACGGCTATACCAACAGTCTGGAAATGTGTATTTCCTGCCACGAGATGGATGGGGTGTACAAGGAGTATCAACAAAGCACCCACTATAAAAATCCGTCCGGTGTCAAAGTGGTCTGTGCCAGTTGCCATATTCCGCACGGCAAAGGGGTGGTGGATTATGTCGACAAACTGTTGGATAAAGTGATTGTTGGTGGTCGCCATCTCTATCATCATGTGGTGGGGACCTATCCGACTGCCGAATCCTTTGAACAGGCCCGCTATCGTCTGGCGCAACAGGTATTGGACAATATGCGGCAACGAGACTCCAAAGAGTGTCGACAATGCCATAGCTATGAGTCGATGCTGTTTGCCCGCCAGGATCGCTCGGCAGCCAGCAAACATGAACGGATGATGAAGGAGGGGGGCAAAACCTGCGTCGATTGCCACTCCGGTATTGTCCATGAAGAACCGAAAGAGCCGTCAGCACAGAGCAATTAGTCTCCTGTTATCAGAGGGGGGGGGGCTGTTTTGTGGTGACAAAGAGCATGTGCTACAGACCGCTGGGCACGTGTCGTGTGCGGTTGAGAGAGTGGAGCGTTGAATCATGAACAGAAAACAAAATAAACAATGGCGTTGGTCAATTCTTGCTGCCAGCATGGGCGTGCTGCTTGCCGGGCCGCTATCTTCGCCACTGCAGGCTTCAGAGCGGGAACACTATGTGCAATCAGTGATTTCCTTATTGCGTACCCATGCCGACACCATTCGTCAGTTGGCCATGCAGGATTTCAAGTACAGTCGCAACCTGGCCCGCCATGCCGATGCCTTGATCCATACCTTTGGCTTGTTGGGTCCGATGGATTGGCATGCGGCGGAAGCCAGCTTTTTGCATAAAAAACAAGGTGATGCGCCGCAATTGCAACCGGCAGACTTTGAGCGTTTGGCCGATCAATGCCAAAAATCGATGCGCACATTGCAAACAGCCTCCCTGCACCATGTCGAGCATGGCGGATCATCCGCACCAGTTCTGAAAGCCCTGGAAGAGATTCAGGGCAAATGTACCGGTTGTCATGATTTATTGGATGGTGCGGCCCCCGATGTGTGGGGCCGGCATGGAAAAAAATAGCGTTTGCCAATCAGGATGATCATTGCGAAGAGAGAATTTCCAACAATTCCACTTCAAAAATCAGTGTGGCATTAGGAGCGATCAACAGACCGGCTCCCGTACTGCCATAGGCCAGGTCGGCAGGAATGACAAAACGGTAATGACTACCCACCGACATCAACTGCAACCCCTCACGCCAGCCGGAAATGACATCCAGCAGGCTGATGTTGAGGGGTTGGTTGCGTGCATACGAGCTGTCGAATTCCACTCCATTGAGCAACGTTCCCCGATAATGAACCAACACTTGACTGGTTGAGTCGGGTTTCGCACCATCGGCCTCCCGCAACACCTCCCATTGCAGGCCTCGACGGCTTGTGTTGACAACAGGGCGCTGGGCGTTGTTTTGCAAATATTTGTTACCGACCCGTTCGTGATAGTCGGCCCGTTTGCGGCCCAGGAAAAAATTGAACATGATGGTGCGCAACTTGCCGAGAAACATGGTAAGGGTATCCTGTAGAGGTCAGTTGTGATAATACAAACGGGGAAAGTGTAGCACTCTTGTTCAGTCACTGTGAAGTTGCTTTCTTGCAAATCAGGCGATTTGCATAAAATTATGCTGGCATGCTGTTATCTCTGTCGCCAGCGGAATCCACCCTGGATTCAGCAGGGGGTTTGCCGTTAGACTCTCATTTTTTTTGCTTTGACAATCGGGAAGCATCGACATGAAATTGACCTACCGTTGGTTATTGGAACATTTGGAGACTTCGCTGACTGCGCAGGAGGTTGGTGATCGGTTGACGCTGGCGGGTTTGGAGCTGGAAAGTTTGACCGATTTGCGACAAGGTCTGGCAGAGGTGTATAGCGGCACTTTGTTGGAGGTTGCCGCGCATCCCAACGCCGACCGCTTAACGTTGTGCCAGGTGCAGGTTGGAACAGAAAAGCTGACCATTGTTTGTGGTGCAACCAACCATCGTACTGGCGACAAGGTGGCGGTTGCCCGTGCCGGGGCCCAACTGGCTAATGGCATGACGATCAAAATCAGTCAGGTGCGCGGCCAACGCTCCGAAGGGATGTTGTGTTCCCGTGCTGAATTGGGTTTGCAAGGCCCATCCGATGGCATTCTCATTTTACCGCCTGAGACGGCAGACGGTTTGCCTTTGGCGGAGGTGATCGGGCGGGATGACTATTTGTTTGAATTCAGTTTGACCCCCAATCGGGGCGATTGTTTAGGCGTTCGCGGCATTGCCCGTGAGCTGGCCGCATTAACGCAAACAGCTTTGCAACCGCTGCCGGTCAACACGCCAGCGGCCAAAGAGGATCCGGCGTTGGTGCGGATAGAAGACGGCCAGGGTTGTCCCCGCTATGCGGGCCGCATTATCCGCGGCGTGAAGGTTGCGCCCAGTCCGGACTGGTTGCGCCAGCGCCTGGAAGCGGTCGGTCTGCGCAGCATCAACAATGTGGTGGACATTACCAATTATATTTTGCTCGATCTCAATCAGCCGCTGCATGCCTTTGATCTGGCCGCCTTGCAGTTGCCGATCATCGTGCGTCGCGCTACCGCCGGTGAAACGCTGCGGACCCTGGATGGTGTGCAACGAACCCTGGATGGAGAGATGACCGTTATTGCCGATGGTCAACGGGCCCTGGCCTTGGCCGGTATCATGGGTGGGGAAGAGAGCGGCGTGACCGACCAGACGCAGGATCTGTTTCTGGAAGCGGCCTATTTTGAGCCGATTCGTACCGCCCGTACCGGTCGCCGCCTGGGCTTGCAGAGTGATTCGCGTTACCGTTTTGAACGGGGCATTGATCCGGATGCCGTGTTGCTGGCCATGGAGCGAGCCACACAATGGATCCTGCAACTGGCAGGTGGTATGGCGGAAGAGATTGTCTGGGTTGATGTTGGCACCTGGTCACCCCCGGTCCCGGTACGCATGCGCCCGCAGCGGATCAATCAGTTGGGTGGCATAGAGCTGACAGCGGAGGCCATGTCAGGCATGTTAAGCCATTTAGGCTGTCGCTTGCTGGAGAGCGGCCCGGATCACATGACCTGGCAGCCGCCCAGCCATCGCCATGATTTGCGCCGGGAAGAGGATCTGTTGGAAGAGGTGATCCGTCTGTATGGCTATGACCGGGTTCAGGTCAGCCTGCCGCGCCTGGAGGTCAATGCCCCAGAGGTGGTTCCCTTGCAGCGGACGTTGGCCACGGTACACCATTTTCTTGGTGGGCGTGGTTATTTGGAGACGATCAATTATGCCTTCATCAGTGCTGAGTTGCAGCAGCAGTTCAATCCCACCCTGCGTGGCACGGCCCTGCTCAATCCGATTTCAGCCGAACAGGCGGTATTGCGCACCTGTCTGGTGACCGGGTTGGTGGAGAATGGTCGGCGCAATATCAGCCGGGGCAATCTTGCCTTGCGGCTCTATGAGTTGGGGCGTGTGTTTCTGCCGATCAGCGGTAATCATTTGGAGGAATCTTTCCGTTTGGCCGGTCTGTTATCGGGACCGGTACATGGTCGCAGCTGGCACACCACCGATCGGGAAAGTGATTTTTTTGATCTGAAAGGGGATCTGCATGCCCTGCTGAGCCAACTGGGTTGGGAAGATATTCGTTTTGAAGCCGGTGGTCCCTCTTTTCTCCATCCGGGACGCAAAGCCATTATTCTGGCGGCAGAGGATGTTCACCTGGGTTGGCTGGGTACGTTACACCCGACGATGCAGAGTCAACGGGATCTGGCGCAGAGTGTTCAGCTCTTTGAACTGGAAGAGGTGGCACTGACCCATGCCATGCACGCGACGGTCGTGCCCTCCACCAGCAGCCGTTTTCCGGCTGTAGAACGGGATTTTGCCTTTGTTGTCGCCCATGATCTGCCCAGTATCGAACTGTTGGACGCCATCCGCACCGTGGATACCAGCTTGATCCGCACCGTGGAACTCTTTGACATCTATACCGGTACCCATTTGCCAGCCGACCGCAAAAGTTTGGCAGTACGGGTCGTGCTGCAAGCCGATGATCGCACCCTGACCGACCAGGAGGCGCAGAACATCGCCGATCAGATCGTGGTCGGAATGGCCGAACGGTTTGCGGCAACCTTGCGTGGTTAAAAGATCGGTAAAACATGTACCCGGTTCTACAAGCCGGGTACATGCAGTTATTCACTATCCCGAAAACGAAGTTTAAACATCGGGACAATGACGTTTGACCACCCCATGCGGCGTGCCAAATCATGGGCATGTTCCCGCCAGTACGGCCAAATATTCAACATGCCAACAGTTCGAGCAAATTCCATCACTGTTTCGGACGCCGGTTGTTCACCAGTCAGTAAATATTGGCCCACAAAACTGGCTTCAATTCTGGCAAACTCACGTTCTTCCACTATCTCTGCTTGATCGGTGGTGTTTGTTAACATAATTCGAATACCAAAATCAAAACGAATGCACAGCAAAAGTGAAGCATTTTCTTCATCGGATTGCAAAAACCAACAGTCCCTGACACTTTTTTTGGTTTGAATCGTTACCTTGTCCAAATCCAGAGCCACATGTACCGCTTCTGGGTCAGAATAGCGTGCCGAACTGTTGTCAAGCACCACATTAATAATCTGTGCAATCTCTACGGCACGAGAAACAGTGTCAGTCATGCTGCCGCTACCCGTGCTATTTGTCGATTGATCAACAGGCTATCATCGTATGAAACAGGTTGCTCGTTGTGGCGATGAAGGATAAGTGGGATAACGTTGTTGTTATCATGCCTTGATTGGTCAACGTTTTCCCATTTTTCTTCCACAGGTTGCATACTGGTCAGTTGCAGCTTGAGATTAAGGTTGAGGGCATAAGCAATATCCGCCAGGGTTGCCAACGTCATATTTCGACTTCCATTCAACAGTTGGGATACCTGAGACTTGCTTTTGCCAAGGTTTGCAGCAAGTTCTGTCCGACTGGTTCCCTGTTTTTGCATGCGTTCGCAAATTTGTTCCGTCACATCAAGAATGAAGCCGTCGCGATGGAACATCCGCCTGTTTTCGTCAGACTGTTGCAGCCATTCTTCAATTGTTGGTACGCTGTTCATCGTGGGTATTCTTTCGACTCATAAAGGTTTCTGATGCTTTGGACCCTATATCTATCTTCAGGGTTCATTTTTTGTTGGTTTTTGAACGCGGCGTGGCCAATGACAAAATCACCCCTGCGTTTAGTACAATACCAGCCATAAATCCGGATCTTGCTGACTGGTTTGATCGCCCATATACCATCACCTTCGTTGACAAATTTTTCAGTGTTGAAAAATGTTCTAACATCTGCTAATCGCTCAAGCATCCTGAATGCTTTTGATTGCGCATCAGGAAGGGCATGACCAAATGCGTCATTCCATGCCTGCTCTCCTTCAGGGGTAACGATGACGATACACTGTTCCTGTCCATGACAGAGAACTTTGCCGTGGGTACGCTGTGCGTGGCATCTTGTAGGTGTATATATATGTAAACTCTCTGCCATGGCAAGTCAAGTATAGATGTGCATGTTGTAGAAAGATGATTGGCATGAAGATGGCGTGAAACAATCATAATTGATTCTTATAGTCTATTTTTATGTGTATCAATTGTAGTGTGTTTCTGTCAAGATCGTTTAGGGTTGTTTGACGATGCCAAATAGTTACAGATAACCTTCTCGATGCAAAGACAGAAGATGTTCCTGGCTCAGACTGAGGTTCTTGCTAGAATGTGCGGCTTCTGGGTCGCGATAAAGGCCTGTTTCCCGTAACCAAGAGAGACTCCATGTCTGTTGTGGCGTAATTGGATTTAACCAGTTTGCCTTGTGAGCAACGGTTGGCACAGATGTTGGCGGTGAGGCGCAGAACATCGCCGATCAGATCGTGGCCGGAATGGCCGAACGGTTTGCGGCAACCTTGCGTGGATAACTGGTTGCGTTGGTGGTTTTTCCTGTTTTTTTCTGCAAAATTTTCCCAACTCTCCTTTCATTGAACCATAAGAAGCGGTCTGTCCCGCTTTTTGTGGTAACGATCTTGCAATTATAGCAAAACAATTCTAAAAAAATAATATATCATTATTCAAAATTTGCACATTTAATTTGCAATTAAACAGGTGTATAAAAGGAGTGCAGCGTGGTGATGGTTATGATCTGGCGACAGCATATTTCATTGGTCCGGGAGCTTCCATGTCAAAATCTGGCAAACGTTTTCTGCAATCAGTACTTGGTTCTGCTGCTTTCTGCCTGGCGCTGACGGGAACGGCACACACGGATGATCTGTTACAAACCTACCACGCCGCGCAGCAAAACGATTCCAAACTGAAATCTGCTTTGTATCGCAAGCAAAGCGCACAAGAGTTGGTGCCACAAAGCCGGGCGAGTTTGTTACCCTCCGCAACGCTGACGGCGCAGCAGGGGCGCTATCAGCAAAACACGATGGATCATGACCGTTATGAGAGCAAAGGGTTTTCGCTGACACTTCTGGTGCCACTCTATCATCGTGACCGTCAGTACAGTTTGGACATGGCCAAAGCCGATACCGAGGCGGCTGATCTTGCCTACATCATGAATCAGCAGGAACATCTGATGCGTGTGGCGGAACGTTATTTCAATGTGCTGGCTGCTGAAGAGACGTTGCAGGTTGCTGTTGCCGAGGAGACGGCCATGCGTCGGCAGTGGGAGTTGGCCAAAGAGTCATTGGCGGCTGGCACGGCGGTGATCACCGAGTTGCAAGAGGCAAAAGCAGGATTGGATTTTGCTGCGGCGCAATGGGTGGCGGCACGCAATACGGTCGATGCCCGCAAACGAGAGCTGATTGAGATTAGCGGCCAGGATGACCACCACAACCCCATCCAACTGCAACCGCTTAAAAAGGAAATTCCTCTGACTACCCCGGAACCTGCCGTTGCTGAGCAGTGGGTTCGTGCCGGGTTGGAACACAATCCTGGCCTCAAGGTCGCCCATATCAAGCTGGAACAGGCAAAGCAGGCGGTGGAAAAGGCCAAATCGGGTCATTATCCCACGCTGGATGCCACGGCAGGACACAATTACAGCGACAGCAGAGGCAGCAACTACTGGACCGGGGGAGTGCCAACTGCCAAAACGGATTATGTGTTGCTGCAGATGAATGTGCCACTTTATTCCGGAGGTGCCACCCAATCCCAGATCCGACAGGCAATTCAAAGTCGTGACGGGGCGGAACACGAGTTGGAGCAAAACCGAAAAGAGGTGGAAACCGCTATTCGTCATGCCTATTTGGACGTGCAAACCGGCATCGCCCAGACTCAGGCTTTTTCCCAGGCACTGGCTTCTGCCGGCGGCATGTTGCAGGCAACACGTGAAAGTTATGCTGCCGGTATGCGCACCATGCTGGATGTATTGACGGCAGAACGGGATGTTTTTCGTGCCATGCGCAATCTTGCCGATGCCCGCTATCGCTACATTCTGGGAGCGCTGCGCTTGAAATTCACCGCCGGACAACTGACTGTTCAAGATCTTTCCAACATTAACGAATGGCTCATGCAATGATTACTCAGCCCTGTTGTCATCGCCTACCCTGCTGTCGTCTGCCCACGGGTCGCTTGCTGTTGACAGTTGCCGTACTGCTATGTGCCCTGGGGTCGGAGAGGCTCTACGCAGCGCAAGGCACGACAGCTTCTGCAACGGAGGCACTGCGCACGCAAATCACTGCCCTGGAAAAGCAGCCCACAGAGATGATTTTTGAAGGCAATGTCGAGGCGGTCCGGCAGGCGACCATGTCCTCCCAGGTTGCCGGGCAGATTGTCGAGATCAACTTTGATGTCAACGATTATGTCAGTAAGGGCCAGGTGTTGTTGCGCATCAAAGGGGATCAGCGATTGGCCAATCTGTCGTTGGCGCAGGCGGGTGTTGAAGAGGCCAAGGCGGCCTTGGCACAGGCCAGCAGTGAGCAGACCCGCCTCAAGCAACTCTATGATAAACAAATGGTCACCAGCGCCAAAATGGATGCTGCCGTGGCTGCCCAACTGGCGGCACAAGCCCGCTTGCGGGCGGCACAGGCGCAGGTGGCAGGTGCCAGCGATGTGGCCTCCGACAATACGATTCGTGCCCCCTATTCGGGTTATGTCCTGGAAAGATTTGTGCAATTGGGAGAAAGTGCCACGCCGGGTAAACCGATCTTCTCTGGTATGTCGCTGGACGAGTTACGGGTCGGGGTAACCATTCCGCAGTCGCTGGAACCGCTTGTCAGGCAACGCAAGCAGGCCCGTGTGATCCTGCCAGATGAATAAAGTGTTCTCTCGACGCAATTGACCCTCTTTCCCTATGCCGACAAGGTGTCCCATACCTTTGGTGTGCGCGTTGGCCTGCCTGAGGAGATCAAAGGGGTGTTTCCAGGCATGATGGTCAAGGTGGCTTTTCTCGTGGGGGAAAAAGAACAACTGCGTATTCCCCTCACAGCGGTGGTGCAGCGTGGTGAGGTGAGCGGTATTTATGTGGTTGGCAATCAGGATCGGGTGCAATTCCGGCGCATTTTGCTGGGGCATCGGGATGATGAGGGGCGCGTGACGATACTGGCCGGAGTTGCTGCCGGTGAACGGGTTGCCTTGGATCCCCTGAAGGCGGGTTTGGCGCTCAAGGCCGCTGACAAAGGAAACCCGTGATGAGCAGCGACGGTACCATGTCCATTGCCGGACGCATTGCCGGCAAATTTCAGAATTCGGCCATTACCCCTTTGCTGGGCGTGGTCGGCTTTTTATTGGGCTTTTTTGCCATCCTGGTTACACCCCAGGAAGAAGAGCCGCAAATTTCGGTGACTTTTGCCAATATTTTTATTGCCTATCCGGGGGCCTCATCCACCGAAGTGGAACAGGTGGTTTCCACACCTGCCGAACAGGTGCTGGCCGAAGTGGAAGGAATCAAACATGTCTATTCTGTATCACAACCGGGCATGTCCGTCATCACGGTGCAGTTTGAAGTCGGAGAAGACCGCAACAGTGCCATTTTGCGCCTGTATAACGCCATTTTTTCCAACGAGGATTTTTTGCCGCGCCAGTTGGGGGTGATGCGTCCGCTGGTCAAACCCAAGGGTATTGACGATGTGCCCATCGTTACCTTTACCTTGTGGAGTGATGATCCCAGCTGGGGTTCCTATGAGTTGTCCCATGTTGCCCATGCCCTGGAGGCGGAACTGAAACGGGTTCCCCAAACCCGGGATGTCTATACGGTAGGGGCACCAGATCGTGTGGTGCATGTGCTGCTGGATCCGCAAAAATTGGCCGCACAACAGATTGCCATCGATGATTTGTCGCGCAGCCTGCAATCGTTCAATACGGTTGCCCATGCCGGGCAAATGGTGGCAGATAACCGTCAACTGCAAGTGCAGGTCGGTGAATTTTTGCAAAGCGCCGACGAGGTGGCCCATCTTGTGATTGCCATGCGCAATGGCCAACCGGTCTATCTGCAGGATGTAGCGCAGGTGCGCCTGGAAGCGGATCAACCGGAGTCGTATGTATGGTATGGCACCGGTCCCGGTGCCAAAATCAATGGAGAGCAGGAGGTCCGTGATGCGCCGGCGGTCACTTTGGCGGTGGCCAAAAAACCAGGTGCCAATGCTGCCGTCATTACCCACAATGTCATTCAACGCATGGAACAGCTCAAAGGCTACATCATCCCGAACAATGTCCATTACCAGGTCACCCGCGACTATGGTGCCACCGCCGCTGCCAAAGCCAATAAACTGATCGGCAAATTGGCCTTTGCCACCTTTTTTGTCGTGTTGCTGGTGCTACTGACCATGGGTTGGCGAGAGGCTTTGATTGTCGGTGTCGCCGTACTTTTGACCCTGGCTCTGACCTTGTTTGCCAACTGGGCCTGGGGTTTTACCTTGAATCGGGTCTCCTTGTTTGCCTTGATCTTTTCCATCGGTATTCTGGTCGATGACGCAATTGTTGTTGTGGAAAACATTCACCGGCGTATGCACGGCAGCAACAAACCGTTGTTGGAAATCATCCCGCTGGCGGTACATGAAATTGGCGGACCGACCATTCTGGCCACTTTTACGGTGATCTCCGCACTGTTACCGATGACCTTTGTGACCGGTTTGATGGGGCCGTACATGAGTCCGATTCCCATCAATGCCAGTATTGGCATGATGTTGTCTTTATGCGTGGCCTTTGTCATTACACCCTGGTTGGCATACCAGGGGCTGCGTCGTCGTTATGAGCGGCAACATCAGGCAGTGCAGAGCGACAGCCACTCCGGCTATTCGCTCCCGAACAGTGCCCACGAGCCGACGCAACCGAATGCGGATCTACATGGGGAGCCAGATGTTTCCCCTGGTTTGTTGCGGTTTTTTTCCCGCATCTATCTGCCGTTTCTGAACAGCAAACGGGTACGATTCAATCGCTTTTTGCTGGCGTGTATCATTTTTGCCCTGATTGGCGGCTCCCTGCTGCTGGTTTCCGAGCGACTGGTTATCCTCAAGATGTTGCCATTCGATAACAAATCGGAATTCCAGATTGTGGTTGACATGCCGCAACAATCCACACTGCAGCAGACGGCCAAGGTCATGACAGCCTTGACCGATTATCTGTCGCAGGTGCCGGAAGTAACCAATTATCAAGCCTATGCCGGCATCTCTTCGCCGCCGGGTTTCAACGGTTTGGTGCGGCAATATTATCTGCGTCGTGGCAGTCATGTCGGAGATATTCAGGTCAACATCGTCGATAAACAGTTTCGTGAACGCAAAAGTCATCAGCTTGCGCTCGATCTGCGTGCGCCATTGCAAGCCATTGCCAAACCGTTGGGCGCCAATATCAAGGTGGTCGAAGTACCACCCGGACCGCCCGTCCAATCACCGCTGGCTGTCGAAGTCTATGGTCCTGAACTGGCAGGGCAGCGTCAATTGGCACGCCGGATTGAAGCTCTCTTCAACCAGACGCCGGATATTGTCGATGTGGATACCAGCGTTGAACACGATACGGAAAGATATATCCTGCAGATCGATCGGCAACGAATCGCACGCTTGGGCGTATCGCAGGCGGCTGTTGTACAATTGATCCATACGGTTCTGCATGGTCAGGATCTCTCTTATGTGCATACCGGTACCGACAAATACGCAACACCAATCCGCGCCGAATTTGCTCCAGGCGATAAAGCCACTCTGCAAACCCTGTTGGCCTTGAAGGTGGTCGGCAGTAACGGCCTGCTTCCCCTTTCTGATTTTGTCACCGTCAAAAGCGACGGGATCGATTATGCAATTTATCACAAAGATCTGGCACGGGTTGTCTACGTAACCGGGGATATGGCCGGCAAATTGGACAGTCCGCTCTATGGGATGGCCGCGCTTTATGCACAACTGGCCACGGTAAAGAGTGTGACGGGGCAATGGCTCGAGCAGTATCTGATCAACCCGCCGACCACCCAGTACGATTATACAGTCAAATGGGATGGCGAGTGGCAGATTACCTATGAGACCTTTCGCGATATGGGCATTGCCTACAGTGTCGGCCTGTTGATGATCTATCTGCTGGTTGTGGCGCAATTCCGTTCTTATCTGGTACCACTGGTGATCATGGCACCCATTCCCTTGACGGTTATCGGTGTCATGCCTGGTCATGCCATTCTGGGGGCTCAGTTTACCGCTACCTCAATGATCGGCATGATTGCCCTGGCCGGCATTATTGTGCGTAATTCGATCCTTTTGGTCGATTTTATCAATGAAACGCTGGCTGCGGGCAAGCCGTTGACCCAGGCCATCATTCTCTCTGGTGCCATTCGTTCCAAACCCATCCTGCTGACAGGCTTGGCTGCCGTATTGGGTGCTTTTTTTATTCTTGATGATCCCATCTTCAGTGGTTTGGCCATTGCGTTGATCTTTGGTATCGTGATTTCAACGATGCTGACCTTATGGATCATTCCGATTCTCTATTTCTCTCTCATGGATTGGCAAACGCGCAAAGGATAACCCATGACGACGGATTCGGAGCCCCCGATGACAGGATCCCTGTCACCACAGCATCATGCCATGCTCAGGCAGGCGGTGATCGATTTCAGAGAGGCCATGCGGCTGCGCGGCAGCTTGAATCTGCGGGTGGCCATCCGGGTAACCACCGTCCTGCGTACCGGCATGATCAGTTTGGCGGTGGTGGCTGTTGTCTTTCTGTTGCTGCTGGCTCTGGTCAGTTCCAAGCTGGAGTTCATGATTGGGGTGATGGATACCATGAACACCCAGTTCACCAGCATGGCAAAAGATATGGCGCAGATGCGTCAAGTAATCGAACGGATGGATACCTACATGGCCAGTCTGCCGCCCATTGTCGGTGAGGTGGAGCAGATGAACGGCACTGTCAGCGCCCTCGGCGGCGATATCCAGGTGATCGCAAAACGGGTGCATCAGATCGAAGAAAATCTGGGCGGCATTACCGTCTCGGTGGACGCCATGAGTAAGACGTTTCAAGGCATGGATTTAACCGTGCGTGGCATCGATTTTAACGTTCACCGCATGTCACGACCAATGAAAATGTTCAACAACATGGTGCCATTTCAATAATCGGAGAGTATTGAATGAGCCAGGAGAACGAATCTCTTGCCGAAAAAGAAGAGGAACAGGCCAGTCAGCATCATCTTGAACAGACGATACAGATGGTCAGTGCTGCACTGGGTGAATTTCGTTCCGATATGCAACGCATCGACGTGTCTGCCGAAAAAATCGGGCAACGCACCAACCGGATCATCCGAGGTGCCATTGCCATTTTGGCGGTGGCGTTTGCCTATGTCTTTTTCCAGGTTGTCCAGTTGACTGCGACCATGGTGGATATGATCGGCAGTTTGAATACCATGTATACCCGCTTCGGAGGCATGTCAGAGGATATGAACGCGATAACCAAAGCGGTGGTTTCCATGGGCAACCATGTGCAGGGCATGCCCAGCATTGCCGATAACATGAAAAACATGAACCACAGCGTGCAAGGCATGCAGAAGTCGGTGTTCGGCATGAAGAATGATATGGGACGAATGGATCAACAGATCGGTATGATTTACGCAGATACCGCCCAGATGGCGGGCCGTTTTGCCAACTTGACCCAATCGGTTTCTCATTTGAATTACAATGTTTGGCAAATGTCGCGTCCAACCGAAATGTTGGGTCCGCTCAACTGGTTTGCCCCCCCTTGACCACCTGTCGCTGCCCAACGGAGCAGATGACACGCCCTCTCCCTGCCTGGTCGTTTATTCAGTGAAAGAAGATGTTCCTGGCAGCAGGCTGAGGTTCTTGCTAGAATGCGCGGTTTCTGGGTCACGATAAAGACCTGTTAACCCGTAACCAAGAGAGAGACTCCATGTCTGTTGTGGCACAATTGGATTTAACCGCTTTACCTGCCGATCAGCGGTTGGCGCAACTGTTGACGGCTTTGGATGGATTGGCCAGTGGTCAGGCATTGACCGTGCAAACGGGTGCGCAATGGGATGGGCTGTTGCCTGGTTTGCAGGAACAACGTTGGGGGCGTTATGATTGGCGTCCTTTGAGTGAGGGGCCGGATCAATGGGTCGCCTTGCTGGCGCGTCTGGACAAGGAGGGTCCACAAACCATTCCCGCCTTTTTTACCCGCGATCACCACCATTGTGATACCCTCTACGCGGAAACAGAAAATGCTGCCAATGCCGGTGATACCGCCCGGATGGCCGCCGTGTGTCAACAATTTCTCGCTGCCATGACCCACCATTTCCGCATGGAAGAGAGCGGACTTTTTCCCGCCTTTGAAAACAGAACCGGTATGCGTCAGGGTCCGACCATGGTCATGCGTTCCGAACATGAACAAATGCGTGGCCTGATGCGACAAATGCTGCAAGCTGCCGAAACAGCCGATGCCGATTTGATGCTCAAAGCCGGAGAAACCTTGCTGTTTGTCATGCAGCAACACAACGTCAAAGAAGAACAGATGCTCTATCCCATGTCGGAAATGCATCTGCGTCCCTGCGATGAGCTGTTGCAAGAAATTCAACAGTTGTAATTGTGTGTTTGGCCCCTTGTCAGGAGTCTGATCATGCCGGTAAGGTTCCGTTTTGTCGTGGCGCTGCTTTTGGTCGGGCTGCTGATGAGTTGTGGCTATAAAGGCAGAGATGGCCTGAATTTACCTGGTCAGCCTCCTGTCAAAGAAGAAAAATGGCCTCTGTTTCTTCCGCAGGGAGAGTGATGGCCAACGTGATCATTGGTTTTGCGCCAGAGCCGTAACAGGATTGCCGTATGGATTATTTTAGTTACCGGGAAAATCGCCTGTATTGCGAACAGGTTCCCCTGGAGCGCATCGCTCACGAAGTGGGCACGCCCTTCTATTGCTATTCCGAACAGACGCTCTGCCATCACTATCACGTTTTTGCACAGGCGTTTGCTGCCTTTCCCCATCTGATCTGTTATTCCGTCAAGGCCAACAGCAATCTGGCGGTGCTGGATGCCCTGTACCGTCAGGGGGCCGGTTTTGATATAGTCTCCGGGGGCGAATTGGCTCGGGTGCAACGGGTCGGCTGTCCGGGCGAACGGATTGTCTTTTCCGGGGTCGGTAAGAGCAGTGCCGAGATTGAGGCAGCCCTGCGCTACGGTATCCGTCTGTTCAATGTCGAATCCCTGGCTGAGTTGCGCCGCATCAACCAACTGGCTGGCCAGATGGGGCGCAAGGCACCTGTGGCCTTGCGCATCAATCCCGATGTCGATCCGCAAACGCATCCCCACATCTCTACTGGTCTGCGCCGCAACAAGTTCGGTATTCCCTATCAGCAAGCCCTGGCGCTCTATCGGGAAGCGGCGCGCATGCCGCATCTGGAAATATTGGGCCTCGATTGTCACATTGGTTCCCAGTTGACTGCCCTGGATCCGTTTGTCGATGCCCTGCGTCGGGTTTTGCTGTTGCTGGACTCCCTGGAAAAAGAGGGCATCCTGTTGCGCTATCTGGATTTGGGCGGTGGTTTGGGCATTCCTTACGAAGAGGGCAGATTGCCACCCCATCCGGGTCTTTATGCCGGAGCCCTGCTGGCAGAACTGGCACAGAGCGCTTTCGCCAAACGGCAGGGTACGCTGATTTTGGAGCCAGGGCGGGTGATTGCCGGCAATGCCGGTGTGCTGGTTGCCCGGGTTGAATATATCAAACAGGGTGAAGAAAAACTGTTCATTATTCTGGATGCCGGAATGAACGATTTGATCCGTCCTGCACTCTACAGCGCCTATCACACACTGCTGCCGGTGGAACGCCGTTTCGGACAGGAAGAGCGGATGGCAGATGTGGTCGGTCCCATTTGTGAATCAGGTGACTTTTTTGCCCATGATCGATTGCTGCCTCCTTTCCAGGAAGGGGATTTGCTGGCGGTGCGTTCTGCGGGAGCATACGGTTTTACCATGAGCAGCAACTATAACACCCGGCCTCGTGTGGCAGAGGTGATGGTGCGCGGCAAGCAGTTTGCCGTGGTCAGACAACGGGAAACCATCGAACAATTGTTGGCCAATGAAACACTGTTTCCAGTGGAATAATCGCGAATCGACCTCTGACCAGGGAGCCTGAAGTATGCAGTTTATCGATCTCAAGGCCCAATATCATGCCTATCGGGCGGAAATGGATGCAGCTGTACAGGAGGTGATGCACTCTGCCCAGTTTATCAACGGCCCACAAGTGGCACGCCTGGAACAAGCACTGGCCCACTTTGTCGGTGTGGCCCATGCGGTGGGTTTTTCCTCGGGCACCGATGCCTTGTTGGCCCTGTTGATGGCCCGCAACATTGGACCCGGCGATGAAGTGATCACCACCCCGTTCACTTTTATTGCCACGGCAGAGGTGATCCGCCTGGTGGGTGCCAAACCGGTCTTTGTCGATGTCGATCCCGATACCCTGAATCTGGATCCCGATGGTGTGGCCGAAGCGATTACTCCGCGCACACGGGCCTTGCTGCCGGTCAGTCTCTATGGCCAATGTGCCGATTTTGCCCGTCTGCATCGGATCGCCGAACAGCATGGTTTATGGTGTGTGGAAGATGGTTGCCAATCGTTTGGGGCCACCTATCGGGGGCGTCGTTCCTGTGGTGTGAGCGATGCGGCAGCCACCTCCTTTTTTCCTGCCAAACCCCTTGGTTGCTGTGGTGACGGTGGTATGGCTTTCACGCAGGATGCCGCCGTGGCCGAACGGTTGCGCGTGATTCGTGAACATGGCCAGGTTGCCCGTTATCAGCATGCCGTGTTGGGCATCAATGGGCGTCTGGATACCTTGCAGGCGGCCATTCTCCTGGCCAAACTGCCCCATTTCGAGGCGGAAATCACCGCTCGACAACGGGTTGCCAGCTACTACATGCAGCGCCTGGAGGGGCGAGTTCGTTTACCGGTGCTGTTGCCAGATACACAAAGTGTGTTTGCCCAGTTCACCATTCGCCTGGCCAATCGGGATGCTGTGCAAAAAGCGCTGGCAGCTCAGGGGATTCCAACGGCGGTGCATTATCCGGCACCGTTGCACCAGCAGGCGGTTTTTGCTGATCTTGGTTATGCTTCTTCTGCCTTTCCCCATGCCACTCAGGCTGCCCAAGAAGTTCTTTCTTTACCGATGCACCCCTTCCTGACCACCGAGGAACAGGATCGGGTGATTGACGCTTTATTGGAGCAACTGCCATGAACGAACTGGCTCAAGCAATCGCCCGTGCTGAACGGGCAGAACAAATTGCCCATGAACTGTATCAAGTTCTTCTGGCCGTGCCTCATGGCTTGGGTGATCATACCGATCTGTGTCGCTTGCAACATGCGGGGGTACCACCTCGGGACGATCAAACATGCCACTGCCATGTCGGAAAAATCAGCACTGCCTTGAAAAAATGGCGGCTTCCTGATGTCTGATACCGCATCGCTCTCTTCTCCGGTAACGGGTGCTGCGGCTTCACCCCCTTCCTGGAGCATGCTTCTTTTGCTGGTGCTGACACTCATTTGGTTTGCTCTGTTGGGTTATCGCGATCTCAATGAGCCGGATGAAGGGCGTTACGCAGAAATTCCTCGCGAAATGATGGTCAGTGGGGATTGGTTGACGCCCCGGCTGAACGGTTTTAAATATTTTGAAAAACCTCCTCTGCAATATTGGGCAACCGCCAGTTTTTATCATCTTTTCGGCAGCAGTACCGCCACCTCCCGTTTGTGGTGTGCCCTGATGGGTTTTATCGGCATTCTCTGGGTGATTCGGGTCGGCAGCTCACAATTCGGTGCGGCAGCCGGATGGTATGCCGGTTTGAGTCTGGCCAGTATGTTGCTGTATATCGCCATGGGCCACTTCAACACCCTGGATATGGGGCTTTCCGTCTTTCTCGCCTTGGGCATCGGGGCGTTGGTGATCGGTCAGTCGCAGCGCAACCGCGATCCAGGACGTTGTCGTGCGTATATGCTGTTTGGCTGGGCAGCCCTGGCGGGTGCATGTATGAGCAAAGGGTTGATCGGCCTGGTGTTGCCGGCAGCATCTCTGCTTTTCTACTCATTGTGGCAACGGGATTGGCAATTATGGCGTCATCTCTCGTTAGGCTGGGGGCTGCTGCTTTTTTTACTGCTGACCGTGCCCTGGGTATGGGCTGTCAACCAGGCCAATCCGGAATTCGCCCGCTTTTTCTTTATTCATGAACATTTTGAGCGCTATACCAGTACGGTTCACAGTCGGGTGGGGCCCTGGTATTATTTTATCGGTATCCTGATTCTGGGTAGCGTACCCTGGACCCATCGTGTTTTCGCCGTACTGCTCAAGCCGGGTTTTCCCTGGCGCAAAGGAGACGGTCAGTTCGATGCTGTGCGTCTGCTGTGGGTTTATAGCGTTTTTATTCTGTTCTTTTTCAGCATTTCGCAATCAAAACTGATTCCGTATATCCTGCCAATCTTTCCGACGATTGCCATTCTGCTGGGACGCCAGCTGGCTATGCGCACATCCTTGCCGGAGGTGGGCTGGGAGACCCGTATCATGGCTATTTTGTCATCTTTGTTGTTTCTGGCCGGGATGAATGCCGATCTGTTTGCGAATAGCCGCCACCCCGAAGCGATGGTGTGGCAGGCCAAACCCTGGTTGTTGGCCTCGGGAACAGTGCTGGCGATAGCGGTGATGGGCTCTCTCTGGTTGCGCTGCCGTGGCCATCTGGCGATGGCTTTGGTGGTATTGGGTAATCTGCTGGCTTTTCAATTTATTGCCTGGGGTGCCGATGTGTTTTCTCCCAGTAAATCCAGCTACAATGCCGCCCGTGCCATCATGGCCATGGGAGAAGAAAAACTGCCGGTTTACTGCGTGGATTGCTATTTCCAATCCTTGCCCTATTACCTGAATCAAAAAATTCACCTGGTACGCTATCGCGGTGAAATGGACTTCGGTATTCGACAACAGCCTGAGTTGTGGATTGCCAGCGAAGAGGCGTTTAAAAAGCGCTGGTTGGAAGAGGAACAGGCCGTGGTTCTGTTTGGCAATGACCAATGGCAGAACTGGCATAAGCAGGGATTGCCGATGCGACTGATCCATCAGGATGAACGACGCGCTGTTTTTGCCCGACGCTGACCGCTTTTGATCCAGGAGCTGCTATGTCGTGGGAATATGCCACCCTTCTTTTTGTCTACGGCACCGTGATTGGCAGTTTTCTCAATGTCTGCATCTATCGCCTGCCACGAGAGATGAGCCTGATCCGACCCCGTTCCCGTTGTCCTCAGTGTCAACAGGCGGTGCTTTGGTACGATAATGTTCCGCTGCTGAGCTGGCTGTGGTTGCGTGGCCGTTGTCGCTATTGTCAGCAGCCGATTGCTCCGCTCTATCCCTTGATTGAACTGTTGAGCGGTCTGTTGGCCCTGCACGTCGGCTGGCGTTTTGGTATGACCTGGAGTGCCTTGATGTTGGCTTTGCTTGGTTTTGCCTTTTTGGTCTTGATGGTTATTGATTTTTATCACTACATTTTACCCGATGTGATCACGTTGCCGGGTATCGTTTGCGGTATTGCCTGGGCGGCTTCGCCTTGGAGCAGTGCGCCGTTGGCAACCCTGGAAGCCTCGGTGATCGGCGCGATCAGTGGCGGAGGGGGGTTGTGGTTTTTTGCCTGGCTCTTTGAAAAAATCACCGGCAAAGTGGGCATGGGCATGGGAGATATGAAACTGTTTGCCATGATCGGTGCCTGGCTGGGTTGGCAAAGCCTGCCATTGACTCTGTTTTTGGCCGGGGTTCTTGGTTCTGTCGTGGGCATCGGCTGGATATTGCTCTCTGGTCGTGACCGCTCCTTGCCCATTCCGTTTGGTCCTTATCTGGTCAGCGGGGCATGGTTGTACCTGCTGTACGGAACGGAGATTTACCGATGGTATCTCTCCTGACCGCTGCGGGCGGTGGTCGACTGTTTCTGGTGGCGGTAACCGGTTCCCTGGGGTGTGGTAAAAGTCGGGTCAGTCGTTGGTTGGCTGCGCAGGGAGCCCATCTGCTGGATGCAGACCAGGATGCCCGCCAGGTGTTGCAACCCGGTACACCGGGTTGGCAGGCGGTGGTGGAACGGTTTGGTACAAGCGTGCTGCAACCGGCAGCTCACCCGGCACCCATCGATCGTCGCCGTCTGGGTGAAATTGTTTTTGCCGATGCCGAGGCTCGCCATGCGCTGGAGGCTGTCGTTCATCCCCGCATCTATCAGCGCCAGGCAGAGCAATTGCAGCAGTGGCAACAACAGACCCCTGCCGGACAAAGTGCGCTGGTGGTGGCAGAGGTGCCACTTCTGTTTGAAGCTGCCATTGCATTTCGTTTCGATCGGACCATTGCCGTGATATGCGGTGCCCAGCAATGGGAGCGGTTGCGTCAGCGCAGCACCATGTCCACAGAGGTGCAACAGGCAGTGATTGCCCAGCAGTTGCCGGAAGAGGAAAAGCAGCGTCGCGCCTGGCATAGCATCGATAATCGAGGCAACTGGCAGGAGACCGAAAGCCAATTGATTCAACTCTGGGAGCAGCTTCGGCAAGAGGCTGCGCGCAGCTTGTCCGCTGTCTGGCCGACGGCTTGGCCGGAACATCCGGCAGCAGTGGCAGGGGATGAAAAAATTGATTGACATTTGCAGAGAGGGCGTTTAACCTCGCCAGTGGTTGGTGTGACTCCCCGGTTGAAGGCTTCCTGCCGAGCCGGCTGCGAACGTCGCTGTTTGATTAGTCTGTCTGATGCCAGAGTACAATTTCGGGTATTGCGAACAAGCTGACTCCCTTTCCCCAGTCATACAATAACGTTCCGACGACTTGATCCTATGATTGCCGGCGTTTTGCTAGCGCTGGTATTCGCTTTCGTCTGAGTATCTTTGTACCCGGTTTGCTGTCCCTGCGTTTTTGTGGCAGGCAGATATCTTTTGGCCTTGTGCGAGACGACCGTCTGCCGCTGTTGTTCAACCCACAGCATTTGATCGAATGCCCCATGAACCTTAAAGACCTGAAATCAGAAAGCGTTTCTGCCTTAACCGCCCTGGCCGTTGAAAAGAAAATCGAGGGCATCAATGGCATGCGCCGCCAGGATTTGATCTATGCCTTGCTGAAGGCAGAGAGTACCAATAACGGCCAAATCTATGGCGAAGGGGTACTGGAGGTGTTGCCGGACGGCTTTGGTTTCCTGCGGGCACCCGATATGAACTATCTGCCCGGTCCGGATGATATCTATGTCTCGCCTTCGCAGATTCGCCGTTTTGCCTTGCGTACCGGCGATGTGATCGACGGTCAAATCCGCGCCCCCAAAGAGAACGAACGCTATTTTGCCCTGCTGCGGGTAGAAAAAATCAACTTTGAAGAGCCGTTCAAAACCCGCGATAAAATTCTGTTCGACAACCTGACACCGCTCTATCCCGATGAACGGTTGGTCATGGAAGTGGAAAATTGTCCTGAAGAGGATATGGGTACCCGGGTGATCGATCTGGTCTGTCCGATCGGCAAAGGACAACGGGGTTTGATCGTCGCCCAGCCGCGTACCGGTAAAACCATGCTGATGCAAAGCATCGCCCACTCTATCGCCACCAACCATCCGGAAGTGATCCTGCAGGTGTTGTTGATCGATGAACGGCCCGAAGAGGTTACCGACATGCAGCGTTCGGTACGGGGCGAAGTGATCTCCTCCACCTTTGACGAGCCGCCTACCCGTCACGTGCAAGTGGCAGAGATGGTCCTGGAAAAGGCCAAACGGCTGGTGGAACATAAAAAAGATGTGGTCATTCTGCTCGATTCCATCACCCGTTTGGCGCGTGCCTATAACACGGTCGCCCCCCCTTCCGGCAAGGTGTTGTCCGGTGGTATCGATGCCAACGCCTTGCAACGTCCCAAACGTTTTTTTGGTGCGGCGCGCAATATTGAGGAGGGAGGTTCTCTCACCATTATTGCCACCGCGCTGGTTGAAACCGGCTCCCGGATGGATGAAGTCATCTTTGAAGAGTTTAAGGGAACCGGTAACATGGAGTTACACTTGGATCGTAAACTTGTGGAAAAACGGATTTTTCCTGCGATCGACATTGCCAAATCCGGAACCCGTAAAGAACAATTATTGATCGATCGGGATGAGTTGAATAAACTCTGGTTATTGCGCCGGGTGTTGTTGCCCATGGGACCACAGGACTCGATGGGGTTTCTCCTGGACAAAGTTAAAGCAACAAAGAATAATGCTGAATTTTTCGCCAGCATGAACAACTGACTCACATTAGGAATCGATTACCATGAAAGCGGACATCCATCCTGACTATCACGAAGTCACCTACAGCTGCACCGGTTGCAACACGGTCATCACCACCCGCTCGACGGGCAAAGATTTGATTGTTGGTGTTTGTTCTTCCTGTCATCCTTTTTATACCGGCAAACATAAGCTGGTCGATACAGCGGGACGGATCGAGCGCTTCAAACGCAAGTACGGTATGACGGCATAACAGGCTGGTTTGCTTTGAGCGGATCGGCAAGCTGGGGCATGCCGGTCCGCTCGGCAACCAACATCCTGTGGGCGGCGCTTATTTGTTGCCCTGTTGCCTCTCCCAATCCAGCAACCACTGTTTACTGGCAATCCCTCCTGGAGCGCTGAACCCTCCCAAACCGGTTGCGCCAACGACGCGGTGGCACGGTAAGAGTAACGGCAAAGGGTTGGCTGCCACAGCCTGGCCAACGGCCCGTGGTGCGCTTTCCAGGCGCTGTGCCAATTCGCCGTAGCGCACGGTTTTGCCGGGGGGTATCGTTGCCAATAAGGCAGCGACACGTTGCTGAAAAGGGGTGCCTGGCCAAAACAGTGCTACGGGGACCGGGCGGAAATGACCCCGAAAATAGTCGGCCAGCCATGCCCGCACAGCCTGCAACAAGCCGGGATCAACCTCCGGTAGCGGGTCAGACGGCGGCTGCCAATAGAGTGCCGTGACGGAACCTTTCTGGCACCGGATTGCTCTAAAATCTGCAGAGAGCAAAGGTTGCAGGGCGGGTGGTACCTCTTGCCATTGCCTCTGGTCTGGATCGTTACCCTGTAAACGTGGGCGATCACTCTTATCAACAGGATGTTGCATTCCGGTTTCCTCCATGGCTGATCAAAACCTTGCCCAAATTGTGGTTACCACCCGTGAGCCCCTGATTGAATGGGTGGCCTCCGGCTGTAAACCGGCGGAGCGCTGGCGCGTCGGCACCGAGCATGAAAAATTCGGTTTTCATAAAAAGAGCCTGGCTCCCTTGGGCTATGATGGTCCGGCGGGCATTCGTGCCCTGTTGCAAGGGATGATGGACAATTTTGCCTGGCAGGCGATCAACGAACAAGGGGAACCGGTTGCCTTGATCAAAGAGAGCAGTTTCGGTGCCAACAAGGCAAGCATCACCCTGGAACCGGGTGGTCAAGTGGAACTTTCCGGTGCCCCTTTGCGTACCATTCACGATACCCAGAATGAAATCAACGAACATTTGCATCAACTGGGCGAATTGTGCGCCCGGATGGAGATTGCTTTTTTAGGTGTGGGCGTGCAACCGAAATGGCCTTTTGCCGCCATACCCTGGATGCCAAAGGGGCGTTATCGGGAGATGCGCGACTATTTGCCGGGCAAAGGGGCGCTCAGTCTGGACATGATGACCCGCACAGCCACTGTGCAGGCCAATCTGGATTATGCCAACGAAGCGGACATGGTCAACAAATTTCGTGTGGCCCTGGCGTTGCAGCCACTGGCCACCGCACTGTTTGCCAACTCTCCTTTTCTGGACGGAAAACCGAATGGTTTTCTTTCTTATCGCTCGGAGATTTGGCGCTATACCGATCCTGATCGTTGTGGCTGGTTGCCGTTTGTCTTTGAGTCGGAGTTTGGTTTTGCCCGTTATGTGGAATATGCGCTGGATGTGCCGATGCTTTTTCTTTATCGCCATGGTCACTATCAGGCAGCAGGCGGCATACCGTTTCGGGCTTTTCTCGAGGGTCGTTTGCCGCAATTGCCCGGCGAGTATCCGACTTTGGCAGATTGGGAGACCCATCTTTCCACATTATTTCCGGATGTCCGTTTGAAACGCTATCTGGAACTGCGTGGTGCTGATGCCGGCAACTCGGCAACCTTGTGCGCCCTTCCCGCTTTCTGGAAAGGGTTGCTCTATGATGCCGATGCCCTGGCGGCGGCTTGGGAGTTGGTGGGTCACTGGTCGTTGGCTGAGCGGCAACAGATGCATCAACAGGTGCCCCGTTCTGCCTTGCAAACACCCGTTCCGGGGGGTGGTACCCTGCGCAACCTGGCCGAACAGGTGCTGACCCTGGCGCAGGATGGTTTGCAACGACAGCAGCAACGCAACAGCAAAGGCTGCGATGAATCGATCTACCTGAAACCGCTGTTGCAGGTGGCAGAGAGCGGCATCACCCCAGCAGAACGACTGCTGCAGGCCTATCACGAACGCTGGCAGCAGTCGGTCGATCCGATTTTTCATGAGCAGGAGTTTGAATCGTTTTATGCGGATTGTGAATAGTCGTTCCGATCAGCGCATCCGCTCTTCCAACACCGAGAGACGCCGTTCGATTTTTTTGAACATATCCTGATTGCCTTCCAAGGCGGAGACCCGTTGTGTCAGCATTTCCAATTGGTTTTGATTTTTTTCCAACAGGGTTTGAATCGCGCGCAACTGCTGGGTAATTTGTGCCAGAGGACCGCTGCCAGCAGAGGGTGCTTTCTCGCGGCGGGTGTTGTCGATCAAACGCTGAGAAGCGGGCGCACGTTCTGTTTGCGCGGTTTGCAAGGCAGAATCGGGAGGGGGCAGGGGGGCAAACGGTAACATGCGACGTTGAGCGATCGGTTTTTTCCAGTCGGCGACGTGATCATGTCGGATGGTTCGAGCCTCATTGGCGTTGATTTTGGCCATTTCGGTCGGATTGGGAATGCGCAGCATGACGCCGCTTTTCAACCCGTTCATGTTTTGCAGGGTAAATTGTTGCGGATTGGCTCGCCAGATGGCCGTCTCCACCTGCAATGGATGCAGACCGGTATGCTGGGCGATGACTCGGGCAATGCTGAACAGGGTTTCACCCCGCCGCACTGGTCCATACTGTTGATCGGAGGGTGTGGATAACGGTGCTTCTGGTTGTGTGTCCGTTGCGCTTTTGCTCTGTTTGGCGGCTGGTACGGAGCCCGTTGTACGGGGGGGCGGCGTTTTGCTGGCTGTCACCGCCTCCTTGCGGCCAGGCAGGCGAAAAAAAGGCAAATAGGTGCGTTGATTGGAAGCGATGTGCAACAGAATCACACCATCTCCACCCTGCAACGGTCGACTGCCCTGCAATGAGACCAACGTTTTATCCCCTTGCTGCTTGATGCGTACCGTAAGCTGATCAGCCAATTCCGGTCGGGGAATTTTTACCAAAGCATAATCACCCACAGAGCCGATACTCAGAGAACGAATCTCTTCATCTTTTTCCAGCAGCAATTCTGCATTGGCCTGAAAGGGAAGTCCGCCAGGGCTGATGATCCGCAACTCACCCATGGTCAAGGCATGGGCCGCAACCGGCAGGCCGATGCCAAGCAAGGTAAACATAAGCAACCGGGTTGAACGCATCATTGGAGCCGCAACAAGAGTGAAGAAAGGAGCAAAAAGAGCCAACACACCATGTCAACCAAAGAGCAAGTGTAGTATGGCAGCTGGATGTAAACAAGGGTTGCCAAATGGTTTTTGGCAGCGGAATGGCCACCGTCCTCAGGCGGTTGTATAGACCGCCAAGGCCTGAGCGGCCTTTTGTTGCGTCTGTTGCCAAAGTTGCAGGACGGTAGCGGGCACTTCGGCTCCCGGTGCAAGGCTCTTGAAGGGGCGGCGACGTCCGGTGATAAAACGCCAGTCGAAGCGGTTGGCATAGATGATGGTTTCCAATGTGGCCTGCAGCGGACTGTGAAACCCCCACTCCAGGGCTCCCAGCAGAGGGACGAGCAGATCCGGATTGGGACCCTGCGCCAGATTGGTGCGAATCTGCTCCAATTGCGGCAAAAATTCGGTAACAAATCGCTCTTCGCCCAGCAGCGAACGGCACTGTGGCGTGGCATCAAACAGTTCGCCCGTCAGGATCAGCGATTTTTCCAGAAAGCTCTTGTCGATTCTCATCGGCACATTCCCATGGCGAGGAAAGTTGCAACAAACTGCGGCAGGCTATCCGCTTTGCCCGCCAATGTCCAGTATTAACAGGTGCTGGTGAGCCTGCCGAACTTGTTAGCGCAAATAACAATTCGTGCAGGGCAATCGCATTTGAAAATAAATACTAATCCGTGCATTGGATAGCCGACATATGCTATCATGCTCCTCATGGACACAAACTCAACCGACGGACGCAAACTCACACACAAAACCCTGGAAGAAATCCGTATCCGAGCTGTTCGGCGGGTTGAGGCCGGAGAGTCGCCGGAAACGGTCATCAAGGCTTTGGGATTTCACCGCAGCTGCATTTATGAATGGATTG